>CAZVUC010000044.1:0-18912 GCA_964630405.1 uncultured Syntrophobacterales bacterium | reverse complement strand
CGGCCGTACTTCTGGAACTCCGTGGCGCTAACGGTGCCGGCCGTGGCGATCTCGACCCTTCTCGGGGCGGTGAACGGTTACGTGATAGCGCAATGGAAGTTCCGCGGTGCGAACCTGATCTTCTCGCTGATGCTGTTCGGTTGCTTCATACCGTTCCAGGTGGTGCTGCTGCCGATGGCGCAGATGCTGGGGGTCATGGGCCTGGCAGGCACGATTTCCGGATTGGTCTTCGTTCACGTGGTCTATGGCATCGGGTTCACGACGCTGTTCTTCCGGAACTACTACGTCACCATCCCCATCGAGTTGGTGAAGGCGGCCAAGGTGGACGGTGCGGGCTTCTTTCGCATCTTCTGGTCCATATTCATGCCGCTCAGCCTGCCTATCCTGATGGTCACCGTGATCTGGCAGTTCACCCAGATCTGGAACGACTTCCTCTTCGGCGTGAGCTTCAGCCAGGCAGGGACGCAACCCGTGACGGTTGCTCTGAACAATATCGTGAACTCGACGACCGGCGTGAAGGAATACAACGTGGACATGGCCGCTGCCATGATCGCGGCGCTCCCTACGCTGCTCGTCTACGCCCTGGCCGGCAAATACTTCATCCGTGGGCTGACCGCGGGCTCCGTGAAAGGATGATCGGATGACACCGATCCTCGAGATAACGAATCTCTGCAAGAGCTTTGGCGCGGTGGAAATCCTGAAAGGGATCAATGTTTCCACGGAAGCCGGGGGCTTCCTCGTGCTCGTGGGTCCGTCGGGCTGCGGTAAGTCCACCCTGCTGAACTGCATTGCAGGGCTCGAGCCGATTTCCGGAGGGACGATCCATATAGGCGGACGCGACATGACTCACGTGAGCCCCAAGGACCGCAACATTGCGATGGTGTTCCAGTCCTACGCGCTGTATCCGACCATGAGTGTGGCCAAGAACATCACGTTCGGCATGAAGGTGCGCGGGGTGGACCGGGCGAGCCAGGCCAGGAAGTTGCAGGACGTGGCGCGGCAGCTTCAGATCGAGGCGCTTCTCGACCGGCGCCCCAGTCAGCTCTCCGGCGGCCAACGCCAACGGGTGGCCATGGGCCGGGCGCTGGTGCGCGATCCTCAACTATTCCTCTTCGATGAACCCCTGTCGAATCTCGACGCCAAGCTGCGAGTCGAGATGCGCCTGGAAATCAAGAAGCTGCATCACGATCTCGGTGCCACGATGATCTACGTGACCCATGACCAGATCGAAGCGATGACGCTTGCGACCAAGATCGTGGTTCTCAAGGATGGGGTCGTGCAGCAGATCGGCTCACCGGCCGAAATATACAGACGCCCGGCCAACCTGTTCGTCGCCGACTTCATGGGAAGCCCCGCGATGAACCTGATCCCGGCCAGGACATCGCGAGACGGCAACGGCACGAGGATCGAGATTGAGCGGGCGGGGGCCTCGCCGTTCGTGTTGATCGACAGCCACGGCGAGGATCTGCCTGAAGAGGTGATCCTGGGGCTTCGGCCCGAGGATATCGCGGAGGCGGGATTTCGCGCCGGCGAAGACGTTCACACGGCGGAATGCCTGATCGACATGGTGGAACCGGCAGGCGCCGACACTTTTGTCGTCACCGTGCTTGGCGGCAAACAGGTCACGGCGCGACTTCATTCCGAAACTCAGGCTCAACCCGGCTCGACTCTCGACCTGGCCTTCGATCTCAGCAAGGTGTCGTACTTTTCGCCGGATACCGGTGAACGTTTGAATTGAGGTGGTCCTGGTTTTAGGACAGGGGCCGGCCGAAACAAGGTGTATACTCGCGGCCGCCGCCGCATCTTTTTCAGTTCCTTGACCTGGAGCATGAAGGCCTCCGGAAGGGTCGCGCGACTATCCGATCGAATGGCGCGCCAGGAAATCCCGCAGCGCCTCCAGCGCGCCGGTGCCGTCCCAGAAGGTCATGTGCCGGACCCCGGGGATGAGCGCCAGCTCGGCCCCGGGTATGGCCTGTCCCAGTAGCCGCGCGGTGCCCACCGGGGTGCTGCCGCGCCGCTCGACCTCGTCGTCCTCGCCGCAAAGCACCAGTGTCGGCACCTGGACCTCCGGGGCCGTGGCCAGGGCATCCCAGCTCAGACGGGCGAGTTCGTGGCGGCGAAACATCTCCACAGTGGACTGTCCCGACCACAAGGCATCCGACAGGGCCGCGGCGGCTTCGCGGTTGGCGTGATAGAACGACGGGTTGAACGCCATGCCGTCGTTGTCAACGTGGGATCGTATGTATTGCTCGAATCCCATTCTCTGGATCTCGCCGTGTGCATCGGAAGACAGTTCCCGTGGGTCGCCGCCGAGGGTTCTGGACCCGGGGCCGCTTGCGGACATGGTGAGCGTGGCCACGAGGTCAGGCCGCTGGATGGCCAGGGCCTGGAGGATCTGGCTGCCCATGGCGAAACCCACCACGTGGCAGCGCGAAATGCCGAGATGCGCCAGCAGCGCGGCGCAGTCCTGGGCGAACTGGGTGACGGTATAGCCTCCTTCGGGTTGGCTGCTGCGACCGGTGCCGCGGCAGTCCATGATCACGGTCTCCCAGTTTTGGCTCAGGGTGGGGACCACCTGGAGTTTCCATGGGTCCGACGGCCACCATGACGCCGGCACGAACAACACGGGCTCTCCGGCGCCTTGCCGCTCGTAGTAGATCTCCAGTCCGTCCAGTTCGGCTATTGGCATTTCAGTTCTCCATTTGTCTTCCGGTCTTACCGGGCACACGGGTGAGGTCGATGCCCACGCCGTCACCGTTCCGCCCGCCCCCGACGATAGAACCCGCTGAGCGGTTTCGCAAGCCTATTCGCGGCGCGGCACGCCGGCAGAGGCGTCGGAACGCAGGAGTCGCAGTATCTCCGGCCGCGGGAAGCCGTCCACCGGTCGCCGTTTCTTCTCCTGGTAATCCCGTATGGCGGCGCGGGTCTTGGGGCCGATGATCCCATCGACCTCGCCGATGTCGTATCCCCTCGCCGCCAGAAGCCGCTGCAGTTCCTTTCGTTCCGGTTCCGCGATGGGACCGACGCCGTCGGGCCAGGTCAGGACGGTTTCCTTGCCTCGCAACCGGTCGGCGAGATGCCCCACCGCCAGCGCGTACTTGTGCGCGGGGTTGTAGCGCATGATCGACCGGAAGTTCTGGCGCAGCAGGAACGCCGGCCCTCGTGCTCCCGCCGGAAGGTAGAGATAGGCCCGGTCCCGTGAATGGGGAAAGGCCCGGTTGTCGGCGCGCCGAAGGCCGGCACGTTCCCATTGACGGACCTCTCTTTCATTCTTCGGGTCGGCGAGCCCGGCGTCGAAACCTTCCGGCAGGTCCACCTGATGGCCCCACGGTCGTCCGGACAACCAGCCGTTTCGCCGCAGGTAGTTGGCCGTGGACGCGAGCGCGTCCAGCGGCGTGTCCCAGATGTCGCGGCGGCCGTCTCCCGTGAAGTCCACCGCGTAGGCTTCGTAGCTGGTGGGGATGAACTGCGTGTGGCCCATGGCGCCGGCCCAGGAACCGGTCATCCGGTCGAGGGTGGTGTCGCCCCTCTTGAGGATCTTGAACGCCGCCAGGAGTTGGTTGCGCCCGAACTTGGCCCGGCGGCCCTTGTAGGCCAGGGTGGAAAGCGAGCGGATGACGTTGCGCTCGCCGCGCAGGCTTCCATACAGCGTTTCCATGCCCCAGACGGCCACCAGCACGTGGCGGTCCACGCCGTATCGGCGCTCGATTTCGTCCAGGTCGGCGCCGTACTCGGAGAGTTTCCGGCGGCCCTCCCTGATGCGAGTGTCGGTAACCACCAGCGCCATGTAGTGGGACGGCGGCAATACGAACTCGGGCTGGCGGTTGTTCCTCTCGATGACTTCCGGGTCGGGGGTCAGGCCCCGGAACGCGCGGTCGTAGAGCGGCCCCGGGATGCCGTTGCGGCGGGCAACCGTACGGAACTCTCTGACGAATTCTCGATAGGCTGTCTGGTCCGGTGCGGGCGGCTGTATGGTGGCGGCGCGGGCGGTACCGCCGGCGACCGCACCGGCCAGCAAGAGGGCTGCCGCCAGACTCGCGCCGGTCCTCGTTGCGCTGCCCATGACGGACACATTGACGGCTGTTGCCGTGAAAATCAACAGAGTCTTGCCGGCACCCCGCCGGTGCCTGCCGGTTTGCCCAACCAAACGGCGCTGGCTATATATAGGTCTTTGGCTACTTTCCGCGGTTCCTTCGCACGAGTCACAGCAACATCAGACGAGAGGAGATTTCACCATGCCCAGACCGAGCCCCATCCAGTGGCCGGACAACGCCAAGATTTGCGTCACTTTCATCATCCCTTGGGAAGTATGGCCCGACAACTACGCCACCCGCGGCTCGCTCCAGCGGGTCAGCCATCCGCTGCCGCCGGAGAACGCGGTCTTCAAGCAGAACATGGCCGCCGTCACCGAGCGCGAGTATGGCGACCGGGTGGGCATCTGGCGCATCATGGACATGTTCGAGCGGCACAACCTCAAGGCCACCTTCCTGATGAACGGGAAGAAGGTCGAGCAGTTCCCCGACGAGTGCAAGGAATTCCAGGCCCAGGGGCACGAGTTCTCCTCGGAATGCTACGAGCACGAGTACGCCTTCATGTACACCCGTGAGGAAGAGCGGAAGTCGATCCAGGACACCGTTGCCGCCTTCACCAAGGTGCTCGGGGCTCCGCCCACGGGCTATCTGTCGCCCGGTCACGCTTCCACGGACAACACCCTGGAACTGGTGGCGGAGGCGGGCTTCGTGTGGTGGGCGGACCCGCTCAACTCGGACATCCCGTATACCGTCGAGGCCGGCGGCCGGAAGGTCGCGGTGGTGCCGTACAACGTGCCTGGCTGCAACGACTACTCCACCTACGGCGGCGGGCGCACGCCCAGGGACCTGCTCCAGATCATGAAGGACCAGTTCGACTACCTCTACTGGGAGGGGGAGCAGGGAGCGCCGAAGTTCTTTGCGTTCAACCTCCACCCGTTCGTATCCGGCGTGCCTTACCGGACCAAGATCATCGACGAGTTCATCAAGTACGCCAAGGGCTTCTCCGACGTCTGGTTCGCCAGGAGGATCGAGATCGCCAACTGGGTCCTGGAGCAGGGCTACTAAAGCCTTCGCCGTCGTCGCGGCGCCGTGAACCCGGATTGCCGGAACCGGCGCCGTCTCACCCGAGCTCGACGATCCTGCCGGACAATGCGCCGGCGGGGTCGCTGAGTAGAAAGGCGGCCACCGCCGCCACCCGAGAGACCGAAAGGGCATCGCCTGTCGCCGGATTGCGGGAGCCCGTCCGCCCACCGTCACGACCGCACGTGCGTCCCGCGGTCCTCGACACGGGCGCGGGCTTCAGCACGTTCAGGGCGACGTTGTCCTCGGCCGCCTCGGCCGCCACCACTTCGAGCCAGGCCGACAGCGCGGCGCCGGTCACCGAGTGAAGCTGCCTTTCGGCGCCGGTACCCCGTACGGGCCACGGAACCATCCACAGGACGCGGCCCCATCGCCGGTCCCGCATGCCTGGAAGGAGGGTCTCGGTGGTAGCCTTGAAGCGCAGGAAGCCGCCGTCGAGCCGCTCCTTCCACGATAGCTGCTGCCTGTCTTCCAACGCGGGACGCCGGGCTACCCCGAAGAGCAGGTCGACGGCGCCGAAGTCGCCGGTGATGCGGTTGACCAGGGCGATGGCCGACTCCTCGTCCCAGGCGTCGATGCGGTAGCCGGCGGCCCTGACCCCGCGGCGTTGGGCGGCTTCGGAAGCCACCCTCTTCGCCGCCCATTCCTTCCGGGCGCAGACCGCCACCTCCGCGCCTTCGGCCGCCAGGGCGTCGACCACCGCCCGGCCGATGCCACGGGAGCCGCCCAGGATCAGCGCCCGCCTGCCTCTGATGCCCAGATCCATGGCTTACGCCCGCTTCGGCCCACCCTCGACCGTTGTAGTCCTGGCCCGCAGGCTAATGGGATGCTCGGCGTGCAGCGGCCGGAAGCGGCTCATGGACAACCATACCCGCAGCAGGTGGCGACCGGGTCCGTGGTCCTCGGAGAACTCGGACCGGGTGTGCAGGACGACGTGGTTGTTGAAATACTCGACGTCGCCGGGCTTGAGCTCCATGGAGATCGCCACCCGGCCGGCCACGGTGTTGAAGGTAGCCAACGCGCCGGTCTGCGCGGGAGTCAATTCGGGAACCCCGGCAAGGCGTTGCGCCTGCTTGATGTGGACCGGATAGGCGCAGGCCGTGAACACCTGGTCCCGGATGCCGAGGAAGGGAAGGCGCGTCCACTTCTGCCCGTGTTCCGGGTGGGGCTGTTGAAGCGCCATGTGAAAGGGTTGCATGAGGACCCGCAACTCGTCCGGGTGCTCCTCCCGCATGATGTTGTACACGGTGACGGCGCTGGCGAACCTGCGAGTGCCACCGGCGGAAGCGGGCCTGATACACAGGAAACCGATGACGTCCTCGAGGTCCGCGTGGAAGGGAAGCTCCCCGGCGGCGCGGAAGCCGAGACCGTTGCGTCCCTTGGCGTCGGCGCGCACGTGGGCCAGGTCGACTCCTCCCGGTTGCTCCATGGGGCAACCGAGCCCGCGGCTCAGGGCCATGAAGGCCTTGGCGGTGCCTTCCTTGCCCAGCTCCTTCACCGGGAAGCCGCGAAGGACGCGGAACCCCGCGCCCGACTTGAGCTCCCGCGCCGTCTGCTCCAACTGCGGAGCAAGGACCGGGAGGGACAGTCCCTCCTCATCGGCGGTATCGCTTGCCGCGGCCAGAAGCTCGGCCGCCTCGCGCCCGGTGAAAGCGTGGCGCCATGACGCCGATCGCGTGATGTCCTCCGGCGTCCAAGCCGCCGGGTCCGTTGCTCGCGGAAACTCTTTGCCCTTGTCGTTCATGAGCCTTGTCTCCGTGCCTGATGGCGTCATTTTTCCCGGAACGCGTCCTGCCGGTAGCCGCGAAGCGGCAGCAGGACGTAGTCGATGACGCGTTGCTTGCCCAGGATGACCGCCGCTTCCGCGGTCATGCCGGGCACGAGAGGGATCGTCCGTCCCTCGACCTCCATGTAGTCCTGGTCGAGCTCGATCACCGCCTTGAACATCGGGCCGGTCATGGGTGGCGCGGCTGTCGCGGGCAAGGGGCCGGCGGCTTGCGTCCCGGCGTTCACGGCGTCCTCGCCCAGGTGGCTGACCGTTCCCTGGAGGGCCCCGTACCGGCGGAAATCGAAGGTGGTGACCCTCAAGGAGACCCGCTGGCCCGGTTTGATGAAGCCGATGTCGGCGTTGGCCACCAGAGCCTCGACCCGTATGCCGGCGTTGCGGGGTACGATGACCATGAGGCGCGCGCCCGGCTCCACCATGCCGTTCTCCGTGTGCACGGCCAGGTCCTGCACCACCCCGTCCACGGGAGACAACAGGATGTGCCGGGCGAGGTTCTCCCGCGCCTGGCGGATGTCCTGGCGCAAGACGATCATTCTCTCCCGCACGGCGGCGAGGGCGGCACGGTGTTCCCGGTCGAACTCGGAGCGCGTCTGTTGCCTTTGCGCCTGAAGGGAGGCGAGCGAGGCTTCAGCCTGGACCAGCTCTTCCCTGCGGAGGGCCAGGTCTCCTTCGAGCTCCACCAGCCGCTCCTGCTCCTTGAAGAGATCGAGCCTGGAGCCGTGGTCCTTGCGGTAGAGGGTTTCCCGCATCCGCGTCCTCTCGCGCAGGATGGGCAGCAGCCTCTCGTATTTGGCAAGCCCGGCTCCGAGTGTCCGAAGCCGGGCCTGGCGTTCCGCTATCATGCTGTCCAGCTCCCGGAGGCGCGCACGGTGGGAGGCAATCTGGTCCGCCAGGAGCCTTTCGTTGACCGAGACGATCTCCTCGGGTGCATCCGCGGGCGGCCGGAACGGTTCGCCCCGGCGCCAGCCCAGGAGTGCTTCCAGGCGGGCGGCCTCCACCGACTTGTTGCCGAGCTCCGAGGTATGCTTGGCGACCTCCGCGTCCACCAGGGTGGAGTCGAGCTCGACGAGCACGTCGCCCTTCCTGACGACGCTCCCTTCCTCCACGGCGATCCGCTGGATCTTCCCTTGTTCGAAGGAACGGATGGTCTTCACCTGGCCGTGGGGGACGATGCGTCCCGAGGCCACGGCGGCCAGTTCCACCTCGGCGATGGAGGCCCATGCCAGCGCCCCGACGAGGAAGACGCAGAGGGCAACCAGCAGGACGGCATGCGGTCTATTCATTTCGTCCTTCCATGGGGCCTTGCGTGGCCGGAGCCTCCCGCCGTCGCTGCAGGAGTTCCTGGAGCAGCGCGGCCTCGGCGCGCACCATACGGGCAAAGTATCCGTCGCCACGGGCCAGGTCCCCGGGCGAGCCCTGCTCCACCACCTTTCCCCGGTCCATGCAGACGATGCGGTCGGCGTAGCGGAGGGCGGACAACCGATGGGCGATGATGATGGTGGTCCGTCCGCTCGTGAGGCGGCGGACGTTTTCCTGGATCCGGCCTTCGTCCTCCTGGTCCACCGAGCTGGTGGCCTCATCCAGGATCAACACGCTCTTGGAGTGAAACAGCGCCCGGGCCAGCGCGATGCGCTGCCGTTCTCCACCCGACAAGAGCGTGCCCCGGGCGCCGATCCGGGTGTCGTATCCCTTGGGGGTGCGGGTGATGAACTCGTGCGCGCAGGCTGCCTTGGCGGCGGCCATCACCCGGGCCATGTGGTGCTCCGCGGGCTCCAGGGCGATGTTCTCGGCGATGCTTCGCCGAAACATCGGATAGTCCTGCTCCACCGCGCCGATGTGACCGCGCAGCCAGGCCGGGTCCAGCACCGCGGCGTCCGCTCCGTCCAGCAGGACACGCCCTTCCGCGGCGAGATGGAGCCGTTGAACCAGGCGGGCCACGGTGCTCTTCCCGGAGCCGGACGGCCCCACGATTCCCAGGTTCTCGCCGGGCTTGATCTCGAAGGTCACACCGGCGAGGGCATCGCGGCGTGCGTCGGGATAGCGGAAACGGACGCCGTCGAACTGGATTGCACCCTCCAGGGAGGGCAGCGTGACGAGATGGCCGCGCTGCCGCTCCGCGGGCTCGTCCAGTACGGTGCCCACCTCCCGGATGAGGCCGCGGAGCCGTGAGAAATCGTAGGTGAACATGCAAAGACGCATCATCGGCTGGGAGAACCGCATGTTCACCAGGTTGACGGCGACCAGTTGTCCCAGCGTGAGCTGTCCGTCCAGCACCATGGAGGCGCCGAACCAGAGCAGGCCCGCGCTGGCCAGCCGGTTCACGAACTGGTTGTACTGGGTCACCGAGTCGCGCAGGTGCTGGGCGTCTTCGTCGGAGGAGAAGGCATCGTCCACCCTTTGGGTCAGGAAGTTTTCCTGGGCTTCCTCCCGGTGCATCCCCTTGACCGTTTCGATGCCGTTGAAGGTGTCCAGCACGGCCTCGTTGCTCTCCCGCCGGCTGCCCTTGGTTTGCTGGTTCCACTGCCGCAACGTGGGCATGACGACGAAGGCCGGGGCGATATAGAGCGGCAGGCAGGCCAGCATGATCATGGACAGGGCGAGGCTGAAGTTCAGCATCAGCGCCAGGAACAGCAGCACGAAGACGATGTCCACGAACACGAACACCACGGCGTTGGTCAGGAAACGCCGCAGGTGGCGCAGCTCTTCGATGCGGGAGAGGGTCTCCACCGGGGTGTTGCGGAAGTAGAAGGAGACGGGCAGCTCCAGGGAATGGCGGATGAGCCTCGAAAGCAGCGAGCGGTCCATGTCACGCACGGCGTGGCGCAGGGCCTTGTGGCGCGCCCCGCGCAGGATCGCCTCGAAGGCAAGAAAGAAGACCAGGCTCATGATGATGACGTCGAGGGTGGCGGCGCCTCGGTTGGATATGACCTTGTCGATGATGATGAGGAAGGCGAAAGGGTAGATGTAGCCCAGCAGATTGATGAAGAAGGACGCCGCCACCAACGGTCCGAAGACGGTCTTGTTGGCGAGCAGATGCTCGGCGATAGAACGGAGGGTGAAGGCGCGGTCCTCGGAAGGTTCCGCGTGGCCCGTGATTCCGCCCGCGGACAAACCCGCCGGTCCGTTGGTCTCAGCCATGGTTGCCGCACGCCAGCATCAGGCCCCGCGCGGCGAGATGCTTGATCGTGGCCAGATCGGCCGGTTCCGGCGCCGACCATTCCGTGGAACGCTCCAGGAGCGCAAAGGCTTCCGGCGCCAGTTCCATGACCGTGGGCCGGCGCTGGCCGCGAGAGGCCAGGACGGCGAGGCAGACCTGTCGCCGTGCGACCGGCTCGCCGGAACGGCCGGGCTCGAACAGGGGACGTACGTCGTGCCCGCAACGCACCAACAGGGCGCACGGGTGGGCGCGATAGCGCTGAGCGGGGGGGCGGCTCGGGCATTCCGCCAGGGCGCCGGTTTCCATGGTCGTGGGCCGGAGCGTCCGGGCGCGGGACAGGGCCAGCTCCACGGCGGCCACGTCGGCGGCCCAGGCGGGCGTGGACGGTTTGCCGGCCCAGTGCGCCATGAAATGGTTGAAGAAACATTGTGCGTCCGGATGACGCTCGTAGGTCTCGGGTGGATGCAACGAGGCAAATTCCCGCGTGATGGCCGAGAAACCGTGCCCGAGCAGGGCGGCGGTACGCTCGAAGGTCTGCCGGATCCGCCGGATCCGCTTGTCGTAGGAGAACTCCGCCTCCAGCCGCAGACGCCGGACGTCCATGCCCTGGAGGCCGGGGTCGCGGGCGGCGGCGCCGAGCCCGTCGGCGCCGAAGATGAACGCCTGACTGGTCAGATGGCGCAGCAGGTGGGTCTGTCTTTCAATGAGCTTGTTCATGGGTGTCGGGCCTTTCGTTCCCCGTGGCTTTCGCCGCTTGCAGCCGGATCCGCGCCACGTCCGCCAGGAGCTCCTCGCCCCGGTCGACGTCGTTGTCGCGTTCCAGGATCACCGTGCGCGGGCGTTGCCGGCGGAGGGCGTGCGACAGCAGCTCCAGCGTCTGTTCCGGCACCGGACTGCTGTGGTTGTCGGCATGGAACGGCGTGTCCAGGTAGGGCCGGCGAATCAGCGGTCCGCCGGCCGCGTGCACGTCGGTCACCACGGCTTCAGGCAGCGCATCCAGGAACGCGCGCGGGTCGATGGCGTGGTTCCGGGAGTTGACGAACAGGTTCTCGACATCCAGCAGCATCCCCACGCCGGTTTCCCGGAACAGCAGGTTGAAGAACTCGGCGTCCGTCATCTCCGCCTCCGGGAAGTCGAAGACGTAGGAGATGTTCTCGATGGAGAAGGGAACCGGCAGTCGGGCCTGGACCTGGCGGATCTTGGGGATGAGCATGTCGGCGGCCGCGCGGGTCTTGGGCACCGGCAGCAGGTTGGCGATGTCGATGCCCGGCACCTTGGTCCAGGCCAGGTGCTCGCTGTAGGAAGGCGTCTTCAGGTCTTCGATAGCTACCGCCACGCTGTCCAGGTACGCCTCGTCGAGTGGCGCGTCGGTGCCGATGGAAAGGCCGACGCCGTGCAGCACCAGGGGTATCCGGTCCACGAGATTCCGGATCGCCTTGCGGGCGTACTCGCCCCCCTTGATGTAGTGATCCACGGTGATCTCGAGGACATCGAAGCGATGCAGGTTGGCCAGTGTCCATCTGGCGATGGGAACGCGGAAACCGATGCCGATCAGGGGCGACGTGGAGGAATGCGACACGCTCATGGGACCTCCCGGTTCGAGCCAGGTGCCGGCGGGAGTTTCGTTCGCCGGCACGTGTGCGGGCCTCTGCCGGCGCCGCGCCGGCCGTCGAGGCGAGGGCGGCGCCTACAGCTATACTAATCGCTCGGGGGGCGCCGAACTTTAGGGTCCAGCGCCCGGGAGGTATACGATTTTGCCCGCGGAAAGGCGGGGGACCGCGGTGGAGGTCAGCTATCGGCGGAGGAGAGAGCGATACGGTGGAGGTCAGCCATCCAGCTCCATGCCCACAACCCTGGCGGGGTTGACGGTGCACACAGTGTGGAGCTCGTCTTCGGTGAGGCCGAAGGCTTCCATGTAGCCCCGGATCAGGCGCATGGCTTCCACGGAGTCCGGGAACAGCGGCTCGCCGGCGTCGCTGGACAGGGTGAAGTGCTCCACCCCTACCTCGCGGATGGTGTTGTACATGATCTGGGGGTCGACGCCGAGGAGCGGCGACAGCTCGTCGAAGGTGAAGTTGAAGAGTACGCCCAACGGGGCGAGCTCCTTCATCTGCTCCACGGAGACGTCGAGAAAGGGGCTGTAGGGATGGTCGACGACCAGCCGCTGGAGGCCGGCCCTGTCCGCCTCCTCGGCGATCTTGAAGATCTCCTTGTGGGTAGGATGGCCGAAGAAGAGCGCCACGTCGCGTTCCACGCACAGGCGGATGATGTCCTTGACCTCGGGCTTCAGCTCACCTGACTCGTCGAGGTTGTAGCGGCCGTGCTCCAGGGCCTTTTCCCAGGACATGGGGCCGATCCAGCCCTGGGCGTTCATGTCGTGCTCGATGAGTTCCCGGCGGCTGCCCACGATATGCATCGTGTTGGCGTGATTGAAAACCGGCAGCCACAGGGCCACCACTCCGCCGTCGATGGCTTTCTCGGCGAGCTCGGCCGACACCGGGTCGTCATTCCGGCCGCACACGAAACCCGGAAACAGCGCCACCGGCGCCACACCTTCCTGCGCGGCCCAGCCGTCGAGCTGCTCCTGCAACTCGCGGACCGCCTTTCCGGCGTTGCCGACGATGGACTTGAACAGGATCCCCTTCATTTCGGCGCGTGTGGCCTTCTTCACCAGGTCGAGGGCGTCCTGCTGGCCGGCGTGGGCGTGGGCGTGAATGTCGATGGCGTCCTTGACCTTGATATGGCCGGGATGGACCACGCCGGGCTTGTACTGGGTGCGCGCCGCGTAAGAGGTGACGCAGCGTTCCTGGGTCCGGGTCGAGACTATGTTTTCGCTCATCGTACAACTCCCTTCACCACGGGCCGGAATCGGACGACAGGGACCGAGCCGGATACGGCTTGCCGTGCATTGTGATACATTTCCATAGTAGACCCTCGAAACTCGAAACGAAAGAGGAGGGATTGCCCCCATGTTCGAGACGCTCGGGTTCGAGCACGTCTCTCCGCTGCAGGCCTCCGTCGTGCTGGGCCTCGTGCTCGGCGCCGTCTACGGCGTGCTCGCCCAGCGCAGCCGGTTCTGCCTCCGGCGCAGTCTGGTGGGAGAATGGAACGAATGCCTTCCGGCCCTTGGCGTCTGGGCCATGGGACTGGCTCTGGCGATTGCCGGGACCCAGGCGGCGGTGGCCGCGGGATGGGTCTCCTTCGACGCGCACCGGTTCCTTTCTCCGGACCTCCCGGTTGTTTCGGTGCTCGTGGGCGGCGCGCTGTTCGGCGCCGGGATGGTGCTCAGCGGAGGCTGCGTCTCCCGTCTCACGGTCCTTGCCGGCGCCGGCAACCTGCGGTCGGTCCTCGTCCTGGTGGTCTTCGCGGTGGTCGCCTACGCGACCATGAAGGGGGTCCTGGCGCCGCTGCGCACGACCCTCGGCGATTGGACCATCGACCCCGGAGGCCGGGTTGCGTTGACCGCGCTGCCCGGCGGCGCGGTCTGGGCCTGGGGTCTGGCGCTCGCCGCTCTGATCCTGGCGTTGCGCTCGGGCGCGTTGCCGCGGCACCTGGTGATGGGCGCCGTGATCGGGCTCTTGGTGCCGCTCGGTTGGATAGGGACCGGCTTCGTCCTCCTGGACGACTTCGACCCCGTGCCGCTGCAGTCCCTGGGGTTCACCGGGCCCATGGCCGACACGCTGTTCTGGACCATGGCGGCCACGGCCATTTCCGCGGGGTTCGGGACCGGGCTTGTCGCCGGCGTGATCGCCGGCAGCGCCGTCGCCGCGGTTTCCGCCGGCGAGTTCCGCTGGAGCAGCCTGGAAGGGCCGCGGCAGACCGGCCGCTACATGGGGGGCGCCGCATTGATGGGAGTGGGCGGCGTCCTGGCGGGCGGATGCACGGTGGGGGCGGGATTGTCCGGCGTGTCGACCGTGAGCATTGCCGCGATCCTGGCGCTCACGGCCATGGCGGTGTCGGCAAGGGTCACGGGCAGGTTTCTTGCCCAAGAACCGGCGCGGGCAGGGTCCCAGGACCCTGCCCGCGCGTGAGCCGATTGTGGCGACGGTAGGGGCGGCCGGCCGGTCGCCCGACGGGTTCCACCGCAGCGCAGACCCCTAAGCGCCTGTCCGCTGCCTCGCCATCAACCGAAGATGTCCTTGGAAATGCCCGCGTACCAGCCGATGGACTCCTCGTAGGTCGCCTTGCGCAGTTCGGCGCTCTCTCCGGTCTTGGAGATGAAGCCGTCGGTCTTGGCGATCTTCTCGTCGGTGGCCTTGTAGGAGGCGCCGACCTTGACGCCGTCGTCGGTCCCGATGAGCGACCAGCAGGTGTTGGAGAAACGCGCCGGGAACACCTTCGAGTCGGTCAGCGCCCCGCGCACCGCCATGGCGCACACCTTGGCCTGGCTGTTGGCGGAGAACCCGGACTTGGGCATGTCCCCCTGCTGCGACGCGTCGCCGAGCACGTGGATGTTCTCGTCCGCCCGGCTCTGCATGGTGTGCGGCACCACCGGCACCCAGCCGCCCTTGTTGGTGATGCCCGCGGCCGCGGCGATGCGTCCCGCCTGCTGCGCCGGAATGACGTTGCATACGTCAACCTTGGTCACCTCGCCGTCGATCACCACCTCCATGGAAGCCGGGCGCACCTCGACCTTGTCGCCGCCGAAGTCCGGACCCACCCGCTCGATCATGCCCGGGTAGAGGCGCTGCCAGCCGTCCTCGAAGAGCCCCTGCTTGGAAAACTTCGCCTTGGGGTCGACGATCAGGATCTTGGCCGTCGGGTTGGACTGCTTCAGCGTGTGGGCGACCATCGAGATCCGCTCGTACGGCCCCGGCGGGCAGCGGAACGGGTTCGGCGGCGCCACCATGCAGTAGACGCCGCCCTTGCGCATGGCCGCCACCTGCGCCTTGAGGAGTTGCGTTTGCGAGCCTGCCTTGTAGGCGTGGGGCATGCGGTTCTGCTGCGACAGGTCCCAGCCCCGCACCGAGCCCGGACGGAAGTCGATGCCGGGGGACAGCACCAGCCGGTCGTAGGCGAGGCTGCCTCCGCCCGCGAGCCCTACGGTCTTCTTGTCGCGGTCGACGGAGACGGCCCAGTCGTGGACGACGTTGATGCCGTAGGCGGCCGCAAGGGCTCCGTACGTGTGCCCGAGGGACTCGAACTCACGGAAGCCGCCGAGGTAGAGGTTCGAGAAGAAGCACGAGTAGTAGCGCCGGGTGGGTTCCACCAGGGTTACATCCACGGCGCCCTTCGAATCCTTGGCGATGTAGCGCGCGGCCGTGGCGCCGCCGGCGCCGCCGCCGATCACCACCACCTGCGGGCGGCCCTTCCCGAGGACGGGATGCGCCCACAGCGCGGCCGATGCCGCAACCGTCGATGCCAGGAAGCGGCGCCGCGTCATGCCGCGGTTGTTCTTCTTTTTCATGATGGGGTCCCCCTTTCTCACCGGCCGTCCAGCGGTCTCCCGAAATACACGGCCAGTGAGGCGATCTCCTCGTCGGACAAGCGCCGGGCGATAGTCTGCATGGCCTGGTGCCGGCGCTTGCCGTTCTTGTACGCCTGTAGAGTTATCACGAAGTCATCGACGGGCCAACCGATGATGGAGGGTATGCCTTCATCGGCCCCGTCGGGGCGGTGGCATGTGGTGCACTCGCTCGCCAGGTAGGCGCCGTATTCGGGGTCGCCGGCGACCGCCAGGAGCCGCGGGTCGAGGCCGAATTCGTCGACGGTCATGGTCGGTTCCGCCGCCGGCAGTGCGGACCGGGAGCCGGACAGGGCGCGTAGCCACGCCAACAGATCCGCCCGGTCCCCGGCCGCCGCCATGCCGGCATAGCTCATGCGCGAGCGCGGCACCAGCTTCCGTGGGTCGGCCAGAAAGGCGTCCAGCGTCGCCTCGGTCCAGACCAGCCCGCCGGCCCCGGCTCTCTTCATGGCCGGAGAGTAGCGGAACTTCGGGAGGGAGGCCGCGCGGCGGCCAAATACGTCGTTGAGGTGCGGGCCGATCCGGTGCTTCGCGCCGCGCCCGGCCTGGTGGCAGCGCTTGCATTCCTGGTAGAGCGCCTTGCCGCGTTGCGCGTCCGCGCCCGGGGCTCCGGTGGCTACGAGAAGGACGAAAAGGGCTGGCGCAAGCATCGCGAAACCCGCGGGTTTCGTGAAGCGGGTCATCCGGCGTGGAGGTTGGGGAGGGTCACGACTTGACCTCGATGCGCCTGTTGAGGCGGTATACCGAGCCGTCGTCGTCCTGCCATTCGAATTCCACCTCGCCCGATTCGTGGACGGCCATCTCGAACTGGATGTAGGGATCGGTGGACACCGCCGGCTCCAGGTCCACGGAGATCACCTCTTCACCATTGTAGCGGGCGGTGAACCGGTTGATGATCCGGCGCGGGATTCGTTTCCCGTCACGGTCAAGGTACAGCCCGGTGTGCATGGGGTGGGTGATCCGCGTCCTGACGGTGAAGGGGACCCCCGCGGACACCGACTTCGGCAGCTTCACGCGCGGCCTGGGCTTCTGCATCGCCATCCCTTAGCCGCAGCCGCCCACCGTCACGATGATGGGGCGGGAGGTCATGCGGAACGTGCCGTCGGCCATCTCCGCGACGGCGATCAGTTTCTGGCTCTTGGCCAACCGGATGCGGGTCGATGCCGCGGGCGTCGCCCCCTTTCCGAAGGTGAAAACGGCGACGTCGGGATACGGATTGCCGTCGTTGAACACGGCGATGCGCCGGGCATTCCGGGCAGAGACCCGGATCGGCACGGAGCCGCCGTTGTCGGCGATCTCCGGCGCTTCGATGCGGACGCCGCCCTCCACCGGCACCGTTCCCTTGGTGAAGTCCGCGATGGCCCGCGAGGTCTTGTCCTTGGCGGCCCGGGCCACGCCGACGGGAAGGAAACCGGCGAGGCCGGCTGCCAGCACCGCCAACGCAGCGCCGGCGAAAGAGAGCATGTTCCTGCGTGTCATGTTCATGTCAAGTCACCACTCGGCTTGCCGCTTGGCGCGGTCTCTCTCTATAGTAGACTCTCGCAATCCGCAACGAAAGAGGGCACCCGTGAAATTCGGCCTGTTCATCATCGGCGACGACGACCCGGAGCTCAAGCTCGACCTCAAGGGCTACTACGAGCGGATGCTGGAGCAGGTCCGCTGGGGCGAGTCCCTGGGCTACGAGTGTTTCTGGTTCGGCGAGCATCACTTCGACTTCCACGGCGTCATCCCGTCGCCCACGGTGCTCATGTCCGCCGCGGCTACGTGCACCGACTCCATCCGCCTGGGCGTCGCGGTGGCGCTGCTGCCGTACCGCGACCCGATCCTCACCGCCGAAGAGTACGCCATGATCGACGTGCTTAGCGGCGGCCGGCTCGACTTCGGGGTGGGGCGCGGCACGCCGCCGGAGCTGGTCGGCTTCGGCGTCAAGGAGGACAACCGCGACCTGCTGGTGGAGAGCCTGGAGGTCGTGGAGATGGCATGGCGAGAGGGCCGGGTGTCGTACCACGGACAGTTCCACGACATCGACGACGTTTCCCTGAACGTGCTGCCGGTCCAGCGCCCCTTGCCGCCCGTGTATTTCGCCGCCCTGAGCCAAGGCTCCTACCAGGTGGCGGGGGAGCGAGGCTATCCCATCCTCGGCATCCCTTTCGCGAGTTGCAAGGACATGGCCGAAGTGAAGCGCAAGGTATCCTTCTACAAGGAGGTCTTGAGCCAGAACGGCCACGACCCCGCCACCCTGGACGTAGGCCAGACCATCCACACCCACGTGGCCGAGTCGGACGCAGCCGCCCGACGCCGCGCCCGCCCCGCCATGAAACGCTACTACGAAGCGCGCAAGACCGTCCGCCCCCGGGGCTACGACGAGCTCGACCAAGAGCGCATGCTCATGGTCGGCGGCCCCGCCCGCTGCATCGAGCAGATCCAGGAGATCGCCGACACCGGCGCCAACTACGTCATCTTCTCCATGAACTTCGCCGGCCTGGACCAGAAGAGCATCCTGGATTCCATGGCGATGATGGCGGAGGAGGTGCTGCCGAAGATTGGAAGGGGGAAGTAGCGTGGGGGTACGGCAAGGGTGTGAAGGATGATCTGACGCATGCGGAGCGGGCGGCTTGGCGCAAGGTCGTAAAGGAGATCGAAGATGGCTGAACGCAATATAGCTGCTGAAGTCCTGAAGGGATTGCATGAAGTTCGGGAGCACCGAGCCGGTAAGCGTACACTCCGTACGACCCAAGTGGAGGCGAAGCGGCTGCCCGGACTCACTCCTGACATGATCAGGACGATCCGCGAGGAGTTTGACGTATCGCGGGCGGTATTCGCCCACTTGCTACGCGTGCCGGTGCGCACCGTCGAGGGTTGGGAGCAAGGCAGGTCCAGCCCGCCGGACACCGCCGCGGCCCTCATCCTCATGGCCCGGAAATACCCGGACACGTTTGACCGGCTGGCATCGCTATAAGGTGAACCATTTGGAACAGCGGTAGGTACACGGGCCTGCGGACGCAAACGGGAAGATCCCTACCGCATCAGCCCCGGCAGAAAGGTGGCGATCGGCGGGAACAGCATGACCAGGGCGAGGGCGATGATGTTGATGAGCACGAAGGGGATGACGCCGCGGTAGATGGCGCCGAGGGTGACGTCGGGCGGGGAGACGCCCTTCAGGACGAAGAGGTTCATGCCGAAGGGCGGGGTGATGAGCGACAGCTCGATGTTCACCATGGTGACGATGGCGAACCACAAGGGGTCGAGGCCGAGGGAGCGGATGACCGGGAAGAAGATCGGCACCGTGATGAGCATGATGGAGATGGGCTCCATGAACGCGCCCATGATGAGGATCACGATCTGCATGCTGGCGATGATGATCCACGGCGACACCGGCAACTCGGTGGCGAAC
>CAZVUC010000043.1:0-11249 GCA_964630405.1 uncultured Syntrophobacterales bacterium | reverse complement strand
CATTGGGGGAATCGCGGGGGGGCTGGCAACGGATCTGGTGAGGGACCGAAAGAACATCCTGCTCGTGTCCCTGGTGGGGGTCTGCCTGTTCTCCTCGCTTCAGGGCTTCTCCACGACCTTCCGGGTATTCGCGGTGCTCCTTTGCATGCAGGGCTTTTTCGGAGGCTCCCTGTGGCACCCCGTGGCGAACGCCGTGATCGGAGACAAGTTTCCCGATCGCATGGGTTTCGGCTTGGGGATCCATTCCGTGGCACGCGCGCCGGGGGCCGGACTCGGGAGTTTCGTCGTGGCAACGCTGCTCACTTGGATCACGTGGCGCACTGCGTCCAATTTCCAGTTCCTGCCCGGCGCCGTCGCCGTGTTCTTTCTCTGGCTCCTGTTGCCACCCCTGGGGGACCCGACGCGGAAACCCCGAACCGGATCTTACGCGAGCGCCCTCCGCAGCGGTGTATTGGCCAACCGTCCTCTGATCGGCGTGACCGTGTTGGCGGCATTGCAATCCGGCGCCTCGAGCCTCTTCCATGTGTTCCTGTCCAGTTACCTGTCGGCGGCGATGGGAATGAGCGCTACCCGCATCCTCACATTCAAGACCTGCCGCTCGCTGCTGACGATGGTCTGCCTCCCGGTCGTAGGGCACGTCTCGGATCGGTGGGGGCGAAAGAGCACGATCCTCATATCCCTGATTGCGAGCGGCGTCCTGGTCGTCTCGGTCCCGTTGTATCCGTCCGGCTGGCTGCTGCCACCTCTGGTATCCCTGGGCGCGACGGCGCTCTTTCCCGTTGGCTACGTCATCCTGGCCAGCGGGCTCGAGCACACACCTAAGGAGGTCTGGGGCGCGGCACAGATATTCATGGGCGTGGCCAAGTCCCTACTGCCAATGATTTTGCCGGTGACTGCCGGATGGGTGGAAGACCGCTATGGCTTTGACTCTGTTTTCCTGTATCTTTCCGCCGCCATCTATTTCGTCGCGGCGGCCGCGATACTCATGGTCCCGGAGCCGACAAAACACCAGGACGGCTCGAACCACGATCCCGCGCCAGTGACGGAGCGCCAGGAGGAAGAATGATGGCGGGACGAACGGTGCGCATCGGCTACATCGGCGGCGGCTTCGGCGTCTGGCACCCGCAAGGCTACGGTGTCACCAAGGCAAGAGAACTGAAGTGAGCGCATCATCCGACGCTTCGGCCTCTGCCCGGGGCGCGGCTCTGCCCGAGCCGCGGCGAGGCCGCATACTGACGCTGTTGGCGGCGGGCCACGGCGTTACCCATTGGTTCCACGGCATCCTGACGGTGTCCCTGCCCCTGATCACCCGAGACTTCGGCATCACATACACCCAGCTCGGCGCGCTTCGCTCGGTTGAACGCGTATCCAACATCATCAGCATCACCGCCGGCGGCCTGGCGACGGACTTTCTGAAGGACCGCAAGGGCATCCTGCTGTTGTCCCTGGTGTGGCCCTCCCTGTTTTTCTCGCTCCAGGGGTTCTCCACCACGTTCCTGATATTCGGAGCGCTCCTTTGCACCCAGGCTCTGCTGGGAGGTTTCCTCTGGCACGCGCCCGCACGCGCGGTCATCGGCGACAGGTTCCCGGACCGCATGGGATTCGCCCTGGGAGTCCATGCCATGGGCGGCAACCTCGCCGCCGCCGCCGGGCCCGCCATTGTCGGCGCGGTGCTCGCCTGGGTGACCTGGCGCACGGTTTTCGCTTTCCAGTTCCTGCCCGGCATCGTCACCGCGCTCCTCCTCTGGCTGTTGCTGCCACGGCTGGGACACGCGCCGCGGGACCGGCAGAGCGGATCCTACGGCCGCGCGCTGCGCAGCGACGTCCTCGCCAATCTTCCATTGATCGGCGTGACCATTGTGGCCGGGCTGCGATCCATCGGCGAGAATCTGATTCCGACCTTCCTGCCCCTCTACCTTTCGGTGGAGATGAAGATGGGAACGGCCGCCATCGGCGTCTACCTGGGGTGCCTGGCGCTGGTGGGGACGGTTTTCGCCCCCATCGTGGGGCACATGTCGGATCGGTGGGGCCGCAAGAGCACGATCTTCGTCTCGTTGATCACGGGCGGGCTGCTGATCGGGTCGATCCCGTTGTTCCCGTCCGGTTGGTTGCTGCTGCCGGTGGTGTCCCTGGGCGGGATGGCGCTCTTCGCGGTGGGACCCATCATCCAGGCCAGCGGCCTGGAGCACGCGCCCAAGGAGATCTGGGGCGCGGCCCAGACGTTCATGGATGTCGGCCGCTCCTCGCTTTCCCTGGTCTTCCCGCTAATCGTGGGCGCCGTGGCCGACCACTACGGCCTGAGCTATACCTTCTACCTGTTCGGCGCCATCAATTTTGTCGCCGCGGTCACCGTTCTGGCGGTTCCCAAGGCGACGACTCCCATAAAGACCTGAACCGTGACCCTGGTGGCCTGTAACGTCCAGGAGGAAACATGACAACGGATCAACCCGTGCGGATCGGCGTCATCGGCGGCGGTTTCGGCATCCAGCACCTGCAAGGCTTCAGCGTCACCGAGGACGCCGAGGTGGTGGCCTTCTGCCAGCGGACAAAGGAAAAGGCGGAGGCGATGGCCGGGAAGTTCGGCGTGCCCCACGTGTACACGGACTACCGGAAGCTTCTGGACCACGAGGGACTCGACGCCGTGAGCATCGTCGCGCCGCCGCACCTCCATGCCGAGATCGTCGCCGCCGCGGTGCGGGAGGGACTCCACCTGCTGTGCGAGAAACCGCTGGCGATGAACGCGGCGGAGGCCGAGGTCATGCTGAAGCAGGCGGAGGCCGCCGGGCGGGTGCACATGACCGCGTTCAACCACCGCCACATTCCGGCGCTGGCCTACATGAAGGAGCTCATGGAAGACGGTTACGTGGGCGAGCGCGTGCTCCACGTGGAGAGCCGCTGGTTCAGCGAGAACCGGGCGGCGCCGGGCCAGACCCACTACTGGCGCCACCGGCGGGAGCTGGCCGGCTTCGGCGTTCTCGGCGACATCGGCGTGCACGTGGTGGACCGGCTCCGCTGGCTCATCGGGGAGTTCGAGAGCGTCTGGGGACAGGCCGACACCTTCATACCGGAGCGGATGGACGAGCGGGGCGTGCCGCGGCCGGTGACGGTGGACGACAACTTCACGCTCATGGCCCGGCTCGACGGCGGCGCCTCCGTGTGCATCCGCCTGAGCGCGGTGGCGCGCAAGAGCAACTACCAGAATCTGGAGGTCTATGGCGATGCGGGGATGCTGCGGTTCACCCTCGACCGCAACCTGGACGGGTGGGTGCGCGGCCATCTGTGGGGCGCCCGCGGCGACACTCGCTCGCCCGAGGCGTTGGAGATTCCCGACCGCTACACCACGGGCCTCGACGACTCCGACCCGCAACGGGCCCAGGGGGAGTTCATCTTCGCCAAGCTCACGCGCGACTTCGTGGACGCGATCCGCAACGGCACGCCGGCCTCGCCCAGCTTCGCCGACGGCCTCGCAGCCCAGCGCGTGCTGGACGCCGCGCTGAGATCCTCCGAGGAAGGGAACTGGGTTGCGCCGTAGGGAGAGTGCTACAGCGGCGGGATGAAGGCTCCGAAGATGACGCCGGCGAAGAGGTCGACCGCCAGCGTTTCCTCGAAGATGAAGTAGAAGAAGCCCAGCGCCAGGGCGGTGATGAAGACCGCTCCGGGCCAACCGATGCCGCCCTGCAAGCGCGTGAACGCCAAGGCGAACACCAGGGTGGAGATGTAGAACCCGGTGATGAAGACGAGCACGCCGAATACGACGAACCAAAGGAACATGCGGGTGATGAGGCCCATCTCGCCGGCCTTGGGGCCTGTCTGGACTTCTTCACCGGGGACGCTGCCTTCGGCTCCCGCGGCCGAGGTGAGGACGTCTTCAAGGCTCACCTCGAAGGCCGACATGATGCGGGGATAGCGTTCGCCGGCCAGACACAGGATCGCCAGCGCCACCGTCGGGAACGACAGCACCAGCGGCACGAAGCCTGCCATGCCGCCGTACGAGAACGACCACCCGAAGAACAACAGCGACGTGAACACCAGGATCACACCGAGGAGCGTAGACCCTTTCATGACGACGCCTTCGCTTTCCGGCTCGTCAACCACGGCAGACACAGCAGCAGGATGCTCAGCAGCATCAGCACGATGGTGACGGGCCGCGTGAAGAAGATGGCGTAGCTGCCCGCGGAGATCTGCAACGACTGCACGAAGGACAGCTCCGCGCGAACCCCCAGCAGAAAGCCGATGACCAGCGTCACCAGCGAGAAACCGAACCGGTTGAACGCGAAGCCCATGACGCCCGCGGCGATGGCGATGCCGATGTCCCAGACGTTCTCCCGGGCGGCGTAGGCGCCGCCGACGGAGAGCAGGAACGCGGCCGGGACCACGTATCCCACGCGCAGGGTGGTGACCCGGGCGAGGATGTCGGCGCCGAACGCGGCCATGAGGCTGGCGAGGAAGTTGGAGATGACGAAGCCGAAGATCAGCACGAACACGATTTCCATGTGTTCACGCACGAAGAAGAAGCCGGGCTGCAGGCCGTGGAGGATGAAAGCCCCCAGCAGCACGGCCATGCCGGCGCTGCCGGGGATGCCGAAGATGATGGTGGGCAGCAAGGCGCCGCCGTCCTTGGCGTCATTGGAGGCCTCGGAAGCGATGATGCCCTCGGCGGTGCCGGTGCCGAACTTCTCCGGGGTCTTCGAGAACTGCACCGCCATGGAGTACGAGAGGAAGTTCGCCAGCACGCCGCCGATGCCCGGAATGATGCCGGCCAGGATCCCGATGGCCGAGCTCCGCACCAGCGTCGTCTTGTAGTGGAAGACCTCCAGGAATCCCCTGAAGGCCCCGAATAGCCCCACCTTGAGACGCTGGCCGCCCTCGGCGATGGTATCGCCCCGCAGCACGTGGTTGACCAGCTCGGCGATGGCGAACAACCCGATGAAGAAGGGCACCAGCGGTATTCCGTCCCACAGGTAGTTGTCGCTGCCGAAGTTGAACCGGAGAACCCCGTGAACCGGGCTGAAGCCGATGAGGGACAGGAGCACGCCGATGCCGGCGGACACGAGCCCCTTGAGCATGTTGCCGCGGGCCGCGTAGGCCACGGTCAGGAGGCCGAACACCACCAGCATGAAGAACTCGGGCGGCCCGAAGGACAGCACGATGATCTTCACGAAGGGGATCAGGATCATCAGGAAGCACATGCCGACGACGGCGCCCAGAAACGACGAGGCCGCGGCCAGCCCCACCGCCCGGCCCGCCTCGCCCCGGCGGGCCATGGGATGGCCGTCAAAGCAGGTGGCGGCGTTGGGCGCCTCCCCCGGAATGTTGAGCAGGATCGCGGGAACCGAGCCCCCTTCGGTGGCGGCCCCCATCATCCCCGCCATCAGGAACATGGCGGTTTCGGCGTCCCACCCGAAGGTGAAGGTCATACCGATGGTGAGGCCGGCCAGGAATAGCCCGGGGAGCGCCCCGAGGATCAGGCCGGACACGGCGCCCACGGCCAGCACCAGCAGATTCATGGGCTCGCTGAGCATGCCCATGGCCAGGAGAAAAGGTTCCCACATGGATTTGATCCTTGAATGTGGCCCTTGCGGTTCCCGGTGTCTCGCCGGGCGGCCAAGTCACATCCGCGGCCGGGATGGAACACCGGCCGCGGTCGGTTTCGAAGCGCCCCCCTACTTGGCCTTGGCGGCTTTCCGCATCTCGTCGAGATTGGCCTTGAACAGGTTCTCGTAGTACTTCAGGTCCTCGCTGACCGAGGATGCCGGCCCCTCCACGAGCTGGATGGACGACGCGTTCTTCCAGTCGACGTAGTCCTTGTCCCTCATGGCCTTGAGCAGGAGGTCCTCCAGGATCTTCGCCCGGTCCGCGGGTATTCCCGGAGGGCCGCCGAAGGCGCGCAAGTCGCTGAAGTAGAGGTCATAGCCCATCTCGTAGGAAGTCTTCACGTCTGGGGCGTTGACAGCCCGCTTCCTGTCGAGTTGAACCACCGGGCGCAGGTCCGTGCCGAGATAGGAGGTCACCGAGGGATGGTCGATGGGCTGGGCCCAGACGTCGAAGTCGCCGCGCAGGAGCGCCGGCAGCGACTCGCCCGTGCCCCGGTAGCCGGCCACCACGTGAAAGTCGATGCCGAAGGCCTTTGCGGCCAGGAACGAACCCAGCCACCGTCCCACGCCGATGCCCTCGACCCCCCAGGTGACACGCTTCGCCTTCTGCAGGTCCGCGATGGACTTGTGGGGCCCCTTGGCCGATACGTGAAGGCCGAAGGGGTCCGCGCCCACCCGGGCGAGCCAAGTGTACTTGCTGGTCTCGAAGCCGACGGGCGTTTCCGAAAGCATCTGGTCGCCGAGCATTCCGGAAGCCTGGAAGTGGGCGATGGTGTAGCCGTCGGGCTTGGCGCGGTACATGAACACCGAGGCGCGCCGGCCGGCGGCGCCGGTGACGTTCTTGACGATGACGTTCACGCCCTTGGGCAGGAACTTCTTCATGCTCCGGGCGGTGGCGCGGGCGATGGCGTCGTAGCCGCCGCCAGGCGAGAACGGCACGATGATGCTGATGTTGCGGTCGGGAAAGGCGGCCTGGGCTTGGGACAGCGGCAGGCTCGCGGCCATGCCGAGCACGGCAGCGCCCAACACGATTCTGGTTAGCAGATTGCGCATGGTAATCCTCCGTGATTTCGTCGGAATCGTTTGCTGCGGTTTCGATCAGTGTCTGGAGCTTAAGTAATGTCGCTGGTTGCCGATATGGGAAAGAGGGCAACAAAACAGACCTTTTATGGGTGTCCCCCGTACTTGTCAAGGGTCGCGGGCAAATATTGACTACCGACGGCGCAGGCGATAAGGTCAGGGTCCACGCAAACGCCGTCTAATGGGGTGAGGTCGCTATGGCAGTGAACATTGCAATCGTCGTCGGGAACCTTGGCAAGGATCCGGAGGTCCGCTTCACGCAGAGCGGCCGCGCGGTAGCCAATTTCTCCGTCGCCACCTCCGATTCCTGGACCGGCCAGGACGGCAACCGCCAGGAACGCACCGAGTGGCACAACATCGTCGTATGGGGCAAGCAGGCCGAGTTGTGCGGCCAGTACCTCGCCAAGGGACGGCAGGTCTTCGTCCAGGGCAGGATCCAGACCCGCTCCTGGGAGGACAAGACCGGCAACACGCGCTACACCACCGAGATCGTCGCCCAGCGGGTCCAGTTCCTCGGCGGCGCCGGCGGCGCCCGCGCCTCCCAGGAGACACAGGAACAGGGCTTCGGCGAGCCTTCGCCGTCGTTCCAATCGCCTCCCATCGACGACGACATCCCGTTCTGACACTATCGCCTCCCGCATCCGCACCGCCCGAACCGCCCAGGCTCAGCCCGGTCCCGTCCGTACGTTCGCCCTCGAATCTCCGGCACTCCTCCGCCGCGCAGCCGTCATGAATTTGTCGACTGCCCTGGCGAGGTATGCTGCATCCGGCCTCCATTATTCACATCAACATCAATAACGGTATCCATGTTTCACAATTGCCGCGATAAACCTCAATTGCACATTTTTTGCCCTATTGGGTGGCTGCAATGCGCAAGAAGAGTGTCCCGCCAGATCCGCGTCACCCCAGGAACCAGATCAGAGATTTCATTGACGACGAGAAATCGCTCGGACGGGCAAAGAAGGGACAGATCGCGGCGGCCATCGGCATCCGGCCCAGCCACTTCTCGAATCTGCTGAACGGAAGAAACGAGTGGAAGCTCACTCACCTTCAGAAATTGGCGGAGTTTCTCGGCGTACCGTTGGCGCGGCTGTTCGAAGAACGCGGCAGGGAGGCCGGAGCCGACTCTCGCGAGGAGGGGAATACGACTTCCTTCGAGGAGGATATCATCCGCATTCTGCGGACCGAGGCAAGATCATTGCGGGGCGTGCTGCGCAAGGATCTGACCGCGCTGCTGCGCGAGCGCGGCGCGGACAAGCGTGAATTCGCCGGCGACGCCGGGATGCCGGCCCTGTACACGGACACGCCCGCGGACCGTTCCGTTGCCCGTCCGGTGCGGATCGGCGAGTTCGACGCCGGGTATGACGTGGCGGCGACCGATCCGCTCACGGCGTCGGAGACACTCTGGTTCGGACGCGACTGGCTTCGCCGGCAAGGATTGGACCCCTCCCGCTGCCTAGTGCTCAGGGTCCACGGTGACTCCATGGAACCCACGCTGCCCGAGAACTGTTGGGTGCTGGTCAATCGGGCTCAGCGGAGGAGGCGGGCAGGACGCATCTATGCACTGCGTACCGCGCTGGGCCCCATGGTGAAGCGTGCCGCCAGGGACAGGGCCCACGGGTGGCTGCTGGCAAGCGATCAACCGGACCGGGAAGCCATCGCATGGCCCGATGACGCCGAGATCATCGGCGAGGTGCGGTGGATGGCGCGCACGTTCTGACCGGCAAGCCGGAACCTTCCTCACCCGAACCGCAGGTTTACCAGGATCGCCCCGCCCACCGTCAGCACCGCGCCGGCCGGCACCCGCCACGTGATCCCCTCGGCCCGCCGCAGCACCACCAGCGAGAGCAGCACCACGAAAAGAGGTGAGGTTTGTATTACCGGCAGCATCCGGTAGACCTCGCCGAGTTGAAGGGCGCTGGCGTACAGGAACTTGCCGAAGCCCTCGATGGCGCCGGCCACGATGAAGAATTGCCAGCTCGCGCGGACGTTCTCCAGCACCCGGTCCCTCCGCACCGCCAGGGTATAGGCCGAGACCACTACCAGGGCCGAGAAGATCGCCACCGCCGTCCCCGCCACCGTGTCCGGGAACGCCTGGATGCCGGTGCGCCAGCACAGCGCGGCAATGGCGGCCGCCACCGCGGCGCCCAGGGGCCAGAGCATGTCCACCCGGCGCCAGCGGCCCGCCGCTGCCCCGGAGGAGATCACCCCGATGCCTCCCACCACCAGCACGATGCCGCCGAGGTTGTACCAAGCCGGGTCCTCGCCCAGGAACGCCATGGCGAGCAGGGCCGCGAAGATGGCCGAGCTTCCCTTGATGGGCGCGGCGCGGGAGACCCCGATCCTGGATATGCCGATGAAGAACAGCACGAAGAAGAGGCCGGGGTTGCAGGCCCCCCCCACGGCCATCCACAGGTAGTGAGGGCCGAAGGCCGGGAACTCGGCGCCGCTGGCCGGAACGATCACGAGGAACATCACCACCGAGGCGGTGAGCGCCATCATCGCCCCCACCGCCGGGTCGGCCCGGTGCAGGCCGAAGCGCGCGGTGACGTCGGCGAACGCGTACGCCAGGGAGGCGCCAAGGGCGAACAGCAGTGCGACGTCGATGAGCATGGGCGTCCGCCATCCGTACCAGATTGCCCCGCGGGAAGGAAAGGCGGCCCAGCCGGCAGGACTCCGACCTTGACCCCGGACCCCACGGATTGTAAGAAACAAGTCCTGAGCCGTCCACGGACGCCGGCAGGCGGGCCGGGTGCCGACGGACTCGCAGTCCACGCGAAAAGGAGAGCGAAGACATGGCTGAGCTGGTCAAGATAAACGTGGAGAGCGCCGAGGCGGTCCTGGGCCTTCACTGGTTCGTCGCGAAGGAGGAAGGGCTTTTCGAGGAAGAAGGCATGGAGGTGGAGATCTTCCTGCCGGGCGTGCGCGAGACCAAGTTCGCGGACGACGATCCGCGCCGCACCGACCACACCCTGGTGAAGTCCACCAACTACCAGTTCCTGTACGAGCAGAAGAAGGTGGACATCATGCGGGCCTGTTCATGGGGACAGGTGCGGCGGGCCTACGACAGCGAGCGCGGCGCCCCCATCTGGACCAAGCGCCCGGCGGTGGTGTGCCAAGGCATCTACGTGCTCCCCGACTCGCCGGTGAACGCGCCCATGCAGCTCGCCAACAAGAGCGTCGGCGTCCAGTACCACCAGGGCTCCCACTACCACACGCTGTCCCTGCTGGAGGGTTTCGTGGCCCGGGAAGAGATGAACGTGGTGCATGCCGGCACCGTGCACGAACGGTTCGTGGCGCTGGAGAACGGCGAGGTGGACGCCGCCACTCTCATGGAGCCGTGGATCTCGCTGGCCCAGAAGCGCGGTTACAAGATGATCACCGAGGGCCACTACCTGGGGGTCGAGAACGGACCCGCCGACATGGACCCCGAGATCCTCAAGCGCATGCTGCGGGCCATCAAGAAGTCCGTCACCTACATCAACAAGAACCCCAGGAAGTACATCAAGCACATGCTGGCCGAGATCCCCGAGCACTACGCCAACGAGCTCACCGAGGACGACTTCTACCTGCCGCGGCTGCGCTACGTCGACCCGGAGCCCTACACCGAGGAGGAGTTCGAGCGCCAGTACAGGTGGATGCTGACCTGGAACCTGATCCCCGAGGACGCCGACTACACCGAGCTGGTGTGCAACGTTACGGTCTAGGCAGGCCGGTACGTAACGAAGATGACGAAGGCCCGCGCTTCACTTTGAGGCGCGGGCCTTTTCTATTTCCGTCCACACCCGCTCGGGCGTGAGCGGGAGGTGGTCGAAGGTGCAGCCCAGGGGCGCCAGCGCGTTCTCCACCGCGTTGCAGATGGCCGCGGGCGCGGGAATGGCGCCGCCCTCCCCCACCCCCTTCATCCCCAGAGGCGTATACGGCGACGGCGTCACCAGGTGGTCCATGCGCACGTCCGGGATCTCCACCGCGGTGGGCTTCAGGTAGTCCACGAAGGTGGTGGCCTTGAGGTTGCCCTCCGCGTCGTAGTCGAACTCCTCGAACAGCGCCGCGCCGATGCCGTGGGCGGTGGCGCCCTGCACCAGCCCCTCGACGATGGACGGGTTGAGCACGGTGCCGCAGTCGTGCACCACGCCGTACTTGAGGATGGTGACGCCGCCGGTGCCCGGGTCCACCTCGACGATGACCCCGTGGGCGGCGTTGCTGGCGAAGAGCTGGTTCCGCACCCGGCGGTTCTCGTCGGGCACGTTGGCGATGTCCGGTCTGTAGTAGAACCGTCCCTCCAGGCCGGGCTCCATGTCCGGTGGCAGCGAGAGGAGATCGCGATAGGCCACGAACGCCAGCTCGGCCAGGGTCTTGCGGTGCTCGTGGCGGTGCCGGGCGCGCACGCAGCCCCCGGCCAGCTCCAGGTCCTCTACGGGCTCCTGCAGGAGATGCGCCGCCAGCTCCAGCAGCTTGTCGCGCACCTTGCGCGCGGCGCCCAGGATGGCGCCCACGTCGGTGCCGGCGAACTTGTTGGAGTAGTTGCCGGTGGCGTAGAGCCAGGGCGTCACCGAGGAGTCGAAGAACGGCGAC
>CAZVUC010000042.1:0-107922 GCA_964630405.1 uncultured Syntrophobacterales bacterium | reverse complement strand
TGGCTGCTCTGCTGCCCGGGCCCGGTCGAAGCCGGTCTCTATACCGGGGTCACCGAGCTGCCGATCTGGCGGAAGCCCGGCCCGCCGGCGCGCCCGCTCCTGATCATCGGCTCCGACCCGGAGCCCGAGGACGCGGCAAAGACCGCGTCCTGCTGCAAGCTGTTCTGCGAGACGTTCGGCATCGATTACGCCGTCGTGCCCGATACCAGCCACCTCTTGCAACTCGAGGAACCGGAACAGTGCTTTGCCCTGTTCAGCGGCTTCCTCGCCGACAAAGGGATCGGCGCATGACGGGCCGCGCGCGACATGATCGCACGCAAAATAAAACTCCCCAGAAACGTCCGTGTTTCTGAGGAGCTGAATGGTTGCGGGGGCAGGATTTGAACCTGCGACCTCAAGGTTATGAGCCTTGCGAGCTACCGGGCTGCTCCACCCCGCAGGATGGTTGTAGCCCGTCGGTATGGCGCTGTCAACCGGAGCCGGGGACCGGGGCCTTCCTACGGCCGGGGAAACTTCTCGAGAAGCTGCTCTAGCACCACCTCCGGGACGAACGCGGCCACGTCGCCGCCCAGTCCGGCGACCTCCTTGACCAGCCGTGAGCTGATGTAGAAGGACGACTCGCTGGTCATCATGAAGAAGGTCTCGATATTCGGCTTGAGGCGGCGGTTCATGGTCGCCATCTGGAACTCGTACTCGAAATCGGACACCGCCCGCAGCCCGCGGATCACCACCCTGGCCGACACCTCCTCGGCGTAGTCCACCAGCAGCCCCTCGAAGCTGTCCACGCGCACGCGCTCCTCGGACTCGAACACCTTCCGCACCGTGGCCATGCGTTCGTCCACCGAGAAGAGGGAGCCACCCTTCTCCTGGTTGCGGGCGATGGCGATGATGACCTGGTCGAAGATCCGGAGCGTCCGCCGCACCAGGTCGATGTGCCCGTTGGTGATGGGATCGAAGGACCCCGGATAGACCGCTACGCTGATTTCCGCCATGTAAAGACCGCCTCAGTTGCTCAGTTCGAAGAAGGAGAGCACCGTGCCGCCGTACCGCCGGCAATCACGGCGCACCAGCCCGCCGTACTCCTCGTCGACTCTTTCCCGCGCGCTGTGCTCCGCCACGGCGGAGCCTCCCGCATTGAGTATTCCCGCACGGGATATCATCGGCATCGTCCTGTTCACCCAGCCCCCGTCATAGGGAGGATCCAGGAAGATCGCGTCGTACCCCGCGCCCTCGTCCGCAAGCCGGCTCAGCGCCCGGCCCACGGGCGCCGCCCAGATTCGCGCCCGGTCGGTGAAGCCGAGGGTCTCCAGGTTGCGGCGGATCAGGTCCGCCGCCGCCTCCGATTCGTCCACCAGGAGCGCCGACGCGGCCCCCCGGCTCAATGCCTCCAGGGACAGGCTTCCGCTGCCGGCGAAGAGGTCCAGGACCTGCCGCCCCGACAGGTCCCGGGGGAGGATGTTGAACAACGCCTCCCTGACCCGGTCTGCCGTCGGACGGATGGCGCTCCCCTTGGGCGCCCTGATCGTTCTTCCCCGCGCTGTCCCTCCGATGATGCGCATGGTCCGGTCCCGCCTCGCACGGACCTCGCCTCGAGGCGTCAACCCGGAAGCAGGATGATCTTGCCGAACTGCTGCCCGGTCTCCAGCCTCGTCTGGGCCGCGGCCGCCTCGGCCAGTGGAAAGCTCTCGTCGAGCACCGGCCTGACCTTCGACGCCTCGACGAACCGCAGCACCTGCTCGAACTCCTCCCGGCTTCCAAGGGTGGACCCGAAGATGCTGAGGTGGTTCCAGAAGATCCGCCGGATGTCGGTGGGAGGCGTGGCGCCGGTGGTGGCGCCGCAGGTCACCAGCCGGCCTCCCTTGACCAGCGCCGCCAGGCTCTTGGCCCAGCTCTCGCCGCCCACGCAGTCCACCACCACGTCCACCCCGCGCTTGCCGGTGACGTTGCGGATCTCGCGGGTGAAGTCGCACTCCCGGTAGTTCAACCCGTGGTCCGCCCCCAACTCCCGGGCCCGGTCCAGCTTTTCGGCGCTGCTCGACGTCACCGCCACCCAGGCGTTCATGGCCTTGGCGATCTGCAGCGCCGCCATGGCCACGCCGCCGCCGATGCCCAGGATCAGCACCGTCTCCCCGGGCGCCAGCCTGGCATTGGTCACCAGCATGCGCCACACCGTGATGAACACCAGCGGAAACGCCGCCGCCTCCTCGAACCCGTAGCCTTGGGGGATGGGGAAGCAATTGGCCCCGGGAACCGTCACGCACTCGGCGTACGAACCCTTCATGCCCTCGCCCAGGACGCGCAGGCGGACGCACATGTAGTCCCGGCTGGTGCGGCAGAACTCGCAGGCGCCGCAGCCCACCGGCGGATACAGGCACACCGCGTCGCCCTTCTTCAGGTGGCCCACCTCGCTCCCCGTCTCCTCCACCACGCCCGCGCCGTCGGCGCCGAGGATGTGCGGGAACTCCACCTTCATCCCGGTGAGCCCCTTGCGGTTCCACAGGTCGATGTGGTTCAGCGAGGCCGCGCGCAGGCGCACGATCACGTCGCGGGGCGAACGCAGCACCGGATCTTCGGTCTCTTCGTAGCGGAGCTTGTCGGCCCCGCCGTACTCGTAAATCTGTACGGCTTTCAAGGCTGTACCTTCGGAGATAATCGGCTGGGCTGGAAGGGATGCGGCAGGGTACTAGTGTCACTACGCCGAAAAGGAGGTGCCGCATCCGCAGGTGCCGGTGGCGTTGGGGTTGGCGAAGCGGAAGCTGGCGCCCTGGAGCTCGCTTACGTAATCGATGACCGTCCCTTCGAGCTGCTGCAGGATGGCGGTCTCCACGTAAACCTGCAGGCCCCCCATCTCGAGCACCACGTCCTCCGGCCCGGGGCCATCGTCGAAATCCAGCTTGTAGGAGTAGCCCGAACACCCGCCGGGCATCACCGACACCCGCAGGCCCCGGCCGGCGAGGTTCTCACGCTCACGGATCTTCTTCACATGAGCGATGGCCGCATCGGTCAGGCGAAGTCTGTTAGCGTCGTTTCCCACGGCTTGGAGTCTAGTCGACGGTTCCGGGCAAGTCAAGATTTCCGCCGCCGGAGAGCCTCCACGATCTTGTGCGGGAGGCCGCCGAAGCTGCCGTTGGACATCACCAGCACGATGTCCCGCTCCACGGCCTCGCGGGCCACCACGCGGGCGATGTCGTCGACCCCGGGAAGGTAAGCCGCGGCCCGGTCGCCCCGGCGCCGGTTGACGGCATCCGCCAGCTCCGCCGACGAGAGACGTTCCTCCTCGGGGATCTTCTCAGGATGGTAGAGGTCGGGGAGCACGACGCGGTCCGCCCCGGCCAGCGCCCGTGCGAACCCCTTGAGGAAGACCCGCCTCCGGCTGGTCTGGCTGCGGGGCTCGAAGACGGCCCAGAGCCTCCGCCCGGGCCAGGCTTCCCGGACCGCGCCGATGGTGTCCGCCACCGCGGTAGGGTGGTGCGCGAAGTCGTCGATGACCAGGACGCCCCCGGCCTCGCCGGCGATCTCCTGCCTCCGGCGCACCCCCCGGAAGGTCGCCATGGCCGAGCGGATCACCGACGGGCTCAACCCGATCTCCCTGGCGGTGGCGTAGACCGCCAGGGCGTTCCCGGCGTTGTGGCGGCCGATCAACGGCACCTCCACCGGGTCCTCGACAGCGTCCCTGAAGCAGGGGGTGAAGGCCATCCGGCCGCCCCCGGCGCGGATGTCCCGGGCCTGCCAGTCGGCCGCCTCCCCCGCACCGTAGGAAAGGACCGGACAGGCCGCTCCGCCCAGGAGGTCCCCGGCGTGGACGGCCTGGTCGCACACCAGCAGGCTGCCGCGGGACGGAATGATTTCGATCAGCCGCCCGAAGGCCTCCTTCACGTGCGCCAGGTCCCGGTAGATGTCCGCGTGGTCGAACTCCAGGCTCGTGAGAATGACCCGTTCCGGCTGGTAGTGCAGGAACTTCGGTCCCTTGTCGAAGAAGGCGCTGTCGTATTCGTCTCCCTCCATCACCACCCACGGGCCCCCGCCGGAGCGGAACCCGCTGCCGAAGTTCACCGGGATGCCGCCGATGAAGAAGCTCGGGTCCAGTCCGGCGGCCACCAGCACCCATGCCATCAGCGAGGTGGTGGTGGTCTTGCCGTGGGTGCCGGCCACTACCACCGAGTGTTTGCCGTCGATGAGGAACCGCCCCAGGGCCTGGGGCAGGGACACGTAGGGGATGCCGCGGCGCAGCACCGCTTCGGCCTCGGGGTTCCCCCGGGACACGGCGTTGCCGATCACGACCAGGTCCGGACGGTCGCCGAGATGGGCCTCGCTGAAACCGGGCAGTATGTCGATGCCGATGCCCTCCAGGAAGGTGCTCATGGGCGGGTAGACGTTCTCGTCCGAGCCGGTGACCCGGTAGCCCTGCTGATTGAGCAGCCCGGCCAGGGAGCCCGTGCCGACGCCGCAGACGGCGACGAAATGAACGTGAGACCCGGGGCTCAGGTCCGGGATCATGCGGGCAGCCCCTCCATGACCGCGTCATGGACCAGCGGGCGCAACTCCCGGATGGCCGGGTTGTTCCGGGACGGATGCACCCGGTTGGTGAGGAAGACGACGTCGACGTCCCGCTCCAGGTCCCACCATACGGACGTGCCGGTAAAGCCCAGGTGTCCCACGGTGCGGCGGGAGAAGTGGCGGCCGCTGGAGGAGCCCTCCGGCGACGGCGTGTCCCAGCCCAGCACGTGGGTCTGACCGGGCAGGGTCCGCTCCGCCTCCAGGAACTCGCGCACCAACGGGGCGGGGAGGAAATCCGGCTCGGCGCCGTGGAGGCACCGTCCCAGGAAGCGGATGAACCGATGCACGTCGGAAGCCGACGAGAACACGCCGGCGTGTCCCGCGACGCCGCCCATGGCCCAGGCGTTGTCGTCATGGACTTCGCCGCATAGTATCTTCCCGCGCCAGGGACAGTGTTCGGTGGCGGCGATGGTGCGGCCCCCGCTCCGCCGCGACTCGGGGGGATGGCGGTCCAGGTCCACGAAGAACGTGGACGACAGCCCCATGGGCTCGAAGATCTCGTCCCGGCAGAACCGGTCCAACGACCTCCCGCTCACCCGCTCGACGGCCTCGCCCAGGAGGATGAAGCCGAGATCGCTATAGCAGGCCCGCGACCCCGGCGCGGCCACCAGCGGTTCCGTATGGATCTGCTCGAAAATCCGGCCGCGACCCACCCCGTCATTCCCGCGAAACTTGCCCCGGACCTCGATCCGGGGGCGGGAATCCAGGGGCGGATGGGAGTGTGGCGGTTTGGCGACTCCGCCCCACCCCTTCTGGATTCCCGCTTTCGCGGGAATGACGGTGGCGGGATGTCTTGGGTCGGTTGGCGGGTGGCCCGGGTCCGTCGTACCGGAGAGCGGTTCCGATACGGCCGGTGTCACGGGAGAGACGGACTGATAGTAGGGTTTCCAGGCCGGAAGCCCCGAGGTGTGGTTCAGAAGCTGGCGGAACGTGACCGCGGCCCTGGCGGCGCGGCCGAACTCGGGGATCACGGTACACGCCGGGTCGTCCAGCCGCACGCGCCGGTCCCGCACCAGCAGCATCATGGCGGTGGCGGTGGCGATGGGCTTGGTGAGGGAGCTCAGGTCGAACAGGGTATCGGGGGCCATGGGCAGGCGTTCGGGCGCCAGCGCACGGTGGCCGTAGGCGTGATGGACGAAGATCCGGCGGCTGTCGCCCGCCAGCACCACGGCGCCGGGGAAAGCCCCCTCCGCAACGCCGCGGCGGCAGGTCTCGTCGAGCGCGCGCCACATCAGCACGCCCGGGTGGCCGGCTCCACCAGCATCAGCACGCCGTTGCGCCCGTCCAGCTCGGCCTCGAGCCCGATGGGAAGCAGGGTGTTCGGGGTGGCGTGGCCGCAGGGCAGGCCCGTCACCACCGGATAGGGAGCGTCGGCGAAGACGTCGGCCAGGACCTCCGTGACGTCCCGCTCGGCCCCGGACTCGCAGTCGTTGAAGGCGCCGGTCACCACCCCGGCGACACGGTCCAGCTTCCCCGCCATGCGCAGGTGGGTCAGCATCCGTTCGATGCGGTAGGGCCGCTCGCCCACGTCTTCCAGAAAGACGATCTTTCCCGCGGTGTCGATCTCGTAGGGGGTCCCGAGGGTGGTCACCAGCACCGACAGGCACCCGCCGGCCAGCGCTCCACGGACGGGGGCGCCGCCGTCGCGGAGCACGCCCGAGCCCTTGATCTGCCAGAGCCGGCGCTTCCCGGTGAGCGCGTCCCAGAACCCGCTGCTCACGCCGCCTTCAAGCTCCCCGGCGAACTCCACCGCGACCATGGGGCCGTGGAAGGCCACGACGCCGCAGCGCTGCGACATCCAGTTGAGCAGGGCGGTGACGTCGCTGAAGCCGACGAAGATCTTGGGATGGGCGCGGATCAGCTCGGGGTCGAGAGCGGGCAGGAGCTGTATCGAGCCGAAACCGCCGCGGGCGCAGAATATGGCGGCGATGTCGTCCCGCTCGAAGAAGCGTTGCAGGGTTTCCGCGCGCTGCTGCTCGCTCCCCGCCAGGTAACCCTTGCGCTCGAGGATGCCCTCGGCCAGCAACACCCGGAACCCGCTCGCCTCCAGGGCGCGGACACCCTTGGCCAGGAGATCCTCGTAAACGGCTCCGGCGGGGGCGATGACCCCGATGGTGTCTCCGGGCCTCAAGGGCGGCGGTTTGAGGAGGTTCATGACGTGTTTACAGGGCGTTGGAGGCCATTTTGTCAAGATTTCGGTGACACGGCAAACGTCTGGGGCGCATTCTCCACGTCGCCGGCCTGTCGCACCGGCGGATTTCCGACAAAAGTTGTCCACACCCCCTTGACAGTGGCGAGACCGTGCTTAGATTTACCGCCGCACCTCATTGTGCGCGTCTATCGGTTTATCGAAATCGTCACGAACGTCACGACGAACTTGGAAAAGGAGGAGAGAACATGAACATCAGGCCCTTACAGGACCGGGTCATCGTCAAGCGGATCGAGGAAGAGGAGAAGACCGCGGGCGGGATCATCATCCCCGATACCGCCAAGGAAAAGCCCCAGGAGGGCGAGGTCGTCGCGGTGGGCAAGGGCAGAGCCAACGACGACGGCAAGGTCACGCCGCTGGACGTGAAAGTCAAGGACCGCGTTCTGTTCGGCAAGTATGCCGGCACCGAGATCAACCTGGACGGCGAAGAGCACATCATCATGCGCGAGGACGACATCCTCGGCATCGTCCAGAAATAACCCCCCACGCTTCTCAAGGAGGACCCAATGGCAGCGAAAATCGTCAAGTTCGAGCAGGATGCACGGGAGTCCATCGTCCGCGGCGTCAACATTCTGGCTGACGCGGTGACCGTGACCCTCGGCCCCAAGGGCCGGAACGTGGTCATCGACAAGTCTTTCGGCGCCCCCAACGTCACCAAGGACGGCGTCACCGTCGCCAAGGAGGTGGAGCTGGAGGACAAGTTCGAGAACATGGGCGCCCAGATGGTGAAGGAAGTCGCCAGCAAGACGTCCGACGTCGCGGGTGACGGCACCACCACCGCCACCGTGCTGGCGCGCCAGATCTTCTCCGAGGGGCTGAAGATGGTCGTCGCCGGGCACGACCCCATGACCCTGAAGCGGGGCATCGAGCGGGCCGTGGAGGCGGTCACCGAATCCCTCAAGAAGATGTCCAAGGACACCAAGGACCCCAAGGAGATCGCCCAGGTCGGCACCATCGCGGCCAACAACGACGAGACCATCGGCGAAGTCATCGCCGAGGCCATGAACAAGGTGGGCAAGGAAGGCGTCATCACGGTGGAGGAGGCCAAGGGCCTGGAGACCTCCCTGGAGGTGGTCGAAGGCATGCAGTTCGACCGCGGCTACCTGTCCCCGTACTTCGTCACCGATCCGGAGCGCATGGAGTGCATCCTGGACGACTGCTACCTGCTCATCCACGAGAAGAAGCTCTCCAACATGAAGGACCTGCTGCCGGTGCTGGAGCAGATCGCCAAGACCGGCAAGCCCTTCGTGATCCTGGCGGAGGACGTCGAGGGCGAGGCCCTGGCCACCCTGGTGGTCAACAAGATCCGCGGCACCCTGCACTGCGTGGCGGTGAAGGCGCCGGGCTTCGGCGACCGCCGGAAGGCCATGCTGGAGGACATCGCCATCCTGACCGGCGGGAAGCTCATCGCCGAGGAGCTGGGCATCAAGCTCGAGAACGTGTCGCTGCAGGATCTCGGCCAGGCCAAGCGGGTGGTGGTGGACAAGGAGAACTCCACCATCGTGGACGGCGCCGGCTCCAAGGCCGACATCGAGGGCCGCATCAAGCAGATCCGGGCGCAGATCGAAGAGACCACGTCGGACTACGACCGCGAGAAGCTCCAGGAGCGTCTGGCCAAGCTGGTGGGCGGCGTGGCCGTCATCAACGTCGGCGCGGCCACCGAGGTCGAGATGAAGGAAAAGAAGGCCCGGGTGGAGGACGCCCTGCACGCGACGCGGGCGGCCGTCGAGGAAGGCATCGTTCCGGGCGGCGGCGTGGCGCTGCTGCGCTCCGTTCCCGCGCTGGACAAGCTCAAGGTGGACGACGACGAGCAGGTGGGCGTGAACATCGTCAAGCGGTGTCTGGAAGAGCCGCTCCGGCGGATCGCTACCAACGCCGGCATCGACGGCTCCATCGCCCTGCAGCAGGTCCGGGAAAGCAAGGGCAACATCGGCCTCAACGCGGCCACCGAGACCTACGAGGACCTGTTGAAGGCGGGTATCATCGACCCCACCAAGGTGGTGCGGACGGCGCTGCAGAACGCCTCGTCCATCGCCAGCCTGTTGCTGACCACCGAGGCCATGGTGGCGGAGAAGCCCGACGACAAGCCCGCCATGCCCCCGATGCCTCCGGGCGGCGGCATGGGTGGAATGGGCGGCATGGGTGGAATGGGCGGCATGATGTAACAAGCCGTACCGGCTGAACCCAGGGCCTGGGGCGTCTCGCAAGGGATGCTCCAGGCCCTTTTTGCTTTATTGCCAAGGGGAGACTATATTACCAACCCTGATTTTCAGGCTTCCCCTTTATGCTCGTCAGCAAACGATCTCTTTCCCATGTTCGAAAACCTCACCGACAAGCTGGAGCAGACCTTCAAGCGCCTGCGGGGCCACGGCAGGATCACCGAGTCCAACGTGGCGGAGTCGCTGCGCGAGGTGCGGATGGCGCTGCTCGAGGCGGACGTCAACTTCAAGGTGGTGAAGGACTTCATCGAGTCGGTCCAGGCCAAATCCATGGGCCAGGACGTGCTCCAGAGCCTCACGCCGGACCAGCAACTCGTCAAGATCGTCAGGGAAGAGCTGGTGGAGATCCTGGGCGGGGAGGCCGCCGGGCTCGATCTCAAGGGGCGGCAACCGGTGGTGCTGATGCTGGTGGGACTTCAGGGATCGGGCAAGACCACCACGGCCGTCAAGCTGGCGCTGCACCTGAAGAAGCAGCAGAAACGGACGCCCTACCTCGTCTCCGCGGACGTGTACCGGCCGGCGGCCAGGGAACAACTGCGCACGCTGTGTGACGAGCACGGTCTCCCGGCGTACGACTCGGGCGACAGCACGGCGCCGGTGGAGATCTGCCGCAACGCCCTCGCCAAGGCGGACCAGCGCCTCTGCGACGTGCTGATCGTGGACACCGCGGGGCGCCTGCACATCGACGAGGAGCTGATGCAGGAGCTGGTGGAGATTCGCTCGGCGCTGGAGCCCCGCAACACCCTCCTGACCCTGGACGCCATGATCGGCCAGGACGCCGTCAACCAGGCGCAAGGCTTCAACGAGATCCTGGACCTCAACGGGGTGATCCTGACCAAGCTGGACGGCGATGCCCGCGGCGGGGCGGCGCTCTCCGTGCGCGCGGTGGTGGGCAAGCCGGTGCTCTACGTCGGCGTCGGCGAGAAGGCGGACGCCCTCGAGCCCTTCTTCCCGGACCGGATGGCGTCGCGCATCCTCGGCATGGGCGACGTGCTGTCGCTGATCGAGAAGGCGGAGCAGGCGGTAGACAGGAAGGCCGCGCCGAAGATCGAGCAGCGGATGCGCAAGGGGGAGTTCACGCTGGAGGACTTCCAGACGCAGATGCAGGCCATCAAGAAGATGGGTTCCATCGGCGGGCTGCTGGACATGGTGCCCGGGGGACGGAAGCTGAGCCAGCAGGTGGACATGTCCAACGCGGAAAAGGAGATCAAGCGCGTCGAGGCCATCATCAACTCCATGACGCTCAAGGAACGGCGCAATCCGGCGTTGCTGAACGGCAGCCGGCGCCGGCGCATCGCCGACGGGAGCGGCACCACCGTAACCGACGTCAACCGCCTCATGAAACAGTTCATGGAGATGAAGAAGATGATGCAGCGGATGAAGAAGCCGGGGGGCAAGCGGCGCGGCATGCCGAGCCGTTTGTCAACGCCGTTTCAATGAGCTAATACTTTAGAAAACAAAGAGAAAAGAGACCCCCGTATGAGCGTGAAGATCAGACTCAGCCGACACGGCGCCAAGAAGCGGCCGTACTACCGTATCGTGGTGGCGGATGCCCGCACGCCCCGTGACGGCAGGTTCATCGAGCAGGTGGGCACCTACGACCCCACCACTCCCTCTGCCGCGCTGAAGCTCGACCAGGCCAAGGTCGACGGATGGCTGAAGCAGGGGGCGCAGCCGACCCAGACCGTGCGCAGCCTCATCAAGAGGGCCGCGAAGGAAGCCGCCTCCGCCACGCCGGCGTAGGGGCGGGGTTCAAGCCCGCCCGCGGCGTCCCGGCGTCTGCCGGAACCGCCGGACCGGGTGCGCAGGAGACAGATTTCTTGAAGCAACTGGTGCAGTATCTGGCGCAGTCCATCGTCAACGAGCCCGACGCCGTCGAGGTGACGGAAACGCAGGAAGACGACGCCTCGGTGGTGGAACTGAAGGTGGCCAGGGAAGATCTCGGCCGGGTCATCGGCAGGCAGGGACGCACCGCCAAGTCCCTGCGGACGATCCTGAACGCCGCTGCCGCCAAGACCGACCGGAAGGTCGTTCTGGAAATCGTCGACGAAGAATAGCCGCACCCTCCTTCCCTTTGTCCAGCAACCAGATCGCCCTGGGCGACATCGCAGGCACGCACGGCGTCGCCGGCTGGGTCCGGCTCCGATTGTACAACCCCCAAGGCCGCTCGCTCCATTCCGCCACGGAGGTGGATCTGGCCCGCGGCGAAACCCGGCTCACGCTCCGCGTCGACGGGGCCAAGCCCCACCGGGGGGCCGTCCTTCTGAAGCTCCGCGGCGTCGATGACATGGACGCGGCCCGTGACCTGGTGGGCTGCCGGTTGTGGGTGCGGCGGGACGCCCTCGCGCCCCTGGGCGCGGCCGAGTACTACTACGAGGAGGTGGTGGGTTTCGAGGTCGTGGACGGCGAGGGTGAGCGCGTCGGCACCGTGACCCGGATTTGGCCCAGGGAGGGCGGCGACCTGCTGGTGGTGGCCGGGCCCGCGAAGGAGCACCTGATCCCGGCGATCAAGGAATTCATCCAGCAGATCGACGTCGTGAACAGGACCGTCACCATCGACGCGCCCGACGGGCTGCTGGAGTTATAGGGCCGGGGTTCGAACCCGGACGTGCCCGAAACGAGGCGAAAGCCGGCGACGCGCCTGTCATGCATTTCTCGGTCATCACCCTGTTTCCGGAGATCTTCGAATCGCCCCTGGCCCACAGCATCCTCAAGCGGGCGCGGGAGAAGGAGCTCCTCTCCATCGATCTGGTGGACCTGCGGCGGTATGCCACGGACCGGCACCGTACCACCGACGACTACCCCTACGGCGGCGGCCAGGGCATGGTACTGAAACCGGAGCCGCTCATCGAGGCCATCGAGGACTGCCGGCGCAGGCTGGAAGACCCCCGGGTGGTGCTGCTGTCGCCTCGCGGCAGGGTCTTCGACCAGCAGACCGCCGCGGCGACGTTGCAGCACAGGGAAGTGGTCCTGGTCTGCGGCCGCTACGAGGGGGTCGACGAGCGGGTCATGGACCATGTCGACGACATGCTCTCCATCGGGGACTATACGCTGAGCGGCGGCGAGATTCCGGCTCTCGCGGTCATCGACACGGTGGCCCGGCTGGTGCCGGGGGTCCTGGGGAACGAGCGATCGGCCCGGGAAGAGTCGTTCACGGAGGGGCTGCTGGAATATCCGCAGTACACCCGGCCGGCGGAGTACCGGGGCATGAAGGTGCCGGAGGTGCTGCTGTCGGGCGACCACGAGGAGATCCGCCGGTGGCGCCACAGGATGAGCGTCGAGACCACCATGCTCCGGCGGCCGGACCTGCTGGCCAAGGCCTCCGGCGAGGCCGTCCGGCCGCGGGCGGACGTCTACGTGGCGCTGCTGCACTACCCCGTGTCCGACCGCCGCGGCGACACCGTCACCTCCTCCATCACCAATCTCGACATACACGACATCGCACGCACCTGCCGCACCTACGGGGTCGCGGGCTTCTACGTCGTCAACCCGGTGAAGACCCTGCAAAAGCTGGCGGCCAGGATCATCCACCACTGGGAGCGGGGCTACGGCGGCGCCTACAGCGGCACGCGCAGGGAAGCACTTTCCCGGGTCCGGCTTTGCGACACGCTGGACGAGGCGGCGGCGGACGTGGAGCGGGAGCGCGGCACCGCCCCCCGGCTGGTGGCGACGTCGGCCCGCTCCGTCCCGGGCCGGGCGCTGACAACTTTTGGAAAAATGCGGGAAATGCTAATAAGAGACGATGTCCCCTGCATGATCCTGCTGGGCACGGGTTGGGGTCTGGCCGACTCCGTCTTCGCCCGCTCGGACTTGGTGCTGGAACCCATCGCGGGCAAGGACGACTACAATCATCTTTCCGTGCGAGCTGCGTCCGCCATCATGCTGGATCGTATACTGGGACGGTTGATGGAAGGAGCATGAAATGAACGTCATAGACCGAATCGAACAGGAGCAGACGCGGGAAGCGCCCGCCCTCAAGCCCGGGCAGCGGGTCCGTGTGCACGTCCGCATCGTGGAAGGCGAGAAGGAACGGATCCAGGTCTTCGAAGGCGTGGTGATCGGCATCTCCGGGAGCGGCAACCGCGAGACGTTCATGGTCCGCAAGACATCCTATGGCGTGGGCGTGGAACGCATCTTTCCGCTCCACTCGCCGCGCATCGAGAAGGTCGAGATCGTCACCCAGGGCCGGGTCCGCAGAGCCAAGCTGTACTATCTGAGAAACCTCTCGGGCAAGCGCGCCCGTCTGGAAGAGGATCGCAGGCCGCGGGCGTCGCGCTGACGATGCCGTGGAACTGTTCGACTCCGCGAGTTCCCGCAGCGCCGGGAAGAACACGCCCCTGGCGGAGCGAATGCGGCCGTCCGGCCTGGACCAGGTGCTGGGACAGGAGCATCTCCTGGGTCCCGGCAAGCTCCTGCGCGGCATGGCCGACACCGGGCGTCTACAATCCATCATCCTCTGGGGTCCGCCGGGTTGCGGCAAAACGACCCTGGCCCGGCTCCTGGCCGATGCCTGCCAGGCCCACTGCATCCAGTTCTCCGCGGTCAGCTCCGGCACGCGGGAGCTCAAGAACATCCTCCCGGACGCCCGGCGACTGCAACGGAGCGCCGTCCCGGTGGTGCTCCTGGTGGACGAGATCCACCACTTCAACAAGTCCCAGCAGGACACCTTCCTCCCCCATGTCGAAGCGGGGCTGCTGACACTCATCGGCGCCACCACCGAGAACCCTTCCTTCGAGCTGATCTCCCCCTTGCTCTCCCGTTGCCGGGTGTGCGTGATGCATCCGCTGACCGAGGAGACCCTCACGCGGGTCGTCGACCGGGCGCTGGCGGAACGCGGACGGGGACTCTGGGACGCCCAACTCGGCATCGCGCCCGAGGCGCGTACGGTGCTGGTGCAACGTGCACAGGGGGACGCCCGGGTGGCGCTGAACGGCCTGGAAGGAGCCGCCACCCTGGCGCGCAACGACTCCGGTGCCGCCTGCATCGGGTTGACCCACGTCGAACAGGCCCTGCAGCTCGGGCCGCTCCGCTACGACAAGTCCGGCGAGGAGCACTACAACCTGATCTCCGCGTTCATCAAGAGCCTCCGGGGCAGCGACCCCGATGCCGCGGTGTACTGGATGGTGCGGATGATCGAAGCCGGGGAGGACCCGCTCTTCATCGCCCGCCGAATGGTCATCTTCGCCGCCGAGGACATCGGCAACGCCGACCCGCGGGCGTTGCAGGTGGCCGTGGCCGCCAAGGACGCGTTCCACTTCGTGGGACTGCCGGAGGGGCGGATTCCCATGAGCCAGGCGGCCGTCTACCTGGCCACCGCGCCCAAGTCCAACGCATCCTACCGGGCCCTGCTGGAGGCCACCCGGGACGTGCGCGAACACGGCGCCCTGCCCACTCCCCTCCATCTTCGAAACGCCCCCACCGGCCTGATGAAATCCCTGGGCTACGGCGCGGACTACCGCTACCCCCACGACGCTCCGGGTCACGTCACGGACCAGCAGCATCTGCCGCCGGAGCTCGAGGGACGCCGTTACTACGAGCCGGGCGACGAAGGGTATGAGCGGATGATCCGGGAGCGGCTGAAGTCCTGGGATGAGCTGAAGAAGCGCACGCGCTAGCGCGGTCCGGACGGCGGGCCGGTTTCCGTCGGCGCCGGCGGAACCGCCGCCGGACGGGCGGCCTCCAGCTCCCGCCGCACGGCCCGGACCCGGTCCAGGAAGCGCTCCGTCACGCGCTCGCCCTCCCTCCGGTTGCGGATCACGCGCGGCGTGATCAGGATGACCAGCTCCGTCCGTTCGGAACGTTCGACGTCGGTGCGGAAGAGCTGCCCCAGGACCGGCAGCTCCATGAGCAGGGGAATGCCGATCCGGGTCCGCCGGCGGTTGTCCGTGATGATGCCGCCGATGACCAGGGTCTGGCCGTCCTGGAGCACGGCGGTGGTCTCCGCGTCGCGGACGTTGAAGGCGTCGAAGGATTGCCTCCCCACCACCACCCGCTCGCCCACGTCGCTGACCTCGACCCGCACCTGCAAGTGGACGAGGCCTTCGGAGTTCACCTGGGGCACGATGGTGAGGATCCGGCCGACGTTCTTGAACTGGATGGTCGTGGTGGTCGCCTGAGCCTCTTGCGAGACCACCATCCCGGTGGCCACGGGCTGCTCGCTCCCGACGCGGATCCGCGCGGGCCGGTTGTCCACGGCCAGCAGATGGGGCGATGACAGCACCTTGACCCGGGCGTCCTGCATCAGCGCGTTGACGAAGACGCGAAACTCCCTTCCCGCTTCGACAATGGAGGTCAAACCCGATTCCAACGCCTGGAATCCGCCGCCCCGTGAGTCGGGCGAACGGCCGTCTCCGGCGGCCTCCGCCCCGAAGCCTCCTTTCGAAAGTGCGTATTCCACGCCGAACTCGAAGTCGCCGGAGAGCGTCACCTCAGCCACCAGCACCTCCATGAGCACCTGGCGCGGAATCAGGTCCAGCCTCCCGAGCACTTCCTCAATGGCGCGATATTCCCGTGGCGTCGCGAGAATGACCAGCGAGTTCGTGGCCGGCTCCGCAACCACCCGTACCCCTTCCCCGGATTCGTCCCGGGGCACGGGCGGACGACCCGCCGGCGATGGCGTCCGAACCGGCCAACCCAGGCGCGCGGCCGCCCGGAGACCTCCGTCGCCGTCCGCAACTCCGGTGAAGCGCGCCGGTCCCTGACGGACGCCGTCCTTTGTTCCGGCGTCCGGGAGTCCGGCGGCGGCGAGCCCGTCCCGGCGCGGCCGCGGGTCGCGGACGGGGGACCCGCCGGAGCCGTAGAGCCGGCCGAGCACCCGCGCCAGCTCCATCGCCTTGCCGTTCTCCACGGGCCGGATGAAGACCTTCCGTCCCGGCGTATCGGCGACGACGTCGATGCGCTCGATCCAGCGCTTCACGTATTGCCACGCGGCCTCGCTGTAGGCGATGACCAGGAGCTGATTGATCCGCGGCAGCGGTAGGAACCGGGCGGCGAAGTGGTCGTCCTGGGCCCCGGAAGCCGCGAACAGCCTCATTGCCGCCGACATCTCCCGCGCAAGCTCCCGGGCCGACGCCGCCATGGGCCGGTAGAGCTCCATGCGGGTCCCGGCAAAGACCCGGACGTCGATGAGGTCCCTGATTTCCGCCAGACGTCGGATGTTTGACGGCAGATCGACAAGTACCAGATAGTTGCCGCGCACATGCTCCAGCATCGACCCTCCCTCGCCCATGAACGGCATCAGCAACCGCTTCATGGCGCTCACCGGGAGAAACCGTACGGGAAGGACGTGCATGGCGAACCCGGGGCCCTTCGCCGCGCCCGGGCGGGCCAATCCGGACCCTTTGGCGATGGAAGTGATGCGGTACAGGTTCCCCCGCTTGACGGCGACGGCGTCATGGATTCGGAGGAGTTCGTGGAAGATCGGCAGCAGGTCGTCCCGCCGTACCGGGTGGCCGCTGAACAGCGTGACCGTGCCGCCGACGTCCTCGTCGACGGTGTAGTTGAACCGCAGGTGCCGCGCCAGGACGTGGATCACCTCCACCAGGTCGGCGTCGTCGAAGTTCAGGGTCACCGTGCCGGCGTGCCGGGAAGGACCCGGGGGCGCAACCGCCTGCGACGGAGCGTCTTCCGAAACGGACCCGGCCAAGGACTCGTCCCGGGCCATGACTGGAGCCTCGCAGAGATGGAGGCCCACGATCAACCAGGCGGCAACCCTCAAGGCTTTTGCGCTCATGCCTTGTGGGGACGCAAATTCCGGACCGGTTCCGGCACGGTCCGTGACCGGGCGCCGGGAAGCGCTAGGAACCCAGGCCGAGCAGACTGAACTTTACGGAGAAGCGCGTACGGTCCGGGCTGGTCTGCCGGTCGACGGAGACCATGAAGGTCCAGCACTCGCACTTGGAGAGATACTTGATGCTCGCCCGGTTGCGCATCATCCGGCCGGCTTCGCCATCGTAGTTGCCGTCGTAGAGCCACAGGACCTGGTCGGTCACGCGCAACAGGACGTCGGCCTGCACGCCGTTCAACGGATGCCGTTGCTCGCATCCGCTGTCCCCCGGGGGGCAGTCGACAGCCGTCGGGTGGAGGTTGGCATCGGCGGCGAGCGGCGCAAGCGGATTCCCCCGTATGTGGCGGTACCGCAGCGAGAGGCGGTTGGGTCGCGCGAAATCCCGGTCGGCGACCCTCGTGTCGAGGGGCGCGCCCCCCGACACGGAGAACCCCACCGCGGCTTGACGGAGGTTCCACGGCCCGGGGTCCAGGCCCACGCCGGCATCGACATCGAGGTTCCCGGCGGGGCTGAGGCGCACGCCGACGTCCACGTCGGAGAGCTCGTCCCGTCCCTCGCGCGACCGGTCGATGTCGAAGTTGGTGGCCACCCGGGCGACGGCCAGCCGGCGCACCGTCACGGGTTCGCCGCCAGCGGCGCGCCCGGACACTCCCCAGAAACGGTTGGTCAACGACACCGTGAGCACGTTGCGGCGATTGATCCGGTCGATGCCGTCCCAGATCGGGAGCCTGCTCTGGTCCGTATGCGGGATGAACAGGTACTCCACCGCCGGCTCCACCACGTGCCGGATCCGGCTCCACGCGCCCTCGTTCCGCTCGTAGACGCGGCTCAGCGAGGTGGCCAGCCTCCCGCGGACCTCGAACAGCTCCCGGGAACCGTTGCGCGGGAACCTGCCGGTGAAGCCGCCCTGCTCGGCGTCGAACCGGCCCTCGACGGCGTCGAGGCGGTACAGGGTCTCGCGCAGCGCCACGCTGGTGGCGAGCCTGAAGTGACGGCCGAGAGTCACGGGCCAGGTCAACTCCGGCCTGATGTCCACCCTCAGGCCGTCTGCGTGCTTCTCGCGCACGAAATTCGTGAGTTGCACGTTCCAGCCGAAGCCGAGCCGGTCGTCGAGCGGGCGGTTGCCGCTGAAGGAGAGGTGGGGGATCCGGTGGAGCGTGTGCCTCCGGGGCTGGATCAAGTCCTGCTGGTAGTCCAGCAACCCCTGGAGGGTCATCCCCGATTCGTGGCGATAGAATCCGAGGCGCGACGCGCTGTAGCGGCTGGTGCGGGCAAGCCGTCTCGCATCGGAGCTCAGGTCGGTAAGTTCCAGCAGCTCGCGCGTCACCAGGCTGTCGCTGTAGAGCGCCACGTCGCTGAACGTGGCCCAGGGGCCGCGATGGCGGTGCGTCAGGATGGCGCTCCAACGGTCCTCGGGAATCTCGGGATCGGCGATATGCTTGTCCGCCACCACCCGGGTATCGCGCATCCGCTCGCTGAAGTAGGCCACGTCCAGGCGGCCGTGGGCCGCACGGTTGGGCACGGTGCGGTATTGTCCGGCCACGCCGAGGCGCGTCTTGGACTCCACCGCGAACTTCAGCGTGGCGTCGTTGCTCTTGTCCAGCGCCCAGAAGAAACCCTGCCGGTACAGCATCCCGTTCTCGTCCGACCAGCCGAAGGACGGGAAGAGCAGCCCGGTGGTGCGTTGCGAGAGATGGGGGAAGTAGACGTAGGGCACGTAGAGGACGGGGACGTCGTAGACGTAGAAGGTGGCGTCGTCCGCCGTCACCTCGCCTTCCCGGCGCAGCCGGAGCTCCCGGGCGCCTATGCGCCACGGAGGCGTGCCGGTGTCGCAGAGGCAGGTGGTGAAAAGCCCGTCCTCGACCTCGTAGACCTGCCCGGGGAACTTCTCCAGCCGGCTTCCGCTGAAGCTGAGATGGCCTTCCTCGATGAACACGGCGCCGTCGAGAATCGTGGCCGTCTCGTCTTTCAGGTTCATTTCGAGCCGCGACGCCGTCAGCCGGTAGCGCGGATCACGGAGAAATACCGAACCCTCGGCGCGCAGCGTTTGCGCCGACCGGCGGACGTCCACGGCATCGGCGCCGAAGACGGTCTGTCCCCGCCGTATCTCCACGTTGCCCCGGACCTTCACGGAATCGCCCCGCTCGCCCACCTCGATGGACTCGCCGGCCAATACCTCGACCTTTTCCTCGTCGCCTTCGGATTGGGCCTGGGCCATGGCGACGGGCCACAGGAGGCACCATGACAGCAGCAGCCACGTCATGACCCGGATGTCCGACCTCGATTGAAACATGCCTGGGCCGCCACGCTCACCGCGCTATCGCGACCGCGCCGCCAGTTCAAGGGCCTTGCCGCGCACCGCGCCCACGAGATAGAGGGAACCGGCCACCAGAATGGGGACGTCCCGCCCGCGCCGGTCCGCCGCGAGCCGCGAAATGGCGGCAACCGGATCGTCCGCCGTGGTTGCCGGAAGCCCCGCCGGCACGGCCGAGAGAAGCGATCGGGGGTCGGCCCCTCGCTCGGACGGAACCCGCGTCAACACCACCTCCCTGGAAACCCCGCACAGCGCGGCCAGCATCGCCGGCCAGTCCTTGTCCACCATGCTGCCGAACAGCAACCGGACCTTCCCGCCGCCGGGGAGCCCGCGGATCTCGCCGGCGAGCGCCTCCACGGCGGCGCGATTGTGCGCGCCGTCCAATATGACCGCGGGGCGCCCGGACACCCTCTCGAACCGGCCCGGCCAGGCCACCGCCGCCATCCCGGCGCGGATCGATTTCTCCCGGACGGGCAGCACCGGGTCCAGGGCCTCCAGGGAAGCCAGGGCGACTCCCGCATTGTGTCGTTGATACTCCCCGGGCAACCCCAGGTCGAGACCCTGCAAGGACCATTCCGGTCCGTGATAGTCGAACGAGCGGTGGCCGCGGGAGGCGACGGAGAAGTCCCTGGCCCAATGACGCACCGCCACGCCGGCGGCGCGGGCCACCCCGTTCACGACCCGCTTCGCCACCGGAGGCAGGGCGCCGCACACCAGCGGAACCCCCGGTTTGACGATGCCGGCCTTTTCCCGGGCAATGGAGCCGATGCGGCTGCCGAGGAAACGCTCGTGGTCCCGGGAGATGGTGGTGATGACGGTGACGTCCGGCCGCACCACGTTGGTGGCGTCGAGCCTTCCGCCGAGCCCCACCTCCACCACCGCGGCCTCCACTCCCTCCCTGGCGAAGTGCAGGAACGCCATCACGGTGGCGAACTCGAAGAACGTGAGACAGACCGCCGCCCGCTGCATACGCTCGGCGATCTCCCCGACGAGGGCGGTGACCGCGGCCTGGGTGATACGCCGCTTGCCCACCCGGATCCTCTCGGTGAAAGCGGACAGGTGCGGCGATGTGTAGAGTCCCGCGCGGTAGCCGGCGACGGACAACACCGAGTGGACCATGGCCGCCGTGGAACCCTTGCCGTTGGTTCCGGCGACATGACAGACCTTGAACCGGTGCTGCGGGTCGTCGAACAACGACAACGCCCGAGCCACCCGCTCGAGCCGGAGATCGATCTCGGCGCCGCGGAGGTTGTAGATGAAATCGAGGCTCTTCTTATAGGAAGTCACGACACCCGGAACCGCCACATCGGCCGGTCATTCCGCCTTGGCCGCCGCGATGAAGTCTTTCATTCGCTGATGATCCTTGCGGCCCGGCGCCGCTTCGACCCCGGAGCAGACGTCCACGCCGAAGGGCTTCAACTCACGCACCGCCTCGCTCACGTTGCGGACATCGAGACCGCCGGCAAGGATCACGGGGCGGGCCATGGGGACGGTCAGCCATTCCCAGGCGAAAGTGGATCCCGACCCGCCGAACCCGGGGCTCCAGGAGTCCAGGAGGTAGTAGTCCACCGGATACTCCCCGATCTCCCCGAGGGTCTCCTCATCGCGCACCCGGAACGCCTTGATGACCTTGAGCGGCCAGCGGGCGCAATAGTCCCGGGCCTCATCGCCGTGGAACTGCACGGCGGTGAGCCCGGCGCTTCCCCCGGAGCGGCACGTCCGGAGCACCGACTTCACGTGTTGCCGGGTCTCGTTGACGAACAGCCCGGCGGTGCACATCCCGGCGGGCAGCTCCCCGAGGATCCGCGCCGCCTGCTCGGGTGGAATGTACCTTGGGCTGGGCGGGTAGAAATTGAATCCCAGCGCGTCGGCGCCGTACTCCACCGCCCTCAACGCGTCGTCGGCGCTGGTGACGCCGCAGATCTTAACCTTGACCATGGTGTTGGGCCGCGCCGGCCACCCCCAGCAGCTCGGCGAGCTTGGCGCCGGGATCGCCGGCGCGCATGAGCGTTTCACCGACCAGAAAGACCCGGGCGCCGGAGGCCTCCAGCCGTTCCACGTGCCCGACGTCCTTGATGCCGCTCTCGCACACCGCCAACACATGGGACGGGATCCGCGGCAACAGCGCTTCGGCGACCCCGAGGTCCACCCGGAAGGTCCGCAAGTCGCGGTTGTTGATGCCGACCATGATCGCTCCGACTCCGAGCGCCGCCTCCAGCTCCGGCTCCGAGTGTACCTCCACCAGCACGTCCAGGGAAAGCTCCCGGGCCTCGGCGTGGAGCGCCGCCAGCTCGCCTTGGTCCAGGATCGCGGCGATGAGGAGCACGGCGTCGGCGCCGAAGCTCCGGGCTTCCGCGAGCTGGTAGGAGTCGACGACGAAGTCCTTCCTGAGGAGCGGCAGGGAGACCGCCGCGTGGATGTCGGACAGATAGCGGAGGGAACCGTCGAAGAAGCGTTCCTCGGTGACGACGGAAAGGGCGGCGGCGCCGTTGGCCTGGTAACCGGAGGCGATGCCCACCGGGTCGAAGTCCTGGCGGATCACGCCCTGGGAGGGCGAGGCGCGCTTGACCTCGGCAATGACGTGGCGTCCCGGCCTCGACAAGGATTCGAGAAACCCCCGGGGGCTCCGGTGGTACAGCGCACGGTCCTTCAGCGACTCCACCGGTTGAGCCCGCCGGCGGGAATCGAGCTGCCCACGCACGTGGGCGACGATCCGGTCGAGGATGTCGTTCGTCACCGGGGCACCGCCATCATGTCTCATTGGTGAGCCGGACCAGGTGCTCGAGCTTTCCCAGGGCGGCCCCGGAGTCGATGCACTCCCGGGCCAGGCCGATACCGTCGGCGATGGTCCCGGCCCGTCCGCCGACGCAGAGCGCCGCGCCGCTGTTGAGCAGGACCACGTCCAGGGCGGCGCCCGGCTCTCCCTTCAGGACGGCGGTCACGATGGCGGCGCATTCCGCCGGAGCCGCCGCCGTGAGCCGTGCCGCGGGTTGCTTCTCGAAGCCGAAGTCCTCGGGGTCGAGGGTGTAGCGGGCGACGGCGCCGTCCTTCCACTCGGCCACCGCGGTGGGGCCTCCGAGGGAGATCTCGTCGAGGCCTTCCTCGCCGTGGACCACCATGGCCCTCTCGCTGCCGAGGTTCCCGAGGACCTGCGCGACCATCTCGATGAGTGTGCCGTCGTAGATGCCCATGAGCTGACGACTCGCCCCGGCGGGGTTGGTCAGGGGGCCCAGGAGATTGAAGATGGTCCGGATTCCCACCTCCCGGCGCGGCGCCGCGGCGTACTTCATGGCCCCGTGCATCGCCGGCGCGAACAGAAAGCCGATGCCGACCTCCCGCAGACACCGTTCCACCATCTCCTTGGGCACGTCGATGTTGACGCCCAGGGCGGCCAGGACGTCCGCGCTGCCCGAGCCGCTGGAGACCGCTCGATTGCCGTGCTTGGCCACGGTGATGCCGGCGGCCGCCACCACGAAGGCCACCGTGGTGGAAATGTTGAACGTGTTCTTGCCGTCGCCCCCGGTGCCGCAGGTATCCAGCACGCAACCGTCGCCCGCGTCCACGTGCAGCGCCTTCTCCCGCATGACCCGGGCCGCGCCGGTCACTTCCTCCACGGTCTCGCCCTGTATTCGCAACGCCGTCAGGAATGCTCCCACCTGGATCGGGGTGGCCTCGCCGGTCATGACCTGGTTCATGACGTCCACCATCTGGTGCTCGGTGAGGTTCGCGCCACCCACCAACTGCGCTATGGCTTGCTGGATGTTCATTGGTTCCTCGTGATCATCGCGTTCTTGTAGTTCTCGGTCTTGAGTCGCTGGAGGGCGGCCAGGGCTTCCCGGCGGGTGCGGTACCGTCCTACCCGGACCCTGTAGAACTTCTTCCCGCTGAGCTCACCGGATGTGACGTAGGCCCGATGTCCGCGCTTCCTGAGCTCCGCCGCCATGCTGTCGGCGGTGGCGCGAGTTCGATGGGCGGCGATCTGCACGGCCCATGGAGGCTGGGTCGGAGGAGTTGCCGCCTTCGGCTCGGGCTTGGCGTCCGACGGCGGCTCGGGCTTCGTCAGGGTATCGTAGAACGTGAGATCGTCGTCTTTCTTCGCCTTGGAGTCGACCGGGACCTTGGCCACCTCCTCCTGCCGCTGAAGGATCTTCCGCTCCTCGATGCTCTGTCCGATGAGGATGCCGAGAAAGAAGATGACGACCGACGCGATGCCGAAAAGGACGGTGACGGTGACGAGCTGGGGGCGGCTGAAATAGACCCGGCCGCCTGCCGTCGGCTTTCGGTTGTTGAGCATATACGCCAATCGATCCCGTGCTGTCACCAGCGCGGGAAACGGCCCGGGCGGTTTCCCGGGCTCCGTTGCGGCAACCGGGTGGCGTGACGAACGGCGGAGCCCGCCTCAAGCCTCGGCAGTCGGGGCCGGCCGGTTCGCGGGGGCGTTACCCGCCGCCGCCTCTTCCCCGGCCTCGGACGGTATCAGCTCGATGACGGAAAGCGGCGCCGCATCGCCGCGCCGACGTCCCACCTTGACGATCCGGGTATAGCCGCCGTTGCGATTCTGGAAACGCGGCCCGAGGTCGTTGAACAACCGCGCGACCACGGCCTTGTCCTGCACGAAGGCCAGCGCCCGGCGGCGGGCATGCAGGCTGCCGTCCTTGCCGAGGGTGATGAGCCAGTCGGCCCAACGCCGCAACTCCTTCGCCTTGGCATCGGTGGTGGTGATGCGATCGTGGCGCAGCAGCGACGTGGTCATGTTGCGCAACATGGCCAGCCGGTGACTGGGACTGCGATTCAGCTTTCTGCCTTTCTTCAGGTGCCGCATGGCCTACGCTGTCTCCTTTTGCTCGGCCTGCTTCCGGCTCTCGAGCTCTTCGCGGTCGGGGAAGTGGTCCAGTTTCATGCCCAGCTCCAACCCCAGTTCGTTGAGCAGCTCCTTGATCTCGTTCAAGGACTTGCGTCCGAAGTTCTTGGTCTTGAGCATGTCCTGCTCGGTCTTCTGCACCAGCTCGCCGATGTATTTGAGATTGGCGTTCTGCAGGCAGTTCTGTGCCCTGACGGAGAACTCCAGGTCCTCGACCGCGCGGAAGAGATTCTCGTTGAGCGGCGCGGCATCGGCATCCGATTCGTTCTCCGAAGGCTGCGGCCCCTCCTGGAAGTTGATGAAGATGTCGACCTGGTCCTGCAGGATCCGGGCCGCGTGGGCCAGCGCATCCTCGGGCTTCTCGCTCCCGTCCGTCCAGACCTCGAGCACCAGACGATCATAGTCCGTGCGCTGGCCGACCCGGGCGTTGGTCACGGTGAAATTCACCTTGCGGATGGGAGAGAAGACCGCGTCCATGAAGATCGTGTCGACGGGCTGTTCCTCTTCCCGATTGCGTTCCGCCGGCACGTATCCCTGACCCATCCGCACCACCATGTTGGCTTTCAGCCGTCCCTCTTTCGAAAGCGAAGCGATGTGGTGCTCGGGATTGAGGATCTCCACCTGCGGCCCGCAGACGATGTCCTTGGCCAGCACCTCTTCCGGGCCCGACGATTCGATCCGGACGACCTCCCGCTCGGAGTCGTGCAGCTTCAGCCGCACCTCTTTCAGGTTCAGGATGATATCGGTCACGTCCTCCGTGGCGCCCGGGATGGTGGAAAACTCATGCAGGGCGTCTTCCAACTGGACCGAGGTAATGGCCGCGCCCCTGAGCGACGACAGCAGGATGCGCCGCAGACTGTTGCCGATGGTCTGGCCGAAACCCCTCTCGAAAGGCTCTCCGACGAACTTGCCATAGGTCGGGGTCAGACTCTTCTCGTCGACCTCGATGGCGTCCGGTTTGATCAGTTCGCTCCAATGCTTCTGCATGGGATCTCCAACCCCGCTGAAGGGCTACTTGGAATACAACTCGACGATGAGCTTCTCATTGATGGGCGTGGTGATGTCACCGCGGCTCGGCAGCACCCTGACGGTCCCGGAAAAGCTCTCCTGGTTCAACTCGATCCAGTCGGGCACTCCACGCCGCTGGGCTCCTTCCATCGCGGTGATGACCCGCTCCGACTTGCGGCTCTTCTCCGCCACCGCCACCACGTCGCCGACTCCCACGCGATACGAAGGGATCGTCACGCGCCGGCCGTTGACCAGAACGTGGCCGTGCCGCACCAGCAACCGGGCATCCCCTCTGGAACAGGCGAATCCCAGCCGGTACACGACGTTGTCGAGCCGTCTCTCCAGAATCACCAGCAGATTCTCGCCGGTGATGCCGTGGGACTTCTCCGCCGTCTCGAAGCTGCTCCTGAACTGTTTCTCGAGCAGCCCGTACATGCGCTTGACCTTCTGCTTCTCCCGCAACTGGAGGCTGTATTCGGAGAACTTGAGGCGTCGCTGGCCGTGTTGACCCGGGGGGTAGTTGCGCCGCTCGATGGCGCACTTGTCCGTATAACACCGATCGCCCTTGAGAAACAGTTTCAAATTCTCTCGCCGGCAGAGCCGGCAAACCGGACCATGGTACCTAGCCACTGACTATCTCCTCTCAGACACGCCTGCGTTTGGGCGGTCTGCAGCCGTTGTGGGGAATGGGCGTCACGTCCTTGATCAGGCTGATGTTCAACCCTGCCGACTGAAGCGACCTCAGGGCCGACTCCCTGGCCGAGCCCGGTCCTCGCACGTAAACCTGTATCGAATGCATGCCGTGGTCCATGGCCTTGCGCGCCACGTTGTCCGCCGCCTGCTGCGCCGCGAAGGGCGTGCCCTTGCGGGATCCCTTGAAGCCGATGGCGCCGGCGCTCGACCATGCCACGACGTTCCCCTGCGTGTCCGCGATCGTGATGATCGTATTGTTGAAGGTGGAATGGATGTGCGCCACCCCCTCGGCGATGTTCTTCCGTCCGCGCCGTTTCCTCGGCGCTCTCGCGTCACGCGCTTTTTTCGCGGCCTGAGCCATGGATGCTCCTGTTCTGTTTTGGGCCTAACCCTTCGATGGCGGCTTCTTCTTTCCGGCGATGGTGCGCCGGGGGCCCATCCGGGTGCGCCCGTTGGTATGCGTCCGCTGTCCCCTGACGGGCAGCCCGCGCCGGTGCCGGAGGCCCCGATAGGAGCCGATGTCCATGTGGCGCTTGATGTCCATGGTGACGTCGCGCCGCAGGTCGCCCTCGACCTTCATTTCCTGGTCGATGATCCGCCGTATCACCACGACCTGATCGTCGGACAAGTCGTCGGACTTGAGCTGAAAAGATATCCCGGCTTCCTTGAGGATGTTCCGGGACGTGGTCGCGCCGATGCCGTAGATGTATGTCAGCGCCACTTCCATCTGCTTGTTCTTGGGCAGATCCACCCCAGCGATACGTGCCATGAATCCTTCCTCCCGTAGGGGCGGGGTTCAAGCCCGCCCGTGTCCGCACCCGCGGGGCGCGGCAATCGTTCCTCTAGCCTTGCCGCTGGGCGTGCTTGCGGGTGACGCAGATGACCCGCACGACCCTGTTCCTGCGAACGATTTTGCACTTGTTGCAGATCTTCTTGACCGACGCTCTTACTTTCACATCCGACCTCGTTGTCCTTTGAAGGAGCCCGTAGCTCGGACGGGTCCGAACCCCGCCCCTACAGACGGCTCAACACGTAAGGACCGTTCTCGGTAACGGCGATGGAGTGCTCGAAGTGGGCCGCGAGACTCCGGTCCCGGGTGATGGCGGTCCAGCCGTCGTCCAGGATGCTGATTTCCTTCTTCCCGGCGTTGACCATGGGCTCCACCGCCAGGACCATGCCCGCCCGCAGGCGGCATCCCTTGCCCGCGTCGCCGTAGTTGGGCACCGGTGGTTCCTCGTGCAGCTTCCTGCCGATGCCGTGTCCCACGAATTCCCGGACCACCGAATAACCCGAACGCTCCGCGATCTCCTGTATGGCGTTGCCCAAGTCTCCCAGGCGGTTGCCCTCGCGCAGCATCTCGATGCCCTCGTTCAACGCCGTCTCGGTCACCCGCATGAGGCGTTCGGCCTCGGCGCTCACCCGGCCCAGGCCCACCGTCACCGCGGAGTCGCCGTAGAAACCGTCGTACACCACCCCGAAGTCGATCCCCAGGATGTCCCCTTCCTCGAGCACCCGGTCCGAAGGAATCCCGTGGACGATTTCCTCGTTGACCGACGTGCACAGGCTGTGCTCGAACACCCTGCCGGCAACGGCATAGCCCTTGAAAGCCGGCTTGGCCCCCTTCTCGTACGTCATCCGCTCCGCCAGCTCGTCCAGCTCCAGGGTGGTCATGCCCGGCTTCACCACCTCCTTGAGCGCCTGCAGGACCTCCGCCACGATGACGCTGGCCCGGCGCATGGTCTCTATCTCGGCCCGGGACTTGAGATAAATCATTCGAGGATCACCTCGGCCGGCGGCGTCTCCGGCGTTCCTCAACCCCTCCGACCACGGATGCGCCCCCGCCTCATGAATCCCTCGTAGTTCCTCGAGATCATGTGGGTCTCCATCTGGGAAACCGTGTCCAACGCGACCCCCACCACGATCAGCAGCGCGGTTCCGCCGAAGAAGAACGGCACGTTGAACTGCGAGATCAGGATGGTGGGCAGCAAGGCCACCAGCGACAGGTAGACGGCGCCTCCCAGCGTGATCCGCGACAACACCCGGTCGATGAACTCCGCGGTCCGCTTGCCCGGACGGATTCCCGGCACGTAACCGCCGTACTTCCGCATGTTTTCGGCCACGTCCACCGGGTTGAACACCACCGCGGTGTAGAAGTAGCAGAAGAACATGATCAAGCCGACGTAGAGGAGGTCGTGCAACCACTGGCCCGGCGCCATGGAGCCCGCCAGCGTCTGCGCCCAGGGGTTCTGGACGAACTGGGCGACGGTGGCCGGAAAGATGAGCACCGACGACGCGAAGATCACCGGTATCACGCCGGAGGTATTGATCTTGAGGGGCAGATGGGACGTTTGTCCCCCGTACATCCTCCGTCCCACCACGCGCTTGGCGTACTGCACCGGGATCCGCCGTTGTCCCCGTTCCATGAAGATGATGATGCCCACCACCAGCACCACGAAGAGCACCAGAATGATCACGAAGAAGATGCTCAGCTCGCCCTCGCGCACGAACTGGAACGTCGAGGTCACGGCCGACGGAAGGGCCGCGACGATGCCGGCGAAAATGATCAGCGAAATGCCGTTGCCGATCCCCCGCTCCGTGACCTGCTCGCCGAGCCACATGATGAAGGCGGTTCCCGAAGTCAACGTCAGCACCGTCATGAGACGGAAGTTCCAGCCCGGGGTCAACACGATGGCCTCGCCGTTGGGACCCCGGGTGCCCTCCAGGCCGATGCTGATCATCATGCCCTGGATGACCGAAAGCACGATGGTGCCGTAGCGCGTGTACTGCGTGATCTTCTTGCGCCCGACGTCGCCCTCCTTCGACAGCCGTTCCAGATACGGAAAGACCACCGTCAGGAGCTGCAGGATGATGGACGCACTGATGTAGGGCATGATGCCCAGCGAGAAGACCGAGAATTGCTCCAGCGCCCCGCCCGAAAACAGGTTGAAGAGGCCGAAGATGGTGCCCTCGACCTGGGCGAAGAACGCCGCCAGCCCTTCGCGGTCGATACCCGGTGTCGGTATGGCGACGCCTACGCGGTAGACCGCGAGCATCGCCAGGGTGAACAGGATACGCCGCCGGAGCTCCGGTATGCGGCCAGCGCTCTGAAAGCCTTCAAGCATGGGAAAGGACTTCTACCCGGCCTCCCGCGGCCTCGATCTTCTCTACGGCGCTGCGGGAAAAGCCATGGGCCTTCACCGTCAGCGGCTTGGACAACTCTCCGCGGCCCAGGATCTTCACCAGGCCCTTGCCGGCCAGTCCCGCCGCCCGCAACGATTCGGGAGAGACCTCCTGGCCCGCGTCGAACCGGCCGAGCCCGTCGAGGTTGACCGGGGTGAAGCTGGTCCTGAAAGGACTGTGGAAACCGCGCTTGGGCACACGCCTCGTGAGCGGCATCTGGCCGCCTTCGAAACCCGGCCTGACACCGCCGCCGGAGCGGGAGCCCTGGCCCTTGTGTCCGCGGCCGGAGGTCTTGCCGGTGCCGGAGCCCATGCCCCTGCCTACGCGCTTCTTGGCGTGCCGGGTGCCCTTCGCGGGGCGTAACTCACGCAGATCCATGAACGGCTCCTTTTCGGCGTCCCGTCGCTACGGGACGCCTATCGAATCTCCGCCAGCGGCTTCCCTCTCAAGTCCGACACCTCTTCCGGCGACTTCAGGTTCTTGAGGGCCTCGAAGGTCGCCTTCACGAGGTTGTGCGGATTGTTGGAGCCGATGCACTTGCTCAAGACGTTGGGAATGCCGGCCGCTTCCACCACCGCTCGTACTCCCGCGCCGGCGATCACGCCGGTGCCGGGGGCAGCGGGCTTCAGCAGCACGTGCCCGGCGCCGAAGCGCCCCGTGACCTCGTACGGGATGCTGTCATCCACCAGCGGCACCCGCAGCAGCGTCTTCTTCGCGTGCTCGACCCCCTTGCGGATGGCCTCGGGCACCTCGTTGGCCTTGCCCAGGCCGTATCCCACGACCGAGGCTTCGTCACCCACCACCACCAGCGCGTTGAAGCTGAACCTCCGTCCACCCTTGACCACCTTGGCCACGCGGCTGATGTGGATGACCTTCTCCTTCAGCTCCAAGCCCTGCGCATCGACTCGTTCCAAAGCAACCCCCGGATCAAAAAACGAGGCCGGCCTCTCGTGCCGCCTCGGCCAGCGCCTTCACCCGTCCATGAAAGAGAAACCCGTTCCGGTCGAACACCACCCGGGAGATCTGTTTCTCCCCGCACCGCTCCGCGATCCGCCGGCCGACCTCTCTGGCCGCGTCGACTCCCTTGTTTTCCTCGGAACCCGCGGCCGGTTTCGACAGCGTCGACGCGCTCGCCAGGGTGACCCCGCTCTCGTCGGAAATGACCTGCACGTAGATGTGCCTGGAACTCCGGTACACGCACAGCCTGGGACACGTGTCGCTTCCCGTGATTCGCTTCCGCACGCTCCGTTGCCGCCGCTTGCGGCTCACGACCTTCTTGCTCGTCAACATGACGCCACCCGATTCGTCTGGTTCAACCTGCCGCCCCGCCCATGGCCTTGCCGGCCTTCCGCTGGACGAGCTCGCCCTGATACCGGATGCCCTTGCCCTTGTACGGCTCGGGAGGACGGAACCGCCGCACCTCGGCGGCCGCCTGGCCCAGCACCTGCTTGTCATGACACTCGAGGGTGATCACGGTCTGCCGTTCCACCGAAGCGGACACGCCGGCGGGCAGGGGGTAGACGATGGGATGCGAAAACCCCAGAGCCAGGTGCAGGGACCCGTCCTTGAACTCGGCCCGGTAGCCGACGCCGTTGATCTCCAGCACCTTCCTGAAACCCTCGCTGACCCCCTCGACCATGTTCGCGAGCAACTTCCGGGTAAGCCCGTGCAGTGCCCTGACGGTCTTGGTCTCGTCGTTCCGGCGGACGTGCAGCCGGTCCCCGTCCACGTCCACCGTGATGCCCTCCGGCACGCTGTGGGTCAGCGTGCCCTTGGGACCCTGCATCCGTACTTCGGCGCCCTGGAAATCGATCTTGACCGTTCCGGGCACGACAATCGGCATTTTTCCTACACGCGACACGGAGCACTCCTGGTGTGCAAGGCCACTAGCTGACGGAACAAAGCAGCTCGCCGCCGACCTTGGCCTTCACCGCCTCCCGATCCACCACGATCCCCTTGGGCGTGGACAGGATATGGGTGCCCAGACCCTTGCGGACCGGATGGATGTCCTTGTAACCCAGATACACGCGCCGGCCCGGCCGGCTGACCCGTTTCAGCTCGCTCATCACCGGCCGGTGTTCCCGGTCGTACTTGAGGTAGATCCGGAGGGTATCCTGGACCTGGCCGTCGACCTGGATGCGCCGGATCTGTCGCACGTACCCTTCCTCCACCAGCACCTTCACGATGCTCTCCTTGAGGCGGGACCACGGGACGTCGACGGTCTCGTGCTTCGCCATCCCGCCGTTCCGCATCCGCGTCAGCAAATCCGCAATTGGATCGGTCATGCTCATTCGAGACTGCGCCTCCTACCAGCTTGCCTTGATGACCCCGGGAATCTCTCCCCGGCGGGCGTACAGCCGAAGGCAGATCCGGCACATCCGGAAACGTCGGTAAAACGCCCTGGCCCGGCCGCAAAGCGGGCAGCGGTTGTACTGACGCACCTTGAACTTCGGCGTTCTCTCCGACTTGATGCGAAGACACTTCTTAGCCACTTGTGGTACCCCCGTCGCCGGCGAACGGCAGTCCGAGATGCTTCAACAACGCCCTGCCCTCCTCGTCGGTGCGGGCGGTGGTCACGATGGACACCGTCAGGCCGTGCACCCGCTCCACCGACTCCGGTCTCACTTCCGGGAAGATGCTCTGCTCGCGAATCCCCAACGAGTAATTGCCGCAGCCGTCGAAAGACCGTGCCGAGATGCCCTTGAAATCCCTCACCTGGGGGAGGGCCACCTGTATCAGACGATCCAGGAACTCGTACATCCGCTGACGGCGCAGCGTCACCATGCATCCGATGGGGTTGCCGCGGCGCAGCTTGAAGTTGGAGATGTCCTTGCGGGCCCGGGTCACCACCGGACGCTGGCCGCTGATGGCGGCCAGTTCCGCCACCGCCGAGTCCAGCAGCTTGGCGTTCTGCACCGCTTCTCCGATGCAGACGTTGATGGAGACGTTCTTCAGACGCGGCACCTGGAGCCTGTTGCGATAGCCGAAGTCCGCCATCATGGCCGGCACGGTCGCCTCATTGTATTTCTGTTCGAGCCTTACCATCGTTCAATCCCATTCCGCGGACCCGCGACGCGGCGTCAGCCCAGGCCCTCGCCGCAACGCCGGCAGACGCGTATCTTCTGACCGTCCGCGAGGACCTTGTATCCCACCCGGACCGGGGCATTGCACGGGTCGCACATGATCATGACGTTCGAGACGTGAATCGAGGCTTCCTTCTCCACGATACCGCCGGGCTGCTGCGCGCTGCGGGGCTTGGAATGGCGCTTGACGAGATTCACCCGTTCGATGAAGACGCGGCTCTTCTTCGGCAGCACCTTGATGATCTTGCCGGTCTTCCCCCGCTCCTTCCCGGCCACCACCATCACGTTGTCATCTTTGCGGACGAACAGGCTCATAGCACCTCCGGCGCCAGCGAAACGATCTTCATGAAACGCTTCGCCCTGAGCTCCCGCGCCACGGGACCGAAGATTCGCGTGCCCACCGGCTCCTTCTGGTTGTCGATCAGGACCGCCGAGTTGTTGTCGAAGCGGATGTAGGAGCCGTCCACGCGGCTGAGCTCCTTGGCGGTCCGCACCACCACGGCCCTGACCACGTTGCCCTTCGGCACCTTGGAATTGGGCATGGCCTCCTTGACCGAGACGACGATGACGTCGCCGACGCTGGCGTACTTCCGCCTCGTCCCTCCGAGCACCTTGATGCACTGGACCCTTCGGGCACCCGAGTTGTCCGCCACGTCCAGCACCGTCCCCACTTGTATCATCGCCTAAACCCCTGCGCTCTCCGGCGCCGCGGGAGCCTGCGAAGCGGCGGCCTCGCCCGCGGCGGGACGATTCAGGACCCGGCTCACGCGCCATCGCTTCTCGCGGCTCAGCGGCCGGCATTCGACGATCACGACCCGGTCTCCCACCCGGCACTGGTTGCTTTCGTCGTGGGCCTTCACCCGGGTCCGGCGTTTCAGATATTTTTTGTAACGCGCATGAAGGACCGTCCGCTCCAACTCGACCACGACGGTCTTCTCCATCCGGTCGGTCCTTACGACTCCTTCACGCTGCTTGGTGACACCACGCTCACTCATGATCGCCTTCTTCGTTTGCCGGGGACCGGCGTTCCGCGAGCACCGTCTCCACCCGGGCCAGATCGCGTCGCGACTGCCGCAGCTTCATGGGGCTTTCCAACTGCCCGGTGGCGCGCCGCAACCTCAGGTGAAAGATCTCCTCCTTGCACTCCGTACGCTTCTGGCGCAACTCGTCGGAGCTCAGGTCTCGCAATTCCTTGGCGTGCATCGTGGACCCCGTCTAGCGCTCTACGAACACGGTGGCCAGACCGAGCTTCCGCGAAGCGAGCCGGAACGCTTCCTTCGCGGCTTCCCGCTGGACCCCTTCCATCTCGAACAACAGCTTCCCCGGCTTGATCACGGCGACCCATGCGTGCAACGGCCCCTTGCCCTTGCCCATGCGTACCTCGGCAGGCTTTCGGGTGATGGGCTTGTCCGGAAAAACCCGAATCCAGACCTTTCCGTGCCGTTTCAGGTAGCGCGTCAAGGCGATTCGGGCGGCCTCGATCTGACGCGCCGTGATGTAGCCGCGGTCCACGGACTTCAACCCGTAGTCGCCGAAGGAAAGACTGGAGCCGCGCTGGGCAAATCCGCCCCTCCGGCCCTTCTGCACCTTGCGGTATCGGATCCTTCTTGGTTCAAGCATGATTCGCTCCGGCTAAGGCAACGATGCCCTATAGCCCCAGAGAGGCCTTCTGCTGCTCTTCCTGCTTGGTCAGAATCTCGCCCCTGAAGATCCACGCCTTGACCCCGATGACGCCGTAGGTGGTCTTGGCCTCCGCCAGCCCGTAGCTCACGTCCGCCCGCAGCGTGTGCAGCGGGACGCGTCCTTCCCGGTACCATTCCGTGCGGGCGATTTCCTGCCCGCCCAACCGGCCGCCGCACTGGATCCGGATGCCCTGGGCGCCCATGCGCAACGCACGGGAAACGCTTTCCTTCATGGCACGGCGGAAGGCCACCCGGCGTTCGAGCTGCAGCGCGACGTTCTCGGCCACCAACTGGGCGTCCAGGTCGGGCCTCCTCACCTCGTGGATGTTGATGAAAACCTCCCGCGGCGACAGCTTCCCCAGTTCTTCCTTGAGCTTCTCGATCTCGGCGCCCTTCTTGCCGATGACGATACCGGGACGGGCGGTGTGGATATTGATCTTGGCCTTGTTGGTGGCCCGTTCGATCTCGATCTTGGAGATGCCCGCATGATGAAGGCGCCCCTTGAGAAAGCTCTTGATCTTGAGATCCTCGTGCAGCAATTCCGGGTAGTCGTTGCCCGCGTACCACTTGGAGTCCCAGGTCTCGATGACACGCATGCGGAAACCCTTGGGGTGCGTCTTCTGTCCCATCTTAGTCTAGACCCTTTCGTCGACCACTACGGTCAGGTGGCTCAAGCGTTTACGGATCCGGTTGGCGCGGCCCATCCCGCGCGGCATGAACCGTTTCCACATCCCGGCCTGACCCACCTCGGCCCATTTGACGTACAACAGGTCCACGTCGACGCTCTGCGTGTTCTCGGCGTTGGCGACCGCCGACCGCAACGTCTTGGACACGATGCCGGCGCAGCCCTTCGGCACGAACTTGAGGATGGTGAGCGCCTCCCCTACCGAGCGGCCTCTTACCTGGTCCACCACGAGTCTCATCTTGCGGGGCGAGACTCGAGCGAACCTCGTGACAGCGCGCGCCTCCATAGCCTATCTCCTCACGCCCCTGGCGTCGCCCCTGCGGTCGCCCGCGTGGCCGTAGAACGTGCGCGTGGGCGAGAACTCCCCCAGCTTGTGGCCGACCATGTTCTCGGTGACGAACACCGGAAGGAATTTCCGCCCGTTGTGGACCGCGATGGTGTGACCGATCATGTCCGGGGTGATGGTCGAGCGCCGGGACCACGTCTTGAGGACACGCCTGACCTGCGACCGATTCATCTCGTCGATCTTGCGCATCAGGTGGTCGTCCACGAAAGGACCCTTCTTGATCGAACGAGCCATGTCTATCTTCCCTTCCTGCGCTTCACGATGTACTTGTCCGAAGGCTTGACGCCCCGTGTCCGGTACCCCTTGGTGGGCTTGCCCCAGGGAGTCTGCGGATGATTACCCTTGGACCGGCCTTCGCCGCCCCCGTGCGGATGGTCGACGGGATTCTTGGCGATACCCCGGGTCACCGGCCTGCGGCCCATCCATCGGGACCGCCCCGCCTTGCCGTAGGTCACGTTCTCGTAGTCGCTGTTCCCCACTTCGCCGACGGTGGCGCGACACTCGGAGCGGACGTTGCGCAACTCCCCGGACGGCAGCTTGAGAAGGGTGTAGGAACCCTCCTTCGCCATCACCTGGGCGGATGCCCCCGCGCTCCGCACGATCTGACCGCCCTTGCCGGCCTTGAGCTCGATGTTGTGCACCAGCGTCCCGGTGGGGATGTAACCCAGCGGCAGGGAGTTGCCCGGCTGAATGTCGATATCCCGATCGCCGGATATGATCCGGCTGCCGACCGTCAGCTTGTCGGGGGCCAGGATGTAACGCCGCTCGCCGTCGAGATAGCAGATGAGCGCCACCCGGGCGGACCGGTTGGGATCGTACTCGATGGTCTCGACCCGGCCGGCGACCCCCTTCTTGTCGCGCTTGAAGTCGATGAAGCGATAGCGCCGCTTGTGCCCGCCTCCGCGGTGGTCCTTGGTGATCCTGCCCCGGTTGTTCCGTCCGCCGTGCCCCTTGAGCGGGCGCAGCAACGGCCGGTGCGGCGAGTCGCTGGTGATCTCGTCGAATCCGAAGCCCGTGGAAAAACGGCGCCCCGGAGAAGTCGGGCGGCGGTTCTTGATCGACATGGCCTACAACCCTTGTCCTTCTAGCCCACACCGAAGAAGTCGATGCGGTCACCTTCCTTCAGGGTCACGATCGCCTTCTTCCACAGCGGCAACCGTCCGGTGTTCCTGCCCACCCGGCGCACCTTGCCCAGGTAGCGCGCGGTCCGGACGTCGAGCACCGTGACCTTGAACAGCGTCTCCACCTCTTTGCGGATCTCGATCTTGTTGGCGTCCGGACGCACCTTGAAGATCACCTGGTTGGACGACTCGGCCAGCATCGCGCCCTTCTCGGAAATCAGCGGAGCGAGGACCGTATCCCGAACGCCCCTCATTGCGAGAACCTCTCTTCTATCTTCGCCAGCGCTTCGCGGGTCAGCACCAGGTATTCGAACCGCAGCAGGTCGTAGACGTTCAACCCGGCGACCCGCAGCACCTTGACGTTGGGCAGATTGCGCGCGGACAGCTCGATGTTCGCGTCGCTGTCGGCGATGACGAACAGCGACTTCCCCACCCCCAGCGCGGCCATTGCCTCGGCCATGAGGCGGGTCTTGATCTCGGAGACGTCCTCGGGCTCCACCACCACCAGCTTCTCTTCCTGGCGCTTCAGGCTGAGCGCGGACAGCACCGCCTGGCGGCGGGCCTTCTTGGGAATCCGGTAGGAATAGTCCCTCGGCATGGGCCCGAACACGGTCCCGCCGCCGACCCAGATGGGCGAGCGGACGCTGCCGGCGCGGGCCCTTCCCGAGCCCTTCTGGCGCCACGGCTTCTTGCCGCTGCCGCGGACCAGGCCGCGGGTCTTGGTGGACGCGGTGCCGGCGCGCCGGTTGTTCAACTGCATGACCACCGCCTGGTGCAACAGGTGCGGCCGCACCGCCACCCCGAATATGCTGTCCGGAAGCTCCGGCTCGATCCTGCGAAATTCCATGCCCTACCCCTTGACCGCCCTGCGGACCAGGACCAGCCCGCCGTTGGAGCCCGGAATGGCGCCCTTGACCAACAGCAGGTTCTCCTCGGGGCGAACCTCCACCACGCGAAGGTTCTGGATGGACACGCGCTCGTTGCCCCAATGCCCGGCCATCCGTTTTCCCTTGAACACCTTGCCCGGATAGGAACGGTTTCCGATGGAGCCGCCGTGCCGAAAATACTCGTGGGTGCCGTGGGTGCGGGAGAAACCGTGGAAGTCCCAGCGCTTCATGACGCCGGCGAAGCCCCTGCCCTTGGAGGTGCCGGTGACGTCCACCAGATCCCCGGCCTGGACCAAGTCCGTCACCGTGAGCTCCTGGCCCACCTCGTAGCCCGAGACGTCGTCGACCCGGAACTCGCGAAGCACACGGAAGGAACCCTTCTCCGCCTTGGCCATGTGGCCCCGCAGAGGACGGTTCACGCGCTGGTTCTTCTGCGTGCCGAAACCCAGCTGCAGCGCGTTGTACCCGTCCTTCGCCTCGTCCTTCTTCTGCACCACCACGCACGGGCCCGTCTCCACCACCGTCACGGGGATCACGTTCCCGGTGTCGTCGAAGAGTTGGCTCATGCCGATTTTCTTTCCGATGAGACCTGTCATCTCTCCAACCTATTGAAGCTTGATTTCCACGTCCACGCCGGCCGCCAGATCCAGCTTGCCGAGCGCGTCGATGGTCTGCTGGGTCGGCTCGAGAATGTCCAGCAGCCGCTTGTGGGTGCGGACCTCGAACTGCTCCCGCGACTTCTTGTCCACGTGCGGCGACCGGTTCACGGTAAACCGCTCGATGCGTGTCGGGAGAGGGATGGGGCCGGCTACCCGGCCGCCCGTTCTCTTCACGGTCTCGACGATCTCGCCCACCGACTGGTCCAGGACCCGGTAGTCGTAGGCCTTGAGCCGAATGCGGATTTTCTCGTTCACACCCTCACCCCTATCGAATCACGCGTCAGACACGCGCCTCCCGGCCCATCATGTCTTCCTTGACCGTTTCCGGCACTTCCTCGTAGCGCGAGAACTGCATCGTGTAGGTCGCCCGGCCCTGAGTCCTCGATCTCAGATCCGTCGCGTAGCCAAACATCCGCGACAGGGGGACGCGGGAATCCACCACCTGCGCGTTGCCCTTGGAATTCATCCCCAGGACCTTGCCGCGCCGGGAGCTGATGTCCCCGATCACGTCGCCCATGAACTCCTCCGGCACCACCACCTCCACGTCCATCACCGGCTCCAGCAACACCGGGGAGGCCTTTCCAAGGGCCTCCTTGAAGGCCATGGAACCGGCGATGGTGAACGCCATCTCCGAGGAGTCCACGTCGTGGTAGCTGCCGTCCAGGAGAGTGACCTTCACGTCCACCACCGGATATCCCACCAGGCCGCCGTTGGTCATGGCCTGCTCGACGCCGTTCTTGACCGCCGGCACGTACTCCTGCGGGATCACGCCGCCCTTGGTGGCGTCGACGAACTCGAACCCGCTCCCGGTGGGCTGGGGCTCCAGGCGCAGGAAGACGTGGCCGTACTGTCCGCGGCCGCCCGACTGCCTGACGAACCGGCCCTCCTGCTGCACCGTCCGGCGTATGGTTTCCTTGTACGCCACCTGCGGCTTGCCGACATTGGCATCCACCTTGAACTCGCGCAGCAGCCTGTCGACGATGACCTCGAGGTGGAGCTCCCCCATGCCCGAAATCAGCGTCTGGCCGGTCTCCTGATCCACGTGGACCCGGAAGGACGGATCCTCCTTGGCCAGCTTCTGCAGGGAGATCCCGAGCTTCTCCTGATCGTCCCGGGACTTGGGCTCGATGGCGATGGCGATGACCGGTTCCGGAAAGTCGATGGCCTCGAGCAGGATGGGGTTGTCTTCGTCACAGAGCGTGTCGCCGGTCTTGGCGCTGCGCAGGCCTACGGCGGCGGCAATGTCCCCGGCGCAGACCTCGTCGATCTCCTCCCGCTTGTTGGCGTGCATCTTGAGGATTCGGCCGACACGCTCCCGCTGGCCGGTGGAGGCGTTGTACACGAACGCGCCGGACTTGCGCGTCCCGGAATACACACGGAAGAACGTCAACGATCCCACGAAGGGATCGGCCATGATCTTGAAGGCCAAAGCCGAGAACGGCGCATCATCGGAGGTGGGGCGGACCTCCTCGTCGTTGGTGTCCGGCGCCGTGCCGCGGATCGGCGGCACGTCCAACGGCGAAGGCAGGTAGTCGACCACCGCGTCCAGCAACGGCTGCACACCCTTGTTGCGGAACGCCGCGCCGCAAAGCACGGGGACGAGCCGCAGCTTCAGGCCGGCGGCTCGAATGGCCTGGATCAGCCGGTCGTCGGAGATGGCGTCGCCCTGGAGATACGCGGTCATGATGGCGTCGTCGCAATCGGCCACGGTCTCCAGCAAATTCTCGCGATATTCGTCCGCCTGGGCCTGCAGGTCGGCGGGTATCGGCGCCTCCCGGAAGCTGGCGCCGAGGTTCTCGTTGTCCCACAGAAGCGCCTTCATCCGCACCAGATCCACGACTCCCTGGAAGCCGTCCTCGGCCCCCACCGGAAGCTGGATCACCAGGGGCCGGGCTCCGAGCCGGTCCTCGATCATCCTGACCACGCGGTGGAAGTCGGCGCCGACGCGGTCCATCTTGTTGATGTAGGCGATCCTCGGCACGCCGTACTTGTCCGCCTGCCGCCATACGGTCTCGGTCTGGGGCTCCACGCCGCCGACCGAGCAGAACACCCCGATGGCGCCGTCCAGCACCCGCAGCGACCGCTCTACCTCGATGGTGAAGTCCACGTGGCCCGGCGTATCGATGATGTTGATCCGGTGGTCGCGCCAATGGCACGTGGTGGCCGCCGAGGTGATGGTGATCCCCCGCTCCTGCTCCTGGACCATCCAGTCCATGGTCGCGGTGCCGTCGTGCACCTCGCCCAGCTTGTAGTTGATGCCGGTGTAGAACAACACGCGCTCGGTCGTGGTGGTCTTGCCGGCATCGATGTGGGCCATGATGCCGATGTTGCGGGTCCGGTCTAGTGGAATCTGTCTGCTCATTTCTCGTAATCGTGTGCGTACGACGGCAAAAAAAGGAGGCGGTTCTACCGCCTCCTTGATTGGACAATGGTTGATTGGGACTACCAGCGGTAATGGGCGAAGGCGCGGTTGGCCTCGGCCATTCTGTGCGTGTCTTCCTTCTTCTTGACGGCGTTGCCCCGCTGGTTGGCAGCGTCCATCAACTCCCCGGCGAGCTTCTCGTCCATGGCCTTCTCGCTTCTGGCCCTGGCCGCGCTGATCAGCCAGCGCAGGCTCAGGGAGAGCCGCCGGTCCGGACGCACCTCCACCGGCACCTGGTAGGTGGCCCCGCCGACCCGTCGGGAACGGACCTCCACCATGGGCTTGGTGTTGTCCACCGCCCGCTTGAAGACCCCGAGGGGTTCGGTTTTCGTCTTGTCCGCGATGATGTCCAACGATCGGTACAGGATGCCCTCGGCCGTGCTCTTCTTGCCGCTGCTCATCATGTTGTTGATGAACTTCGTGACCAGCTTGTCCCCGTACTTCGGGTCCGGGAGCAGCTCTATCCGCTTTATTTCACCCTTGCGCGGCATGTCCCTACTTCGGCCTCTTCGCTCCGTATTTCGACCGGCCCTGGCGGCGTTCCTGAACGCCGATGGAGTCCAGCGCGCCCCGGATGATGTGGTACCGCACACCCGGCAGGTCCTTGACCCTGCCGCCCCGAATCAGCACCACGGAGTGCTCCTGCAGATTGTGCCCCATACCGGGGATGTAGGACGTCACCTCGGTGCCGTTGGTCAGTCGGACCCGGGCGACCTTGCGCAGGGCGGAGTTGGGCTTCTTCGGCGTCGAGGTGTAGACCCGGGTGCAGACACCCCGCTTCTGGGGACAGCCCTGCAACGCCGGAGCGGTGTTCTTCTGCCGTTGGATGACGCGCCCCTTGCGCACCAACTGATTGATTGTAGGCATGTTTTCTATTCTCGCAACAAACCGTCGATTTTATCGGAACTTTGGTTGCGTGTCAACTCACGCAACCTCCACCTCGGACACGTCTATCTCCCCCAGTTGCTCGTCGCATTCGACATCCAGGACGTTGTACTCGGCCAGACCGGTCCCGGCAGGGATCAACTTCCCCATGATGACGTTTTCCTTCAACCCGCTGAGCGGATCGAGCCTGCCGTTGATGGCCGCCTCGGTCAGCACCTTGGTGGTTTCCTGGAACGAGGCGGCGGAAATGAAGCTGCCGGTGGACAGCGACGCCTTGGTGATTCCAAGCAGAAGGGGCTCCGCCACCGCCGGCTTGCCGCCGTCGGCCAGCACCCGCTGATTCTCTTCCTCGAACCGCCACTTCTCCACCTGGTCGCCCATCAGGAAGTCGCTGTCGCCGCTTTCCTTGATGCGTACCCGCCTCAGCATCTGCTTGACGATGACCTCGATGTGCTTGTCGTTGATGCGGACGCCCTGGAGCCGGTAGATTTCCTGAATCTCGTCCACCAGGTACTTGGCCAAGGCCTTCTCGCCCAGAATGCCGAGGATGTCGTGAGGATTGGACGAGCCCTGCATCAGCGACTCTCCGGCACGGACCCGGTCGCCCTCGTGCACGCTGATGTGCTTGCCCTTGGAGATCAGGTACTCGCGCGGCTCCCCGACGTCCGGAGTCACCACCACCTTGCGCTTGCCCTTGGTGTCGCGGCCGAACGATACCACGCCGTCGATCTCGCTGATGACGGCGAACTCCTTGGGCTTCCTGGCCTCGAACAGCTCGGCCACCCGCGGCAACCCGCCGGTGATGTCCTTGGTCTTGGTGGTCTCCCGCGGAATCTTGGCCAGCACGTCGCCGGCGGACACCTCCTGATGCTCGGTGACGTTGATGTGGGCGCCCACGGGCAGCATGTACCGGGCCTCGCTGTTGCTGGAGAGCCTGGCGGTCTTGCCGCTGTCGTCCTTGATGGAGAGCCGCGGCCGCCTGTCGATGTTCTTGAAGTCGATGATCACCTTGGTGGAAAGGCCGGTCCGTTCGTCGACCTTCTCCTCCATGGTCGTCGCCTCTACGATGTCGCCGAACTTCACGGACCCGGCGATCTCGGTGATGATGGGGATCGTATACGGGTCCCACTCCGCCAACAGCTCACCCGCCTTGACCACGGACCCGTCCTCCTTCTTGAGCTTGGCGCCGTATACCAGCGGATAGCGCTCCCGCTCCCTTTCCCGTGACCGGTCGGAACCTTCCGGATAGTCCACGACGGCCAGCTCGCCGTTGCGGTTCATCACCACCAGCTCGCCTTCCCGGTTGGTGACGGTGCTGACGTTGATGAGCTTGACGTAACCGTCCGTGCGCGGTTCCAGGGTGGTCTGCTCGGCGCGCCGGCTTGCGGTGCCGCCGATGTGGAACGTCCGCATGGTGAGCTGGGTGCCGGGCTCGCCGATGGACTGCGCCGCGATGACGCCGATGGCCTCGCCCGAGTTCACCATCTCGCCCCGCGCCAGGTCGCGCCCGTAGCACATCACGCACACGCCCTTCTTGGACTGGCAGGTGAGCACCGAGCGGATCCAGATGCGCTCCAACCCGGCGTCCTCGATCCGTTGCACCAGCCCCTCGTCGATCTCCTGGTTCGCCTTGACGATGACCTCGCCGCTGAACGGATCCTTGATGTCTTCCAGCGCCACCCGGCCCAGCACACGGTCGCCGAGGGGCTCGATGACCTCGCCCCCCTCCATGAGCGGCGCCATCTCGATGCCGTCCAGGGTGCCGCAGTTCTCCTGGGTGATGATGGCGTCCTGGGCCACGTCCACCAGCCGCCGGGTCAGGTAGCCGGAGTTGGCCGTCTTGAGGGCGGTGTCCGCCAGACCCTTGCGGGCGCCGTGGGTGGAGATGAAGTACTGCAGGACCGTGAGCCCTTCCCGGAAGTTGGCGGTGATGGGCGTCTCGATGATCTCCCCCGAGGGTTTGGCCATCAGGCCGCGCATGCCGGCCAGCTGCCGGATCTGCTGAGCGCTGCCCCGGGCTCCCGAATCGGCCATCATGAAGATCGGGTTGAAATTGGGGACCCGCATGGTATAGCCCTGCTCGTCCGTGACGGTCTCGGTCCCCAGGTCGCGCAGCATCTCGTCCGATATCCGGTCGGTGACCTCGGTCCAGATGTCCACCACCTTGTTGTAGCGCTCGCCGTCGGTAATGAGGCCGTTGTTGTACTGCTCGTCGATCTCCTGGACGCTTCCGTACGCCTGTTTGAGCAACCGCTCCTTGCTGGCTGGTATCACCATGTCCTTGAGGGCGATGGAGGCTCCGGCCTTGGTGGCGTAGCTGTAGCCCGTGTCCTTCAGCTTGTCCGCGAAGATGACCGTCGCCTTGTTGCCCGCGAGCCGGTAGCTGAGGTCGATGAGATTCCCCAGCTCCTTCTTCTTCATGACGTGGTTGACTTCCGAGAACGGGATCTGGGGCGGCACGATCTCGTAGAGCAGCACCCGTCCCACGGTGGAGTCGTACGTTTCACCGTCGACGCGGACCCGGATCCGCGCCTGGAGAGCTACCTCGCCCTGGTCGTAGGCGATGCGGGCTTCCGCCGGGCTCGCCAGGACCTTGCCCGCGCCCTTCACGTTGGGACGCTCCCGGGTGAGGTAGTACAGCCCCAGGACGATATCCTGGGAAGGCACGATGATGGGCTTGCCGTTGGCGGGGGAGAGGATGTTGTTGGTGGACATCATCAGCGCCCGGGCCTCCACCTGCGCTTCCACCGACAACGGCACGTGCACGGCCATCTGGTCGCCGTCGAAGTCCGCGTTGTAGGCGGCGCACACCAGGGGATGCAACTGGACCGCCTTGCCCTCGATCAGGACCGGCTCGAACGCCTGGATTCCCAGCCGGTGCAACGTCGGCGCCCGGTTGAGCAGCACCGGATGCTCCTTGATCACGTCGTCGAGGATGTCCCAGACCTCCGGCCGTTCCTTTTCCACCGCCTTCTTGGCGCTCTTGATGGTGGTGACGAAACCCCGCTCCTCCAGCTTGTTGTAGATGAAGGGCTTGAACAGCTCGAGGGCCATCTTCTTCGGCAACCCGCATTGGTGCAGCCGCAGTTCGGGGCCCACCACGATGACGGAACGCCCCGAGTAGTCCACGCGCTTGCCCAGCAGATTCTGGCGGAACCGGCCGGTCTTGCCCTTGAGCATGTCGCTGAGCGACTTGAGCGGCCGCCGGTTGGGGCCGGTAATGGCCCGGCCGCGCCGGCCGTTGTCGAACAACGCGTCGGCCGCCTCCTGCAACATCCGCTTCTCGTTGCGGATGATGATGTCCGGGGCATTCAGCTCCATCAGGCGCTTGAGCCGGTTGTTCCGGTTGATCACCCGGCGGTAGAGGTCGTTCAGGTCGGAGGTGGCGAAACGGCCTCCGTCCAGCGGAACCAAGGGACGGAGGTCCGGCGGGATGATGGGAATGACTTCCAGGATCATCCATTCCGGACGGTTCCTGGAGCTTCGGAACGCGTTGAGCACTTTCAGCCGCTTGGCGATCTTCTTCCTCTTGACCTCGGAATTGGCCTCTCGCAGCTCGGTGCGGAGTTCCTCGGACAGCTTGTCGACCTCGATATGGCCCAGGAGCTCGCGAATCGCCTCGGCCCCCATCTGCGCCCTGAAGTCGGCGCCGTACTCCTCCAGCGCCTTGCGGTAGCGCGCCTCGGTGAGGAGCTCCTTGTACTGGAGCTTGGTGGCACCCGGGTCCAGGACGACGTAGGATTCGAAATACAGGACCTTCTCCAGGTCCTTCAGCGACAGGTCCAGCAACGCGCCGATGCGGCTCGGGAGACTCTTCAGGAACCAGATGTGCGCCACCGGCGTGGCCAGTTCGATGTGCCCCATCCGCTCGCGGCGCACCTTCGACTGGATGACCTCGACGCCGCACTTCTCGCACACGACGCCGCGATGGCGCATCCTCTTGTACTTGCCGCAGTTGCACTCGTAGTCCTTGGTGGGACCGAAGATCTTGGCGCAGAACAGACCATCCCGCTCGGGCTTGAACGTACGGTAGTTGATGGTCTCCGACTTCCGCACCTCGCCGTGGGACCAGGAGCGGATCTTCTCCGGGGAAGCCAGGGCGATCTTGATGCCCTGGAAGCTGAGCGGGTTCTTGGGCTTCTCGAAAAGACTGTATACCTCTTCCATGGCGCCTCCTATTCCACCAACTCCAGGTCGAGGCACAGGCTCTGCAGTTCCTTGACCATGACGTTGAAGGACTCCGGCAATCCCGGCTCGAGAAAGTGATCGCCCTTGAAAATGCCCTCGTACATACGGGTCCGTCCGGTCACGTCGTCCGACTTGACCGTCAGCATCTCCTGCAGCGTATACGCCGCCCCGTACGCCTCGAGCGCCCACACTTCCATCTCCCCCAGCCGTTGGCCGCCGAACTGGGCCTTGCCGCCCAGCGGCTGCTGCGTCACCAGCGAGTAGGGTCCGGTGGACCGCGCGTGAATCTTGTCGTCCACCAGATGATGGAGCTTCATCATGTACATGACGCCGACGGTCACCTTCTCGTCGAAAGGCTCGCCGCTACGCCCGTCGTACAGCGTCACCTGTCCGGTGACCGGCAGGTCCGCCTTCTTCAGCAGGTTGAAGATCTCGTTTTCCCGCGCGCCGTCGAACACCGGCGAAGCCAGATGGACGCCGTGCCGGTATTTCTCGGCCAACCGGCGGACGGACCCGGCGGGCAGCCGGTCCAAGCCGACCTTGCCCGATTCACCCTCGCCGAGATAGTCCTTCAGCCGGCCGGTGACCTCCGACGAGTCCTGGTCGAGCAGAACCTGGATCTGTTGGCCGAGACTGCGGGCGGCCCAACCCAGGTGGGCCTCCAGGATCTGTCCCACGTTCATCCGGGACGGAACCCCCAGCGGATTGAGCACCATGTCCACCGGCGTCCCGTCTTCCAGATACGGCATGTCCTCTTCCGGCAGAATGCAGGAGATGACGCCCTTGTTGCCGTGCCGCCCCGCCATCTTGTCGCCGACCTGGAGCTTGCGCTTGATGGCCACCAGCACCTTGACCATCTTGATCATGCCCGGAGGAAGCTCGTCGCCGCTGGTCAACCGGCTGATCTTGTCCTGGAAGCGCACCTTCAGGGAGTCCACCTGCGCGGAGGTGCTGGACACGATGCGGCCCGCCTCTCCCTCCAGCGCCGGATCGTCCAGCTTGAGGTCTCCGAGGAAGGCGAGGGGAATGCCGTCCAGCAGCTCTTCGGTCAGCTCGTCACCCTTGGAGATCAGCACCTTCCGGTTCTCGTCGGTGAGCCGCGAAGCGGCGTGGCGGCCCAGCAGCAGCTCCTTCAAGCGCTTCATGGCGCCGTCCTGGACAATGCGGATCTGATCGTGTTGATCCTTGTTCAGGCGCGCCACTTCCTGGTCCTCGATCTGCATGGTGCGCTCATCCTTGTCGAGGCCCTTGCGCGAGAAGATCCTCACGCTGATGACGGTACCCTCGACGCCCGGCGGCACCTTGAGGGATGAATCCCGCACCTCCCCGGCCTTCTCGCCGAAGATCGCCCGCAACAGCTTCTCTTCCGGAGAAAGCTGCGTCTCCCCCTTGGGAGTAATCTTGCCCACCAGCACGTCGCCGGGCTTGACCTCGGCGCCAATGCGGATCACGCCGCTCTCGTCCAGGTCCTTGAGCGCCTCGTCGCCGGCGTTGGGAATGTCGCGGGTGATCTCTTCCGGGCCCAGCTTCGTATCGCGGGACACGCACTCGAACTCCTCCATGTGCACCGAGGTGTAGATGTCCTCCTTCACCACGCGCTCACTGATGAGGATCGAGTCTTCGAAGTTGTAACCGCCCCACGGCATCAGCGCCACGAGCAGGTTCCGGCCCAATGCGAGCTCCCCGATCTCGGTGGAGGGGCCGTCCGCCACCACGTCGCCCTCGTTGACGTAGTCGCCGACGCGGGCGATGGGGCGCTGGTTGATGCAGGTGTTCTGGTTGGAGCGCTGGTACTTGACCAGACTGTAGATGTCCACGCCGGTGTCCGCGTAGGCGCCGGACGGCTCGTCGGACTTGATGACGATGCGGGTGGAGTCCACGCTCTCCACGGTGCCGCCCCGGGCGGCCACCACGGTGGCGCCGGAATCCCGGGCCACCACCCGTTCCATCCCCGTGCCCACGAGGGGCGCCTCGGTGCGGAGCAGGGGCACGGCCTGGCGTTGCATGTTGGAGCCCATCAACGCCCGATTGGCGTCGTCGTTCTCCAGGAAGGGGATCAGCGAGGCCGCGACGCTCACCAGTTGGTTGGGCGAAACGTCCATGAAGTTCACTTCTTCCGGATGGGCCATCACGAACTCGCCGGCCTTGCGCGCGGAAACGAGATCCTGGGTGAACCCGCCCTCGTCGTCGAGGGCGGCGTTGGCCTGGGCGATGACGTGGTCTTCCTCCTCCAGCGCGGACAGATAGCGGATCCGGTCCGTGACCCTGCCGTCCCCGACCTCCCGATAGGGGGTCTCGATGAAGCCGAACTCGTTGACCCGCGCGTAGGTGGACAAGGAGGCGATGAGGCCGATATTCGGACCCTCGGGCGTCTCGATGGGGCAGACCCGGCCGTAATGGGTCGGGTGGACGTCGCGCACCTCGAAGCCCGCCCGTTCCCGGGTCAGGCCGCCGGGGCCCAGGGCCGAGAGCCTGCGCTTGTGGGTGATCTCGGACAGGGGATTGGTCTGGTCCAGAAACTGCGACAGCTGGCTCGATCCGAAGAACTCCTTCAACGCCGCGGAAACCGGCTTGTGGTTGATCAGCTCCTGAGGCATCAGCGTGTCGATGTCCTGGAGGCTCATCTTCTCCTTGATGGCCCGTTCCATGCGCACGAGGCCGACGCGGAAATGGTTCTCCACCAACTCGCCCACGGGCCTCACCCGGCGGTTGCCCAGGTGGTCGATATCGTCCACCGAGCCGTTGCCGTTGCGCAGCTCGATGAGGTAGCGCACCACCTCGAGGATGTCTTCCTTCCGGAGAGCGCCGTGCTCCAGGGGTACGTCCAGCTTGAGCCGGTGATTGAGCTTCAACCGCCCGACCTTCGACAGATCGTAGCGGTCCGCACTGAAAAACAGGTTGTTGAAGAAGGTGGTGGCGGTGTCCATGGTGGGCGGATCGCCGGGGCGCAGACGCCGGTAGATCTCCAGCAGCGCCTCGTCGCAGGACTGCATCTTGTCCTGCAGCAGCGTGTTCCGCAGATAGGGGCCGGTGTCCGCGTCATCGAGAAAGAACAGGTCCAGCTGCTTGACCCGGCTGCCGCGGATGTCGTCCAGCTTCTCCTCGGTGATGGTCTCGTTGCACTCGAGGATGACCTGGTTCGAGTCCGGATCGACGACGTCATGAGCCGCCACCCGGCCCAGGACGTCCTGCCAGGCGATGGGGATCCGCTTGATCCCGGCACTCTCCATCTGGCGCAGCACCGAGCGCGTGAAGCGGCGCCCCTCCCGCACGATGAGGTTGTTGCTTTCCGGATCCCTGACGTCGCGAGTGGCCTTCAGGCCCGCGAGCTGACGGGGTTTGACCTCGAGCATCGGTTTCTCGACGTCGCACACCACCGTGTCGGTCTTGTAGAAATAGTTCAGCAGCTCCTCGGGCTGCATCCCCAGGGCGCGCAACAGCACGGTGACGTGGAACTTCCGCCTCCGGTCGATGCGGACGAACAGGATGTCCCTCGGATCGAACTCGAAGTCGAGCCACGAGCCGCGGTAAGGAATGACCCGGGCGGAGTACAGGAACTTCCCGCTGGCGTGGGTCTTCCCCTTGTCGTGCTCGAAGAACACTCCGGGCGAGCGGTGGAGCTGACTTACGATCACCCGCTCGGTGCCGTTGATCATGAAGGTGCCGTTCCGGGTCATCAACGGCACCTCGCCGAAGTAGACCTCCTGCTCCTTCACGTTGCGGATGCTGCGCGAGCCGGTCTGGGCGTCGACGTCCCAAAGCACGAGCTGGACCGTGACCTTGAGCGGCGCGGCGAAGTTCATGCCCCGTTCATGGCACTCGTCGACATCGTACTTGGGCTCCCCCAACGCGTAGCTGACATACTCCAGCGAAGCCGTGTCGTTGAAGTCCCTGATGGGGAAAACGGACTTGAAAACCGCCTGCAGCCCGATGTCCTGCCGTTCGTCTTCAGGGACATCCTGCTGCAGGAAAAGGTCGTAAGAGTTCTTCTGGATCTCGATGAGATAGGGCAGGTCGATGATCTTCTTGATCCGCCCGAAATCCCGGCGCAGTCTCACGTTGTTGGCCACCTGGACCGGCATGTGCTCCCCCTTCGCTCGACCCTGAGAATAACGCCCGGCGCCGCCGCCGGCCTGTCCCTGTCGCCCGCTACGCTACTTGACTTCGACGCTGCCTCCGACCTCCTCTATTTTCGTCTTGATCTCCTCGGCCTCGTCCTTCGAGACCCCCTCCTTGACGTTCTTCGGGGCCCCGTCCACGAGGTCCTTGGCCTCCTTCAGGCCCAGGCCGGTGATCTCCCGCACCACCTTGATGACCTGGATCTTCTTCTCGCCGGCGCCGGTCAGCACGGCGTCGAACTCGGTCTTCTCCTCGGCCGCCTCGGCCGCCGCCGGCGCGGCCGCCACGGCCACGGGCGCCGCCGCGCTGACCCCGAGCTCTTCCTCGAGCTCCTTGACCAGGCCGGCCGCCTCCAGAAGAGACATGTTCTTGATGAAGTCCTTGACTTGCTCCCGACTCACTTCCATTGGAACTCCCCCCTTGACTGTCTTGATCCCTTGATTTCCTGAACCTTTGTCTTCGTACCTGCCGGGCCACGGGCGGGGTTGAAACCCGCCCCTACTCCCTGCTCTCCCTGAGCGCGTCGAGCAGACGCACCAGTTGGCTTCCCGGTTCCTGGATCGTGCGCAACAACCTGCCGGCCGGCGCCTGCATCAACGAAAGCAACTGCGCCTGCAACTCCGGCAGGCTCGGCAGCGTGGCCAGTCCCTTGACCTGCGCGGGCTGGAGCAACTCTCCGTCGAGAACCGCCCCCTTGATGGTCAACCGGTCATTCTGGTCCGCGAACTTGACCAGGGCCTTGGAGAGGCCCACGGGGTCGTCGTAGGCGAACACCCAACCGTTGGGCCCGGTCAGGAAGTCCTCGAGCGCCTGATAGGCCGTGTCCCTGATGGCCAGCCGGACCAGGTTGTTCTTGGCGATCTTGTATTCGCCCGCCGCGTCGCGAACGTCGCAACGAAGCTGCGTCATCTTGTCGACGGACAGCCCCCGATAGTCGGTCACCACCGCCATGGTGGCGGTCCGGAACTTGTCCTGGAACGCGTCGACGACTGCTGTCTTTTCCTGACGATCCACGCTGCTCTCCAATCCATTCCGAAGTCAGCGGCCTGCGTCACACCGCCATGACGCGCACTTCCGCCGGATCGATCCTGACGCCCGGCCCCATGGTCGCGGCCACGGCCACGCTCCTGATGTAGGTTCCCTTGGCCGCCGCGGGCTTGGCCCGCAGCAGGGCGCCCACCACCGCCCTGGCGTTGTCCAGCAGCGCATCGGCCTCGAACGACACCTTGCCGATGGGCAGGTGTACGATGCCCGCCTTGTCGACCCGGTACTCGAGCCTGCCTGCCTTGATCTCCGTGACCGCCTTGCCGATCTCCGCCGCCACGGTCCCGGACCGCGGGTTCGGCATCAGTCCGCGGGGCCCGAGGATCTTGCCGATGCGCCCGACCGCTCCCATCATGTCGGGGGTGGCTACCACCTTGTCGAAGTCGAGCCAGCCCTCGGTGATCTTCTTGATCAACTCGTCGTTGCCGACGAACTCGGCGCCGGCTTCCTGGGCTTCCTTCTCCTTCTCGCCCTTGGCGAACGCCAGCACCCGGACCGGCTTCCCGAGGCCGTGGGGCAGCCCCACCGCGCCGCGAATGTTCTGGTCCGCGCGGCGCGGATCGACCCCGAGCCGGACGGACAGCTCGACGGTCTCATCGAACTTGGCCGTGGCGGTTTCCTTGACGATCCGTATCCCCTCGTCCAGGGGATACTTCCGGGTCTTGTCCACCTGTTCCGCGACGCCCTGGTACTTCTTGCCCTTCGCTTTCATGGCAGCCCCCGACCCGATCAGACAACCTTGAGGCCGAGGCTCCTGGCGGTGCCTTCGACGGTCTTGACCGCGGCCTCGATGCTGGCGCTGGTCAAATCGGGCATCTTGATCTGGGCGATCTCCTGAACCTGTGCCTTCGTCACCTGGCCCTTGGTTTCCTTGCCCGGCTCCTGGGCTCCCTTCTCGAGCCCCGCGGCCTTCTTCAGCAACACGGCGGCCGGAGGGGTCTTGGTGATGAAGCTGAAGGTGCGGTCGGCGTAGACGGTGATGACGACCGGGATGATCATGCCCGGCTCCGTCTGTGTGGCCGCGTTGAAGGCCTTGCAGAACTCCATGATGTTCACGCCCCGCTGACCCAACGCCGGTCCCACCGGAGGGCTGGGATTCGCCTGCCCCGCTGGTATTTGCAACTTGATCTCGCCGATCACCTTTTTGGCCATGACCTAACTCCGCTCTACCTGAATAAAGTCCAGCTCCACCGGGGTCGCCCGGCCAAAGATGCTGATGAGCACTCGAAGCTTGCCCTTGTCGGGCTTCACTTCCTCCACCACTCCGTTGAACTCCGAGAAGGGTCCGTCGATGACCTTCACGCTCTCACCCACCGAGAACACCACCCGGGGCCGGGGCCGCACCGCCCCCTCCTCCATCTGATGGGCGATCTCGCGCACTTCCTCTTCACTGACCCACGGCGGCTGCGTGGTGCCGCCCACGAACCCGGTGACCTTGGGCGTGGACTTGACGATGTGCCAGGTCTCGTCGTCCATCGCCATGTGAACCAGGATGTAGCCCGGGAAGAACTTTCGCGACGACGTCCGCTTCTTGCCCTTCACCAGCTCGACGACCTTCTCCGCCGGCACCAGGATCTCGCCGAACCGGTCGCCGTTGCCCTTCAACGCCTTGATCCGCTCCTCCAGAGCGGCCTTGGCCTTGTGTTCGAACCCGGCGAACGTATGGACGACATACCAGTGCTTTTCCATGGGTTACCCGGTTGCCTCAGCGCAACAGCCACTGTCTCAAGTACGAAAGCAGGAAATCGACCAGGCCGAGATAGATGGCGAAGAAAATCACCACCAGCACCACGACCCCCGTTGCCGCGTAGGTCTCCCTCCTGGTGGGCCAGTGTACCCGCTTGAGCTCCTGCCAGGCTTCGCGGACGAAGTCGGTGAGCCGCCCCACGGAGGCGAACGAATCAGTGAGTTTTTCCATCGCCGGCAATGAGCTGGCGGGTCAGGCAGGACTCGAACCTGCAACAGCCGGATTTGGAGTCCGGTGCTCTACCAATTGGAGCTACTGACCCGGTTCCGCTGCCTCAGACCCGGATTTCCTTGTGCGCCGTATGGGTACGGCAATGAGCACAGAACTTCTTGAACTCGAGCTTGTCCGTGGTTCTCTTCTTGTTCTTGGTCGTGGTGTAGTTCTTCCGCTTGCACTGGTCACAGGCGAGCCCTACCAGATCACGCATCTCTCACCCCCCGCCTACTGTACGATCTCGGTCACGACCCCGGCGCCCACGGTGCGGCCGCCTTCCCTGATGGCGAAGCGCAGGCCGTCGTCCATGGCGATGGGGGTGATGAGATCGACGTCGATGTGAACGTTGTCGCCGGGCATGATCATCTCGGTGCCCTCGGGCAGCGTCGCCACGCCGGTGACGTCCGTGGTCCGGAAGTAGAACTGCGGGCGATAGCCGTTGAAGAACGGTGTGTGACGGCCGCCCTCTTCCTTGGTCAGAATGTACGCCTCGGCCTTGAACTTGGTGTGCGGGGTAACCGTCTTGGGCTTGGCCAGCACCTGGCCCCGCTCCACCTCGTCACGCTTGACGCCCCTGAGGAGGACGCCGATGTTGTCGCCCGCCTGCCCTTCGTCGAGCAGCTTGCGGAACATCTCGACGCCGGTGGCCACGGTCGTCTGGGTTTCCTTCAACCCGACGATCTCGACCTGGTCCCCCACGTGCAGGATGCCCCGCTCCACCCGACCGGTCACGACCGTACCCCGGCCGCTGATGGTGAAGACGTCCTCCACCGGCATGATGAAAGGCTTGTCCACGTCCCTCATGGGATCCGGGACGTAGCCGTCCACCGCGTCCATAAGGCGGATTACCGACTGGGTGCCCAGCTCGCTGTCCTCGCCTTCGAGGGCCTTGAGGGCGCTGCCGGTGACCACGGGGATGTCGTCTCCGGGAAACTGGTACTTGGAGAGGAGCTCTCGCACCTCCAGCTCCACCAACTCCAGCAACTCGGGGTCGTCCACCATGTCCGCCTTGTTGAGGTAGACCACGATGGAGGGAACGCCCACCTGGCGCGCCAGCAGGATGTGCTCGCGGGTCTGCGGCATGGGTCCGTCGGCCGCCGAGACCACGAGGATCGCGCCGTCCATCTGGGCGGCGCCGGTGATCATGTTCTTCACGTAATCCGCGTGTCCCGGGCAGTCCACGTGGGCGTAGTGACGCTTGTCGGTCTGGTACTCGACGTGCGCGATGTTGATGGTGACTCCACGCTCCCGCTCTTCCGGCGCCTTGTCAATCTGGTCGAAGGGCACGAAATCCGCCGATCCCTTTTCCGCCAACACCTTCGTGATGGCCGCCGTCAAGGTCGTCTTGCCGTGATCGACATGGCCGATGGTGCCGATGTTGAGATGTGGTTTCGTGCGCTCGAATTTTGCCTTGCTCATCTTCTCCTCCTGTAGATATCACCCGGTCTGATTCAATGGCTTACAAACAGGCAAAGCCCAGGAGCGGGCTTGAACCGCCGACCTCGTCCTTACCAAGGACGTGCTCTACCGACTGAGCTACCTGGGCATGGGGTCCCGCACGGCCCCGGCGTCCGGTCCGCCTGGCCGCAATCCACGGGTTCTCGTGTGGTGTCTTCGTTCAGCGCCGGGGCCCTGAGAACGAGGCCCCCGGTATCCACACCGGTTCGCTATGGAGCGGGAAACGGGATTCGAACCCGCGACCCCGAGCTTGGAAGGCTCGTGCTCTAGCCAACTGAGCTATTCCCGCAAAAAAACGACTCCTGTCGCCCTGGAGTCCTTCAACTGATGGTGGAGAGGGGAGGATTCGAACCTCCGAAGCCGATCGGCGGCAGATTTACAGTCTGCTCCCTTTGTCCACTCGGGAACCTCTCCCTGACTCTTCCATCCCTGTTCTCGCGTAAGATCGGAAAACCCCGGCAAAGAGGTCTCCGCTCAATGAAATTGCTGACTTGGAGCTGGCGATAGGATTTGAACCTACAACCTGCTGATTACAAATCAGCTGCTCTACCGTTGAGCTACGCCAGCGGATGCAGCCGTTGTCACCGCGCCCAAAACAAAAGTCGAGAACAAAAAGCCACACTTACCCTGTCCCTCTTTCGCAAAACAGGGCAAATGTGAACTCGCAACAGACGATATATAAAGCATTTGTCATGGGAAATGTCAACGGGGCGGACTCGAAACGGCAGCGAGCCGCTGCCTCGCCAACTCGTAGGCGAACATGCCCCAGGCCACCCCCACGTTCAACGAACCCACCCGGCCCTGCATGGGGATGGAGACCAGGTAGTCGCAGTTGCGCCGTATCAGCGGCCGGATGCCGCGCTCTTCCCCGCCCAGCACAACCGCCAGCCTTTCCGGATAGACCCGGTCGCAGAGCCTGCTTTCCGCCCGGGCATCGAGCCCCACCACCCAGTAGCCCCTTTCCCGGAGCGCCAAGAGCGCGCGCACGAGATTGGGGACGCGGTAGAGCTCAACCCGGTGGGCGGCGCCGGAAGAGGCCTTGATCACCGCCGCCGTCACCCCGGCGGCCCGGTCCCTGGGTATGACGACGTGGCCGACTCCCATGGCCTCGGAAGTGCGCAGGATGCCGCCGAGGTTCCGCGGGTCCACCACTCCGTCCAGGAACAGGATGCAGTCCGGAGCCTCTCCAGCCGGCGCCGCCAGCAGCGCGTCGAAAGAACCGTAGGCGAAGGGCGCCGCGCGGGCGGCGACTCCTTGATGCCGGCCCCCTTGGGTCAGGGCGGTCAGGGCGCGGGCGTCGATCTCGGAGACCGGGCAACGCTCCTGCCGCGCCGCCTGCTCGACCCGGCGCAGCGCGGAGCCCCGCCGGCCACTCACCAACAGGACTTCCATGATGTCGCCGGGCGCGGTCCGGAGCTTCTCCAGCACCGGGTGGATGCCGTAGATCAACGCCGGGCTCTGGATTGAGGAATTCATCAAAGACAGCTACCATTGCCGGTGTGCATCGGACCTTGAGCGCCTATGTAGCCGGTCAGATCATCCCGCCTTTCCTGGTCGGCCTTCTTGCCTTCACCCTAGTGTTCCTCGCCGGCCGTATCGTGCGGCTCATCGAGCTGGTCGTCAGCCGTGGCGCCCCCTTGAGCCAGATCGCCAAACTCTTCGCGCTCATCCTGCCGACGCTGCTGGAAACGACGCTCCCCATGGCCTTCCTGCTGGGGATTCTCTACGGCTGCGGCCGCCTTTCGCGGGACAGCGAGACGCTGGCCTTCAAGGCCTGCGGCGTGGGTCCTTTCCACTTTCTGGTTCCGGTGGCGCTGGTGGCGGCGGCGGTATCGGTGCTGACCCTCGGCTTGTCGATCTTCGTGAGGCCGGCCGCCAACCTGGCGGTCAAGAAGGAGATCTACGCCGTCGCCAAGAACCGCGCCGGATCGCTGCTCAAGGAGAACGTGTTCAACGACCTTTTCCCCAAGGTCCTGATCTATGTCGACAAGGTCGTTCCTCCAGGGAACACTTTCCAGGGTGTCCTGATCGTCGACCAGAGGGAGGAGGCCGCCGAGAATCTTATCATCGCGCGTGTGGGCCTGCTACTGTCCGACAACGAGACCAACTCCATCGGGCTGCGGCTGTTCGACGGCAGGATCCATGAGCGAAGGGATTCCGGGGCCGGATTCAGCCAGACGTCGTTCAACGTCTACGACCTGAACCTCGAGCTTGACCGGATCCTGTCGCCGCTCAACCGCGGGCCGCGAAGCCCCGCGGAGATGCCCCTGCAACGGCTGCGGGAGACCATCCGGTCCAAGTCGGCGCAGGGGATCGGCGCCATACCGGAGAGGTTGGAGCTGCACCGGAGATTCGCGTTCCCGTTCGCGCCGCTGGTCTTCGCCTTGCTGGGCATCGCCATCGTGCTGGCGCGGAACCCGTCCGCGCGGGGGCGTTCACAGGGAGTCGCCTCGTGCGTTGCCTGGCTGTTCGCCTACTACGCCCTGCTCTCGGTCGGCACCGCCCTGGGGGAGAACGGCAAGTTGCCCCCCTGGCTGGCGCTGTGGCTGCCCAACATCGTCGTCGGACTCATCTCCCTCTACCTGTTCCTCGGGACCCTGCGTGAATCCCCCTCGGACCTGAAGCCCCGGAGCTGGATTCGGCCCTTGAGCCGAAGACGCCTGAGCCGGGAGGCCGCGGCGAAATGATCGGCTCCCCGCTGCAACCCCCGCCGGGAAGCAGCCTCGACCGCTACTTGCTGAGGCAGTTTTTCCGCGTGTTCTGCGCGACGCTGCTGGTGGTGATCCTGTTGCAGCTCGCCAGCGACGTTTTCAACCGCGTCGACAACCTGATGGGGAGCGAAGTCACGCTGTCGACGGCCGTGTGGTTCTTCATCTACCGCCTGCCGCTCATGATCTCCCGCGTCATCGGCTTCGCCGCCCTGTTCGCCGCGTTCCTGACCCTCGGCTCACTGGCGCGGGGCAACGAGCTGGTGGCCATGGGCGCCTGCGGCATCAGCCTCCACCGGTTCACGCTGCCGTTCCTGTTGGCGGCCCTCGGCTTGAGCGCCGCCACGTTTCTGTGGAACGAGACCGCGGTACCCGTCTCCACGCGGCAGGCCAAGCACATCTACGACGTGGAGGTGCACAAGAAGAAACGGCAATCGGTTTTCGGGGACAAGGAGATCTGGATGCGGAGCAGCGGCGCGTTCATACGGGCCGACGACTTCGACACGGAAGCCAACAGGCTTCATGGCCTGGTGATCTACCGGATCACTCCCGAGTTCACGATGGAAGGGCTCATCGAGACGCCGGCGGCGGCCTGGAGCGGCGGCCGCTGGGTGCCCGACGGGGGCACGGAGTGGCGCTTGCTCGAGGGGGGAAGCCTCGACCAACGGCCGCTCGGGTCAACCCTGCCGCTCGACGAACGGCCGGAGGACTTCCGCATCTTCGCTCGTTCGCCCGACGAGTTCAGCTACTTCGAGTTGCGGCGGCGGATCGCCGACCTGCGCGGCAAGGGGATCGATACGGTACGCGACAGGGTCCATCTGCACACCAAGCTGGCGATCCCGCTGGTGACGCCCCTGATCATACTGCTGGCGGTGGCATTCGCCGTCAAGCCCGGGAGGAAGGGCGGCCTCGCCCTCAACTTCGGCCTGACCATCGCGATAGGTTTTTCCTACTGGGTGCTGCTGGGCTTCTGCGTGTCGCTCGGCAAGGCCGGGGCGATGCAGCCCTGGCTTGCCGCGTGGTTGCCCAACATTCTGACGGGGTTGTTGAGCCTGTATCTGTACGCAGGCTCGGAATGAAGCGGAAGGGGTGCCGGCCGTCGATCAGCGCTTGGAGAACTGCGGCCGCTTCCGTGCCTTGTGCCGGCCGTACTTCTTCCTCTCAACCGCGCGCGGGTCTCGGGTGACGTAGCCCGCCTTCTTGAGCGGGGTGCGAAACCCTTCATCGACTTGCATCAGGGCCCGCGTGATGCCGTGCCGGATGGCGCCGGCCTGGCCCGAGATTCCGCCGCCCTTGACGTTGGCGACGATGTCGAAGTCGCCCAGGGTGCGGGTCACGTGGAACGGCTGGCGGACGATCATCCTGGCCGTTTCACGACCGAAATAGTCCTCCAGCATCCGGCGGTTTATCCGGATGTCGCCGTTGCCGCGCTTTAGATAGATTCGCGCCACCGAGGTCTTGCGCCTGCCGGTCGCGTATATGAGCTCGTCCGCCATGATGTCGATCTCTACCCGCTCATCTCAAGCGGTTCGGGCACCTGGGCCTGATGCGGATGCTCGGGGCCGCCGTAGACCTTGAGCTTGTCGAGCTGGCCGCGTCCCATGCGGTTCTTCGGCAACATGCCCTTCACCGCCAGCCGCACCACCTGCTCGGGTTTCTTCTCCCGCATCTCCGAAAGACTCGCTACCCGAAGCCCGCCGGGATAACCGGTATGGCGATAGTAGCGCTTGTCACTGTCTTTCGCGCCGGTCAGCTTGACGCGTTTGGCGTTGACGACGATGACGAAATCGCCCGCGTCCACGTGCGGGCTGAACGCCGGCTTGTGCTTGCCGCGCAGGACCCTGGCGATCTCGGTGGCCATCCGTCCGAGGACCTTGTCCTCGGCGTCGATGATGTACCACCGGCGCTGGGCCAGGGACTCCTCTTTTGTCATCTGAACCGTTCGCATCTCGCAATGAATTTTGGCGGGGCCGACGAGACTCGAACTCGCGACCTCCGGCGTGACAGGCCGGCGTTCTAACCAGCTGAACTACGGCCCCGAACCAAACGGAACCTATAACGGTTATCGTCGACGATTGCAACCAGGGCGCCCGTCACACGCATTTCCGTCCGTGCGACACCACGCCTGGAGGAGCGAATGGGCGGTACAGGACTTGAACCTGTGACCCCCGGCTTGTAAGGCCGATGCTCTCCCAACTGAGCTAACCGCCCGAGGACAGGGCACCCGTCACTGGGGTAGACTGGGTCTGGGCTCCGCGTCCTTCTTGTCGAAGCCCGTGGGTGCTTCGGCCGACGGGTCGTCGAGGTCCCGGTGCGCGAACAGCGCTTCCGGATCGCTGACCACGAGAGCCCGTTTGAGGACGTCGTCCATGTGCCCGACCAGAATCAGCTCGACGCTCTTCAGGATCGCCGCCGGGATCTCGTTGATGTCCTTCTTGTTCTCCTCGGGGATGAGGATGGCCTTGATCCCGCCGCGGTGCGCGGCGAGCACCTTCTCCTTGAGTCCCCCGATGGGAAGCACGTTGCCCCGAAGCGTGATCTCGCCGGTCATCGCCACGTCGTGGAACACGGGGATCCGGGTCAGGGCCGATACCAGCGACGTCGCCATGGTGATACCGGCCGACGGGCCGTCCTTGGGAATCGCCCCCTCGGGCACGTGGATGTGTATGTCGTTCTTCTGGTAGAAGTCCTTCTCCAACCCCAGCTCCACCGCCCGTGACCGCACGTAGCTCATGGCGGCCTGGGCCGACTCCTGCATCACGTCCCCGAGCTTGCCGGTTATGGTCAGCTGGCCCTTGCCCGGCATGATGGACACCTCGGTGGACAGGAGCTCGCCGCCCAGCTCGGTCCATGCCAACCCGGTGGTGGTGCCGACCCGGTGCGCTTCCTCGGCGATGCCGTACCGGAACTTGGCGGGGCCGAGATACTTCGGCAGGTTCCTGCCGCCCACGGTCGTCTTCCCCGGCCGATCGTTCTTCACGACGTCGACGGCCACCTTTCGGCAGATGGAGGCGATCTCGCGCTCCAGGTTCCGGACGCCCGCCTCCTTGGTGTAGTGCCGGATCAGGCCCAGAACGGCCTTGTCGGACAGGACGATGTTCTCGTCGTTGAGCCCGTTGGCCTCGAGCTGCTTCACCACGAGGTACTTCTTCGCGATGTTCAACTTCTCCAGTTCCGTGTAGCCCGCGATCCGTATGATCTCCATCCGGTCCTGCAACGGCCGTGGAATGCCGTCGAGCGTATTCGCCGTGGTGATGAACATCACCTTCGAGAGATCGTAATCGAGATCCAGGTAGTGATCGTTGAAAGCCTGGTTCTGCTCCGGGTCCAGCACCTCCAGAAGCGCCGACGACGGGTCGCCGCGAAAATCCATGGACATCTTGTCGACCTCGTCCATGAGGAAAACCGGATTGCTGGACCCAGCCTTCTTGAGGGACTGGATGATCTTCCCCGGCAACGCTCCGATGTAGGTGCGCCGGTGGCCGCGGATCTCCGCCTCATCGCGCACGCCGCCGAGGGACACCCGGACGAACTCGCGTCCCGTGGCGCGGGCGATGGAGCGCCCGAGGGAGGTCTTGCCTACCCCCGGCGGTCCCACCAGGCACAGGATGGGGCCCTTGATCTTGCCGACGAGACTCTGGACCGCCAAGTACTCGAGGATCCTCTCCTTGACCTTCCCCAACCCGTAGTGATCGTCTTCCAGCACCTTCTCGGCCTCACCGATGTCGAGCTTGTCCTCGGTGTAGTCGTACCACGGCAGACTGAGAATCCAGTCGATGTAGTTGCGGACCACTGTCGCCTCGGCCGACATCGGCGACATCATCTTGAGCTTCTTGAGCTCCTTCTCGACCTTTTCCTTGGCCTCGGCCGAGAGCTTCTTCTGCTTGATCTTCTCCTCGATCTCCTGCATCTCGTTCTTGAACTCGTCCTTCTCCCCGAGCTCCTTCTGGATCGCCCGCATCTGCTCGTTCAGATAGTATTCCTTCTGGGAGCGCTCCATCTGCTTTTTGACGCGCGAACGAATCCGCCGCTCCACCTCGAGGATCTCGATCTCCGCCCGCATGTGCCCCAGCACCTTCTCGAGACGTTCGGCGGCGTTGATGGTTTCGAGCAGAACCTGCCGTTCCTCCAGCTTCACTCCGAGATGGCCGATGATGGTATCGGCGAGCTTGCCAGGTTCCTCGATGGAAGAAACCGACATGACCATCTCCGGGGGGATCTTCTTCTTGACCTTGACGTAGTTCTCGAAGGCGCTGTGGACCTCGCGCACCACCGCGCCCACCTCCGTGCCCTGCTCCACCACGTCTTCCAGCTCCGCCACCTCCACCAGGAAGAACTCCGGATGGGTGAGGTATCGTGCGATCTTGCCGCGCTGCTTGCCCTCCACCAGGACCTTGACGGTCCCGTCCGGCAGCTTCAGCATCTGCACGACACTCCCCAACGTGCCGATGGGATAGATGTCGTCCTCGCCCGGCTCGTTGGTCCTGGCATCCTTCTGGGACGCCAGAAAAATGGAAGTCTGGTTACGGGACGCCTCCTCCAGCGCACGGATCGACTTCTGCCGTCCCACGAACAGCGGCACGACCATGTGCGGGAAGACGATGATGTCCCGGAGCGGCAGCAACGGCGCCTGCACCGTGTTGTCGGCTCCCTCTCCGCCGTCATCCTTCTTGTCGCTGCGAAATAGCATCGGTAACCCCTCTCACGCGCTCTCCGCCGCCTTCGAGTACACGACCATGGGAGGTTCGTTGCGGGCCATCACCTCCTCCGTAATGACCACCTCCTTGATGTTGGGTTGAGAAGGCATCTCGTACATCACGTCGAGCATCGTGTTCTCCATGATCGCTCTCAACCCTCGAGCCCCCGACTTCCGCTTCATCGCCTCCCGTGCAATAGCCCAAAGCGCCTCGTCTGTAAAGTTGAGGTGCACGCCCTCCATCTCGAAGAGCTTGCAGTATTGCTTGGTGAGGGCGTTCTTGGGCTCCCTCAGGATCTGCACCAGCGCCTCTTCGTTGAGCTCGTCCAGCGTCGCGATGACCGGCAGCCGGCCCACGAACTCCGGGATCAGGCCGAACTTGAGAAGGTCCTCGGGCTGCACGTCGTGCACGACGCGGGAATCCGGGCGGACGTCGACGTCCGTCTCGACGCTGCCGAAACCCAGCCGCCTGCGGCCGGTGCGCTTGCGGATGATGTCCTCGATGCCGACGAATGCGCCGCCGCAGATGAACAGGATGTTGGTGGTGTCCACCTGCAGGAACTCCTGCTGCGGGTGCTTGCGGCCGCCCTTGGGAGGGACGCTGGCCATGGTGCCCTCGATGATCTTGAGCAGCGCCTGCTGCACCCCTTCTCCCGAAACGTCCCGGGTGATGGAGGGGTTCTCGGACTTGCGCGAGATCTTGTCTATCTCGTCGATGTAGACGATGCCCCGCTGCGCCTTCTCGACGTCGTAGTCCGCGGACTGGAGCAGATTGAGGATGATGTTCTCGACGTCCTCGCCCACGTAGCCCGCCTCCGTCAGGCTGGTGGCGTCGGCGATGGTGAAGGGGACCTGCAACAGGCGCGCCAGCGTCTGCGCCAACAGGGTCTTGCCGGAGCCGGTGGGGCCCAGCAACAGGATGTTGCTCTTCTGCAACTCCACGTCCCCGGTCAGCATCTGGTTATCGATCCTCTTGTAATGGTTGTGCACGGCCACGGCGAGGATCTTCTTGGCCGGGTCCTGGCCCACCACGTACTGGTCCAGCACGCGCTTGATCTCGACCGGTTTCGGGACCCCGGACGACGAGGCGATGGCGTCGTCGTTCTCGCACTCCTCGGCGATGATGTCGTTGCACAGGTCGATGCACTCGTCACAGATGTAGACGGTGGGGCCTGCGATGAGCTTGCGCACCTCGTCCTGGCTCTTGCCGCAGAACGAACAGACAAGACTGCCGGACCGGTCATCCCCATGCTTCGGCATCGAAGTTCCCCCTCACCCCTTTGTGGTTACGTCCAGGCGGCTGGCAATCACTTCATCCACCAATCCGTACTCCAGCGCCTGCTGTCCGGTCATGAACAGGTCCCTGTCCGTGTCCCGCTCGATTCGCTTCAGCGACTGACCCGTATGCTTGACGAGAATCGCGCCCAGCTCCTCCCGCATTCTCAGGATCTCGCGCGCCTGGATGTCGACGTCGGCCGCGGTCCCCTGGAACCCGCCCAGGGGCTGATGGATCATGATGCGCGAATGCGGCAACGCGTAGCGCTTGCCCTGCTCCCCGGCGGCGAGCAGGACGGCGCCCATGCTGGCCGCCTGACCCAGACAGACCGTGGAGACCTGCGGGCGTATGTACTGGATGGTGTCGTAGATGGCGAGACCGGCGGTCACGGAGCCGCCCGGCGAGTTGATGTAGAAGTAGATGTCCCGCTCCGGGTCCTCCGACTCCAGGAACAGCAACTGCGCGGTGATGAGGTTGGCCACCTCGTCTACGACGGGGCTGCCCAGAAAAACGATCCTGTCCTTGAGGAGCCGGGAGTAAATATCATAGGCGCGCTCCCCTCGACCGGTCTGCTCTACGACAAAAGGAATGAAGTTCATGTTGCCTCAACCCGAGTGGCGACGCCACAAGGAAAGTCTATCCTCTTTTGTTTGGGCCATCAACCGTTTTCCGGAGGCTCCACCACCGTGACCTCCGCCTCCCGCAGAAGGAAATCCAGCGTCTTCTCGGACACAAGCTGGGAGCGCAGCGTCGCCCGCGCCCAATCCTGGCCATACTGCCGGCGCACCGCCGCCGCCTGGTCCCCGCTGGCCCGCGCCACGCCCTCGATGCGGCCGTCCACCTCCTCCTCGGAAGCCGTGATCCCTTCCGCCGCGGCGATCCTTTCGATCAGCAACATCGTCTTGACGCGGCGCTCCGCCTGCGGCCTCATCTCTTCCCTGAGCTCGTCCGTGGTCGGCTCCGGAGCATCGGGCGCGGACAGCTCCCGCTGGCTCGCGGCGCGCCGCGCGAGGTACGACAATTCCCGATCGACCATGGACGGAGCGACCTCGAAGTCGTGCTCTTCCATGAGACGCTCCACGATGCGATCCTTCAACTGCCGGTCCTGAAACGCCTCGATCTCGCTCCGCAACTCCGAGCGCAGCTTCTCGCGCAACTCCTCGAGCGTTTCGCACTCCCCGTAGTCCCGCGCGAACTCGTCGTCCAGGGCCGGCAGGACCTTGTTGCGTATCTCCTTGACCGTCACCTCGAAATCGGCGGTCTTCCCGGCCAGGCGCTCATCTCCGAGATCCGCGGGAAACTCCACCGCGATGGTCCCGGGCGCCCCGCGCTCCATTCCCACCAGACCCCGCTCGAACTCCGGCATGGCCCTGCCCGCGCCCACCTCCACCGGATAGCTCTCCGCCGTGCTGCCCGGGAAGGCTTCGCCGTCCACCGAACCCGAGAAGTCGATGAACACGTAGTCGCCGTCCTCCACCCGGTCACGACCCTCCACCGGCTCCAGTTGCGCGTTCCGTTCCCGGAGCTCCTTCATGGCGCGCTCCAGGTCCTCCTCCTCCACGTCGGCGCGCACGCGCTCGACGGACACGGCGCGATAGTTCCCGAGCTCGATGTCGGGCTTCACCTCGATGACGGCGGTGAACGCGAACGGCAACCCCTCGTCCAGCTCACCGGTCTCGAGCCGCGGCTCGGACACCGGTTCCAGCCCCTGTTCCTTGACGGCGCCGGCGAGCGATTCCTCCACCAACTCGGACAGGGCCTGGGCCTGGATCTCGGTACCATAGAGGCCGCGCAATATGTGCTGCGGGATCTTGCCCGCGCGAAAGCCGCGCACCTTCGCCTGCCGTCCCACCTGCCGGTAGATGCGGGCGAACGCCTTGCCGACCCGGTCCGCCGGCACTTCCAGCCGAAGCTTCCTCTGCGTCGGCGTCAACACCTCGACTTCACACTTCATCCCTGTCCTGCCCCTTGTCGCTCCATTGTCTTTCCAATCCCACGCGCACGGGTCGCACCCTGTCCCGAATCCATGTTCCCGATGGAAGGCGAGCCCGCGGTGATTCCGACGGCGTTTCCGTGATGGTGCGAGAGGGGGGACTCGAACCCCCACGGTTGCCCGCTAGATCCTAAGTCTAGTGCGTCTACCAGTTCCGCCACTCTCGCATGCCGGTGGCCCGCCAGGGAGCACCGACCACGATTGTGCTGTAGCAACCCCTCGAACCGCAAGTCAAGATAACTCAAGTCCGCGGGAGACGGCTGGGATTGCGTCAGCCTTGTTGAAGAGGGGGGGAGTGGGCCGCCGGAGACTCGAACTCCGGACCCGCTGATTAAGAGTCAGCTGCTCTACCAACTGAGCTAGCGGCCCGTACACGCTTGATTGGGGTGAGTGAAGGGACTTGAACCCTCAACCCCTGGAGCCACAGTCCAGTGCTCTAACCAATTGAGCTACACTCACCAGAACACCCGTAACCAAAGCACCCGTTGCTGGCGCGCCAGAAGGGACTCGAACCCCTGACCCACGGCTTAGAAGGCCGTTGCTCTATCCACCTGAGCTACTGGCGCGTCGAACCGTTTCCTCAAGGCCCGTTCCCGGAATGCCGGAGTCTCCGGCTCTTTCACGACCCGTTTTCCACGGGCCATGCCACGGAGTGGTCGGGGCGAGCCGATTTGAACGGCCGACCCCCTGCTCCCAAGGCAGGTGCGCTACCTGGCTGCGCTACGCCCCGTCACGGAGTCTGCATTTTACCTGATGTCGCGCCGATATCAAGGCTGGGAGTCCGTGCGGTCCCGCAGCACCTGTTGCTGGATCTCCAGAATCCGTTGAATGCCGGCACGGGCGAGGCCGATCAACCGATCGAGCTGCCCCGCGTCGAAGGGTTCCTTCTCGGCCGTCCCCTGGACCTCCACGAACTTGCCCGAGCCGGTCATCACGATGTTCATGTCCACCTGGGCGTGGTTGTCCTCGCCGGCGTCGAGGTCCAGCACCGCCTGTCCCTCCACCACTCCGACGCTGACCGCGGCGACGCTGTCCCCGAGCAGGCCCGCGGGCACGGTCTTGTCCGCCGCCCACTTCTCCATGGCGCAACACAAGGCCACGTAGGCGCCGGTGATGGAGGCGGTCCGGGTGCCCCCGTCCGCCTGGATGACGTCGCAATCGAGCCACACCGTCCGTTCGCCGAGGCTGTCCAGGTGCGCCACCGACCGGAGGCTGCGTCCGATCAGCCGCTGGATCTCGTGGGTGCGGCCGCCCACCTTGCCGCGGGAGGACTCCCTCGGGATGCGGGTGGGCGACGAAGACGGCAGCATGCCGTACTCCGCGGTGATCCAGCCCCTGCCGGTCTTGCGCAGGAACGGCGGCACGCGGTCTTCCAGCGTGGCGGTGCAGATCACCCGGGTATCGCCCATCTCGATCAGGGCCGACCCGTCGGCGTGCTTGATGAAGCCCGGCGTGATGTCGAGGGGGCGCAACTCGTGATCCCCGCGTCCGTTCGTGCGCATGTATTGGTCAGCCTCCCGGCGCGGCGCGGCGGGTTCGAAACCCGCCCCTACAGATGAAAGACGACCGTCTTGAGCTCGGTCATCTCCTCGATGGCGTAGCGCGGCCCTTCCTTGCCGAAACCGGACTCCTTGAGCCCGCCGTACGGCATCACGTCGGCCCGCCACTGCGGCCCCCAGTTCACGTGGAGGTTGCCGGACTCCACCTCGCGGGCGAATCTCATGGCCCAGCCGATGTTCTCGGTGAAGATCCCGGCGGAGAGGCCGAAGACCGTGTCGTTGGCGAGCTCGATGGCCTCGTCGATGGACTCGAACGGCATCACCCCGACCGCCGGACCGAAGAGCTCGTCGCGGGAGATCCTCATGTCGCGGGAGACGTCGGCCACCACCGTAGGCGCGTAGACCGCGCCATCGCGGGACCCGCCGGCCAGCACCCGGGCGCCCTGGCCCACGGCTTCGTTCACCCACTGCTCGACACGGACGGCTTCGTTTTCCTTGATCATCGGCCCTACCTGGGTGGCGGCGTCGAGCTGGCTGCCGGTGGCCAGCGCCTCCACCCTGGGAGCCAGCGCGCCCAGGAAGTCCGCGTACACACGGCGGTCGGCCAGCACGCGCTGGGTGGAGATGCAGACCTGCCCAGAGTTCGCGTAGCCGGTGGCCGCCACGGCCGCGGCCACCTTGTCGAGGTCCGCGTCCGGCATCACGATCACCGGACAGTTGGACCCCAGCTCCATGGTGACCTTCTTGATGCCGGCCATCCGGCAGATGTTCTCTCCCACCTCGCGGCTGCCGGTGAAGGTTATCTTGCGGACCCGCGGGTCGGACACCAGCGGATCGCCGATCTCGCCGCCCGAGCCGGTCAGGCACTGGACGCCCTCGGGGGGAACGCCGGCCTCCAACAGGATCTCGGTCAGTTTGAGGCCCGACAGCGGCGTATCCGAAGCCGGCTTGATGATCACCGAGTTGCCCCCGGCAATGGCCGGGCCGACCTTGTGGCAGAGCAGGTTCAGCGGGAAGTTGAACGGGCCGATGGCCACCACGACGCCGCAGGGCACCCGCAGCGTGAAAGCGAGCTTGCCCGCTCCCGCCGGGTCGGCGTCCAGCGGCACGGTCTCGCCGTGGACCCGCTTGGCCTCCTCGGCCGAGGCGGTCAGGGTCTCCACCGCCCGGCGCACCTCGCCCTTCCCTTCGGCCAGCACCTTTCCCTCTTCGCTCGAGATGAGCGTGCCGAGTTCGTCCACGCGCTCGGCCATGAGGGCGGCCGCGCGAGTGAGCACCCGCCACCGCTCGTGAGCGGTCATCCGGGCCATGAGCGCGGCCCCGCGTCCGGCGAACGCCAGCGCGCGCTCGACGTCGTCGCGGCCGGCCTTGGGCACGCTGTCGATGACGGAGTCATCGTACGGGTTGCCGACCTCCTGCATCCTCGGTCGATCGACCCACTCTCCGGCGAGAAACATCTTCATTGGCGATCACGCTCCTTCGGAGTTGCCGGCCCTGCCCCGGACGGGGCGGCGGGCCGGACACGGGCGGGTTTGAAACCCGCCCCGTTACACGAGATCCCGTATGGGCTCCAGCACGGTTTCCGAGAGCCCCTGGATCATGACGGAGAGGCGCGGCTGCTGCAACGTCGCGACGGCGGCCAGGGCCGCCTGCCTGCGGTCGTGCATCTCCCTCACCGCGAAGGGCAGCGACCCGAGCCGGTCGAACAGTCCGGCCACCCGCTCGACGTCCCCGGCCGACGTGGCCGCCCGGTCCTTGTCCAGCACCTCGAGCAGCCAACGCGCGTCTTCCGCCGACGCGTTCTCCAACGCATGGACCGCCAGGACGCTGCGCTTGCCCTCGGCGACGTCGCTGCCGCGCTGATCACGGCCCTTGTCGCCGTAGAGGTCCAGCACATCGTCCTGGATCTGGAACAGGATGCCGAGCTGGCGCGCCGCTTCGGTGAGCCCCTCCAGCATCCCCGCCTCCCGGCCGAACATCTCGGCGCTGCCGGCCATGCCGAGCACGAAGAGCCGGGCGGTCTTGGCTTCGACCATGTCGAAGTACCGCGTCAACGAGGGATCGGCGCTGGCCCGCAGCGCGAACTCCTGCTCCTGCCCGTCGATGACCTTCAGGGTCTCGACCAGCATCCGCCGCGCCAGCGCCTCCCGCCGCTCGACGGCCACCGGCGCCCGTTGCGCCAGCAACAGCGTGAAGTAGAACATGGCGTCGCCGAGGTTGATGGCCCGGGCGACGCCGAAACGATGCCACACCGTCTCCTGCCCCCGGCGCGCCTCGTCGCCGTCCTGCACGTCGTCGTGGACCAGCGTCGCGTTGTGCAGCATCTCGCAGGCCGCGCCCATGGGGACCGCCTTGGCGGGATCCTCCCCCAGACAATCCGCCACCAACAGCGGCAACAGGGCGCGCAGCCGCTTGCCGCCGGTCCGGAAGTGATAACGGCACATCTCGGCCAGCCCCGACGCACCGAGCTCCGCCTCCCGGAGCACGTCGTCGAGGAGGAAAAGGACTTCGGGGAGATGGCGCTTCCGGATGCCTTCGAGGTGCTCCAGGAAGGCCTGCTTTGGCGTCGATGCGGACATGCCGCGTGCGTCGCTCAGCGGAGCTTCATGCCGAAGGCCACGGGCCCCTTGTCGCCCGCGCGGGTCTGAAACTGCACGCTGTCGCCTTCACCGAAATCCTCGAACTGGACTCGGGGGGCGCCGCTGCCGCGATGGAAGAACACGTCGTCGCCGCCGTCGTCCGGCTCGATGAAGCCGAATCCCTTGTCCTTGAGTATCTTCCTGATGGTTCCCGTCACCTCGTTCACTCCGGTTCCCGGACCCTGCCGGCCCGTCCGATCCGATGGCACACGGTCCGACTCGTCTGGCCCGTTTCATAGTCTGGCCCGTTTCATAGTGCGGGCGGCGCCGGGAGTCAAGAAGCGCCCGCCGCAACGATGCCTTGGCACTTTGTTTTCATCTCGGATGTGATATGCGTCAAGCAGGATGTCCAGCCCGCTGCGCGTCATCGACTTGGGCCGCCTCGACTACGAGGCCGCGCTGTCCGTCCAGGAACGGGTCCTCGAAGAGAAGACCCGGGAGCCTCGGGACGATTGCCTGATACTGGTGGAGCATCCGCACGTGATCACCACCGGCCGGCGGGAGGCCCGGGCCCACATACTCGACGCCGGCGACGTCCCGGTGCGCGCCACCAGCCGCGGCGGCGACGTGACCTACCACGGCCCGGGGCAGCTCGTGGCCTACCCGATCGTCGACCTCAAGTCCCGGCAACGCCGCGCTGTCCACCGCTACCTGCACGGGCTCGAACAGGTGATCATCGACCTGCTGGGCTGCTTCGGCCTGGAAGGCGCGCGGCGCCCGCCCTTCACCGGCGTGTGGACCGGCGACCGGAAGATCTGCGCCATCGGCATCGCCGTCAGACGCGGCGTTACCTACCATGGCGCCGCGCTCAACGTGGCGCCCGATCTGCACTATTTCCACAGGATCGTCCCGTGCGGCCTGGATTGGGCGCAGGTCACCTCCATCGAACGGGAGACGGGGAAATCCTACGGGATGGCAGCGGTGAAGTCCCGGCTGTTGCGGGTTTTTTGCCGGAGGTTCGGATACGAAGGGCTCGTGCGAGGCGAGGAAGCGGCCGAGCCCGCCGCGGACACTCGCCCGCGGCAGTCAGCGGCTATTTCTGGAAATAGTCGGCGTTGATTTGAGTGTACTCTTCCCACTTTTCGGGAACCGCGGCCTCCTCGAAAATGGCCTCGACGGGGCAGACCGGTTCGCAGGCGCCGCAGTCGATGCACTCTTCCGGATCGATATAGAGCATGTTCTCCTTCTCGAATGTCTCGGGGTCGTTCTTGGTCGGGTGTATGCAATCGACAGGACAGACATCCACGCAAGCCGTGTCCTTGACGTCGACACAGGGCTCCGCAATCACGTAGGTCATTCACTTCCTCCTGGGGGTGCTGGCAGGCTCTCCCGAACCTCATCCACCGCGTTAACGGCCCGCGGCCACGGTCTCCTACCCTATTGTTTTGGCTAACAAACAGCCCCGTCCAAGTCAAGCGCGCCGGCCGCCCTACGCCCCTTCGGCGGCCCCTTTGGCGCCGTTCCGGGCGCGTTTTCGCGGCGGCGTGTGAGTGGCCGTGCCGTAGAACGCCTCGGCGCATTCCATGAGGGTCTCGGACAGCGTCGGATGCGGATGGACGGACTCGGCGAGGTCCCGCGCGGTGGCCCCCATCTCGATGGCGAGCACGCCCTCGCCGATCAACTCGCCGGCGCCGGCGCCGGTGATGCCCACACCCAGAATACGCTCCGTCCCGGGCTCGAGGATCAGCTTGGTCACGCCTTCCGGGCGGTCGAGGGTGAGCGCCCTCCCGGACGCGCCCCAGGGAAACTTCACCACCTCCACCGCCACATCCCCGGCCTTGGCTTCCTGTTCGGTCAACCCGCACCAGGCGACCTCCGGCTCGGTGAAGACCACCGCCGGGATCACCACGTCGGCGATGGTGCCGGGCTCGCCGGCGATGACCTCCACCGCCACCCGCGCCTCCTTGGTGGCCCGGTGCGCCAGCAAGGCGCCGCCGTTGGCGTCGCCGATGGCGTAGATGGCCGGATCGCCGGTCTGCTGCTGGTCGTTGCACTCGATGAAGCCGTTGGCGCCGATCCGGACCCCGGTGTTCTCGAGGCCGAGGTCCTCGTAGCTGGGGGTCCGGCCCACGCTGACGAGGACCCGGTCGTAGCTCTCTTCCCGGGCGGCGCCGTTGACCTCCATGGCCACCTTGATCTTCCTCCCGCTGGTGGCCATGCGCAGCACCTTGGTCTTGAGGCGGATCTCCTTGAAGAGCGACTCGGCCGCCCTGGCCACGGGCCGCACGAGGTCCGCGTCCACGCCGGACAGCAGGTGGTTCAGCGCCTCCACCAGGACGATCTCGCTCCCCAGCCGGGCATAGACCATACCCAGCTCCATGCCGATGTACCCGCCCCCCACCACCAGCAGGCGGCCCGGCACGTCGGCAAGCTCCAGCGCTTCGGTGGAGGTCATGATCCGCCGGTTCCCCAGATCGAAGGCCGCCGGCATGGCGGGCTTGGAGCCCACCGCGATGATGGCTTGGTCGTAGCTGACGAACTGCTGCCCTTCGGCGGTCTCCACCCGGAGGGTCCGGGAGTCCTCGAAGTGCCCGCGCCCGTGGAGACGCCGGACCCCCCGCCGGGAGCACAGGCCCTCCAGCCCTCCGGCCAGCTTCTCGATGACCGACCCCTTCCACTCGCGCAGCTTGTCGAGCTTGACCTTGGGCTTGCCGAACGCGACGCCGCGGGCTTCCGACAGCGCCGCCTCGTCGATGACCTGGGTGGCATGGAGGAGCGCCTTCGAGGGAATGCAGCCGCGGTTGAGGCAGACCCCCCCGAGCCGTTCGTCCCGCTCCACCAGCAGCACGCGTTTCCCCAGATCCGCGGCGTAGAAGGCCGCGGCATAGCCGCCGGGCCCGGCGCCGACCACGACGATTTCCGTTTTGATGGGTTCCACGGGCCTCCTAACCGATCTCGTGTCTGGCGTCTTCACCAGTCATGATACGGGCCATCTGATGTCCGCTTCGGGAAAGTCTTCCAGACAGCGCACGATCTCGCGCAGGAACCGCGCTCCGTCGGCCCCGTCGATCACCCGGTGGTCGTAGGAGAGCGCCAGCGGCAGCACCGTCCGCGGCGTCACCTTCTTGTCCCGCACCACCGGCCGGAGGACGCCCCGCCCCATGCCCAGAACCGCCACCTGCGGGCTGTTCACGATGGGCGTGAAGTAGGAACCGCCGATGCTTCCGAGGTTGGAGATGGTGAACGTCGCCCCCTGCATCTCGTCCGCGGTCAGCTTGCGTTGCCGGGTCCGCTCCGCGATCTCGTCCAGCTCCCTGGACAGATCCAGCACGTTCTTCTTGTCCACGTCTCGGATCACCGGCGCGATCAGGCCCGCCTCGGTGTCTACCGCCACCCCGATGTGGACGTAGTCCCGGGTGACGATCTCCAACGCCTCGTAGTCGATGCTGGTCTTGAAGGCCGGGTGCTTGTCGAGAGCCGACACCGCGGCCATGATGGCGAACGAGGTCACCGTCAGCCGAGCCCCCGACTTCTCGTAGGCCTTGGCGTAACGCTTCCGGAGCTCCAGGAGGCCGGTGATGTCCGCATCGTCGAACTGGGTCACGTGGGGGACGGTGGTCCAGGACTCGGTCATCCGCTGGGCGATGGTGCGCCGGAGCGGCGACATCCTCTCCCGCGTGCTCGGTCCCCACTTGGTCAGGTCCAGGGTCTGGAAGACGTTGACCGCGGGTGCCGGCGGCGGAGCGGCGGAGGGCTCGACGGCGAGCTGCTGAAGCCCCTGGATGTAGCTTCGGACGTCCGCCATCACGATGCGCCCGCCGCGTTGGCTCCCCTTCACCCGGGTGAGGTCGATGCCCAGTTCCCGCGCGACCTTCCGCACCGTGGGCGAGGCGGGCGGCGGCGCGCCGCTGCTGGATACGGGCACTGGGGCCGAGGGCGCCTCGGCCGGCGCTTCCGTCGCGGCCGGCGGCGGCGCCTCCACCGCCGGGGGCGGCGCAGGGGCCGGGGGCGGCGCGGAGACCCGCTCCTCGTCGATGGTCACCAGCACCTGGCCCACCGACACCACCTGCCCCACCAGCACGTGTATCCGGCCCACCCTGCCGGCGGCGGTGGAAGGGATGGGGGCCACCGCCTTCTCGTTCTCGAGCTCCAGCAGGGTCTGGTCCAGTTGGACCTGGTCTCCTTCCGAGACCAGGACGTTGACGACGGTACCGGAGTCCGCCCCTTCGGCCAGTTTGGGAAGCGTTACGTCCATGATGTGCAGACGGCCTAGATGGCCATTCCGGGATGAGGCTTGGCCGGATTGTAGTGGAGCTCGCGCATGGCCCGCGCCACGGTCGATCTCCTGATCCGGCCCTTTTGGGACAGGGCGTGAAGCGTCGCGATGACCACCGACTCCGCATCCACCTCGAAATAACGGCGCAGCCGCGGCCGGGTATCGCTGCGGCCGAAGCCGTCCGTCCCCAGCGTCGCCAGGCCGCCCGGCACCCAGGGCGCGATCTGGTCCGGCACGATCTTCATGTAGTCGGACACCGCCACGAAGACGCCGTCCTCCGGCTCCAGCAGCGACTCGACGTACGACTTCCGCGGCTTCTCTCCGGGATGCAGGATGTTCCAGCGCTGGACCGCGTGGGCCTCCCGGCGCAACAGGTTGTAGCTGGTGGCGCTCCAGACGTCCGCCGCGACGTGGTAGCGCTCCGCGAGGATCTCCTGGGCCCGCAGCGCCTCGAACAGCAGCGGGCCGCTGCCGAACAGGTGCGCGCGAAGCTTGTGCCCCGCCTCGGCCCTCCTGAACTTGTACAGCCCCTTGAGGATGCCCTCCTCCGCCCCCGCGGGCATGGCCGGCATCTCGTGGTTCTCGTTGTAGAGCGTGAGGTAGTAGAAGAGATCCTCGCCGCGCTGGTACATGCGCCGCAGGCCGTCCCGGACGATGACCGCGATCTCGTAGGCAAGGGCCGGATCGTAGGTGAGCAGGGCGGGGACCGTGCTCGCCAACAGGTGGCTGTGACCATCCGCGTGCTGCAGCCCTTCTCCGTTCAGGGTGGTGCGCCCGGCGGTGGCCCCGAGCAGGAAACCCTTGGCCCGGCTGTCCGCGGCGGCCCACATGAGATCGCCGATGCGCTGGAACCCGAACATCGAATAGAACGTGTAGAACGGGATCATCGGCGTGCCGTAGTTGACGTGGGCCGTCCCCGCGGCGATGAACGAGGACATGGCCCCGGCCTCGCTGATGCCCTCCTCGAGGAGCTGGCCGTCCCGCGCCTCCTGGTAGAACAGCAGCGTCTCCCGGTCCACGGGCTCGTAGAGCTGCCCCTTGGAGGAATATATCCCCACTTGGCGGAACAGCGTGTCCATGCCGAAGGTCCGCGCTTCGTCCGGAATGATGGGCACGATCTTCTTGCCGATATCCGGGTCCCGGAGCAGCTTGCTCAACAACCGGGCGAAAGCCATGGTCGTGGAGGCCCGGGTCTCCGCGGAACCCTTGTGGAACTCCTCGTAGGTCGCATCCCCGGGTACCGCCAGCGCCTTGGCCTTCCCCTTGCGCCGGGGCAGGAACCCGCCTAGGCTCTTGCGCCGCTCCAGCAGGTACCGCGTCTCCTCGCTGTCCGGCGGCGGCCGGTAGAACGGCGCCTCCACCACGTCCTCGTCCGGCAGCGGCACGCCGAAACGCGAGCGGAAGTCGCGCAACTCCTTCTCGTTGAGGGCCTTCTGCTGGTGGGTGATGTTGCGCCCCTCGCCCGCCTCGCCAAGGCCGTAGCCCTTCACCGTCTTGGCCAGGATCACCGTGGGGGCGCCCTTGTGGCGCAGCGCCGCGCTGTAGGCCGCGTACACCTTCTGGGGATCGTGCCCGCCCCGGGACAGCTTGCGGATGTCGTCGTCGCTGAGGTGATTGACCATCTCCAGCAGCTCGGGATCGGTGCCGAAAAAGTGCTTTCGCGTATAGCTCCCCGGGGCCACCGAGTACTTCTGGTAGTCCCCGTCCACCGCCGCCTCCATCCGCTCGGCCAGGAGCCCCCTGGCATCGGCCTCCAGCAGCGGATCCCAGTCCGAGCCCCAGATCACCTTGATGACGTTCCAGCCGGCCCCCCGGAACAGGGCCTCCAGTTCCTGGATGATCTTGCCGTTGCCGCGCACCGGCCCGTCGAGCCGCTGCAGGTTGCAGTTGACCACCCAGACCAGGTTGTCGAGGTTCTCCCGGGCGGCCATGGAGAGGGCCCCGGTGGACTCCGGCTCGTCGCTCTCCCCGTCTCCCAGGAAACACCACACGCGCGGCTCCTCGGCCAGCAGTCCCCGGGCCCCCAGGTAGCGGGCGAAGCGCGCCTGGTAGATGGACATGATGGGCGCCAGGCCCATGGACACCGACGGAAACTGCCAGAAGTCGGGCATGAGGTGCGGATGGGGGTAGGACGGCAGTCCCCCTCCCTTGGCCAGCTCCTGCCTGAAGAGGTGGAGCTTTCGCGGGCTCAGCCGGTGTTCCACGTAGGCGCGGGCGTAGTTGCCCGGCGACGCGTGGCCTTGGAAATAGACCAGGTCGCCGGGCGCTCCGTCGTCACCCCCGCGCAGGAAGTGGTTGAAAGCGACTTCGTAGAGGTTGGCCGCGGACGCGTAGGTGGAGATATGGCCGCCGATGCCCGCCTGCAGGCGGTTGGCCTTGACCACCATGGCCATGGCGTTCCAGCGCACGTAGCTCTTCACCTGCCGCTCGATGCGGCGGTCGCCGGGATACGGCGGTTCCTGCTCCCGTGGAATGGTGTTGACGTACGGCGTGTTCAGGCTGGCGGCGGGGGCGCGTTGCCGGTCGCGAATACGCGCCAGCAGTTGCGCCAGCAGCACGTCGGTCTGTTCCGGACCCTTCCGGACCACCTCGCCGAGCAGGGACTCGAGGGAGTTCAGCAGCCTGTCGTCCGGCGACGCGCCGGCGCCGGCCGGCCTGCCCGCCCCGCCCGGTTCCACCCCGCCCCGGGCCTCTTCTTCGGTCCCGAGATGGACAGGTGTTATGGACTCTTTGGCACTCATGACGTTCCAGGGATATTATACCAAGATCTGCGGAAGCAACACGTGCCGGGGCAACATATTCGCCGCCGCCCACGCCTGTCAAGTCCTTTTCGGGCCGGGCGCGGACCCGTTCCAGGACCGCCCGCGGCAAGGCGCCGACCTGCCATGAACATGCAGTGCCTCGACCTGACACTACCGACCCCCGAAGCGAACCTGGCCTGCGACGAGGCGCTGCTGGACGAGTGCGAGCGGACGCAGGACCGGGAGGTCCTCCGCTTCTGGGAATCCCCGGAGACCTTCGTGGTGCTCGGCCTCGCCAGCCGGTTGGAACGCGAGGTCGACCTGCCGGCGTGCGCGGCCCGGAACATACCCGTCCTGCGGCGCTGCAGCGGCGGCGGCACCGTGGTGCAGGGGCCCGGCTGCCTGAGCTACACGCTGATCCTGCGCATGGCCGGCGAGGGGCCGCTGGCGCGCATCGATTCCACCAATGCCTTCATCATGCAGCGCCACCGGCAGGTGCTGGCGGAAGCCACCGGCCTGCCGATCCGCCGCCAGGGCGCCACCGATCTCGCCGTGGGTCAACGGAAGTTCTCGGGCAACGCACAGCGCCGGCGCCGCCGCTTCCTGCTGTTCCACGGCACCTTCCTGCTGGACTTCCCGATCCCGCTCATGGAAGAGATCCTGCCGTATCCGCCCAGGACCCCGGCCTACCGCCGGGGGCGCGGCCACCGCGTCTTCCTCACCAACCTGCGGCAACCCGCGTCACGCATCAAGGCGCTGCTGATGCGCTGCTGGGACGCCGCGCCCGGGGACGTCCCGGTCCCGCACGGCGCCATCGCATCGCTGGTGGAACGGAAGTACTCGGCCCGGAGCTGGAACGAGGGATGGTAGGGGCGGCCGGCGGTCGCCCCGGTGGTTTCAACCCTGCCCGCGCCGGCATCGCGGACGCGATCAGGGCGCCGGTCACACGAGCGTCAACCAGTGGAGGTAGCCTTCGTCCCGCCCCCGGATGACGTCGAAGAAAGCCTGCTGCAGATCGAGGGTCACCGGCCCCGGCTTGCCCTCGCCGATGGCCCGGTCGTCCACCTCCCGGATGGGGGTCACCTCGGCCGCGGTGCCGGTGAGGAAGGCCTCGTCGGCGATGTAGAGGGCATCCCGGGCGAAACGCTCCTCGTGGACCCGGTATCCCTTGGCGCGGGCCAGCTCGATGACGCTGGCCCGGTTGATGCCGGGGAGGATGGAAGTCACCGGCGCGGTCCTCAACTCCCCGTCCTTCACGATGAAGAGGTTCTCGCCGCTGGCCTCCGAGACGCACCCCTCGGGGTCGAGCATGATGGCCTCGTCGTAACCCGCCTGCTTCACCTCGTGCTTGGCCAGCACCGAGTTCACGTAGTTGCCGGAGATCTTGCTGTTGGTCATCATCACGTTGACGTGATGCCGTGTGTAGGAAGACACCTTGGCGCGGATGCCCTGCTTGAGACCCTCGTCCCCCAGGTAGGCCCCCCAGGCCCACGCCGCCACGATGACCCGCACCGGGTTGTTGAGCGCGTACAGCCCCATCTCGCCGTCGCCCACAAACGCCAGCGGCCGGATGTAGCACTCCTTCAGCCGGTTGACCCGGATCACCTCCAGAATCGCCTCGGTCATCCGCTCGACGCTGTACGGCAGGGGAGTGCCGAGGATGTGTCCCGAATCCCGGAAGCGCTTGACGTGCTCGGCCAGCCGGAAGACCGCCGACCGCTCGTCCTCCAGCGAATAGCAACGAATCCCCTCGAAATAGGCGGTGCCGTAGTGGAGCGCATGGCTCATGACATGGAACCGGGCGTCATCCCAGTCCACCAGCTCCCCGTCGACCCAAATCTTGTCACTCCTCAGAGACATCGAGACTCCCCGGATCGCGTTTCCCCCGCGCGATGACAACAACGACAAAGGGCCACCACGCCAACGCGATGGTGGCCGCCACGGATTCATATTTCTTCAGATTCGGTGTGGAATGTCAATCTCACCGCTGCGTCCGCGGGACGGCTTCCCGATCGTCGCGGGATTCAGCGGCGCACGGAAAAACGATGAGCTCGGCGGGCCGGACCGTTACCTTGACCCCGGTTCCGGGCAGGAGGGCGCGCGTGGACGGCTGGCTGCTGCGGAGCCGCGCCCCGGACCGCAAAGTGAGGTGGTAGAGGTTCTCGGCGCCCCGGAACCGCCGGTGCGACACCACCCCGTCGCCGTCTTCGGAGGGCTCGAGATCCACCTCGTCGGGCCGGACCACCAGGTCGACCCTGGCGCCGGCGGGCAAGCCGGCGTGGTTGGGAAAGCTCCCCACCTCGGTCTCGATGGCGTCGCCCACTACCCCCGGAATGAAATCCGATTGGCCCACGAACTCCGCGACGAAGCGCGTGCGCGGGCGGCGGTAGAGCACCTCCGGCTCGGAAAGCTGCTCGAGACACCCCTCGTTCAGCACCCCGACGCGATCGGCCACCGCCAGGGCCTCTTCCTGGTCATGGGTCACCATGACGGCGCTGGTCTCCGACGCGCGCAGGATCCGAAGCAGCTCGTCGCGCATCTCGGCTCTCATGTCCACGTCGAGATTGCTGAAGGGCTCGTCGAGAAGCAGCACGAGGGGACTCGGCGCCAGCGCCCGGGCCAGGGCCACCCGCTGCTGCTGGCCGCCGGAAAGCTCGTGAGGATAGCGGTGGGCCAGCCCGGCCATCCCCACCACGCCCAGCACCTCCCGCGCGGAATCGGCCCTCGACTGCCGGGACGCGTTCCGGAGCCCGAACATGACGTTGTCCAGAAGCGTCAGGTGCGGGAACAGCGCGTAGTCCTGGAAAACCATGCCGATGCGCCTCTGCTCGGGCTCGATCCACATGCCCTCGCCGGACACCGGAGCCCCGTTGAGCAGGATCCTGCCGCTATCGGGCCGGTCGAAGCCCGCGATCAGGCGCAGCGTCGTGGTCTTGCCGGACCCGCTGGGGCCCAGCAACGCGAGAATCTCGTTGGGCTCCAGGGCGAAGCTCAATCCGGAAACCGCCGCCGGACTGCCGGGCGCGTGGCTCTTCCAGACGTCCTCCAGGGTGACGAGGCTGGTGGCGGCGTCGTCCATCGGCCTTACGCTTCCCGCACGGCGGCGGCGACGCCCTCGCCGGTCTCCAGCCACCAGCGGTCCAGGTCCCGAAGGGACCGTTCGGCCATGATCTCCTTCTTGCGCCGGCCCTTGACCTTGCCGGGCAGACTCGGGAACAGGCCGAAGTTGACGTTCATGGGCTGAAAGGCCTCCCGCCCGGTATCGGAGATGTAGTGGAGCAGGGAACCCAGGGCGGTGGTGGCGGGCGGCGTCACCGGCTTCGTCCCGGCCGCCAGCCGGGCGGCGTTGACGCCCGCCAGAAGCCCCGACGCGGCCGACTCGATGTACCCCTCCACGCCGGTGATCTGGCCGGCGAAGAAGAGCCGCGGCGCGCCGCGCCACTGCAGCGTCGGCAACAGGTGCCGCGGCGCGTTGATGAAGGTATTGCGGTGCAGGCTGCCGTAGCGCACGAACACGGCGCCGGCCAGCCCCGGTATCAGCGAAAACACCCGCTTCTGCTCGGGCCAGGTCATCTTGGTCTGGAAACCCACGAGGTTGTACAATGTGCCCTCGCGGTTTTCCTGCCGCAACTGGACCACCGCGTAGGGCCGCTGGCCGGAAGCCGGATCCACCAGCCCGGTGGGCCTCATGGGACCGAACGCCAGCGTCTCCCGCCCGCGCCGGGCCATCTCCTCCACCGGGAGGCATCCTTCGAAGAAACGCTCGAAGCTTCGCACCGGCACCTTTTCCGCCGCCACCACCGCGTCCACCAGCCGGTAGTACTCGTCCCGGGTCAACGGCAGGTTCAGGTAGTCGCCGGGCTTCTCGTCGTAGCGGGACGCCCGGAACGCCACCGACGCATCCACGGACTCCGCGGTGAGCACCGGGGAGATGGCGTCGTAGTAGTAGAGATGCTCGGCCCCCAGAAGCTCCCGCAGGCGCTCCGAAAGGGAATCGGCGGTGAGCGGTCCGGTGGCGATGATGGTCGGCCCCGGCGGCACGGCGTCGAGCTCCCGGCGGATCAGGCGCAGGCCCGGCAGGGAAGACACGCGCTCGGAAACGGCCTCGGCGAAGCGGACCCGGTCCACCGCCAGGGCGGATCCCGCCGGTACCTGGTGGGCCTCGCCGAGGGTGACGATCAGGGAGCCCATGCGCCGCATCTCTTCCTTCAGCAGCCCGGCCCCGGTGGTCAACGACTGTGAACGGAACGAGTTGCTGCACACCAGTTCGGCCAGATGGCCGGTGGTGTGGGCCGCGGTCCGGGTAACCGGCCGCATCTCGTACAGGTCCACCGGCACCCCCCGTCTGGCGAGCTGCCAGGCAGCCTCGCACCCCGCAAGGCCGCCCCCCACCACGTTGACACGTTCCATCGTTTCGTTCATCTCGAACCCGGAAACGGCGCCGGCGGCCGGGATTCCGCTCTCCGAACCGCCGTGTTCACCTGCCGCCGGCTACGGCAGAGTTTAACGCATATCTGTTTCCTGGCAACTGCCGGAGCAGACCCTGCAGCTCCATTTCCAGCAGCACCTCGCAGACCCGGTGCGGCGGGAGGCCCGTGCGGTGGATGACCTCGTCCATTTGCAGCGGTCCCGCCTCCAGGTCCCGCAGGATCGCCCCGGCGGAGCCACCGAGGGGAGCCGTTCCGCGGGAATCGCCGTCCGGACCACCCGCCGCCGGCAGCTGTGCGAATGCCGGCTCCGCCGCCAGTTGCGGCGCGATCTCCTCGATGATGTCGCCGACGTCCTCCACCAGCTTGGCACCCTCGCGGATCAGCCGGTGGGGTCCGCGGCTGCGTCCGGACCCCGCCGGACCGGGCACCGCGAACACCTCGCGGCCCTGCTCCAGCGCCCAGCGGGCGGTGATCAACGAGCCGCTCCGCTCCGTCGCCTCCACCACCACCACGCCCAGCGAGAGCCCGCTGATGATGCGGTTGCGGGCGGGGAAGTGGTGCGGCAGCGGACGCGTCCCCAAGGGGTGCTCGGAGAGCACGGCGCCGTTTTCCTCGATGCGGCGGCAGAGATCGCGGTGCTCCGGCGGATAGGGCGCGTCCACCCCTGATCCGAGCACCGCCACGGTCCCGCCGCCGCCTGACAGCGCGGTCTCGTGGGCCTCGCCGTCGATGCCGCGGGCCATGCCGCTGACCACGGCGATGCCCGCGGCCGCCAGCCCCCGGCACAGGAGCCGGGTCATCTCGCGGCCGTACTCGCTCGGCGCCCGGGTCCCCACCACCCCCACGGCGGCGCGCCCGGCCACCTCCGGCGACCCCCGGGCGTACAGCACCGGGGGCGGGTCGGGGATGGCGCGCAGGCGCTCAGGGTACGACGCGTCGGAGTAGCGCACCAGCCGGACCCCCGCGTCCCGGACCCGGCGCATCTCGTCCGCCAGGCGGTCCCATTCGGAAAAGCCCAACAGCCCGTCCACCGCCGCGCGGCTCAGGCCGGGAGCCTGCCGCAACGCTCCGCGGCCGCTGAAGAACGCGTCGGCGGGGTCCGCGAAGGACTCCGCGATGCGCCGGAAGCCGGCGCACCCGAGCCCCGGGACCCGGCCGAAGGCCAGCCAGGCCAGGTCCCGCCGGCCGTCACCCGGCACCGTGGCGTCCCCTGCCCGTCCGCGGCCGCAGGGTCAGGCGCAACGGCGTGTGCTCGAGCCCCAGCTCCGCGCGCAACGCCTTGACGAGGTAGCGCCGGTAGGCGGCGCCGATGCCTTCCGGATGGTTGACGAACAGCGTGAACGTCGGCGGCTGCACGTCCGTCTGGGTGCCGTAGTAGAACTTCACCGGACGCCCGCGGAACTGCGGCGCGGCATGCCGCTCGGTGAGCCGCCGCAGCGCCTGGTTGAGCGCCGGTGTCTTGATCCACCGGCGCTGGGCGCCGCCCACCCGTATCACCGTATCCATCAGCTTCGTCATGCCGGATCCTTCCAGTGCCGATACAGAGACTATCGGCACATGGTCGGCAAACGGTAGACGCCGGTGCAGGAAATCCTGGTAGATGCGGAGGCTCAGCCGGTCCGTGTCCAGCAGGTCCCACTTGTTGATGCCCAGGACCATGGCCTTGCCCCGCTGGAAGGCGTAGGACATGACCTGCGCGTCCTGGTCGGTGACCCCCTCGGAACCGTCCAGCAGGTGGATGACCACGTCGCCGGCGTCCACCGAGCGCAACGCCCGGCTCACGCTGTAGCGTTCCACCGGGTCCACCACCCGGGCCTTGCGCCGGATGCCGGCCGTGTCCGTCAGCCAGCAGGGGTTCCCGCGCCAGGTGAAGGCGGCCTGGAGCGCGTCCCGGGTGGTGCCGGGCTGCGAATCCACCAGCGAGCGGTCGTAGCCCAGCAGCCGGTTCACCAGCGTGGACTTGCCGACGTTGGGCCGGCCCACCACCGCCAGGGCCAGGGACTCATCGGCCTCGGAGGTCCCCTCCCGGTCCCCGGGCAGCGCGTCCACCACTTCCTGCATCAGGTCCGCGACCCCCAGCCCGTGCTCCGCCGAGAGCGGGAACAGCCGTTCCACGCCGAGCTGGTAGAACTCGTAGAGGTCGCTCTCCCGGGGGCCGGTGTCCAGCTTGTTGACCGCGTAGAACACCGGTTTGGGCGCCTGCCGCAAGAGCTCCGCCGCGGCCGTGTCCAGCGGCGTCGGCCCGGCGCGGCCGTCCAGCAGGAACACGATGACGTCGGCCTCGTCCACCGCGGTCAGGGTCTGCCGCAGGATCCGTCCCTTGAGTCCCTCGGTTTCGTCCGGCTCCAGCCCGCCGGTGTCCACCAGCATGAAACGATGGCGGCGCCACGCCACCGGGTTGTAGTTCCGGTCGCGGGTCACCCCCGGCTGGTCGTCCACGATGGCGCGCCGGGCCCGGCTCAGGCGGTTGAACAGCGTCGACTTGCCCACGTTGGGCCGGCCCACGATGGCCACCACCGGCATGTTTTCTGGAGTGCTCATGATGAACGGGAAAGTCCGACCTTCTCCGGCGGGTGCCCGCCCGGACATGCGGGAGCGGGGTTCAAACCCGCCCGTGCCGTTGTTTCGCGGTAACCGCGGGTCTGTTCCCCGCCGCGTCCGCTACAGGCCGAAGGCCTCCAGGCTCCGGGGGTCCCGGCTCCAGCCGGGAGTGGCCTTGACCGCGAGCTCCAGATAGACGCGGCAGTCGAGCAGGCGCTCCAGGTCCTCCCGCGCCGCGCTGCCGATCTCCTTCAGCGCCGCGCCGCGCTTGCCGATGAGGATCGGCTTGTGGCTCTCCCGCTCGGTGTGGATGGTCGCGGCGATGACCACCAGGCCGCCGTCGTCCTTCTCCTCGAAGCTCCGCACCGAGACCGCGGTGCCGTAGGGGATCTCCTGGCGGGTGCGCAGGAACACCTTCTCGCGCACGATCTCGGCCGCGATGAACCGCTCGGTCTGGTCGGTCAGCTCGTCCTCCGGGAAGTAGCGGGGCCCGGGCGGCAGCCGCTTCAGCATCCCGTCCACCAGGAGCGCGACGTTCTCGCCCGTCCGCGCGCTGATGGGCACGATCTCCCTGTCCGGCAAGAGCTCCGCCAGCCGCGCCATCACCGGCAGCAGCCGTCCCTTGGACACCGCGTCGATCTTGTTGAGCGCGATCAGGATCTCGTGCCGGCTCTTTGAAAGAATCCCGGCGATGTCCTCGTCGTCCCCGCGAAGTCCGTTGGAGGCGTCCACCACCCACACCACCGCCTCCACGTCCCCGAGAGAGCGCTTGGCCACGTCCACCATCCGCCGGTTCAGAAGCGACCGGGCCCGGTGGATCCCCGGGGTATCCAGCAACAGGAGCTGCCCCCCGGGCATGGTCTTGATGCCCATGATCCGGTTCCGGGTGGTCTGGGGCCGGGGCGAGACGATGGCGATCTTCTCCCCCAGGAGCTGGTTCAGAAGCGTGGACTTGCCCACGTTGGGCCGCCCCAGGATCGAGACGAAGCCCGACCGGAAATCCGCCGGGACGGCTGCCTCCTCCTGCCCGCGCGTGGACTCGGTTTCCGCCATCGCACCATTATGGCACGGGCGGAGGGCAGGTCCAATCCGCAGTCCTGACGAGCGCAGACCGGCATGGGATGGCGTTTCACCCCGGTGTGCACGGCTCGACGAGCGTTTTCCAGGTCGGGTTGTCATTCTGGACCTTGACGACGACGTCGCCGGGAGGGCCAGGCTCTTTGCGAATCTTGACGGCATACGACACGCGGTGTTCGCCACCTTCCGTCCCGCGGATGATCGGACCCGGGCGGTGCTGCGCCGGGGGGAGCCCGTGAGCAGTCTAGCCCGCTTCACGGGCACGGACACGCCGCCCGCCAGCCTGTTGATGGATGCCTGCCAAAAGGGTGACAGCATTGTCCGTATCGAACTTCTGGTACATGCCGAGCGAACGAAACAATTGCCCGAAGGCAGCAACTTCGAACTGGTGGCCGGAGATGCGTTGTTGGGAAACGGGACGATCCTTCCCCGTGCCGCGGGGAAGGAAACGACTGACGTGAAACCGCCGCGTTAACGAAAACCTGCCGTGAACATTCGCTGAACCGAGTTCAGCCCTCCAGAAACCCTTGATGACGGTTTTGCCGGGACTCCCCGTCCGCGGCCTCACCCCGCCCGGCGCACCTGGATGAAGGTCCTGAGGGCCAGGTCCAGGAGGAAGACGCCCAGGGCGGCGGCGGCCAGAGCCCACCAGATGCCCCGGGCGGCGCCGGCGGCGTCGGGGTCGGCGGTGAAGAGGCGCTCGACGTCCTCGGCCAGGGTGTCGTCACGCAATAACTTGCCGCCGGTCTCCCGGGCCAGCCTTTCCAGGAGTCCGGTGTTGGCGTCCATCTCCCGGTACTCTTTCGAGAAGGGCACGATGAAGGGGACGGTGAGGGCCACGGCGGGCGCGCCGGACGGTCCCGGCGGCTGCTTCACCGTGAGCAGGTTGACGCCCCGGCGCGGGGTGGCGAAGCGCGTCCGGTAGCGGCCGGGCGCCACCTGCCGGAAGGTCTCCTCCTGCAGGGTCTCGTCGGCCCGGGTCAGCAGGCCCTGGAGCTTCAGGTGGTTCACCGGCCGCCCCGAGGCCGAGAAGAGGTCCACCACCGCGCTCATGACCTCGCCTTCCCGCACGAAGTCGGTCCGCAGCCGGTGGTCCGAGACGCTCCTCACCGCCAGCCGGGCCATCTGCGCGGCCCACCGGGGAAATTCCGGCCACTGCACCCAGTGCCGCCCCCAGCGGCCGGAGACGTCCGAGGTGAACGCGTAAACCCGGCCCAGGCCGTAACGCCAAGACACCAGCAACGGGTCCTCGCCGGCCCGCAGGTGGGTCTCGGCGCGCGGTTTCACGTGGGTCAGGACGTAGCCCAGGATCCGCGGCAGCGGCCCGCCGGAAAGCCCGCGCATGGGTCCCGCCGGACCCGCCACGGCAGGCGTCACGGTCTTCTCCACCAGCAGGTCCCGGGAGATCAGCAGCGTCTCGGTGGTGAAGATCTGCGGGATGGTGCGCGGGTCCACGGTGGCGTAGCTCCTGCCGTTGCCGCTGCCGGCAAGCTGGGTCATGAGGCGCCGGTTGGCGTCGCCGCCGATGGATACGGTGGAGACGCTGATCTTCTCCTGCGCCATGCGGGTCACCTGCTCGAGCAGGTCCTCCTTCTCGGTGAGCCCGTCGGACAGCACCAGCACGTGCTTGATGGCCGCATCCTTGGCCGCCAGTACCCGGCGCCCTTCCACCATGGCCTTGCGGAGGTCGGTGCCACCGTCGGAGCTCAGGGCGGCGACGTCCTCGGCGAGGCTCTCGCCGCCGCCAGCCGCGCGGAAGGGCACCACCCACTGCCAGTTGGAGTCGAAGGCCAGGATCGCCACCTCGTCGGCGGGGTTCAACAGCTCGGCCGACGCCATGGTGGCCGCCTTGGCCAGGTCCAGCTTGGTGGTGCCGAAGGGGCCGCCGCCCATGCTCCCGGACTTGTCCACCACGAAGAGCAGCGCCACGTGGGGCAGCTCCATGCGCGCCGGCGGGCGCATCTCCACCGGCAGCGTCTGCTCAAGCGGCGTCCGGTAGTAGCCGCCGGCGCCGTAGCTCCGGGTCCCGCCCAGCACGATGAGGCCGCCCCCAAGGTCGCGCACGAACCGCTCGATGCGCTCCATCTTGACCTGCGAGAGCTGGTAGGCGGGCACGTTGTCCAGGATCAGCAGGTCGAAGCCCGAGAGCTCCGGCAGCGTCAGGTTGGCCCGCGCCGGGAGCTTCTCCACCACCTCGTATCCCTGCACCCGCAAGGCCTCGGCCATGAACCGGCGGGCGGCGTCGGCGCCGTGGAGGTAGAGGACCCGCGAGGGTCCCTTGACGCTCACGATGCCCTGCAGCAGGTTGTTCTCCGCCAGCACGTCCGCGTCCGCGTCCACCATCAGCTCATAGGTATGGGTGCCGCGCCGCTCCACGCTGTCGGTGAAGCTCAGCCAGTTGGCGCCGGGGGCCAGCTCCCGGCGCAGGGAACGGATGACGCGCCCGTCCCGCAGCAAGGTCACGCCCGCCGAGGACGCGCGGGTGCTGGTGAGGGCGGCCTTGATCTCGAAGGTCTCGCCGCTGTCCACCACCGAGGGCACGGTGAGCTCCGACAGGTACACCTCGTTCCGCCCCTCGGCGAGGCTCACGGAATACGGCCACACCGCCACCCCGTGGGACCGCAGCATGGGCAGCACCCGCTCCACCGAGCCCCGGTTCTCGTTGGCGTCGGATATGAGCAGGATGCGGCTCTCCCGTCCCTCGCTGAGCTCGCCCAGGGCGCCCTGAAGCGCCGCTCCCAGGTCCGTGGCGTCACGCTCCGGCGGCGGCGGCAACTCGCTCAACGGCGGCTCATGGGTCGGCACGAACTCCCACTGCGGCCGGCGCGCGAAGGAGAACAGCCCCAGCCGCACCCTGGAGCCCACCAGCTCCCGGGCCCGCTCCAGCACGTCCGCGGCCCGGACCCGGGCCTCCTCCCCGGCGCTGTGGGAAAGGTCCACGGCCATCACCACGTCGAGCTCGGGGTCCTGGGCGAGGATCCGGGGGTTCGCCAGCGCCACCACGAGCACCGCCGCCGCCGGCACCCGCAGCCACAGGGGAAGGAGCGACCGGCGGGTCCGGCAGACCAGGACGCTCTCCGCCAGCAGCAGCGCCAGCGCCGCCACCAGCAGCGCCGGCCAAAGGTCGAGGCGGGTGCCCGGGCCGCTCTGCTCCGCCGCCGTCGCCGCGGCCGCCGGGTCCGCCTGGTACGCGGGACGGATGCGGGACTCCTCCTCGCTGAACAGGTTCACCGCGAACTCGCCCTCCCCGCGCTTTCCCCGGAACCGGTAGAAACCCACCTCCGAGGTGCCGGCGTAGGTCCCCCTGCGCTCCTGGATCCGGACCGGGCTGCTCTCGCCGGCGGGGCTCACGAACACCAGCCGCTCCTCGTCCACCCCCACGTCCGCCACGAACGGCAGACCCGCCGCCACCTGGCTGGCCGGGAACTCACGCGCCGCGGGCCGGAACCACGAGAAGGCGTTGCGCACCAACAGCGGAAACGACACCCGGAAGGGCAGGTCCGACTGGGTGATGTCGAAGGCGAACACCAGCGCCTTGAGGTCCTCCGACTCCACCGCGTGGATCAGCGGCCCGCGCGCGGACTCGGCCAGCGGCACGCCGCTGCCGTCCGAGACCAACTCCAGCGCGTCCTGGACGTAGAGCCCGTCCAGCCGCACGCCCCGGGTCAGCGGGTGGCCGGCGCCGGTGGACACCGGCGTCGGCCGCGGCGTCCGGCCGGCGACCTTCAGGGGAAGTCCGTCGGCCACGGTGCGGATGAGGATGAAGTTGCCTCGCTCCAGCGGCGGCGCCGGCACCCGATCGAGCATCACCACGTCGTAGGCCGCCACCTGTTCGGTGACGCGGTCCACCGGGATACGGTCGATGCGGGCCAGGGTGACCTGGGGAAAATACCGCAGCAATCGCTCCAGGAACGGGTTCCCCGGCCCCACGTACAGCACCCGGGTGGGGCGCTCGTCGGGGAACGACAGGAAGGCGCGGTTGTCGGTGGGCAGATCGTCGTCGATGGTCAGCAGCGCGGTGGCGCGCCCCCGCAAGGGGCCCGGGACCCCGTAGATCAGCACCTCCCGGGCAAACGGCTCCAGCGACAGCAGCGTCCGGCTCACCACCCGGTCCGACACGGTCACGATCAGGGGCGCGTGCACCGGCCGCTCCGTGAAGTTCTGCACCACCACCATGGCTTCGTACGCGTCGGCCTCGCCGGCCACGCGGCGGAACTGGAAGCCCAGGATGCCGACGTTGTCCGCGCCCCCGCCCACCTGCACCAGCTCCAGGTAGGACGCCGCCAGCGGCAGCTCCTCGATGCCCTTGAAGGCGCCGTCGGTGATCACCACGACCCGGTGCGGGCCCTGACGCCGGAGGAAGGTGTGCGCCAGCAGCACCGCCTCCTTCACCGGTGCCTCGGCGTCGGTGGCGGACAACTCCTCGGCGGCCTGCCGGAGGTCGGCCCGGTCCCGGGTGAACGGCTGGACCACCTCGGGCTGCGCCGCCGCGCCGACGATCATCATGCGGTCGTTGGCGCCCAGCGCGTCGATGCGCGCCAGCAGCTCGGCGCGGGCGGCTTCGAAACGGGTGCCCGACTCGCCCGCCGCCTTCATGCTGGCGCTCAGGTCCATCACCACCACCAGGTCGCGGCCGGCGCTGCCCACCCCCAGGAGGGCGGGTCCCGCCAGCGCGGCGATGACGGCGAGGGCGGCCAGGAGCTGCAGGATGAGCGGCAGGTTCCGGCGCCACAGCCAGCCCAGGCGCCGGCCCATGGGCCGCTCCCGCAGCACCTTCTCCAGCAGGAAGAGGGCCGTGACCGGGACCCGCGGCCCCCGGGGCCTGAGGCTATTGAGCAGCAGGATGACGGGGACGGCCGCCAGCAGGAAGAGGAAAGCCGCGGGAAAAAGCCACAGCACGGCGCTATCCGGGCCGTCGGTCCTGGGTCAGGTAGCTCAGGACGAAATCGTCGAAGGGGACGTTGCTGGCGGTCCGCCGGTAGTCCATCTCCCGGCTCTCGCAGAGCCGCTCGGCGCCGGCGAAGAAGTCCTCCACCTCCCGGTGGAACCGGTCCGCCAAGTCCCGGTCGAGGAAGACCCGCCGCTCCCGGGCCGTCTCCACGTCCACCAGCGACACGTCGCCGCCGGGGTCCAGCCGCGTCTCGCCGTCGCCGAGCACGTGCACCAGCAACACGTCGTGGCGCTTCCGCGCCAGCTCGTCCAGCGCGGCGGCGCAACCCGCGGCGTCCAGGAGGTCGCTGAACAGCACCACCAGGCCCGGCCGTGGATAGCGCCGGGTGAAGCTCTTCACCGAGGTCTCCAGGTCGGTGCGGCCGGCGCAGGACAGCGCCTCGAGGAAGTTGAACAGGGCGAGTATCTGACGCCGGGCGCGGGCCGGCGGCAACTGCGCGGTCACATCCTCGGCCAGGGCCGCCGCCCCCACCCGGTCGTGGGTCTTGAGGCCGATGTAGCCCAGCGCCGCGGCCACGCTCTTGGCGAACTCCAGCTTGGGCGGAGAGCCCTCCGCCATGGACCGGCTGGTGTCCAGCAGGAGGTAGACGGTGATCTCCTCCTCGGCGGTGAACACCTTCAGCAGCAGCCGTTCCAGGCGGCCGTAGACGTTCCAGTCCACGTAGCGCAGGTCGTCGCCGCGGCTGTACTTGCGGTAGTCGGAGAACTCCAGGCTGTAGCCCTTGCGGACAGTGGGATGCTCCCCCCGCGCCATGCCCCAGCTCATGCGCTTGGCCACCAGCCGGAGCTTGTCCAGCCGCGCCAGGAAATCAGGCTCCAGGAAGCGGTGCGCCTCGGCCTCGGCCATCAGGACGGCACCTCCGGCACCCGTTCCACCACCTCCTCCAGCACCGCTTCCGGGGCGATGCCGGACGCCTCCGCGGCGAGGTTGAGCAGCAGCCGGTGCCGCAGGCTCGGCATCAGGTCCCGGCGGATGTCCTCGAACGAGACGTTGGGCCGGCCGGAAAGCAGCGCCCGGGCCTTGGCCGCCAGGATCACCGCCTGCAGCCCCCGGGGGCTGGCGCCGTACTGCACGTACTTGCGGGCCATCTCGGTGCCGTGCCCGGTCTCGGAATGGGTCGCCATCACCAGCCGCACCGCGTAGTCCCGCACCGGTCCGGCCAGCGGCACCGCCCGCACCGCCTCGCGCATCTCCAGCACCGACTCCGCCGCCAGCACCTTGGTCAGGGCTCCGGACGGCGCGGCGGTGGTGAGCTCCGCGATCCGTCCCATCTCGTCGTACGACGGGTAACGGACGATGAGCTTGAAGAAGAACCGGTCCACCTGGGCTTCCGGGAGCGGATAGGTGCCCTCCATCTCGATGGGGTTCTGGGTGGCCAGGACCATGAACGGGCTGGGGATGGGGTGCAGCGCGCCGCCGGCGGTGACGCTCTGGTCCTGCATGGCCTCCAGCAGCGCGGACTGGGTCTTGGGGGTGGCGCGGTTGATCTCGTCCGCCAGCACGATGTTGGCGAACACCGGTCCGGCCTCGAACTCGAACACCTTCCGTCCCGAGGGGTCCTCGTTGACCACGTTGGTGCCGGTGATGTCCGCCGGCATCAGGTCCGGAGTGAACTGGATGCGCGAGAAGCTCAGGTCCATGAGCTCCCCCAGCGAGCGCACCATCAGCGTCTTGCCGAGGCCGGGCACCCCCTCCAGCAGACAGTGGCCGCCGCACACCAGCGCGATGAAGATGCCCTCGATGAGCTCTTCATGGCCCACCACCGCCTTGCCCATCTCGCTCCTGACTTCCTCGAACGCGCGCTGCGCGTTCAGCATGCGGTGCCGAACCCCTTCGGTCGAAGCGTCCAGGTTCACGTTGACTCCTGTTCCATCTTGTCGACTGGTACGGGCGACACGGCACTATGGCTCTCGCCGGGTCACGCCCAGGGACAGAAAATAGTTCTTGATGGTTTCCTTGAAGGCGGCGGGGATCTCCTCCGACGCGAGCTCCGCCTCCACCTGCCGCCGGTACCGCACCACCACCGGCTCTTCCGCCACGGTGCTGTCGCCCGCGCGGGCCTCGCCCCTGAAGCCGAACCCCCGGCTCGGCCCCTTCCCCAGGAGCCCCTGCAGGTGGGTGCGCACGCGGGCCTGGAAGGCCGGATCGTAAGGCTCCTGCTGTCCCTCGCCGGGCTCATCCCCGGGCCGCCGTCCCGCCGCCGGCGGCGCGTCCGGCCGCTCGGCGGGATCGCCGGGCCGGGACGATTCGGCGACGGATTCATCGGGCGCATCGCCGAGCAGCAGCTCGGTAAGGAACTGCCGCGTCTCTCCCAAGGCGCGCCGGTCCTGTTCCCGCCGGGCCTCCCGTTCCAGCCGGTCGAGGAACTGCTGCACTTCCCCCGCGCTCATGTCGCTGGAGCCTTCCGGCCGCCGGTCGAGGGAGGACAGCCCCAGGGACTCCATCAGGTCGGACCGGCTCATGCCCCCGGACGAACCGTCCGTCCTCCGCAGGTCCGACTGCCGCAGATGCTCCCGCAACCGCTCCAGGGCCTTGTCGGACAGGGCCGGCCACTCCAGTCCCGCCCCTTGGGGCCACGACCGGGTCATCTCTTCGAGCACGTCCGTCATGGCCCCCACCGACGCCGCGAGGCGGGACTCTTCCGGGCCGCCCTCGGTCAGTTGCCGTTCGGCCATTTCCCGCAACGCCTCGGCCATGCGCCGGCTCTCGACGAGGTCCTGCTCCCGCGCCCGGTTTTCCAGCTCCCGGGCGTGCTCCTGGATCGCCTGGGCCATCCTGTCCGGGGCCGACGCCGCCTGGGGCGCGCCGCCGGGAGGCAGCCACAACCCCGCGGCCGCCAGCACCACCAGCACCGGCCCGGCCACCGCGTGCCAAGTGAACCGCCGCCGGCAGAGCGGCCGGAGCGGCACCACCCCGAGCCTGTCCGCGGCCTCCTCCACCACCAGGGCCTCCTCCGGGGGGACCCGTCCTTCCGGCGTCTCCCGCGGCCCGAAAAGGATGTCCCATGCGGTCAGCACCCGTTCGTCCAGCTCCAGCCGGTCGTCCACCTGCGTGAGCGAGCGCAGGAACGCCTGCTCGCGCCAGGGCCGCAGCAGAAACACGCCGGCCGCCGCGGCGGCGAAGACCGCCGGGGCAAGCCACAGGAGCGCGGCGTCCACCGGCAGCAGCGCTCGCGCCGCCACCAGCCCCGCCGCCGCCAACGCGGTGTAGAAGAGGCTTTCCAGCAACAGGCGCTCGCGCCGCTTGCGCCGTTCCCAGCGGCGCAGGTCGGCCAGCTTCTCCTTCAGCACCGTTCCCGGATCGCTCACGAATAGCCTTTCTGGACGCGTTTCAGGCCCCGGGCCAGCAGCGCCAGTCCCACCACGAACACCAAGCCCTGGAAGGTCCAATGAACCAGGGTCGGGGGCCACGCCGGCCCCCACGGCGCGGCCATCTCCAGGGTGCCGAGATGATAGAGCAGAAACGCCACCGGATTCAATGTTTGCGCCCATGCTCCGAACGCCCCGGAGATCAGGAAGAAACAGACGAAGATCCAGCGGATGAAGACCCGCCGGCTGTCCGCCTTGCGCTCCCAGAAGGCCAGCCCCACGAGGCCCCAGATGCCGTAGCCCACGGCGTACAGGAACAGCATGGGAAGGGTGGTGGTCATGTCGCTCAGGGGCGCGCGGGCGATGGCCCCGGACCAGCCCAGCAGCGGCGCCGCGAGAAGGAGCAGGATCAGTCCGTGCACCGCCAGGACGGCCAGCAGCCCGGATACCACGGCGGCGACTCCGAGACGCTCCTCCTCCAGCCAATGCCGCAGCGGCGAGAACCGCCAGGCCAGGAACTCCAGGCCCGCGAACCGCAGGGTCAGGTAGACGATCAGCAGCAGCGTGGCCACGCTCGAGAACTTGAAGAGGAAGGCGGGTCCGATCCAGAAGCTCGCCTCGCCGGAGGGCAGCACCAGCGCCAGCACCTGCAACGCGCCCAGAATGGCCACGTAGAACAGGTAGGTGACGCACGCCTGCCCCTCTTCCCAGTAGACCGCCGCCGCTTCCCGGAAAACCGGATTGGCCCAGGGTCTCACAGGTCCTCCTCCCCGCCGCCCAAGGGGATGGCGACGCGGAACAGCTTGAAGTGGTGCGCCGTCACCCGGGCATCCGCGACCCGGAGCTCCGGCTCCTCGTCCCGGACCCAGCCGATGATGAAAGCCGTCCCGGAATTCTCGCTGTTGCCGTCCGGGAAAACCGAGCGCCGCAGCAGGACCTCGCGGACCTCCTCGTCGAACCGGACGTCCTCGGGCTGCAGGGCCTCCTTGTCCCCTCCCTTGGCGCTCCCGGGCTCGGGCAGCTCGCGCCTCAGGAGGCCGCCGGGCGGCACGTCCCCGAGCTTGTAGCCCTGTCCGCCGATCACGAGCCAGCATTCGGTAAGCCTGCCGGAGCCGCGGTTGGCGATGCCGACGCGGTAGGTCCCGCGGGAATGCTCCCACTCGACGGCCACCGGCCAGGGCCGTACCGCGCGAAGCCGGAACAGCGCCGCGTTCCATTCCGGAAGGGGCACGTGGATGCGATCGCGCGGCCGCGCCTGTTCCAGCACCAGCGATGCCTTCGCGTCGCCGCCCGGCGGCAGCACCAGATCGAGCTGGGTCAGGTCCCGGCGGAGACTGAACGAGAAATCCTTGTGGCGGGTCGCGAATAGACCCACGTTGGCGTGCACCGGCGCCAGGTCCGACCACGGCGTCCCGTCCACCACCGTGGAGGAGATCAGGATTCCGTCCGGCACGTGGCCGCCCCGGTCGAAGTACCAGTAACCGCCCACGGTGCACGCCAGCACCAGCGCTGCCGGGGCCAGCACCAGCCGGTACCGTGACGGCCCGTCGCCCCTCCAGTAGCGGAACCAGAGCAGCAGCGACCCGATGTAGAGCCCGAGCGCCAGTAACAGCGACAACATGGGCGAACGCAGGCTGGAGAAACCGAAGCCCCGGAGCAGCGTCGTGAACACTTGCTGGTTCCAGGCGGTCCACGGGTCCGAGGGTTTGGCGGGCGCCGCGCCCAGGATCTCCCCGAAGAGCGGTTCGAGGCCCGTCCATTCCGCCACCGGCGGCCGGCCCACGTCCAGCGCCAGGTAGACCACCCTGCCCTCGCCGTGGCTCCGCTCCACCAGGATCGGCGCGTCTCCCTCCGACATGAGCACCCGGCCATCCTTGCCCGGGACGGCGTCCTGCACCAGCACGTCCTCCAGAACGCCGCCGAACCGGCCGGTCAACTCGGGCAGGGCATCCAGCCGCTTCAGGCCGCGAACCGCCACCGGAAGCAAGCCGGCGGTGGCCGTATCCTGGTACAGGGCGAAGTGGGCGCCGCCCAGCACCACCATGACCCCGCCGCCGGAGAGCCAGTGCTCCAGCGCGCGCCGCTGGCCCCGGGACAGGCCCCGCAGGGACTGCTCGTAGAGCATGACGCTCCACACCCCGCCATAGGCGCGGACGTCCTCGGAAAGCTCGCCCAGGGGAAGCGAGACCACGGGCACGGGGGTCTGGTAGTCCAGCGGGATGGCCGGGGCGACGTTGCTCCGGGTGAGCAGCAGGACCAGCGGCTGGCCGGTGAACCGCCCGCGCAGGCTGACCGAGGTCTCGTGGCTCCGGCCGCCGCCCGTGAAGCGCAGCACCAGGGGCTGCGCCACCGAGTCGGGATCGACGGTGACGAAGACGACCTTGCGCGCGTGGGTGGAGAGAAAGATGTCCCGGCGCTGGATGAACGAGTAGGGCTCCATGCCCCGGGTGGGGCCGCCGCGGGCCTCCACCACCTCCAGGACGCCGCGGACCGCCACCCCGGAGTTCACCAGCTCGATGCGCAGCGGCAAGGGCTCGCCGAGCCGGAAGATGCCTCCGAAACCGGGTTGCGCCCGTATCGAGACGTCGGCCGGGGCCGGCACGGGAACGAAGAGCGTCAAGGCCGCCAGAACCGCGGCCCACGCCGCTGGTCCCGAGCCCTTCGTCAAGCTCGGGACAGGCCGTAGCGGAGCGCGAGCGGAGCGAAGTCGAAGGGGGCTATTCGATGAAAGAGACGTCCAGTACCTCGAAGTTCCGTACGCCCGCGGGCGTGCGCACCTCCACCAGGTCACCCACCCGGCGGCCGATCAGGGACCGCGCCACCGGCGAGCCCAGGGAGATCCTCCCTTCCCTGGGTTCCGCCTCGTGCTCGCCCACGATCTTGTAGACGACGTCCTCGTCGGTGTCGTCGTCCACCAGCTTGACGGTGGCGCCGAACACGATCCTGTCGCCGGACAGCTTGGACACGTCGATGACCTGAGCCCGAGCGATCTTGTCCTCGATCTCGCGAATCTGGACATCGAGCAGCGATTGGCGCTCCTTGGCCGCGTGGAACTCGGCGTTCTCCGACAGGTCGCCGTGGGCCCGGGCTTCCTCGATATCCCGAACATTCCTGGGACGCTCAACGGATTTGAGGCGCTGGAGATCCTCCAGCAATTGGTGATGCCCCTGCGCCGTCATCGGCACGGGGCCGTCGTTGTCTGCCATCTGACTGCCACCTCTGAAAAAATTTCCGGGCAAGCCGAGTTGCCTCCGCCTGCCCGTGGATTTCAGCCGGAGGGAAGTGTAACACCGGGCCGCGAGAAATCAAAGAAGAGGTTTGGGGATCGCGGGTCAAGCCCGGAACAACGGAGGGTAGAGGCGCAGGAGTGCAGGTCAGGCCCCCGGGACGCCGGAGGGCGGACCCAACGTCGTCCCGGGGGCTTGGCCCGGGCTCCTGACGTGGACGGTTCAAGGTCGTCCCGGGCTTGAACCGGAATTCAGCGGCGGACGGGGACGATGAAGCCGAGGACGCCGGTTGACGTTCAGGGAACGGAACGAACTGCTGGTTCAGGATTCCCGCGGGGGGTTGGGCCAGGAGCGTTTGCCGTGGCCGAAGACGTGGCAGGCGGTGCCGTGGCCGCCGAGGGAGAAGTCCAGCTCCGGCTCCACCTCGGTGCACTTCTGCTCGCGGAAGGGGCACCTGGGGTGGAAGTTGCACCCGGACGGGGGGTTGACGGGGCTCGGCACGTCCCCTTCCAGCACCATGCGGTCCTTCTTGGGATTGGGGTCGGGCATGGGCACGGCCGACAGCAGGGCGCGGGTATAGGGGTGCCGGGCGTCGGTGTAGATGGCATTGCTGGGCGCTATCTCGACGATCTTGCCGAGATACATGATGGCCACCCGGTGGCTTACGTGCTCCACCACCCGCAGGTCGTGGGAGATGAAGAAGAACGTGAGGCTCATGCTCTCCTGCAGCTCCTGCAGCAGGTTGATGATCTGGGCCTGGATGGACACGTCCAGGGACGACACCGGCTCGTCCGCGACGATGAACTTCGGCGACACGGCCAGGGCCCGGGCGATGCCGATGCGCTGGCGCTGGCCGCCGCTGAACTCGTGCGGGTAGCGGTCGTAGTGCTCCTCCCGGAGGCCCACCTTCTGGAGCAGCGCCATGACCTGCTCCCTGCGGTCGCCGCCCGAGGCCATGCGATGGATCTTGAGGCCCTCGCCGATGATCTCGCCGACTCTCATGCGGGGGTTCAGCGATGCGTACGGGTCCTGGAAGATGATCTGCATGCGCCGGCGCAGGTCGCGCATCTCGGCGCTGGAAATCCTCATGATGTCCTTGTTCTCGAACAGGATCTCGCCGTCGGTGGGCTCGATCAGGCGCAGGATGGTCCGGCCCAGCGTCGACTTGCCGCACCCGGATTCGCCCACCACGCCGAGGGTCTCGCCGTCCTCCACCGTCAGGCTGACGCCGTCCACCGCCTTGACGTCGCCCTTGCGCCGGGCCAGCAGCCCTTCCTCCACCGGGAAGTACTTCTTGAGGTTCCTGATTTCCAGCAAGCTCATGAGATAGGGTGTCCTGTCGCTCGGCGCGCTGCTCTCAATTGGTCCGGTAACACGCGACCCATTGATTGCGCGCCTTTTCCTCCAGGCTGGGCTCATGGCCCTCGCAGATCCCGGACGCCTTGAAACAGCGGTCACGGAAGCGGCACCCGCTGGGCAGGTCCAACGGACTCGGCACCACGCCGGGGATGGCGTCCAGGCGGCGCTTGCTGGTGCCGCTGGGCAGCGAGTTCAGCAGGCCGATGGTGTACGGGTGCAGGGGCTTGCTGAAGATCGCCTCGGGCTTGGCCCGCTCCACCATCCGGCCGGCGTACATGATGGCCACCTCGTCGGCCTGCTCGGCCACTACCCCGAGGTCGTGGGTGATGAGCAGCAGGGCCATGCCGAGCTGGTCCTGAAGCTCGCCCATGAGCTCGAGGATCTGGGCCTGGATGGTCACGTCGAGAGCCGTCGTGGGCTCGTCGGCGATGAGCAGGCTCGGGTTGCAGGAGAGCGCCATGGCGATCATCACGCGCTGGCGCATGCCGCCGCTCATCTGGTGCGGGTAGTCGTTGACCCGCGTGTCGGGGTCGGCGATCTTCACCAGCCGGAGCATCTCCACGGCCTTGTCCTTCGCCTCCCGCCGGCTCACCTTCTGGTGGAGCCGGATGGCCTCCATGATCTGGTCCCCGACCGTGAACACCGGGTTCAACGAGGTCATGGGCTCCTGGAACACCATGGAGATCTCGTTGCCGCGGATCTGCCGCATGGACTCGTCGGGGAGCTTGAGGAGGTCCTCCCCGCGGTAAAGGATCTCGCCGTCCGCCACCTTTCCGGGCGGGGACGGAATCAGCCGCATGATGGAGAGGGCCGTCACGCTCTTGCCGCAGCCCGACTCGCCCACCAGCCCGAGGGTCTTGCCGGCCTCGATGGTGAGGTTGAGTCCGTCCACCGCCGGCAACTCGCCGTCAGTGGTCACGAACGATGTGTGGAGATTCCTGATTTCGAGCAGTGTCGCCATGCCCCGCGGCCACTCCCTGCAAACCGGCCCTACCGGACCCGCACGCGCGCAATGTACCAAAAAACGGCCGGGGTGCAAACGAAATGCGGAGTGCGTGATGCCGATCGTCACCCCGGTCCGCGGGTCGGGGGAGGCGGGTGCACGCGCTCCTTGATCGGCGGTACGAATCCTGTTAGACGCCAACGACGGGGTTTTACGCTGCCACGAGCCATGGAAGCGCCTCACCACAGCCACGCCGGGGACACGGACGCGCTCATCGAGCATCTTGCTTCGGCTGTGCATGCCCGGCGCATGACGGTGCCGGCGATCCTTTTCCTGGAAGCCTACAAACCGCTGACGTCGCTGTTCCATGCGGCGGCGGTCATGAGCATGCCGATGATGCTGCCGCTGTTCGGGGCGCGGGCGCGGGAGCTGCCGGCGTTCCTGCAGTCCCGCGACAACGTCGAACGGCTGATCCGCCGCATCGAGGAGCTGCAGGACACGGCGCCGGCGGCGAAGGGCGGCGACGGCTGATGGCCGGGTTCGAGAACGCCACCCCCGCGGTGCTGGTGATCATGACGCTCATGATCGGACCGGTGCTCTTCTACATCCGGGTGGCCCGGCGCCGTCACGACCTGTACGTCCGGCGCCTGGCCGGGGTGGACGCCATCGACGAAGCCGCGGGGCGGTCGGCGGAACTGGGCCGGCCCCTCTCGTTCTGCACCGGCATCACCAACGTCAGCCCGGTGCTGTACGCCTGCCTGGGGGTACTCTACTACGTGGGACGCAAGGCCGCGCAGTACCGCTCGCGCCTGCTGCTGCCCCAGAACACCCCCGAGGTCATGGCCATCGCCGAGGACGTGCTGCGCGACGCCTACCGCGCCGAGGGCCGCTCGGCCCAGTTCGACCCCCGGAACATCGTCTTCCTTTCCGAGGAGCAGTTCGCCTTCGCCGCCGGCTACATCGGTCTGGTGCAGCGGGAGCGCGTGGCCGGCGCGTTCCTCTTCGGCCACTTCGCGGCCGAATCGCTGATCCTGGCGGAGGCGGGGCAGCAGGTGGGAGCCATGCAGGTGGGCGCCTCGGTGAGTCCCGAGCAGGTGGCGTTCTTCATCGCCGCCTGCGACTACACCCTCATCGGCGAGGAGCTGTTCGCCGCTTCCGCCTACCTCACCCGTGAGCCGATCCAGCTCGGCAGCCTCTACGGGCAGGACCGCGCCAAGCTCTTCCTCTTTCTCATGATCGTCGCGGGCGTGGGCATCGCCACGCTGAACTCCGTCTGGCCCGACCTCGGCCTCATCAACCTGGACACGCTCATGCATCTCGGCTGGGGCTTCGGGTCATGAACTTCCGGGCGCGCCTCATCAAGCTCGTCACCTTCCTGGGCGGCATCTATTTCTTCCTGGAGTTCGTGCTGCCGGGAACGGTCTTCGGGGTAAAGGTCGACACCTACCACGACCAGATCTCCAACGGCTTCATTACCGTGGCGGCCATGGCCGCGGGGCTCGGGCTCATCAACCTGCTCATGCAGCACGGCTCGAGGATCGTCTTCCGGCGCGGGGGGTGGGTCTACAGCCTGGCGCTGCTCACCGGCCTGGCCGTCATGATCGCGGTCACCCTCCGGGACTGGCGCGGCACCAGCCGGGTGGCGGAAGAGGTGGCGGGCATTTCCCGGCTGGCGGATTTCGCGGAGCGCATCACGTCGGATCACGACGGAAAGCAGCAAGGGGTCCTGCCCGCGGCCGCGCGCAACCGCACGCTCCGGGAGGCGGCGGACCGGCTGCTGACGCGCATCGAGGACGAGAGCGGCGCCCTCGACCTCGACCGGCTCGGGCGCGGCAGCATCGACCACACGCTCGCGCAGGGCCACCTGGCGGAGGCGGGCAACGGCGCCGCCGTGGTGCGGGCCGCGGCGGAGGAGCTGACGGTGACCGACGGCGAGACGCCGGACCCGGCCGCCAACGCGGCGGTGGCGCGCGCCCTGCGGGGCCTCGCCGAATCCTGGCGCAACCTGCGCAACCTCGAGTACGAGCACTCCACCCCGAAGCACGTCTACCGGCTGCTGTTCGAAGGCCTGTTCGTCGCGCTGGGTTCGGCCATGTTCTCGCTGCTGGGGTTCTACATCGCGGCCGCGGCCTACCGCGCCTTCCGGGTGCGCTCCGCCGAGTCCTCGCTGATGATGATCGCGGCCGTCCTGGTCATGCTCGGGCAGATCCCCTTCGGGGTGTGGATCTGGTCCGGGTTGCCGGACGTGAGACTGTGGCTCCTGGAGGTGCCCAACTCGGCGGCGTTCCGGGCCATCACCTTCGGCGCCGGGGTGGCGGGGCTGGTGATGGCGTTCCGCATGTGGTTCTCCATCGAATCGGAGTCCTTCGACCGGGAGGAGACGTGAACCTCGCCCGGCTGGACCGCCGCTGGATCTACCTGCTGGTCTTTCTGGCCTTGAGCGTGCCCATCGTCACGCAGTACGCGGTGGAGCCCGCGCGCATGAGCGGCGCGGACCGGTTCTTCGAGGTGGTGGACGGCATCGAGGCCGGGCCCGGCCGCTACGCCTTCGTAGCCTTGGACTTCGGCCCCAGCACCAAGGGCGAGAACCAGCCCCAGGCGCGGGCGGTGGTGGAGCACCTGATGCGCCGGCGCATCCCGGTGATCCTGTTCTCGCTCTACTACCTGGCCGAGCCGTTCCTCAAGTCCATCCCCGAAGAGGTGGCGCGGCAGCTCGAGCGCGAGCACCCGGGCGAGACCTGGGAATACGGCCGCGACTGGATCAACCTGGGCTACCGGCCGGGGGCGGGGGTCCTCATCCAGGCGATCCCCAAGTCGGAGAACCTCGCCGAGCTGTTCCAGAAGGACGTCCGCGGCAACCGCATCTCCGACCTGCCCGCGTTCAGCGGACTGCGCACGTTGCGCCAGATCGCCTTCCTGGCCGAGTTCACCGGGCTGGTGGGCGTCTTCGACAACTACGTCCAGTACTTCACCAGCAAGGACTACACGCCCGCGTTCGGCCACGGTTGCACCTCCATCACCATCCCCGAGGCGTTCATCTACCTCGACTCGGGACAGATCCAGGGGCTGCTGGGGGGCCTGGCGGGAGCCGCGTGGTACTCCGAGCTGCTGCGCCAGCGCTACCCCCGGCGTCCCGTGGACGAGTCGCTGATGCTCAACACCGGCCTCGGAGTCGCCCAGCTCGTGGTCATCGCCTTCATCGTGCTGGGCAACCTGGCCGGGCTGCTGCGCCCTTCGGCGCGGCGGCGCGGCGCCCGGAACGGACGGGGACAGGACCCCGGACAGGACACGGAACCATGACGGCCCCGGACTGGCATACCGCCACGGTCCTGGTGGGAGGCATCGGGACGCTGGCGATCTTCAGCTTCCTGATCAAGGAGAACCCGTTCTTCCGGCTGTTCGAGCACCTGTTCATCGGCATCGCCGCCGGTTTCGGCCTGGTCCTCGGCGTCAAGAACTTCCTGTGGCCGAAGGTCCTCGTGCCCGTGCTGGGCCTGGACATCGTCACCTATCCCGACGGCAGCCTCTCCCACCAGTACGACCCCCGGCTGCTGCTCTACCTCCTCCCCATGGTGTTCGGCCTCTTCTACTACTTCATCTACTCGCGGCGGTACGCGTGGCTGGCCAAGCTGGTGATCGGCTTCTCACTGGGGATGAGCGGCGGGCTCGCCTTCAAGGGTTTCTTCAACCAGATCATGCCCCAGGTGGTGAGCAGCTTCCGCCCCCTGGCGGTGTTCGAGGACGGCGCCCTGAATCTGGCGAGCAGCCTGGAGAACGCGTTCTTCATCTTCACGCTGCTGGCGGTCATGTACTACTTCTTCTTCTCGTTCCGGCACGGGAACCGGGCGGCCAACGGGATCTCGCTCTCCGGCCGGTGGCTCCTGATGGTGTGCTTCGGGGCCTTCTTCGGCTCCACGGTCATGGCGCGCACCGCGCTGCTGGTGGAGCGGGTGCAGTTCCTGCTCATCGACTGGTACGGGGCGCTCACGGGGCTGGTGACATGAAAACCGACCCGGACGCACTACGCACCGTGCTGGTCACCGACTGCGGCTCCACCACCACCAAGGCGCTGCTGTTCGAGAAGACCCCCGAGGGGTGGCGCCAGACCCGCCGTGGGGAGGCGCCCACCACCGTGGAGCAGCCGGTGGCGGACGTGACGGTGGGCGCGCTGAACGCCTTCGCCGAGGTGGAGGAGATCAGCGGCCGGCGGATCCTGGCGGCGGACGCGGCGCCCGACGCGCCGTTCGTCGAGTCGGGCGAGGACGCCGCCCAGGGCGTCGACCTCTATCTCTCCACCAGCTCCGCCGGCGGCGGGTTGCAGATGACCGTGGCCGGGGTGGTGCGCCAGATGAGCGCGGAGTCGGCGGAACGGGCGGCCTTGAGCGCCGGGGCCATCGTCATGGACGCCATCTCCGCGGACGACGGGCGCGAGGAGCACGAGCGCATCCAGCGGCTGCGCCACCTGAGACCCGACATCGTGCTGCTCACCGGCGGCGTCGACGGCGGCTCCCAGGAACACGTGGTGGAGATGGCGGAGACCCTGGTGGCGGCGTCGCCCCGGCCGCGGTTCGGCGACTCGCTGCGGCTGCCGGTGATCTACGCCGGCAACAGCCACGCCGTGGAGGACGTCCGGGGCATCCTCGAGAAGACCGCCCAGGTGGCGGTGGTGGACAACGTGCGCCCAACCCTCGACGCCGAGAACCTCGGCCCGGCCCGGGAGGCCGTCCACGAGTTCTTCCTGACCCACGTCATGAGCCACTCGCCGGGCTACGACAAGCTGCTGCGGTGGACCCCGACGCCGGTGATGCCCACCCCCGCGGCGGTGGGAGACATGGTGCGCGGCTACGCCGAGAGCACCGGCCGGTCGCTCTTGTGCGTGGATATCGGCGGCGCCACCACCGACGTCTTCAGCGTCTTCGAGAACCGGGACGGCGAACCGGTGTTCAACCGCACGGTGAGCGCCAACCTGGGCATGAGCTATTCCGTGGCCAACGTGCTGATCGAGGCCGGCGCCGAGTCCATCGGCCGCTGGCTGCCCTACGACGTGGAAGCCGCCGAGCTCCGGGACCGGCTGCGCAACAAGATGATCCGCCCCACCTCCATCCCCCAGACCCTGGAGGACCTGTGGCTGGAGCAGGCGGTGTGCCGCGAGGCCCTGCGGCTGGCGCTGGTGCACCACCGCTCGCTCGCGGTGGGACTCAGCGGCGTGCAGCAGCAGCGCGGCATCGCCGACATCTTCTCGCAGACCGCCAGCCGCTCGGACCTGGTGGACATGATGAGCCTCGACCTGGTCATCGGCTCCGGCGGCGTGCTGAGCCACGCGCCGGACCGCATGGCGGCCGCGCTCATGATCCTGGAGGGTTTCGCGCTCCAGGGCTTCACCCAGATCGCGGTGGACTCCATCTTCATGATGCCCCACCTGGGGGTGTTGGCATCCGTCCATCCCGAGGCCGCCCGGGAGATCTTCCTGCACGACTGCCTGGTGAACGTGGCCCACGCCGCCGCGCCGGTCTATTCCCGGAAGCGGCGGGCGGGGTCGCCGCTGGCGGAGGTGTCGGTGGACGGCGCCCGGGCCGGCGCCATCACCGCCGGCGCCGTCGGCCACGTCCCGCTCGACGCCGGCGCCGCGGCCCGCATCATCATCGAGCCCGCGGCGAGGGACGTGGACGTGGGCGCCGGCCCGGGCGTGGCCCTGCTGCGGGAGTTCACCACCGGACTCTGCGGCCTGATCCTCGACGGCCGCAACCGTCCGCTGCAAACCCCGGGGTCCCGGGAACAGAAGGTTGCGGAACGCAAGGCCGTGATGGCGGAACTGGGGCTCGCCGGATCATGACCCAGGCGCTCACACCCGGACTTCAGGTGTTGGCCGGCACGGTGGTGCGGAAAACCCGCGAGCTTCCGGTGCCGGGGGAGGTCCTGTGCCGGCGGGGCGACGCCGTGACGCCGCACGCCGTCGTGGCCCGGGCCGAGCTGCCGGGCGACATCCACATCATGCGGATACCCGAAAGCCTCGGAATCGAGCCCTTCGAGGCCGTCAAGGGACTCAAGGTGGACGAAGGCGACGTGGTGGCCGAGGGCGATCTCGTGTGCGAACACGTGGGCCTGCTCAGGCTGTTCCGATCACGCTTCCACGCGCCCGTGGACGGCGCCGTTGAATTCGTCGCCCGGCGTACCGGCCACGTGGGGCTCCGGCTGCCGCCTCACGCCATCGAGCTGCGCGCCTACGTGCCGGGCAAGGTGGTGGGCATCGACCCCGGCAAGTCCGTCACCATCGAGAGCCGCGGCGCGTTCATCCAGGGCATCTTCGGCGTCGGCGGCGAACGCTACGGCACCATCCGCATGCTGGACGGCGGACCCCGGACGGTGGTGGGGACGAAGAAGATACCCGAGGACGCGGCCGGACAGGTGTTGGTGGGAGGCACCCGTCCGACCCTCGAGGCCCTGGAGCGGGCCGCGGAAGTGGGCGCCGTCGCCATGGTGGTGGGATCCATCGACGACCAGGCCCTCACCACCTACCTCGGCTACGAGCTCGGCATGGCCGTGACCGGCCACGAGGACGTTCCCCTCACCGTCATCGTCACCGAGGGCTTCGGCTGGCTGCCCCTGGCCGAACGCACCCACTCGCTGCTCCAGAGCCTCGACGGCCGCGCGGCCTCCGTCAACGGCGCTACCCAAGTCCGGGCCGGCGCGGTGCGCCCGGAAATCATCGTCGCCCGTGACGACGTCGAGCCCGCCGGCGGCGAAGAGGCCGCGGAAACCGGCCTGCGGATCGGCGCCCCCGTCCGCATCATCCGGGTCCCCCACTTCGGCGTCACCGCCGAGGTGGTCGCCCTGCCCCCCGAGCCCCGCCCCATCGAAACCGGCGCCCGCACCCGCGTCCTCGACGCCAGGCTGCCCGACGGCCAGGTCGTCACCGTGCCGAGGGCCAACGTCGAGCTGCTCTGACCGCGCGTTGACCCCGCCGCCCGATCCGGGGCCCGGGGTGACGGAGAGGTGGCCCGGATGGCGTTGCGGTGTCCCGTGACGGGGTCCGCGTCGTTCTTGCAATGGGGTCCCCCGGCAATCATACTTGTTCCATGTCGATGTATCGGGCGCCGCGGTGGGTTTCCGCCTGAGCGAGGGGAGGTTCCATGCGATCGACCAGGGTAATGGCGGCGGTGTTGTGGGCGTTGGTCGTGGTCCTTGTGCCTGGTTCCGGAAGCTCGAGCGACGAGGTCCGACCCAGCCACGGCATCGCCATGCACGGCGACCTCAAGTACGCGCCGGACTTCAAGCACTTCGACTACGTCAACCCGAAGGCGCCCAAGGGCGGGACGGTGCGGCTCCAGGCCATCGGCACCTTCGACAGCTTCAACCCCTTCATCGTCAAGGGCAGCCCGGCGGCGGGCATCGGGCGCATCTACGAGACCCTCATGGCCGGGTCCGCGGACGAGCCCTTCAGCGAATACGGACTCCTGGCGGAGAGCATCACCGTGCCCGAGGACCGATCCTGGGTGCAGTTCACGTTGCGTCCGGAGGCGCGCTGGCACGACGGGCAGCCGGTTACCGCCGATGACGTGGTCTGGACCTTCGAGACGCTGATCACCAAGGCCGTCCCCTTCTACCGCGGCTACTACGGCGACGTGAAGAAGGTCGAGAAGCTCGACGAAAGGACCGTACGGTTCACCTTCGGCGGCGGCACCAACCGCGAGCTGCCGCTGATCCTGGGGCAGCTTGTGGTGCTGCCGATGCACTACTGGGCCGGGAGGGACTTCGCCAAGACGACCCTGGAGCCGCCCCTGGGCAGTGGTCCGTACCGGATCGGCGGCTTCGAGCCGGGACGGCACGTGGAGTACGAGCGGGTGGAGGAATACTGGGGCAAGGACCTCCCGGTGAACGTGGGACGCGACAACTTCGACCGCATCCGCCACGACTACTACCGGGACGGCACCGTGTCGGTGGAGGCGTTCAAGGCCGGGGAGTACGACTTCCGGTACGAGAACAGCTCCAAGAACTGGGCCACCTCCTACGACTTCCCGGCGCTGCAGCAGGGCCTGGTCAAGAAGGAGGAGATCCCCCACGACCGCTCCACCGGCATGCAGGCGTTCGCCTTCAACACCCGCCGCCCGCTGTTTCAGGACCGCAAGGTCAGGCAGGCGCTGGCCTATGCGTTCGACTTCGAGTGGTCCAACCGGACCCTTTTCTACGGGCAGTACAAGCGCAACCGCAGCTACTTCGACAACTCGGAGCTGGCGGCCACGGGGCCGCCAAGCCCGGCGGAGCTGGCGATCCTGGAGCCCTACCGGGGCCTGTTGCCCGAGGAGGTCTTCACCAAGGCCTACGATCCACCGGCCACGGACGGCTCGGGGCGCATCCGCGCCAACCTCCGCCAGGCATCGAAGCTGTTGCGGGGGGCCGGCTGGAGTATCGACAAGACCACCCGCAAGCTTACCCACGAGGCCACCGGCCGGGCCATGGAGTTCGAGGTCCTGCTGGTAAGCCCCCTGTTCGAGCGTATCGTCCTTCCCTTCAAGAAGAACCTCGAGCGGCTCGGGATCACCGCCGGCGTGCGCACCGTGGACAGCGCGCAGTACCGGCGCCGGCTGGACGACTTCGACTTCGACGTGGTCATCGGGAGCTGGGGACAGTCGCTCTCCCCCGGCAACGAGCAACGCGACTTCTGGGGGTCGGACTTCGCCGACCGTCCCGGCAGCCGGAACCTCGTGGGCATCAAGGACCCGGCCGTGGACGCGCTCATCGAAGGCGTGGTCAACGCACCCGACCGCAAGAGCCTGGTGAACCACGTGCGCGCCCTGGACCGCGTGCTCCAGTGGGGCCACTGGGTGATCCCCCAGTGGCATATCCCCTACGACCGCCTGGTCTACTGGGACCGCTTCGGCCGCCCCGAGGCCACGCCCACCCAGGGAGTCCAGTTCGACACCTGGTGGGTCGACGCCAAGAAGGCGGAGGAGCTGGAGGCGAAGCGGTCAGGGGGATGACGTGGCTATTCCATGTTCGCATACATCATACGCCGGCTGCTGCTGATCGTGCCGACGCTGTTCGGCATCATGGTGCTGAACTTCGTGATCATCCACTCGGCGCCCGGGGGGCCGGTGGAGCAGCTCCTGGCGAAGCTCCAGCAGACCGACGTGTCCGCCACCGAACGGTTCAGCGGCGGCGGCGACCAGCGGGAGGCGGGGCCGTCGGCGCAGCAGTCCGGTGACGCCGGCGGCAGTCCCGCCGGCCGCTACCGCGGCGCCCGCGGCATCGATCCCGAGTTCATCAAGGAGATCGAGCGCCAGTTCGGCTTCGACAAGCCGGCCCACGAGCGTTTCCTGCTCATGATGGGCAACTTCCTGCGCTTCGACTTCGGCGACAGCTTCTTCCGCGACCGCTCGGTGGTGCAACTGGTGATGGACAAGCTGCCGGTGTCCATCTCGCTGGGCCTGTGGACCACCCTGCTGGTGTACCTGGTGTCGATCCCGCTGGGGGTGGCCAAGGCGGTGCGGGACGGCTCGCGCTTCGACATCTGGAGCTCCGGGGCGGTGATCGTGGGCAACGCGGTGCCGGGCTTCCTGTTCGCGATCCTGCTGATCGTGCTGTTCGCCGGCGGCCGCTACCTCGACTGGTTCCCGCTCCGGGGCCTGGTGTCGGACGACTGGAGCGAGCTGGGCTGGTGGCAGCGCGTCACCGACTACCTCTGGCACATCACCCTGCCGGTGGCGTCCATGGTCATCGGCGGCTTCGCCGGCCTCACCATGCTCACCAAGAACTCGTTCCTGGACCAGATCAACCAGCAGTACGTGATGACGGCCCGGGCCAAGGGGCTGAGCGAGCGGCGGGTGCTGTACCGCCACGTGTTCCGCAACGCCATGCTCATCGTCATCGCCGGCTTTCCCGGCGCCTTCGTCGGCATACTGTTCACCGGCGCGCTGCTCACCGAGGTGATCTTCTCGCTGGACGGCGTCGGCCTGCTGGGGTTCGAGGCGGCCATCAACCGCGACTACCCGGTGATGTTCGGCACCCTCTACTTCTTCACCCTGCTGGGGCTGGCGATGAAGCTGGTGGAGGACCTCACCTACGTGGTGGTGGACCCGCGCATCGACTTCGAGAGCCGGGAGACCTGACACCCGCAATCATGACGCCGCTCAACCGAAGACGCCTGCAGAACTTCCGCGCCAACCGGCGCGGCTACTGGTCGCTGTGGATCTTCGGCGTGCTGCTGCTGGCAAGCCTGTTCGCCGAGTTCATCGCCAACGACCGGCCGTTGCTGGTGCGCTACGACGGCGGGTTCTACACGCCGGTGCTGGTGGACTATCCGGAGACGGATTTCGGCGGTTTCCTGGAGACCGACGCGGACTATAGCGACCCCGAGGTCCGGGCGCTCATCGAGGAGCGCGGCTGGATCCTGTGGCCGCCCATCCGCTACAGCTACGACAGCATCGTGTACGACCTGCCGACCCCGGCGCCGGCGCCGCCGAGCGTCCGGAACTGGCTCGGCACCGACGACCAGGCCCGGGACGTCACCGCCCGGTTGATCTACGGCTTCCGGATCTCGGTGCTGTTCGGCCTGATCCTGACGCTGGTGAGCTCGGTGGTGGGCGTCGCGGCGGGCGCGGTGCAGGGGTACTTCGGCGGCTGGCTGGACCTGCTGTTCCAGCGCTTCATCGAGATGTGGTCCGGCCTGCCGACCCTCTATCTGCTCATCATCCTGGCCAGCGTGGTGACCCCGAGCTTCTGGTGGCTCCTGGGCTTCATGCTGCTCTTCAGCTGGATGGCTCTGGTGGGGGTGGTGCGGGCGGAGTTCCTGCGCGCGCGGAACCTCGACTACGTGCGGGCGGCCCGGGGCCTGGGGGTGGGCAACCCGCGCATCATCGCCCGCCACGTGCTGCCCAACGCCATGGTGGCGGCGCTGACGTTCCTGCCGTTCATCACCAGCGGCGCGGTGGTGACGCTGACCGCCCTGGACTTCC
>CAZVUC010000041.1:0-24922 GCA_964630405.1 uncultured Syntrophobacterales bacterium | reverse complement strand
TCACGGCCGCTACACCCTCCGCCACCCCTGGATTCCCGCTTTCGCGGGAATGACGGGGAGGCGGGAATGACGGGGAGGCGGTAGTACGGCTATTCCCCCAGGAAGTCGCCGACGAGCCGGTTGAACCGCTCCGCCTGGTCCCAGAAGGCCCAGTGGCCGCAGTGGTTGAAGACGTGGAGTTCCGCGTCCGGAAGCGCCTCGAACAGCAGCACGCCCCTTTCCAGCGCCACGCCGCGGTCGTTCCTTCCCCAGATGAGCAACGTCCTGTTTCGGAGCTCGGACAGGCGTTCCCCCACGGGCTTCCATGGAGGCGCCTCCCACCGCTTCACGATGGCGTCGAAACGGGATCCCGTGCTCATTTCATAGCGTTCCGCCACCAACTCGTCGGTAACCAGCTCGCTCCTGAACAGGGTCTTCAGGGTCACCGCCCGCATGTTCTCGAATGAGGGGGTGTATTCCCGCAACTCCCGGGAGTGTTTCTTGCCCTGGGCCACCGCCGCCGCCGACCCGGGCGGCGACAAGGTGCCGCTGGATATGAGCACCAGGCGCCGGGCGCGCGGGTCTTCCAGCGCGATTCTCGCCGCGATGTAGGCGCCCATGGAATTGCCGAGGAGATGGAAGCGCTCCAGTCCCAGCGCGTCGATGAACTTGCGCGCGTGGGCGACCCTGTAGTCCATGGAGTAGTCCGTGGGGTTGTCGGTGTTTCCGAACCCGGGCTGGTCGAACGCGTACAGACACAGGCCCGAGGCGGCCAGCGGCTCCATGTTCAACTTCCAGGCGACGAGGGAGCAGACCCCGGGCGCGCCCCCATGGATCATGACCACCGGGTAGCCGCTTCCCGCGGTCTGGTAGAACGTCCTGAGCCCGTCGACTTCCAGGTGTCGGTGTTCGATGGCCATGACAGTTCCTCCGAATGTTTCCGGGCAAGTCTCTTGAACGAGTCTCTCCGGACGTAGTAGAAGCCCGCAAGTGTCTGTCCCATACAATATTGAACCTTCGCTGAAAAGGTGAGGTCGGGATGACGGCGGCGCCCTCAGGACCAGGCGTTTCCGGCCGCGCACCGGGCTGGCTCGGGTGGGCGCGAGAGCACTCGGTGGCCGTGCTGAGCGTCGTGCTGACCATCTGGCTCGTCATCGTCCCTCTTGCCACCCTCATCATCTTCAGCTTCCGCCTCGGCAATCCCTGGGAGCCCGGCGGGTTCACCCTCGATCACTACGCCAGCGCCTATTCCAATCCGCAGACCTACTCGATGTTCTTCAACACGGCGGTGCTGGCCGGGTTCGCCACGGCCATCTCCGTGGGGCTGGCGACCCTCTTCGCCTTTCTCACGGAACGGACCGACATGCCGTTCCGGAACGTCGCCTGGGGGCTGATCCTCGTGCCCATGGCCATACCGGGCCTGCTCTTCGCGGTTTCCTGGACCTTTCTCCTGTCGCCGCAGATCGGCCTGTTCAACGTCTGGATGCGGGGCGTGGCCGGATGGTTCGGGATGGAAGTGACCACGGGGCCGCTGAACATCTACAGCCTGTGGGGCATGATCCTGCTGGAAGGGTTGCGGGGCGTCACCACCACGTTCCTCATCATGGTGGGCGCCTTCCGGGCCATGGATCCGAGCCTGGAGGAGGCAGCCCGGGTCGCCGGCGCCTCCGGGCGCAGGACCTTCTTCGGCATCTTCCTCCCGCTGCTGACGCCGGCCATCCTGGGCGCCACCATGTACAGCTTCATGACCCATCTCGAGTCGTTGGAGATTCCCCTGGTCATCGGGCTGCCGGCGCGGATCCACGTGTTCCCGACGTACATCTTCTACACGACGCAACGGTACACGCCCCCGGAGTACGGCCTGTCCGCGGCCCTGGGAGCGAGTTTCCTGCTGGTGAGCATCCTGCTGGTCTACGCGTACCGCTACGCCATGAGGCAGGAAGGGCGCTTCGCCACCATCACCGGCAAGGGCTACCGGCCGCGGCTCATGGCCCTGGGAAAGTGGCGCCACGTGGCGTTCGCCGTCTTCCTTGCGTACTTCCTCCTGACCATCGCGGCGCCCGCCTTCGTGCTGCTCTGGAGCTCCCTGCTGCCCGTCTACCTCACCCCTTCATGGGAGATGTTGTCCGACCTGAACCTGGAGCACTACCGGGAGATCCTCTCCGATCCGGACGTCTGGGACGCGACCCTCAACACCATCGTGGTGGCCCTGGGGGCCGCCACCCTGACCATGTTCCTTTCCCTCGTGGTCGCCTGGGTGGTGATCCGCAAACGGTTCAGGGGCAGGACCGTCCTGGACGCCGTCACGTTCCTGCCTCACGCACTTCCCGGGGTGATCATCGCCATCGCGTTCATGTTCCTGTACCTGCAGCCGCCATTGAGCGGGTTGGGCCTCTACGGAACGGTGTGGATCATCGTCCTGGGGCTGACCGTGAGCTACATCGCCTTCGGCAGCCGCAACATGACCGGGGCGCTGGCCCAGGTCCACGTGGAGCTGGAGGAAGCCAGCCACGTATCGGGCGCGCGATGGCTCACGCTCATGCGCCGGATCGTGCTGCCGCTGGTGCTGCCCGCCTTCATCGGCGGCTGGATCTGGGTGGCGTCCCATTCCCTGAGGAACTTTTCCGTGCCGCTGATCCTGGCGACGCGGGAGAACTGGGTGTTGTCCGTGATCATGTGGCGAAGCTGGGAGGACGGCTATCCGGGCCAGACCGCGGCCCTGGGAGTGCTCTTGATCGTCGCCCTGGCGGTGCTGACGGTGGGCGGCCGCTGGCTGGTGGCTCGCATGAGCCGGCGGCAGGAGTCGTGAGCGGGACGGACGCGGAAATTTGGTTGACGGCGCGAATGGCGCTAAGTTAAGGAAAACGTCTTGCGCCGGGATGGTGGAATAGGTAGACACACGGGACTTAAAATCCCGCGGGCCTCGGCCTGTGCCGGTTCAAGTCCGGCTCCCGGCACCAGCATCGCGAATCCAGCCGTCCACTCGCTATCCCTGCTCGTAAAGGATCTCACCCGTCTCGCCGGTGTCGTAGCCGCCGAGGGACTGCATGGCTCGCCGGAATTCCGCGGAGCGGACGACCGCCAGCAGCCTGGCCCCGGTGGGCGACTCGTAGAAGGACCGCCGCATCAGAAGATCGTATTGCTCGTCGCCTACCGGGATGAAATCCAGCCCAAGAGCATCGGCCGCCGAAAGAATCCCCAACCCGGTGTCCGCGAGGCCGCTGGCCACGGCAACGGCGACGGCCATGTGCGTGAACTCCTCGTGCTCGTAGCCCCGGATGGCGCTCCCATCCATGTCGAGTTGTGCGAGCTTGTAGTCCAGCAGGACCCGTGTGCCCGAGCCCGGTTGGCGGTTGACGAACCGCAGACCCGGATGGCCCAGATCGGCGATGCCCGACAGTCCCCTGGGGTTGCCGCGGGGGACCAGCAGCCCCTGCCGACGCCTGACGCAGTGCACGAGGACGACGGGCAACCCCGGCATCACCCGTTCGATGTCCGGGACGTTGTAGGCGCCGGTGGCCGGGTCCAGCAGGTGGGTGCCGGCCATGTGCGTCTCGCCGCGGCGGATGGAATGGAGTCCGCCGAGACTGCCGACGTTGGCGGTGGCGATCTTGAGCCGCGGGTCCCGGCGCTTGAGCTGGTCCTCCAGCACGCTGATGGAGAGGTCATGGCTGCCGGTGCACAGGACCGTGTGCTCCACATCCTCGGGTGAGCGCAGCAGCTCGACCTCCACCTCCTCGCCGGCGTTGATGCCCTCCATCATTCCCGGGATCCGCAGGAACCCGTCGGCCCGCACCATGGTGCTGATGACGCCCGCGCCGCGCGCCAAGGGGACGGCCATGAGCCTTTCTTCGACTCTCCCCAGCGTGACCCGGACGAACTCCTCCAGGCCCAGCCGGGAGGGGATCTTCCGAGGCGCGACGGCGCGGATCCGCGCGGGGGAGGCCGGGCCCGCGCCCAGAAGGCGTTGCAACGCTGGCTGGAGGATTTCCCGGGCGACGACGATGGCGGAGACCGGGTAGCCGGGAATGCCGATGACGGGCCTGCCCGCCGCCACTCCCAGGACGGCGGGTTTGCCGGGCATGACCTCGATGCCGTGCACCAGAAGCTCTCCCGCGTCGTCGATGACCTCGGCGGTGAAGTCGTGCTCGCCGGCTGACGATCCGGCAATGAGCGCCGCCAGATGATGTTCTTTCAGGGCTTCGCCGAGGGCCTGTTTCAGCAGGTCGGGGTCGTCGGGGACGGCGGGAAGGATCGCCGGCGCGCCGCCGCACTCGGTGACCATGGCCGCCAGCACGGTGGAGTTGAAATCGATGATCTGGCCGGCAGCGGCCGGCTCTCCCGGAGCGGCGATCTCGTCGCCGGTGGGCAGGATCGCCACCCTGGGACGCGCCTTGACCCGCACCGTGGTGTGGCCCGCCGCCAGGATGGCGCCGAGGTCGTAGGGCCTCAACCGGTGGCTGCGCGGTAACAGCAGCTCGGTGGCCACCACGTCCTCGCCCACCAGGCGCACGTTCTGCCACGGGGTGGCGGCCTGGTCGATGGACACGGTGGTCTCATCGACCTCCCGGACCTGCTCGATCATGATCACCGCGTTGGCCCAGGGCGGCAGCGGCTGGCCGGTGTCCAGGTAGGCGAAGCGGCGGCCCGGTTCGGCCTCGTCCGTGAGCAGCCGGAGCTCGCGGGGCGCGAACTCCGTGGCTCCGAAGGTGTCCTCCGCCCGCACGCAGATCCCGTCCATGGCGGAACCGTGGTAGTGCGGCGAGGAAATCTTCGCGAACACCGGCTCGGCGGTGACGCGGTGGAGCGCCTGGCCGACGTCTACGGTCTCGTCCTCCAGGCCGGTCTCGTCAACGCGGCTCAGGAACAGCTCGCGCGCCTGATCCAGCGGAGTCTTCTTGAGGTACCGTTTTCGCGCCATGTGTCCGGGAACGTGTCCAGGCGACAGGGTATCAGAAAAGCAGCACCTCCACCTCCTCACCCTGTTCGAGTCCTTCGCGGTTGAGGTCGATGCGGACCATGCCGTCGGCCTTGACCAGTGTGAAGATGGCACCCGACTTGCTCGGGAGCGGCGAGGCACGGAGCACGTCGCCCCGTCGTTCGAGGGTGACGCGCAGGTAGTCCTCGCGGCCGGTCTGGGACGACACGTTGGTGTCCATCACGGCCCGGACGGTGTTGCGCCGCGTGACGGCAGCCCGCGGGTCTTCGCCCGACAGGGCGCCGATCAACGGCGCCGCGAACAGATCGAATATCACCAGCGCCGATACCGGATACCCGGGGAGCCCCAGCACGGGTTTGCCCGCGGCCCGGGCGTAGATGGTGGGTTTCCCCGGGCTGACGGAGATGCCGTGAAAGAGGACCCTGGCATCGGGCAGCGACCGGATCACGTCCACCGCCATGTCGCGGGTGCCCATGGAGCTGCCGCCGGACAGCAGCACCAGGTCGCCCCAGTCCAGCCCCTTGGCCAGGGCGGCCCGCAGGTCGCCGGCGTGGTCGGCCACGACGCCCAGGTCGTTGAGCTCGGCGCCGCACTCGGCGACGAGCCCGGCCAGCGAATGCTGGTTGATGTTCCGCACCTGCCCGGGGCGCGGCTCCCGCTCCGCGGCGACGATCTCGTCGCCGGTGGAGATGAGGGTCACGCGCGGCCGGCGATAGACCGGGACCGACGCGATGCCGATGCCGGTCAGCGCGCCGAGGTCGTGGGCCCGCAGCCGGCGCCCGCGGGCGAACACCGGGTCGCCGGCCCGGATGTCGTCGCCGACCCGGATGACGTTGAGCCAGGGCGAGGCGGCCCGGTAGACCTCCACCGCGCCGTCGCCGGTTTCCTCGGTGTGCTCGACCATCACCACGGCGTCGCTTCCCGGCGGGAGCATGCCGCCGGTGGAGATGCGCATGGCTTCGCGGGGGAGCAGCCGGCGGGTGACTTCCCGGCCCATCTCCACGGTTCCGGCCAGCGTCAGGTAGGCTGGCAGAGCGGTGCTGGCGCCGAAGGTGTCCCGGGCCAGGACGGCGTAACCGTCCATGCCCGCCCGGTCGAAGTGGGGCAAGTCGGCGCGGGAATGGAGGTCCTCGGCCAGGACGCGTCCCCGGGCGTCGACGGTGTCGACTACCTCGGAGTCCACCGCGGACACCTGGCGAAGCAACTCCAGGGCCTCCGCCGGCGTCACGACCTTGAAGAAAGCCTTGGGGGTGACGGCCATGCCATCAGCGCTGGGCCAGCGGCACGTTGCCGAACTTCTCCCGTATCTCTTCGGCGATGTGTTCGAGGGCCTGGTCGCGCGTGTCGTAGAGACGTTTCAAGGTCCGCGGCGGACGCTTGCCGATGGCGTAGGCCGCCATCAACGGCACGGCGATGGTGCTGTCGACGTAGCAGACCACCGAGTCGGGGAGTTGGTCCGGGTCCACTTTGCCCCAGCTCACCGCCTCCGCCGGCGTGGCCCCCGAAAGGCCGCCCGTGTCCACGCGCGCGTCGGTGATCTGGATGAAGTAGTCGAACCCCTTCTCTTCCAGCCCGAGCACTTCCTGGATGTGGGGCTCGGTCTGGAGCAGGAAGTTTTTCGGCGATCCGCCGCCCAGGATGACGGCCGCGCTTCGTCCGCCGGCGCGCTTGGCCTCGAGCACCAGGGCGGCGGATTCGTTGACGTCGCGCGAGACGTCGAAACGCAGGCCGTTGCCCTTGAGGGCCAGGGCCGCCACGTTCATGCCGATGGAGCTGTCTCCGGGCGACGACGTGTACACCGGCACGCCGCACCGGTAGGCGGCGGCCAGCAGCGAGCGCCGCTCGAGTCCCAGGATCTTCTCGCGCTCGTCGAGGTACCGGCCCACCCGGTAGTGCATTTCCGCGGTCCCCATTTCCTTCTGGAACTCCGGGGCCTTAAGGATCTCGCGAAAGAAGTCGTCGGTGGAGATGAGCACGTCGTAGTCGAAGAAGATGTCGTAGATGCGCACGACGCCCTGTTCCCGCAGGTCCACGTCGTCCGCGTCGAAGGTGCCCCGGTGCATGGAAAGGCCGATGGCGAAGTGCGTGTCGTGATAAAGGTTCGCACCGGTGCTGACGATCCAGTCCACGAAGCCGTTCTCGATGAAGGGGATGAAAGCGGTCATGCCGAGCCCGGCCGGCGTGAGCGCCCCGGTGATGCTCAGCCCCACCGTCACGTCATCCGCGAGGACCTTCTCCGTGAAGAGCTGACAGGCTTCCCGGAAGCGCCCGCTGTTGTAGGAGACGAAGTTGTCATCGATGAGGTCCACGATGGTGGTGGCCCCATCGATGGGTCTGGGATCGATCTTCCTGCCGGAAAGGAGTGAGGGTTTGCTCATGTTCGTAACGTCAAGAGGCAGTCCCGGCCCCGGCTCTCGGGCCTAGGGTCCCGCCGCCCTGGCCTGATCGAGCTTGTTTTGCCGGATTTGCAGATACGCGTTCCGTAGCGCGCCGTACGGGTCGATGCTGCGTTCCAGCGCCTCGATAGCGTCCATGTTCCGGGCGCGGCTGTTGACGGTGTCCACGACGCGGATGCTCAAGGGGACGTAGAAGGGCGTCAGCCACCCGAGCGGATCCATCAAGGAATCCGCCACCGTCCCCAACCCGTCCCTCACCGTGGTCACCGGCAGCAGCGGCAGCACGAGATAGGCGCCGTGGCTGGCTCCGTACAGCCCCAGCGTGATCCCCATGTCCTGGTCGTTGGGGGCCAGGCCCATCTTCTCCGCCATGTCGAAGAGCCCGGCGATGCCCACGGTGGAGTTGATGAAGAAACGGGCCGTCTCGCGGCCGGCTCCGAGGGGCTTCCCCTGCAGCAGGTTGTTGACCACTTTCCGGACCACGCCGAGATTGTCGACGGCATTGTGAATGCCCGTCTGCACCGGAGGGGGGACGACCGCGGCATAGCCTTGGGCCACGGGTTTCAGCACCAACGCGTCGAACCCCGAGTTGAACGCGAAAACCCGGTAGTTGACCGACTCCAGCGGGTCGTAGTGCGCGTCGCGGGTGCTCAGTTCCCCGGAATCCGACCTGTCCCGGGCGTTGACCTGGGCGTCGGCCGGTTCGGACACGGTCAGCGGCAACAGCAGGAGCAGGACGAACAGCCGGAGGGTTTGCATCGGTATCTGGGTCCCGGAAAGGTTTGGCCGGGATAGCACTACGACCCACCGAAATCAACCGTTCGAGCCGTCGTTGCAGCCGCCCTCGCGAGTTGACAAACATTGAAAACCTTCGATGAATGGGATACTTTGGCGTGGCGGTCTGTCGATCGGGTTATCAAGGAGCGGGTCCGTGGAGAAGCCGAACATCGTTCTGGGCGTGACCGGGGGAATCGCCTGCTACAAGGCTCTGGAGCTCGTAAGGCTTCTGGTCCAGGACTCCTGCGCCGTCCGGGTCGTGATGACCCGAGGGGCCGCCGAGTTCGTCACTCCTCTGAGCTTCCAGACCCTCTCCGGCTCGCCGGTGGCCACCGATCTGTTCAATCTCACCCAGGAGTCCGAGATCGGCCACATCAACCTGGCGGACAGCGCCGACCTGCTGGTGATCGCGCCGGCCACGGCCAACGTCATCGCCAAGCTCGCCGCCGGAATCGCCGACGACCTGCTCACCACCGTGGTGCTCGCCACCCGGGCGCCCTTGCTGGTGGTCCCTTCCATGAACGTGCACATGCTGGCGCACCCGTTGGTGCAGGCGAACCTCGCGAAACTGAGGAACGCCGGCTACCACGTCATGGACGCGGCTTCGGGTTATCTGGCCTGCGGCTACGAAGGCAAGGGCCGCCTGCCGGAACCGCAGGCCATCGTCGAGGAGATCCGCCGGCTGCTCAGGCCCAAGGACCTCACGGGCGAGAAGATCGTCGTCACCGCGGGGCCCAGCCGGGAGCCGCTGGACCCGGTCCGCTTCCTCTCCAACCGGTCGTCGGGGAAGATGGGATACGCCCTGGCCAGGGCGGCCGCCCGGCGCGGCGCCCAGGTGACGCTGGTCAGCGGTCCGACGGCGTTGGCCGCTCCCGAGGGCGTGAGGACGTTGTCCGTGGTGACGGCCGAGGAGATGCGGGAGGCCGTGCTGGCCGAGTTCGACTCGGCGACGGCGGTCTTCATGGCAGCCGCGGTGGCCGACTACCGTCCGCGTTCCGCCGCCGGCGCCAAGATGAAGCGGAACGGCGACGCCATCCGCCTCGAGTTCGTACCCAACCCGGACATCGTCGCTGAGTTGGGCGCCCGGAAACGGCAGCAGGTCGTCGTGGGGTTTGCCGCGGAGACCGAGTCCCTGGTGGAGAATGCCCGCGCCAAGCTGCACCGGAAGAACCTCGATCTGCTGGTAGCCAACGACGTCACGCAGGAAGGCAGCGGCTTCGACGTGGACACCAACGCCGTCACCCTGCTGGACCGGGACGGCACGGCCACGCCGCTGCCGGTCATGAGCAAGGACGCCGTGGCCGACCGCATCCACGACTGGTTCCTCCAGTACAAGAACCAATCCCGGCGCCGCGGCGCCTGAGCCCATCGTCGAGCCCCACACGGTCTTGCCGAGCCCGTCGGCAGCGTTGCCATGCCATCCGGTTTGGCGTAAACAGAAAACAGAGACGGTTTCGCGTTACCATGAGCACGCTCGAGCTACGGCAGCAGTTGGCGATTGCGGCGACTTCCCTCAGGAGTTGCCTTGAACAGCACCAGGCGGCCGGCATCCGGGTGCTACCCGCGGCCACGCCGCTGGTGGAAGGTGCGGCGCCGGCGTCCGATGAGGGCGAGACGAAGGCGGCCATGGACCTCCGGCAGCTTCGGGAGATCCTGGGCGATTGCCGCCGCTGCCGGCTTTCGGAGGGGCGCGCCACCATCGTCTACGGCGTGGGCAACCCGAACGCCGACGTCATGTTCGTCGGAGAGGGGCCGGGAAGGGACGAAGACCTTCAGGGAGAGCCGTTCGTGGGCCGCGCCGGACAGTTGCTCACCGACATCATTACCAAGGGCATGAGGCTGCGGCGCGAGGACGTCTATATCGCCAACGTGGTCAAATGCCGTCCGCCCGGCAACCGCGACCCCGAGCCCGACGAGGTGGCCTCGTGCGAGCCGTTCCTGATCCGGCAGATCGACCTGGTGAAGCCGCGGGTGATCGTCGCGTTGGGGAGGTTCGCGGCGCAGACGCTGTTGCGGTCCAACGCGCCTGTTTCCCGGCTGCGCGGACAATGGCGCGACTATCACGGGATCCCGCTGATGCCGACCTTCCATCCCGCCTATCTGCTGCGGAACCCGGCCGACAAGCGGCTCGTGTGGGACGACATCAAGAGCGTCCTGCGGGAGCTCGGGACGGCGGTGTCCGGATGATGCGTATGGGGTCCGTAACCAAGATGTGGGGGGTGCTGCTGCTCCTGGGCTTCGCCTGGGCCGCCGTAAGCGCGGGCGGGGCCACCCGTGAGCCCGCCCCCGGCTCCCACGTGAACCTCATCGTCATCGACGGCGGCATCAACCCGGCCGTCAACGACTACATCCGCGAGAGCATCCAGCGCGCCCATGCAGGCAATGCCCGCGCGCTCATCATCCAGCTCGACACCCCGGGAGGACTGCTGTCCTCCACCCGCTCCATCGTCAAGGAGATGCTCAGCGCGCCGTTGCCCGTCATCGTCTACGTGGCGCCCAGCGGGGCGGGGGCGGGCTCGGCCGGCGTGTTCATCACCATGGCGGCCAACATCGCGGCGATGGCGCCCGGCACCAACATCGGAGCGGCCCATCCGGTGGCGGGCGGAGGCCAGGAAGTCAAGGGCGTCATGGGCGAGAAGATCGAGAACTTCACCGCGTCGTTCAGCGAGACCATCGCCCAAAGGCGCGGCCGCAATACCGAGTTCGCCATCCAGGCCGTGCGCCGGAGCATATCCATCACGGATACGGAGGCGCTGGAGAAGCGTGTCATCGACATCATCGCCACCGACGTGAGCGATCTGCTCAAGCAGGCCAGCGGGCGCGAGGCGGACGTGGCCGGCGTCAAGCGCACCCTCGACTTCAACGGCGTGTCCGTCCTGCGCTTCGAGATGGGGCTGAAGCAGAAGGTCATCAACATCATCGCGCACCCCAACGTCGCCTACTTGCTGATGATGGCGGGCATCCTCGGGCTGTACATGGAGTTCTCGAACCCCGGCGCGCTGTTCCCGGGCATCGCCGGCGGCATCGCGCTGCTGCTGGCGCTGGCCTCCTTCCAGGTCCTGCCCATCAACTACGCGGGCCTGTTGCTGATCGGTCTCGGGATCTGTCTGCTGGTGGCCGAGGCGTTCATTCCGAGCTTCGGGCTGCTGGGCATCGGCGGCGTGGTTTCCCTCGCCCTCGGCTCGCTGCTGCTGTTCGATGTGGAAGGGTCGGACCTGTCGGTGGACCGGTCCATCGTGTTCGCGGCCGTGGGCACCCTGAGCGTGTTCGTGCTGGCGGTGACCTTCCTCGTGGTCAAGTCCCAGCGACGGAAGGCGACCCTGGGGTTCGAGGGGCTTGTGGGCGAGGTCGGCGAGGTCCGGGAGCGCCTGGACCTCAAGGGCAAGGTGTTCGTTCACGGCGAGGTCTGGAACGCCGAGGGGCCGGAGCGGCTGGAGCCGGGTGACAGGATCGAAGTCGTCGGATACGACGGGATGAGACTCAAGGTCAAACGCGCCGGGGAGAGCTGACGGGAGGCGCAGGAGAAACGGATGCTGGAAATCGGACCCATTGCCATCGTGCTGATCATCGTCCTCGGGTTGGCCGTCAGCGGCATCAAGATCCTCAAGGAGTACGAACGCGGCGTCATCTTCCGCCTGGGGCGGATGGTCGCTGCCCGCGGTCCGGGGCTCATCTACGTGATCCCCTTCATCGAAAAGATGGAGCGGATCGAGCTCAGGACCGTCACCATGGACGTGCCCTCCCAGGACGTCATCACCCGGGACAACGTATCGGTGAAGGTCAACGCGGTGCTCTACTTCCGGGTGCTCGATCCCAACCGGGCCATCCGGGAGGTGGCCAACTACCTGTTCGCCACCTCACAACTGGCTCAGGTGACGTTGCGGAGCATCTGCGGCCAGGCGGAGCTGGACCAGCTCCTGTCGGAACGGGAACGCATCAACGCCGACCTCCAGAAGATTCTCGACGAGCAGACCGACCCTTGGGGCATCAAGGTCGTGCTGACCGAGCTCAAGCACATCGATCTCCCCGAGGAGATGCAGCGCGCCATGGCCCGGCAAGCCGAAGCCGAACGCGAGCGGCGGGCGAAGATCATCCTGGCCGACGGCGAGTTTCAGGCCTCCCAGAAGTTGCAGGATGCCGCCGCGGTCATCGCCAAGGAACCCATGGCCATGCAGCTCCGGTTCCTGCAAAGCCTGCAGGAGGTGGCCGGCGACAAGAACTCCACGATGGTCTTCCCCGTGCCGGTGGACCTGCTGACGCCGTTCCTGAAGAAGGCCGCCGGAGACGACTCCTGACCTGACCCGTTGATCCGGAGCGGCCGGCGCGTGCCGGATCCGGTCATGCGCCATGCTGCTGGAAGAACTGGCCTACGATCTTCCTGAATCGCTGATCTCCGCGTACCCCGCCGAGGATCGGGTGTCGGCGCGTCTGCTGGTGCTGGATCGCCGATCCGGCGCCATCACCCATTCCCGGTTCGCCTCCCTGGGGGACTTCCTCTCGCCGGGAGACCTGCTGGTGCTCAACAACTCCAGGGTGATCCCGGCCCGTCTCGAGGGACGCAAGGACAGCGGCGGCAGGGCGACGGTGCTGTTGGTGGAGCCGTTCGACGTGGAACGCGGGCTTTGGCTTGCGCTGGTGGACGCCGCCAAGAGGCCGCGGGCGGGCGGGCGCATCCTGTTCGGCCAAGGGGTGTCGGCGACCGTGTCGGGAGACCTCGGGGCGGGGCGGTATGGGCTTCGGTTCGATCCCCCGGCGCGCTTCCGGGAGGTGCTCGACGGGCTCGGGACACCGCCGCTGCCCCACTACATCGAACGGGTCCGCGGCGTCGAGGAAAGCGACCGGGACAGGTACCAGACGGTCTACGCCTCGATGCCCGGCTCGGTGGCCGCGCCCACCGCCGGCCTCCATTTCACAGAGGCGCTGCTGGAGGAACTGGCGGCGCGCGGGGTGGACAGCGTCCACGTCACGTTGCACGTCGGCCTCGGCACCTTCCGGCCGGTACGGGAGACGGTGGTGGAGCATCACCGCATGGACGGCGAATGGTACACGTTGACCGAGGCCGTGGCCGCGCGAATCCGCCGGGCCCGGGCGGCGGGGCGTCGCGTGGTGGCGGTGGGCTCCACCACCACCCGCACGCTGGAGAGCATCGTCCGGCGCAAGGGGACGCTGGCGGCCGATTCCGGCATCACCCGCCTGTTCATCACCGACGGCTACCGGTTCCGGGGCATCGACGCCCTCGTCACCAACTTCCACCTGCCGCGCTCCACGCCGCTGGCCATGGTGGCGGCGCTGGCCGGCACGGAGCTGGTACGGCGCGCCTACGCCGAGGCCATCGAGCGCGGATACCGCTTCTACAGCTATGGCGACGCCATGCTCATTCTTTAGGCGCGCGCCGTCCTTCGACTTCGTTCCGCGACGCTCAGGACCGCCTCACCACCATGAAATTCACGGTCACCGACAATGACCCGGACAGCCGGGCAAGGACAGGCCTCCTTGAGACCTCCCACGGCGCGGTGGAGACCCCCGCGTTCATGCCGGTGGGGACCCGTGGCGCGGTAAAGGCGTTGTCGCCTCGGGACCTGCTGGAGGTGTCGAGCCAGATCGTCCTCTGCAACACCTACCACCTATACCTGCGGCCCGGGGAGGAGGTGGTCCGCGACCTCGGCGGCTTGCACGCCTTCATGGGGTGGGAGCGGCCGATCCTCACGGACAGCGGCGGCTACCAGGTGTTGAGCCTGGCGTCCATGCGCAGGATCACCGAGGAGGGGGTCGCCTTCCGCTCCCATCTGGACGGCTCGTCGCATTTCCTGACCCCCGAGAAGGTGGTCGGCATCCAGCAGGCGCTGGGCGTGGACGTGGCCATGGTGCTGGACGAGTGCATCCCGTACCCGGCGGACCGGGAGTACGTCAAGAAATCGACGGATCGGACCGTTCGCTGGGCCCGGCGGTCGCTGGATGTGCCCCGGAACCGCGACGGCGCGCTGTTCGGGATCGTCCAGGGGGGCGTCTTCAAGGACTTGCGGGAAGACTGTGTTTCCCGTCTGCGGGACCTCCCCTTCGACGGTTTCGCCGCCGGCGGGCTGGGCATCGGCGAGGGGCGCGCGCTGCTGGCGGAGATCGGGAGCTTCACCGCCGGGCTGCTGCCGGAGGACCGCCCGCGCTACCTCATGGGGCTGGGAAAGCCCGAAGACTTGATTCATGGGGTGCGGTCCGGTTATGATCTGTTCGATTGCGTTCTGCCGACGAGGAATGCCAGGAACGGCACGTTATACACCGCCACCGGGAAGCTCAGCATCAAGAACGCGGCCTTCGCCAGGGACCCGCGTCCCGTGGACGAAGGCTGCCCGTGCTACGGTTGCCGGCATTTTTCGCGTGCCTATCTTCGCCACCTCTACGTGGCCGGCGAAATCCTGGCGGCCTATCTGAACACGTTGCACAACGTCTGCTACTATCAACGGTTGATGGCGGAGTTGCGCGGGGCCATTCGGGATCGGTCGAGCTTGGACAACGTCGCGGGCGGGGTGTGGAACCTCCCCGAGGCGGCCGGTTGAGACCGCGCGGCGCAGGACCCTCGGCCGGGGTGGAACGCCGGTTGCCGGCACACTGAAGAAGTCTTGAAGGAGAGAATATGTGGGACGTAGCCTATGCGCAGGCCGGAGGAGGCCCCAGCACCTTCATCAGCATGCTGCCTCTGGTGCTCATTTTCGCGGTTTTCTACTTTCTCCTGATCCGACCCCAGCAACGCAAGGCCAAAGAGCACCGGAACATGCTGACGCAGCTCAAGCGCAACGACGAGGTCATGACCACGGGCGGCGTGTTCGGCAAGATTCAGGCGCTGACGGAGACCGAGTTGACCCTGGAAGTGGCGCCCAACGTGAAGATCAGGGTGAGCCGGAGCCATATCGCCCAGCTCTTCCGAGGCGAAAAGGCGGCCGGGGCCAAGGAGGTCAAGGGAAAGTAGGTTGGGGAAACTAGCATGCGTCAAAGCCTGGTAATTCGCTTGGTCCTGTTGGTGGTCTGCTTGGGGGCGGCGGGGGTCTATCTGGCCCCGAGCTTCGTGTCCGGCCTGTGGTTCCTGCCCGAGAACGGCATCCGTCTAGGCTTGGACCTTCAGGGCGGATCGCATCTCGTGCTGGAAGTGGAGGTGGAGAAGGCGGTGGAGAACCGTATGCGGCGGGCGCGGACCGCCCTCCGGGACGAGTTGAGGGAGCGCGGCATCGCGTTCACGGGCCTGGAGATCAACAGCGCCGGGGAGCTGGTGGTCACGGCCCCGCCGGGCAGCGCGGATCGCATTCGTGAGCTCCTGACCGCCGAGTTCACGCAACTGGAGGTGTCAGCCTCGAGCGCGGGTAGCGACGGAGCGGAGCTGCGGGCGGCGTTCGTGGCCCGGGAGCTCGAGAACATCCGTGACTTCGCGGTGGATCAGACGCTGGAGACCATCCGCAACCGCATCGACCAGTTCGGTGTCACCGAGCCCACCATCCAGCGCCAGGGACAGTACGATATACTCGTCCAACTTCCCGGGATACAGGATCCGGAGCGCGCCAAGGCGCTCATCGGCAAGACCGCGCTGCTGGAGTTCAAGCTCGTGGACGAGCGCGGAGACGTGCGGGCGGCCGAGCAGTCGGGTGCGCCGCCGGGACGCGAGGTGCTGTACGGTTACGAGGACACGGCTTCGTCCGGGGTGCGCCGCGAGAAGATCCCCTACCTGCTGGAAGCGCGCACGTTGATGACCGGCGACGCCATCGCCGACGCCAACGTCCGCCGGGGCGATCAACTGGAGGGCCTGTACGTCGAGCTGGCGCTGAACTCCGTGGGCAGCACCGCCTTCGACCGGCTCACCGGGGAGAACGTCGGGCGGCTGCTGGCCATCGTGCTGGACGGCCGGGTCTATTCCGCGCCGCAGATCCGCGAGCGGATCTCCGGCGGCGTGGCCTCCATCACCGGAAACTTCAGCTTCCAGGAGGCCCGGGACCTGGCCATCGTGCTCCGCGCGGGCGCGCTGCCCGCCCCGGTGAGGATACTGGAAGAGCGCACCGTGGGGCCGTCTCTGGGGCGCGACTCGGTGGAGAAGGGGATCTTTTCCTTCATTCTCGGAAGCGTCCTGGTGCTCATTTTCATGATGGCCTACTACCGGGGCGCGGGGGTGTTGGCGGACGTCGCGCTGGTGCTGAACATCTTCTTCATGATGGCGATTCTCGCGGGCTTCGAAGCGGTGCTCACCCTGCCCGGCATCGCCGGCATCATCCTGACGCTGGGCATGGCCGTGGATGCCAACGTGCTGATCAACGAACGCATCCGCGAAGAGGTGCGGAACGGAAAGTCGCCGCGATCCGCGGTGGATACGGGCTACGAGCGCGCCATCCCGGCCATCCTCGACTCGAACCTGACGACCTTTCTCGCCGGAGTCATCCTGTTCCAGTTCGGCACCGGCCCGATCCGCGGCTTCGCGGTCACCCTGTGCGTCGGCATCCTCACGACGGTCATTTCCGCGGTGTACGGAACGCGTATCTACTACGACTACCGCCTGACCAGGCGGAACCTGGTCAAGCTCTCCGTTTAGGAATCGGGACCCGGGTGTAGCGACACGGACGACGAAGACTATGGAAATCATCAAGCCGGGAACCCAGATACCCTTCTTGAGCTATCGCCGATGGGGTTTCATCTTGTCGTCGGTGCTCATCGTCGGCGTGCTGCTGCTGTTGTTCACCAAGGGCCCGAATCTCGGGGTCGATTTCGAAGGCGGCACCATGGTCCACGTGAAGTTCGGCGATGCGGTGACCATCGGACAGTTGCGGGCCACGCTGGACCAGTCCCCGCTGGGCGGAGTGGTGCAGGACTTCGGCGGCGGCGGCTCGGGCGAGTACCTGATCCGCATGGAGAAGTCGGCCGCCCAGATCGACACCGTGGGCCGGGACATCCGGAACGTCCTCGACCAGGGCCACGGGCAGGGTTCCTACGAAGTGCTGCGGGTGGAGTCGGTGGGCCCCAAGGTCGGCGACGACCTGCGCCGAAGGGGCATCCTGTCCGTCATCTTCGCCACCATCATGATGGGCGCGTATATCTGGATCCGGTTCGAGCTGCGCTTCGGGCTGGGCGCCATCGTCGCCCTGATCCACGACGTGCTGATCACGCTGGGGGCGCTGGTGGTCGCCAATTTCGAGCTCGACCTTCCCATCGTGGCCGCGTTGCTGACCATCGCCGGCTACTCGGTCAACGACACGGTGGTGATCTGCGACCGCATCCGCGAGAACATGCGCAAGTACCGGCGCGACTCCATGGAAAAGATCATCAACACGAGCATCAACGAGACCCTCGGCCGTACCATCCTCACCACGGTGACGACGCTGCTGGTGCTGACGGCGCTTCTGGTCCTGGGCGGCGGCGTGATCCGGCCCTTCGCCTTCACGCTCTTCGTCGGCTTCCTGGCGGGACTCTATTCCACCATCTTCGTTGCCACTCCCACGATCCTCTTCTTCGAGAAAGGCCGAAGGCGATAGCGCCGGCAGCGTAAGTTGGATGACGCCCCGAAGCGCTGGATCCTCAAGGAGGCCGATGAAACCGCGGCGGCTCTCCTGTCCCGGGACCTGAAGCTTCCGCTGCTGCTGGCCCGCATCCTGGCGCAACGCGGTTTCGCGGAGCCGGATGCGGCCCGCCGCTTTCTTTCTTCCAGCCTGAGCACGGACCTGCCTTCCCCCGACCTGCTGGCGGGCATGCACGACGCCGTGGAGCGCATCTGCAGCGCGTTGCGGGACGGCGAGCGGGTCTGCATCTGGGGCGACTACGACGTGGACGGCACCACCGGAGCCGCCGTGCTGGTGTCGTTCCTGCGCGAGATCGGCCGTGAGCCCATGTTCTACATCCCGCACCGGATCGACGAGGGCTACGGCATGAGCCGTCAGGGCATCGAGCACCTCCATTCCCGGGACGTGGCGCTCATCATCACCGTCGACTGCGGCATCTCCAACGCGGACGAGGTGGCCTACGCGAGGACCCTGGGCATGGACGTGGTCATCGTCGACCACCACCAGTTGCCGGAGCGGCTGCCCGACGCGGCGGCGGCCGTCATCAACCCCCAGCGGACTGACTGCGCCTTTCCCGACAAGGGCCTTTGCGCGGCCGGACTGGCCTTCTATCTCGTCATCGGGCTGCGGGCGAGTCTCCGGAAATCAGGCTGGTTCGAGCCGGACGGCGTGCCCGACATCCGGCGTCACCTGGACATCGTGACGCTGGGCACCATCGCCGACATGGTGCCGCTGCGCGGCACCAACCGAGTGCTCATCCGCCGGGGCCTGGTGGAGCTGGGGAGCTCCACCCGTCCGGGCATCGTCGCCCTCAGGGAAGTGGTGGGAGTGCGCGCCGGGGCGGTGGACGCCGGCACCGTGGCCTTTCAGCTCGGACCGCGGATCAACGCCGCCGGCCGCATGGACGCCGCGGTCAAGGTGGTGGAGATGCTGACCACGGATTCCGCGGAGACCGCGGAAGAGATCGCCCGGGAGCTGGACGGGCACAACCGCGAGCGCCGGGAGACCGAGGCGCAGGTGCTGGACGAGGCGCTGGCGCAGATCGAGGAAAGAAATCTTCACGACCGCTGGTCCATCGTGGTGGGCAGCCGGGGCTGGCATCCGGGCGTGCTCGGCATCGTGGCCTCGCGCATCGTCGAGCGGTTTCACCGTCCCACCATCGTCGTCGGCTTCGAGGACGGCGACGGCAAGGGCTCGGGAAGGAGCATCCGCGGGTTCCACATGGTGCGGGCCATGCGGCGCTGCGCGGACTTGCTGGAGCGTTTCGGCGGCCACGAGTACGCCGGCGGCCTGAGCATGCGGGAGGGCAACCTCGAGCCCTTTGCGGCGCGTTTCGAGGAGGCCGCGGCGGAGCTCCTGAGCGAGGAAGACCTGCTGCCCTACCTCGATATCGACGCCGAGGTGGACTTCCGGCAGTTGAGCCTCGGCCTGGTGCGGGAGCTGCGGCAACTGGGCCCCTTCGGGGTGGGCAATCCCGAGCCGGTGTTCCAGACCCGTGGAGTGGAGGTATGCGAGCGCCGGGACTTCAACACGGTGTCGCGCTTCCGGTTCCGGCACGACCAGCACACCGTTACCGCGGTGGCCTTCGGCCCTCCCGAGAAGCTCCCCGTGCGGCTGAAGGACAAGGTGGACATCGCCTACCGCCTGAGGGAGAACGACTGGCAGGGCACCTACGCGATGGAACTCCGGTTGCTGGACGTCAGGCCGTAACGTATACGGGCGGGTTTGAAACTTGGCCGCGTACGGCTTCCGGCCAAACCGCGCGAGCATTTGACAATCGGGCGCTTCTCCATTACAAAGTCATGCAACTATGGGACGTTATGCAGTCATAAAGACGGGTGGGAAGCAGTACCGGGTGGCCGAGGGAGAGATGGTGGACGTGGAGCGCCTGGGCGGAGAGGTCGGCGCCACCGTGACCCTGGACGAGGTGTTGCTGGTGAGCGGCGGCGATGACGAGCAGGCGACCATCGGCACTCCGGTCGTGGAGCAGGCCCAGGTCACCGCGGAGATCGTGGAGCAGGGGCTCGCCAAGAAGATCATCGTCTTCAAGAAGAAGAGGCGGAAGGGCTACAAGCGGAAACAGGGCCACCGCCAGATGCAGACGACCCTGAGAATCACCGAAATCCAGGCGTGAGGCGGAACAACCGATGGCGCACAAGAAATCAGGCGGAAGCTCGCGCAACGGTCGCGACAGTCACGGACAGAGGCGCGGCGTCAAGCGCTATGGCGGAGAGCACGTCAAGGCGGGCAACATCCTGGTCCGTCAGTTGGGCACCAGGATCCATCCGGGCAAGAACGTCGGCATGGGTCGCGACTACACGCTGTTCGCCCTGGTCGAGGGCACGGTGGAGTACAAGCGCTGGGGCCGGTCGCGCAAGCGGGTCGCCATCATACCAGCCTGAGAGGCCGTCGCGTGCATGATCGCACGCGTGGAGGGCCTCCGTCCTTGCGGCCCCGCCGCATTCCTTTCCTCGTATTCCTTTCCTCGCTTTGTCGCAATCGGTGTTGCCGCGCCGTAACCGCGGGCAAGCCAGAGCGCACGCGTCATGAAGTTCGTCGACGAGGTTGAGATCACGGTGAAGGCCGGCGACGGCGGCCGCGGCTGCATGAGCTTCCGCCGGGAGAAGTTCGTGCCCAAGGGCGGCCCGGACGGCGGCGACGGCGGCGACGGCGGCCATGTGCGGGTGGTGGCGGACCCGCACCTGTCCACGCTGCTGGACCTGCGCTACCAGCGGTTGTACCGCGGGGACCGCGGCCAGCACGGGCGCGGCAAGGACCAGCACGGCAGGAACGGCGCCGACCGGATCATACGGGTGCCGGTGGGGACCATGATCCGGAACGTGGACACGGGCGAGCTGATCGTGGATATCGAGGATGCCTCGGGTGAGGTGGTGGTGGCCCGTGGCGGCAAGGGCGGCAAGGGCAACAGCCGTTTCGCCAGCTCCACCCGGCAGGCGCCGCGTTTCGCCCAGCCGGGCCTTCCCGGCGAAGAGCGGGAGCTTCGGCTGGAGCTTCGGCTGCTCGCCGACGTGGGCCTCATCGGGCTGCCCAACGCGGGCAAGTCCACGCTGATATCGGTGATCTCGGCGGCTCGGCCCAAGATCGCCGACTATCCCTTCACCACCCTGGTGCCGAACCTGGGGGTGGTGCGGCACGGCGACGGCAGCTTCGTGGCGGCGGACATTCCCGGGCTCATCGAAGGGGCCCACCGCGGCGAAGGACTGGGGCATCGCTTTCTCAAGCACGTGACCCGCACCGGGTTGCTGGTCCATGTCCTGGATGTGTTCCAGGCCGGCGACAGGCATCCGAAAACGGATTTCGAGACGGTGAACCGGGAGTTGGAGCTGTTCGACGAGGAGCTGGCGCGCAAGCCGCAGATCGTGGCGGCCAACAAGGTGGATCTGCTTCCCGACCGGAGCGCGACACGGGAGCTGGAGGAGCATTTCCGGTCGCGCGGTTGCCGCTTCTGCGCCATATCGGCGGTCACCGGAGAAGGACTCGACCGCCTCAGGGACATGATCGCGGACGGCTTGAGGGAGCGGAGCCTGACCGTGGCCGGAGAAGACAGGAACTTGGAGTCTCATGGCTGATCTGAGACGCAAATACGTCCACCGGGCGAAGCGGGTGGTGGTGAAGATCGGGAGCCGCATCCTGTCTTCCGAGCGCGGGCTGCACGCGCGCCGTATCGGACGGCTGGTGCGCGAGCTGGCGGCGTTGCACGATCAGGGAAAGAAGCTCGTGATCGTCAGCTCCGGCGCCATCGCGGCGGGCATCAGCCGCCTGGGGCTCAGCAAACGCCCCAGCGACCTTCCCCAGGAGCAGGCGCTGGCGGCGGTGGGCCAGATCCGGCTCATGGCGCTGTACGAGAACTCGTTCGCCGGATACCAGAAGCAGGTGGCGCAGGTGCTGCTGACCCACGAGGAGCTGGCCAACCGCAAGCGCTACCTCAACGCCAAGAACACGCTCAAGACGCTGCTGGACTGGGACATCATTCCCATCGTCAACGAGAACGACACGGTGGCGGTGGAAGAGATGAAGTTCGGCGACAACGACCAGCTCTCGGCGCTGGTGGCCACGCTCATGGAGATGGACCTGCTGGTGATACTGAGCGACGTGGACGGCGTCTACGACCGCGATCCGAGGTCCAGCGACGACGCCCGGCTCATGCCGCTGGTCACCGATCTGGCCGCGGCCAAGAACGCGGCCGAGGACACCCGGCCGTCGGAGCTGGGACGGGGAGGCATGTTCTCGAAGCTCTGTGCGGCGGAGCAGGCGAGCCAGGCCGGCATCCCCACCGTGATCGCCAACGGGCGGGAGCGGGAGGTGTTGAACGGCCTGTTCGACGGCAGCCGCGAGTCGGGCACCCTGATACTGCCGGAAGAGAACCGGCTCACCAGCCGCAAGCACTGGATCCTCCACAACCTCAATCCTTCCGGGGAGGTGGTGGTGGACAACGGGGCGTTCGCCGCGGTGACGGTCAAGGGCAAGAGCCTGCTGCCCTCGGGGGTGAGGGACATACGCGGCTCCTTCGGCGCCGGCGAGTGCGTGCGGTGCGTGGACGACAGCGGCCGGGAGTTCGCCAGGGGCTTGGTGAACTACAGCTCGCAGGAGCTCCAGAAGATCAAGGGGTCGCACTCGGGCAAGATCGAGTCCATCCTGGGATATAAGGCCTACGACGAGATCATCCACCGGGACGATCTCGTGCTGCTTTAGAGCCGGACGGCACCGAAAGGGAATTCACATGGCAGTAGCCGAGGAAGCGCTCGCCATCGGGCGGCGGGCCAGGGAAGCCGCTGGCGCCCTGGCCAATCTTTCCACCGACCTGAAGAACCGGACCCTTGCGGCCATGGCCGACGGCATCGAGGCGCGGCAGGATTTTCTGATCGCCGAGAACGGCCGGGACGTCCGCGCCGCGGGGGAGAAGGGGCTCTCCAAGGCGATGATCGACCGGCTGACGCTGAATCCCCAGCGGGTGGCGGCCATGGCCGCGGGCATCCGGGACATCGTCGCTCTGCCCGATCCCGTGCGGGAGGTCACCCGCAAGTGGCAAAGGCCCAACGGCCTCGAGGTCGGCCGGATGCGGATACCCCTGGGGGTCATCACCATCATCTACGAGGCCCGGCCCAACGTCACCGCGGACGCCGCTTCGCTTTGCATCAAATCGGGCAACGCCGTCATCCTCAAGGGCGGCAGCGAGGCCCGGTTCTCCAACCAGGCGGTCGGCGACGTGCTGCGGCAGGCCTGTGCGCAAGCGGGGGCGCCGGAAGACGCGGTGCAGGTGGTGGCCTCCACCGACCGGGCGATGATCCATGAGCTGCTCAAGCTCGAGGAATACGTGGACCTCGTCATACCCCGGGGCGGCGAGGAACTCATCCGGTTCGTGGCGGCCAACTCCCGGGTGCCGGTGGTGAAGCACTACAAGGGGGTGTGCCACGTCTATGTGGACAGCGACGCCGACCTGGACATGGCGGAGCGCATCTCCCTCAACGCCAAGGTCCAGCGGCCCTCGGTGTGCAACGCCATGGAGACCCTGCTGGTCCATGAGGCGGTGGCGCCGCGGTTTTTGCCCGCGGTCATCGACAAGCTGAGAGAGAGCGGCGTGGAGGTGCGGGGTTGCGAGAAGACCCGGGCGCTGGTGAACGGCGTGGCCCTGGCCAGCGAGGCGGACTGGCACGAGGAATACCTGGACCTGGTGCTGGCGGTGCGGGTGGTGGCGGACATGGACGAGGCCATCGAGCACATCCGGCAATACGGCTCGGACCACACCGAGACCATCGTCACCGCGGACCGCGGCAAGGCCGAGGACTTCGTGGCGCGGGTCCAGTCGTCCGCGGTGCTGGTCAACGCCTCCACGCGTTTCAACGACGGCGGCGAGCTGGGCCTCGGTGCCGAGATCGGCATCAGCACCAGCAAGATCCACGCCTTCGGCCCCATGGGGCTGGAAGAGCTTACCAGCACCAAGTTCTTCGTCTTCGGCGACGGGCAGGTCCGTACCTGAACGCTCCCATGCGACTCGGCCTGTTCGGCGGCACCTTCGACCCCATCCACCGCGGCCACCTGAGGAGCGCCGAGGAGGTGCGGGAAGCTTTCGCTCTGGACGAGGTCCGCTTCGTGCCGTGCGGCGTGCCGCCGCACCGGAGCGGCCGTCCGGGGGCGGCGGCGCGTCACCGCCTGGAGATGGTGCGGCTGGCTGTGGCGGACAACCCCGGCCTGGGCGTCTCCGACGTGGAGGTCACCCGCCCGGGAGCCTCCTATTCCATCGATACCGTGCGCCATTTCGCCGCTGGAATGGACGCGGAGGACGACTTGTATCTGATCCTGGGCCTCGACGCCTTTCTGCTCATCGGCTCCTGGAAGGACTGGCGGGAGCTGCTGGCGCTCACCCACGTCATCGTGACCTCCCGTCCGGGGTTCGGCGACGCGTTGCCCTACGAGAAGATCCCCGTTGTCGTGCGGGAGGCGTTTTGCTATGATCCGGTCCGGTCCGGCTTCCGGAACGAGTCCGGCAAGGAGATCCTGTTCAAGCGATTGACGGATCTGCCGGTGTCGGCCTCGGCCATACGGGAGCTGCTCGGAAAGGGGAAATCGATTCGCCACCTGGTCCCTGCGGAAGTGCAACGCTACGTGAAAGAACAACGCCTCTACAACGAGCCGCCGGAGTGCTAGTGTCCGAGGCCCTCGAAGCCAGGGATAAGGCGCTGCTGCTCTGCGGCTTCGCGCTCGAGAAGAAGGCCCAGGACCTTGCCCTGCTGGAGGTCGGCGGCCTGACCACCATCGCCGACTACTTCATCATCTGTTCCGGCCGCTCCGACCGGCACGTCCAAAGCATCGCGGAGGGACTCAAGGAGGACGGCCGCCACCGCGGCCTGCGTCCGCTTGCCAGCGAGGGGATCGCCCGCGGCCAGTGGGTGCTCATGGACTTCTCCGACGTCCTCGTGCACATCTTCTACGAACCCGTGCGGCGGTTCTACGACCTTGACGGACTCTGGGCCGGCGCCGTGGCGGTGGACCTGCCGGAACCCTACGCCACCCTCGCCGCCCAGTTCACCGGCGAAGGCATCGAACAGGAAGCCTGGCCCGCCATGGAGCGGGATGCCGGTTCAAGCCTCGGAAAACGTCTGCGCTGAAAACCGATGCGGTCGGGCGGACCGCGTGGAGGAGATGTTGGGTGGTGATCCCAACGGGACTCGAACCCGTGTTTCTGGCGTGAGAGGCCAGCGTCCTAACCGCTAGACGATGGGACCGTGGCTGAGGAGGTAGGACTCGAACCTACAATCGCCTGATCCAGAGTCAGGTGGCTTACCAAT
>CAZVUC010000040.1:0-104115 GCA_964630405.1 uncultured Syntrophobacterales bacterium | reverse complement strand
CCGGGGTCGAGACGGAAGCGCCGATCGAGGTCATCAACTGGACCAACGAGGAAGGCTCGCGCTTCGCCCCCGGGATGATCGCGTCCGGGGTGTTCGCGGGACTGTTCGATCGGGACTTCGCCTACGGGGTCCGGAGCCCCGAGGGCGAGACGCTCGGCGACGAGCTCGCGCGTATCGGGTACAGGGGGACCGAGTCCTGCGGCGAGCACCCCCTGGGGGCCCTGTTCGAGGCCCACATCGAGCAGGGTCCGATCCTCGAGGCAGAGGGGGTCCCCATCGGGGTGGTCAGCGGCGCCCAGGGCCAGCGCTGGTACGACGTCGAGGTGCGCGGACGCGATTCGCACGCCGGTACGACGCCGATGCCCGCCCGCAAGGATGCACTGGCGGCGGCGGCGCGGATGGCGGCACGGGTCGAGGACATCGCGCTCGGCAAGGCGCCGGATGCGGTCGGCACCGTCGGTCAGTTCGACGTGAGCCCGAACTCCCGCAACACCATTCCCGGCGAGGTGCGGTTCTCCGTCGACATCCGCCATCCCGATGCCGGCGTCCTGGCCGCGATGGATGCCGAGGTTCGCGATTCGTTCACCGCCATTGCCGAGCGGGGCGACGTGGAGGTGACCGTCGACCAGATCTGGGAGAAGCCTCCGATCGAGTTCAATGCCCGGTGCGTGAAAGCGGTTCGAGAGGCTGCGGCCGGGCTGGGGTACACCCACCAGGACATCGTGTCGGGCGCCGGCCACGATGCCTGTCAGGTCTGCACGGTGGTTCCCACCGGCATGATCTTCGTGCCCTGCGAAGACGGCATCAGCCACAACGAGATCGAGAGCGCGACCTCGGAGGCTCTGGAGATGGGCTGCAACGTGCTGCTGCACGCCATGCTCGCGATGGCGGGCGGCGTGCCCGAGGCTTCAGCGAGCCCCCATCCCTGATCGGTCAAGGTCAACATGGGGCCCTGCGAAGATTCGAAAAACGGAAGGGTTTTCGGAGCGCGGGGCAGGCCGGCCGCGGGACTTACACCGCCTGATCCCGGTGCAGTTGCGCGATTGCCTCGGCGTCGTAGCCCAGCTCTTCGAGGATCGAGTCGGTGGCGTCGCCGAGCTCCGGGATGGGGTCGTAGCGGGCGGGGCTGTCCGACAGGTTGAGCGGGCTGCCGATGACCGGGACCTTGCCCACGGGGGAATCCACCTCCCGGATCATGCGGCGGGCGGCCGCCTGGGGGTGGGCCAGCACCTGGGCGATGCCGCGGACCTTGCCGTTGGGCAGCTCGGCCTCCTGGAGGCGCTTGAGCCAGGTCTCGTGGCCGTGCTCCAGGAAGAGTTGCTCGATGGTCTCCTCGAGCACTCCCCGGTTCTCCTTGCGCGCTTCCACCGTGGCGAAGCGGGGGTCCTCCATCAGCGCCGGCCGCTGCATCACCTTGAGGCAGAAGACCTCCCAGTCCTTGGGCGTGGCCACGGCGAGGTTCACGTACTCGCCGTCCCCGGCCATGTAGGGGCCGTAGGGGGTGACGTAGTGGTGCCGCATGCCTACCCGGTCGGGCTCCTCGCCCCGGTGCCAGTAGTGGTGGGGGAAGTACCCCAACCAGGAGAGGATGCTCTCGAACATGGAGATGTCGATGACTTGCCCCGTGCCGGTCTTTTCCCGCTGGAACAGCGCCAGCACGATGCCCAGGGCCGCGTACATGCCGGAGGCGATGTCGGACACGGACACGCCGGCCCGGGCGGGTTTGTCGGGATAGCCGGTGGTGGCGATGATGCCGGCCTCGCCCTGGATGAGCAGGTCGTAAGCCTTGACGTCGCGGTAGGGGCCGTCCTGGCCGTAGCCGGACAGCGAACAGTAGACGAGGCGCGGGTTGATCTCGTGGAGGGTGTCCCAGCCCAGCCCCACGCGCTCGGCCACCCCGGGGGCGTAGTTCTCGAAGAAGACGTCGGTGGTTTCGGCGAGCTTGTGGAGGACCTCCAGGCCCTCGGGCTTCTTGACGTCCACCGTGAGGCTTCTCTTGTTTCGGTTCAGCCACACGTAGCCCGACGACAGGCCCTTCACCGCGGTGTCCCAGTGGCGGATCAGGTCGCCGACGCCCGGGCGCTCGATCTTGATGACCTCGGCCCCCATCTCCGCCAAAAGGCCGGTGCCGAAGGGGCCCGCGAGCACCTGCTCGAAGGCCATGACCCGCACGCCGTCGAGCGCCAGGCCGCTACTCACCGTCGACGATCTCCGGGAAGATGTCGCGCCGGGGAGCGAACTCCTTGCGCCAGACCATGACGCTGCGGGCGTAGTCGATGACCACCTTGCCTTCCTGCTGGACGCCGCGGGTGCGGACCTTGACGATGCCCCACTGGGGCTTGGACCTGGAGTCGCGCTTCTCCACCACCTCGGACTGGGAGTAGAGCGTGTCGCCGGCGAACAGCGGGTTGGGCAGCGTAATCTGGTCCCAGCCCAGCGCGAAGCCGTTCTCGCTCACGTCGGCCACGCCCATGCCCGCCACGATGGCCAGGGTCAGGGCGCTGTTGATCAGGCATTTCCCGAACTCGGTGCGCTTGCCGTACTCGTTGTTGAAGTGGATCTGGTTGCTGTTGTTGGTGAGCAGCGTGAACCAGATGTTGTCGTTCTCCGTCACCGTGCGCCCGACCCGGCACCGGTACACGTCGCCGACGTTGAAGTCCTCGAAATAGCGTCCTTCCCAGCCCTTAACGACTGCCATGGGCGATCTCCTTCCACTTATCGTCATTCCCGCGGAAAGCCTGCCCCCGACCCCGATCGGGGTCGGGAATCCAGCTTCCCGCTTCCGCGGGAATGACGTTTGCGGGTATCAGTGCCTCTGTCGCAGGGTAGCACAGGCTATGCGGAAGTGTGAAAACCCGGCCGGCGGTCACCGCGCTTTGAACACGATGTCGCCGAAGTAAGCGACCGCGGCTTCGCCGGTGTTGTCGGTATCGGTCATCAGGGCGACTCCGGAAATCCGCGGCGGGTCCCCGCCGAAGGCCATTCTGTAGTCCTCGGCGATGTTTCGCGATTCGCTGACCCAGCGCCCCACCTTCTCGCTGCCGCTTTCCACCACGATCATTCGGACCCGGTCGGTGTATGGGTTGGGGACGATGGTTCCCACCGGGCTCTTGCTCTCCCAGATGTAGGTAATGGCGCCCATGGGCGGGTATTCTCCACGGGCGAGCCGGATGGCCTCGTACTTCGCCCGTTCGAACATGCCCACCTTGCCCGGGTCATACTTGAATGTGATGTAAATCCGGGCGGGGTAGTCGTCGCCTTCCTTCCGGGTGACGTCGCCCTTCTCGAGGATGTTCTCGACCTTCCAGCGCCACTCCATCACGGGGTATTGCATCGGGTCGATGTCCACCTGGCGCACCAGCCCGGACGCCGACGCCCGGCTGACCGCCTTGACCGCCACGGTGCCGTTGTCCTCCACCAGCGAGTATTCCGTGTGCTTCGCGATCTTCTCGAAGGTGAGAGGTTCCCAACCGTCGGGAAAGGGTCCGCCGGCTTTCGATGCCGAGAACTTCCCGATGTCCAGCGTCGCGGGCGACTGCGCGCCGAGGGTCGCCGTCGTCAGGGCGAGGGTAAAGGCTGTCAGCATCGGCCAAATTGGCATTAGGCGCCTCCTCTCTGTATAGTACCGCACACCCATGATGGATTTCACCCTGACCGAGGATCAGGTGCAGCTCCGGGAGGAGATCCGCAAGGTCTGCCAGGACTATTCAGACCCCTATTGGCGGGAGGTGGACGCCAGGGGCGAGTACCCGGAGGCGTTCGTGCGCAGGCTCACGGAACTGGGCTGGCTGGCGGCGCTGATCCCCGAGGAGTACGGCGGCATCGGGCTCGGCATCACCGAGGCGAGCATCATCCTGGAGGAGATCAACCGCTGGGGCGGCAACGCCACCGCGTGCCACGCGCAGATGTACACCATGGGCACGGTGCTGCGGCACGGCAGCGAGGAGCAGAAGCGGCGTTACCTCCCCGGGGTGGCCAGCGGCGAGATCCGGCTCCAGGCGTTCGGCGTCACCGAGCCCGATTCCGGCACCGAGACCACCCGCATCCGCACGACTGCCGTGCGCAAGGGCGACCGCTACGTGGTCAACGGCCAGAAGATCTTCATCTCCCGGGTGTTGCAGTCGGACCTGATGCTGCTGCTGGCCCGGACCACCCCCTACGACGAGCTCGAGGACAAGACCCGCGGTTTGTCGGCGTTCCTGGTGGACTTGAGGGAAGCCGGGGACGCGCTGGAAGTGAAGCCGCTGGACATGATGATCAACCATCACACCAACGCGCTGTTCTTCGCCGACCTGGAGGTGCCGGCGGGAAACCTCATCGGCGAGGAGGGCATGGGCTTCCGCTACATCATCGACGGCTGGAACGCCGAGCGCATCCTGATCGCCGCCGAGGCGGTGGGGGACGGCCGCTGGTTCGTGGACCGGGCGTCGCGCTACGCCGGCGAGCGGGAGGTGTTCGGCCGCCCCATCGGCGCCAACCAGGGGATCCAGTTCCCCATCGTCCAGGCCTACGCCCACATCGAGGCGGCGGACTTGGTGCGCTGGCAGGCGGCCTCGAAGTTCGACCGTGGCGAGCGCTGCGGCGCCGAGGCCAACATGGCCAAGCTGCTTGCCTCGGAAGCGTCGTGGGAGGCCGCCAACGCCTGCATGACCACCCACGGCGGCTACGGACTGTCGGTGGACTACGACGTCGAGCGCAAGTTCCGGGAGACGCGGCTCCTGACCATCGCGCCGGTGAGCAACAACCTCGTGCTGGCCTACCTCGGGCAGCACGTGCTGGGCATGCCGCGGTCGTACTGAAACACATGACCATGAATCTACAACGTTCCTGGATGTTCGTGCCGGGACACCGGCAGCGGATGATCGACAAGGCGCTGGGGCTGGACGCCGACGCCCTCATGCTGGATATCGAGGACGGCGTGGCGCCGGCGGAGAAGGATCAGGCGCGGCGCCTCATCGGCGAAGCCCTGGGCCGGGAGCGGGGAGCCCGGGAGCCGCTCCGGTACGTGCGCATCAACGCCATCGGACACCAGCGCATGGCGGACGATCTGGCGGCGGTGCTGTGTCCGGGGCTCGACGGGCTGGTGCTCCCCAAGGTGGAATCGCCGGAAGAGATCGCCACGGTCGAGTCCCTGGTGGCGGACCACGAAGCGGCCACCGGCGTTACGGTGAGGATGCTGGTGGCCATCGAGAGTCCCAGGGGACTCCTGGCGGCTCCGGCCATCGCCGGGTGCTCGCCGCGGGTCGTGGGGCTCATGTTCGGCGCGGAGGACTTCGGGCGGGAGCTGGGACTGCCTGCCTCCCGGGAGGGAGAGGCGCAGGAGCTGCTCTACGCCCGCTCGGCCCTGGTGGTGGCGGCGGCTTCGGCCCATGTCCAGGCGGTGGACGGCGTCTGGGTGGATCTCCAGGATCCGGACGGGTTGGCCCGGTTTGCCCTGCAATCCCGGCGCCTGGGCTTCAGCGGCATGTCGTCCATCCATCCGTCGCAGATCGCGCCCATCAACAGTGCCTTCAGCCCCGGCCCCGAGGAGGTCGACTACGCCCGCAAGGTCATCGCGGCCTACGAGGAGGCCGCTGCCCGGGGCGACGGCTCGGTGGCGTTCGGCGGCCAGCTCATCGACCGGCCCATCATCGAGCGGGCGCGCCGGACCCTGGAGCTCGTCGAGACCCTGGGCGTCGCGGACCAATGACGGCGTAGGGGCGGGTATGAAACCCGCCCGCGTCCCGGTTCACCGGAGACGCCCGCGCGCAACGTGAGGAGTACAAGGCCATGCCCCAGGTAGAGAACGCCGAAAACCTCCGCTGTCTGACCGCCACCAACCCCGGCTACATGACCCTCCGAGGGACCAACCAGTATCTGCTGGGTGAGCGGGAGATCACCGTCATCGACGTCGCCCTCGGCTCGGACGAGAACCTCGACGGGCTGCTGGCGGAGATGGAGGCGCTGGGCGGCACCCGCATCACCCGCATCCTGCTGACCCACATCCACATGGACCACTGCGGCGGCGCGCTGGCGCTGAAAGAGCGCACGGGCGCCGAAGTGGGCATTTCCCGGGTGCGGGCCGGCCATCTCGGCGGCGAGGACTTCACCTACGACGAGGGCGACCGCATCCCCTATGACGGCGGCGAGCTGGAGGTGGTGTTCACCCCGGGCCACGAGGCCGGGCATTGCTGCTTCTACGAGCGGGAAAGGAAGATCCTCTTCTCCGGAGACCATATCCTCGGCAAGGGCACTACCGTGGTGCCGGCGGGCGAGGGGAACATGGTCGACTACATGAAGTCGCTGGAGAAGCTCCTTTCGCTCGACATTCGACTCCTGCTTCCCGGGCACGGTCCTTTCGTAACCGAGCCCATGGCCAAGATCCGCGAGTACATCGACCACCGGCTCATGCGCGAGGACCAGATCCTGCAGGGCCTGCGGGACGGACGCCATTCCATCGGCGACCTGGTGGCGGTCATCTACGTCGACTACCCGCCCGCGCTCATGCGCGTGGCCCACTCTTCGGTGGAGGCCCACCTGCTGAAGCTCGTAGCGGAGGAACGGGTGAATCGGGAGGGGGACCGGTACTTCCTGAGTTGACCGACCTCGGCCGGCCGTCAATTCGTCGCCGGCGGCCACTTCTCAACCAGCACCGCGGGAACTCCCTCGCGGGACAGGCGGGCGCCGTACTCCCTGGCTTCGTCGGCGTCGGTGAAGGTCCCGAGGCGGACCCGGTAGAAACTCTCATGGGGCTCGATGACCACGGGCCTGTCGTGCCGGCTCTCCAGCCGGGCTTTCAGCTCACGGGCCTTGTCGATCTCCGAGAACGCTCCGACCTGCAAGGTGTAGTCGAGACGTGCGGGGATGGCGGTGAGCTGCTGGCCGCCCGTGTCCAGGACATCCACCCGCACCGGCGCCGTTCCCGGGCCGATCATGTCCACCAGTTGGGCAGCGGCGTAGGAGAGGTCGATGATCCGTCCCTTGGCGAAGGGTCCCCGGTCGTTGATGAGCACGGTCACCGACTTGCCGTTGGCGAGGTTGGTGACCCGCACGTTGGAGCCCAGCGGCAGAGTCTGGTGCGCGGCGGTCATGGCGTACTGGTCGTAAACGGTTCCGCTGGTGGTCTTCTTCCCGTGAAAGCCGGGCCCGTACCAGGACGCGACGCCTTCCTGCGTGAGCGGCACGGCGGGAGGCGTGGCAACGACGGGCGGCGGAGCCGGTGCCGGTGGCTCCGGCCCGTAGGGGGCGCAGGCGTATGCCAGAACCAGGGAGGCGGCGGCCCAGGGCACGAGGCCACGGCGGCGTGCAGGAACCATCGAGGTTGGATTATACCGCAATATCGGCCGCATGTAAGCGGTGACCCGGCCGGCGGTTCCGTTTACGGGGCGTGGTGTATTGTGGTACTTTTTCACATGTGGGCTTGGTCCGGAGGGCAGGTCCGCAAGCGGTCCCGGCAACGGGACCAGTCCTGTTGGAGGAGAGTGCCGCGTCATGTCCGGACATTCGAAATGGAGCACCATCAAGCACAAGAAGGCGGCGAAGGACGCCAAGCGGGGCAAGCTGTTCACCAAGTTCATCAAGGAGATCACGGTGGCGGCCCGCATGGGCGGAGGCGATATCACGAGCAACCCGCGCCTGCGCACCGCCGTCCAGACCGCCCGTGACAACAGCATGCCCAACGAGAACATCGAGCGGGCCATCAAGAAGGGGACCGGCGAGCTCGAAGGGGTGTCCTACGAAGAGGTGAGCTACGAGGGCTACGGCCCCGGCGGAGCCGCCTTTCTGGTGCAGACCCTGACCGACAACCGCAACCGGACGGTGTCGGACATCCGGCGGATGTTCAACAAGCACGGCGGGAGTCTCGGCGAGACGGGCTGCGTGGCTTGGATGTTCGACAACAAGGGACTCATCGTCGTGTCCAAGGAGGCGGTGGAGGAGGAGGCGTTGCTGGGGCTCGCCCTGGAGGCCGGCGCCGAGGACGTCAACGAGAGCGACGACGTGTTCGAGATCGTCACCCGACCCGAGGACTTCGCCACGGTGCGGGAGAGCCTCGACAACGGCAACGTCCCGGTGGTGTCGGCCGAGGTGACCATGATCCCCAAGACCACCACCACGCTCGCCGAGAAGGAAGCCGAGCAGACCCTCAGCCTCACCGAGGATCTTGAGGACCACGACGATGTTCAAAGCGTCGCGGCCAACTTCGACATTCCGGACGAGATCCTGGAGAAGGCCGGTTGACGCCGTCGGAGAAAGAGATATCGAAACCATCCTGGGCATAGACCCCGGAACCCTCAAGACCGGGTGGGGCGTGATCCGCGCGGAGGGCAACCGCCTGGAACACGTGGCCCACGGCACGGTCCGAACGTCCCCCAGCCAATCCCAGGACCGGCGCCTCCACCGGATATTCACCGAGCTGGCCAAGGTCATCCGGGAGCACGAGCCCGGGCACGTCAGCCTCGAGAAGGTGTTTCTGGCGCGCGACGTCCAGAGCGCGCTCAAGCTCGGCCAGGTGCGCGGGATAGCGCTTCTGGCTGCTGCGGAACGCGATATCGCCGTGTCCGAATACAACGCCGTCCAGGTCAAGAAGGCTTTGACCGGGTACGGCCACGCGGCCAAGGGCCAGATACAGCAGATGGTCACGGCCATCCTTGGATTGCCCGGCGAACCCGAGGAGGATGCCGCCGACGCTCTCGCGGCCGCCATCTGCCACGGCCATCTGTTCGCTTTCGGGGCCGGCGTCCTCGCCGCCACGGGCCGGCGGGGGAGAAGCTCCAGGGGGTTGCGCTGGCCCGCGGACGCGCTGCCTGGCGGCAAAGGCTGAAGGCGGGCCTTCCATTGCCCGCATCGCCCATCGGTTCGGACGGAGTCCCATCGTGATCGCCAAGGTTCGCGGAATACTGGACCACAAGGCGCCGGGCGAGGTCATCGTGGACGTCGGCGGCGTCGGCTACCAACTGTTCACGGCGCTCAGCGTGTTCTACCGCTTGCCCGAGGTGGGACAGCCCGTGACCCTGCTGGTATACACCCACGTGCGGGAAGACGCCCTCCAGTTGTTCGGCTTCTACGACCCCGCGGAGAAGCAGGCCTTCATGCTGCTGACCGGGGTATCGGGCATCGGCCCGCGGCTGGCCCTCAACATCCTGTCGGGGATGGCGGCCGGGGAGCTGCTGGACGCCCTCCGGGATGGCGACGTGGCCCGGCTGGTGTCGATCCCGGGGGTGGGCAAGCGGCTGGCGGATCGCATGATCGTGGAGCTGCGTGATAGGATAGAAGCTCTGCCGGATGCCGCCCCGGAGGCGGCTGCCGCTCCGGGGATCCGGGGCGACGCGCTGTCGGCGCTGGTGAACCTCGGCTACCGCCGCGCGGATGCGGAGCGGGCCGTGCGTCAGGTGCTGGGCAACGGCGCCTCCGAGCTGGAAACGGTGCTCAAGGAAGCCCTGCGTCTGCTCAGCCTTTAGCCGGACAGGACACTGGTTCGCCGGGTTCAGCGGAGCCGCGTTCATGGAAAACAGGACCATCTCGCCCGCGGGCACCGAGGAGGATGTCCTCTACGACTCAAGCCTCCGGCCCCGGCGGTTCAGCGAATATTTCGGACAGGAGAAGGTCAAGGCCAACCTCGGGGTGGCCATCACGGCCGCCAAACGGCGCGGCGACGTGCTGGACCATCTCCTCTTCCACGGCCCTCCCGGCCTGGGCAAGACCTCTCTGGCGCATCTGATCTCGAAGGAGATGGAGGTGCAGATCCGGCCCACCTCCGGTCCGGTGGTCGAGCGGCCGGGAGACCTGGCCGCGCTGCTTACCAACCTCGACGCCGGGGATATCCTGTTCATCGACGAGATCCACCGCCTCAACCACGTCGTGGAGGAGGTGCTGTACCCGGCCATGGAGGACTTCCAGGTGGACGTCATGATCGGACAAGGGCCCGGCGCCAAGTCCATCAAGCTGGAGCTCAAGCGGTTCACGCTCATCGGCGCCACCACCCGTTCCGGCCTCCTGACCCCGGCGTTGCGCAACCGGTTCGGCGCCGTGTTCCGACTCGACTTCTACGAGCCCGGCGTGCTGGCGAAGCTGCTCACCCGGTCCGCGTCGCTCCTGGGCGTGGGCGGCGACGACGCCGGCTTCATGGAGATCGCCCGCCGCTCCCGCGGCACCCCGCGCATCGCCAACCGGCTGCTGCGCCGCGTCCGGGACTACGCCGAGGTCCGCGGCGAGGGCAGGATCACCCGGCCGGTGGCCTGTCAGGCCCTGGAGATGCTGGAGGTGGATGAGCAGGGCTGCGACAAGATGGACACGCTCCTTCTCACCACCATCATCGACAAGTTCGACGGCGGGCCCGTGGGACTGGATACCCTGGCGGCGGCCATCGGTGAGGAGCGGGGCACGGTCGAGGACGCCTACGAGCCGTACCTCATCCAGGCGGGTTTTCTGGAACGCCGACCCCAGGGCCGCGTGGCCACGCCGGTGGCGTACCGGCACCTCGGGCGGTCGCAGTCGGCGTCGCGCGTGGACAGGGAGAAGCGGCAGAAACGGCTCTTGTAGCGCTCCCTGGAGCCTGTATCGACGGATGGCGCGACGCGGTCGCGGGCGGGTTCGAAACCGCCCCTGGCGGACGGCCTGCCGGTTGGCGAGCGTCGTCATTTCTTTTGTGATTTACTGGCGGAAGCGATAGAACGGTGTGACGCATGAGGCGGATCGGGTCACTCCGATGAGCACGGTCAAAAAGGACGAAGAGACACTCCGGGCGGAGGACCGGAAGCGGCGCAGGCGTGAAGGCTGGCTGATCCTCATCGCCGCCCTGATGATCCTGCTGTTCGCGTTCTTCGAGGAGCTCCTGCCGGATGTCGCGGCGGACTATGCCTTCACCGGCAACGTCGCGTTCTTCCTGCTGGTCAACATCAACATCATCCTGTTGGTGCTGCTGGTATTCCTGGTTTCGCGGAATCTCCTGAAGCTGGTGCTGGACCGGCGCAAGCGCATCCTCGGTTCCCGGCTGCAGGGGAGGTTGGTGATCGCCTTCGTGGGCATCTCCCTGGTACCCACCGTGATGCTGTTCCTGATCGCGGAGAGCCTGGTGACGCGCTCCGTCGACAAGTGGTTCGACTCGCAGATCGTGAACGCCCTGAGGGGCTCCCTCGACATCAGCGCCACCTACTATCAGAACTCCGCGGACAACGCGCTTTACTTCGCCCGGCAGCTCAGCCAGCGGGTCGGCGACGGGCGGCTCCTGGAACCGAAGAAGATCGAGGGGCTGAAGCGTCTCGTGGAGGAAAAGCAGCGCGAGTACAATCTCGGCACGGTGGAGGTCTACAAGCCGGACGGGAGCGCGCTGGTGAAGGCTTTCAACGACCAGGTGCCCACCGGGGTCACGGTGAGCCCCCAGGCGGATTTCCTCAACAGCGCGCTGCGGGGCCTGGAGGCGACCCGCACCCAGTCCCTGGGCAAGGGCGACGTGCTGCGGGGCGCGGTGCCGGTGTACGGGGAGGGGAGGAGGATCATCGGGGCGGTGGTGGTGGACTATTTCGTGCCCACGAGCGTCAGCAAGAAGGCGCAGCAGATCTCGCGCTCGTACGAGGAACACAAACACCTGGCGGTCCTCAAGGAGCCGGTCAAGAACACCTATATCATGACCCTGCTGCTCATCACCCTGGTGATGATCTTCGCGGCCACCTGGTTCGGGCTCGCGTTGGCCAAGGGCATCACCGTGCCGATCCAGCAGTTCGCGGAAGGGACCCATGAGGTCGCCCACGGCAATCTGGACTATCGCATCGAATCCGGCGGCGACGACGAGATTGGAGCGCTGGTGGCGTCCTTCAATCAAATGACCGCGGATCTCAAGCACACCAACTCCGAGCTGGAGCAGCGGCGGCAATACATGGAGACGCTGCTGGCCAATATCACCGCGGGGGTGATCTCGGTGGACTGGTCGGGCAAGGTCACCATCATCAACAAGGCAGCCGAGCTGATGCTGGGCATCCACGCCGCGGACGTGCTCCGCCGGGACTACGAAGAAGCGCTGCAAGCCCCCGATCTGGCGCCGTTGCTCGACGTGATCAAGCAGGTCAGGGACAGTTCCGGCGTGGAACGCGACGTACGGATCGTGGGCCGCGACCGGCCCCTGACGCTCATGACCGTGGCCGCCAGCCTGCGGGACGACGACGGCAACACGCTCGGCATCATGGTCTTCATGGAAGACATTACCGAGATCCAGAAGGCTCAACGGGTGGAGGCCTGGCGTGAGGTGGCGCGCCGCATCGCTCACGAGATCAAGAATCCGCTGACGCCGATCCAGCTCTCGGCGCAACGTCTGCGGAAGCGCTACGAGAACGTTCTGGACGGAGACGGGTCCGTGCTCGACAAGTGCACTTCCACCATCATCCGGCAAGTGGACGAGCTCAAGACCTTGGTGAACGAGTTCTCCAACTTCGCACGGTTGCCCACCGCCCAGCTCGTTTCGGACGATCTCAACGAGGTGGTCCGCGAAGCGTTGTTCCTGTTCAAGGAGGGGCACCGGGACGTCGAGTTCGACTTCTCGGAGGATGCCTCGGTTCCGCCGGTGGCGCTGGATCGCGAACAGATCAAGCGCGCCCTGTTCAATCTGCTGGACAACGCCGTGGCGTCCCTCAACGGCACGGGACGCGTCGAGATCGCCATCCGATTCGACGAGGCTTTCGGCATGGTGCGGCTGGAGGTGGCGGACGAAGGGGAGGGCATCGCACGGGAGGATCGGGGCCGGATCTTCGAGCCCTACTACTCCACCAAGAAGGAAGGCACGGGGCTGGGCCTGTCCATCGTCGGGACCATCGTCGCCGACCACCGGGGATACATCCGCGTGCGCCAGAACCAGCCTCACGGAACACGCTTCATCATCGAGCTCCCTTCGGCTTTGCAGGCGGACATCCCGGACGTCCGCACCAGCGAGGCCTCCTGAACCCGGGGCCGCCCGGACCAAGACGTCATGGAGGATCCAGAAGACATGGAGTCAGCGCAAAGAACCGTGCTGGTGGTGGACGACGAGGACGTCATCCGCGAAACCGTACGCGAAATTCTCACCGACGAGGGCTACCGCGTGGTCGCCGCCGCCAACGGTTCGGAGGTCCTTGGCCTGGTGGAGAAAGAGCGGCCCGACGTCATCCTCCTGGACATCTGGATGCCCGAGATGGACGGGATCGTCCTCCTCAGGCAGATCAAACGGGAACATCCGGACGCCCGGATCGTCATGATCTCCGGCCACGGGAGCATTCACACGGCGGTGACGGCCACTCAGCTCGGAGCGTTCGATTTCATCGAGAAGCCGCTTTCCCTGGACGGGTTGCTGGCCACCGTCGAGCGGGCCTGCGGTGACGCGGGGCGTGAGGGTCCGGTCGCCGACGCCGGGACGCGCGCGCCTCGTGCCGGCGTCCCGGGGCTGTCGTCGCGAGGCGGCTTCCGGGGCAACGGCGGCGTGCCCCAGAAGACCCTCAGGAAAAGCGTGGTGGCATGCGGCCTGGGCCTGCATTCGGGCGTCAGCACCGGCGTCATCCTGCATCCCTTGCCGGAGAACAGCGGCATCCACTTCGGCGGAATCTCCGCCGACGCCACCGTGCCGGCGCATCTGGACTACGTGCGCTCCACGGATTTCGCCACCTCGCTTCAGCGCGGCGGCGTGGTGGTGGGCACGGTGGAGCACCTGCTGGCGACGCTCCACTCGCACGGCATCACCAATCTGCTGATCAAGATGTACGGCGAGATTCCCATCATGGACGGCTCCGCCATGGAGTTCTGCCGGTTGATCGAGGAAGCCGGGGTGGTGGAGCAGTCGGGGCGATGCCCCGAGATCGTCATCGACCGGACCCTTCGCGTAACCGGGGGCGGACGGGAAGAGATCGTCATCGAGCCGGCCGACCGGTTCATCGTCCACTACCGGCTCCAATATCCGCGTCCGGTGGGGACGCAGGAGTACACCTACGTGCACGAGGGCGCGGATTCGTTCCGCGACCAGGTCGCTCCCGCCCGGACGTTCGGTTTCCTGCGCGACTTCGAGAAGCTCGAGCGGATGGGGCTGGTCAAGGGGGGCCGGCTCGGCAACTGCATCCTCATCGGCGAAGAGGAGGTCATCAACACCACGTTGCGGTTCGACGACGAGCTCGCGCGCCACAAGATCCTGGATATCGTGGGAGACTTCTCCCTCATCGGCCGGCCCGTACGCGGCCGGGTGACCGCGAACATGACGGGTCACGCGGACAACATCGCGTTGCTGCGGCAGGTCGCGGAGATCTATTGCCCCTCGGATGACCGTGCCGGCCAGGAGGGCCGCACCCAACCGGATCCGCTGTCCCCCTGACGCCGGTCCCAGACCGTCAGCCCCCATCGACCCCCAGCCGGCCGGCGTAGGGCTCCGGGAGGCGGACGAGCTTGCGGTCGCGGTCGAGGCAGACGTGCTTGGTCCAGCCCGAAGCCAGGGCGGAGCGCTCCCCTTCGAGAGAGATCCGGTAGTTGAATCTCAGCGCCACCCGGCTGAGGGATTCGACGGTGGTCTCGATCCGCAGCAGGTTGTCGTAAACGGCCGGCTTGCGGTAACGGCACTGCACCTCGGTGACCGGGAAGAAGACGCCGTCCCGTTCCGCGTGGTCGTAGGGGACGCCGGCTTCCCGCATGAGCTCGGTCCTGCCGATCTCGAACCAGCGGAGGTAGTTGGCGTAGTAGGCGACGCCCATCTGGTCGGTGTCGCCGTATATGACGCGATAAGTGGTGATGTTCTTCACGGTCGGCGCCAACTCGAGGCCCGTAGGAGGAACGCGCCGCGAACACCCGGGGAAGCCCGGTCAGTCGTCGGCTTTATCGCTCGGCGGGGCGGGTTGATTGAAGTCCCAGCGGTCACGGCTGGCCACCCGGATGTCCAGGGAACCGTCCCCGCGGATCACGTGGAAGGTGATGGGATCCCCCGCCCGCTTTTTCCAGACTTCCCGGTAGAGCTGAGGCCGCGTCTGCACTTCCTGGTCTTCCACGGAAAGGATGATGTCGCCCTGCTTGAGGCCGGCCGCTTCCGCGGGCCCCGACGGGGTGACCCCGGTGACCACCACGTGGCCGCCGAGACCCTGCGGGTACAGGCCGAGCCAGGGGCGGGGCGGGCGGCTCTGGACACGCCCGAAACGCCTGAGATCGTCGGCATCCCGAAGGTAGTACTCCACCGGGATGGCGAGTGTGAACTTGCCGATCTCGTTCAGGTTCAATGAGACGACCCCGAGGAGGCGGCCGCGGGAGTCCGCCAGCGTGCCCCCGCCGAACCCGGGATTGAAGGCGCTCACCCGGATGGACCGTTCGAGCAGGTATTCCCACTGTCCGTCGTAGCCTTCGAGAGAGGTCACGTTGCCGTCGCTGACCCGCCGGTTGTTCTGTCCGCTGCTGGCGATCATGAACGCGGGTTGACCCACGGCCACGGACTCCGCCGGCCGAAGGAACGGGAGGTCGGCGGCGTCGATGTCGACCAGCGCGAGTCCGGTGTCGAAGTCTTGCGCGGTCAGGCGGCCCGGGTACTGCTTCCCGTCCGACAAGGTAACGGTAATGGCTTCGGCGCCGTTGACGACGTAGTTGACGGTCAGGATGGTGCCCGCGGGATCGATGATGGTGCCGGAGCCCATGCGCTCGGTGCCCAGGTTCCGGGCGGACGGGTGGCGTGACGGCACCCTCGTGTTGAGGTCCACCGTGGCCAGCAGCACCGCATGCACCAAACCCAGCCGCGCGTTCACACCCTACCTCCAACGGGTTCCCGGGCTCGGGGAACCGGAATCCAAGGTCCATTGCGTTAACAGAAACCTCCCGGGTTCACAAGGTATCGGGCTCTCGCACCGCGTTGACAACGGCGTCTCGGGCCGGGTATCAAGTCTGGACTGGAGTGGCCTTGTGAGAATCCCCATCAACCGGATCGAGACCGTTCCCAAGGAAAGCCGTTTCTCCGAGATCCCCGACCTGGGCCAGGAGGAACTCCCGGCGAGGGTACGCTTCCCCTCGCCGGTCCAGGTGAACGTCACCTACTACCGGTCGGGCCGGGAGCTGTTCTTTCACGGCGGACTCGAGGGGCAGGTGGAGGCGGACTGCAGCCGTTGCCTGGAAGGCGTCGCTTTCGCCATCGAAAAAAACTTCGACTTCGTGTTGACCCCGGACCCCCTTCCGACTAATAAAAACAAGGAGCTCACGGAAGACGAGATGGGCTTGAGCTTCTACTCCGGGGAAGATATCGACCTGTCGCCCTACGTCCGTGAGCAGACGTTGCTCGCCCTGCCTCTCCGGCCGCTGTGCAGCGAAAGCTGTCGTGGCCTGTGTCCCGGTTGCGGTGCCGAATTGAACCGGACTGGTTGTGAGTGCACGTCGCCGGGGGACCCCCGTATGGCGGTATTTCGTAATCTCCGATTGGATCGGTAGCGCCGGCGAAAAATAACAACAGTGTCCTGGAAACGCGGCCGACGGGACGACCGGACCGGGAGTTCGGCGCACTTATTTCGTGAGGCAGGACACTAGGACGGAAACAGACATGCCCGTACCCAAGAGACGAACCTCCAACAGCAAGAGAAACAAGCGCCGATCCCATGACGCCATTGCCGCTCCGCAGTGGACGACGTGCACCCGCTGTGGGGAAGCGACCCTGAGGCACAGAGCCTGCTCCGGTTGCGGCTATTACAGGACCCGGTCCGTGACCCCCGGCGAAGAGACCTAGTGGCCTGCAGCGTCCAAATGGAGCCCAACATGCGCAGGACGGGCCCATAGGACCTGCACGTTGCCTGTCCGTGATGCGGCGGATTATCGTTGATGCGATGGGCGGTGACCACGGCCCGGGCGTTGTCGTCGCGGGCGCCCTCCAGGCCGCGGATGAGTACGGAGTGGAGATCGCCCTGGTAAGCGAGTCGGACGCCGTCGAGTCCGAGCTGTCCCGCCACAAGTTCAACCCGTCCGCGGTGAGCGTCCTGCCCGCCGCGACCTCCATCGACATGCACGAATCCCCCGCCCGTGCGCTGAAGCAGAAGGGTTCTTCCATGAGGGTCGCCTTCGACCGGTTGAAGGCGGGCGAGGGAGACGCGGTGGTGAGCGCCGGCAATTCAGGCGCCATGATGGCCATCGGCATGTTCGTGCTGGGCCGGCTTCCGGGAGTTGACCGGCCCGCGATTCTGACCGTCACCCCGTCGGTGTCCGGCGGAACGGTGCTGCTTGACGGAGGCGCCAACACGGACTGCAAGCCCCGGCAACTGGAGCAGTTCGCGCACATGGGCGCCATTTACGCGGAGAAGATCCTGGGAATCCCGGGGCCGCGGGTGGGCGTCCTGAGCAACGGGGAAGAGGATGAGAAGGGGAACGAGCTCACGCGGGAGACGGTCCGCGAGCTGCGCTCCGCCGGCCTCAATTTCGTGGGCCACGTGGAGGGCCGGGACATCACCAACGGCCGGGTGAACGTGGTGGTCTGCGACGGCTTTACCGGCAACGTGGCCTTGAAGACCATGGAGGGGCTCGGACAGTTCGTCTCCACCGTCCTGAAGGGCGCGTTCCGGAGCAGCCTCTTCAGCCGCGTGGGCTATCTGCTGAGCCGGCGGGCCATTGCACGGGCCTATGACCGCCTGGACTACGCTCACTACGGCGGCGCCCCCCTGGTGGGTCTGAACGGCGTCGCCATCGTGGCCCACGGGGGCTCGTCGGCCAAGGCCATCAAGAACGCCGTGCGGGTGGCGGCGGAAGCCGTGTCGCAGGACATCAACGGCTACATCGTGAACGCGGTGAATCGGGAGTCCTGATGCCGGACGGAAACGACATCGCCTTCGTCTTCCCGGGGCAGGGCTCACAGGTCGTGGGCATGGGCAAGGCCCTGTGCGACCAGTTCGCCGAGGCCGGGGCCGCTTTCGAGGAAGCCGAGGATGCACTGGGACTGGATCTGCGCGAGTTGTGCTTCCGCGGCCCGGAAGCCGAGCTCAACCGCACGGAATACACGCAGCCCGCGATCCTGACGGCGTCCGTGGCCGCGCTCCGGGTGCTCGAACGGCACGGCGGGGTCCGGCCGGCGTGGGTGGCCGGACACAGCCTCGGCGAGTACAGCGCCCTCGTTTGCGCGGGAGCGTTCCCCCTGGCGGAGGCGGCGGTGGTGGTCCGCGAGCGGGGCCGCCTGATGCAGGAAGCCGTGCCCCGGGGCGAAGGGAGCATGGCGGCGATCCTCGGACTGGACGCGGCCGCCGTGAGCGAGCTGTGCGAGGAGGCGGCGGACGGCGAGGTCGTGGCGCCGGCCAACCTCAACGGCGGCGGCCAGGTGGTGGTCTCGGGCGCCCGCGGAGCGGTGGAGCGGGCTTCGCAACTGGCGCGGGACCGGGGTGCGAGGAGGGTCGTGGAGCTTGCGGTGAGCGCCCCCTTCCACTGCGCGCTGATGCGGCCGGCCGCGGAAGGACTCCGCGAGGTGCTGGAGGGCGTCGCCGCAGCACCGCTCGCGGTGGGGGTCGTCACCAACGTGGAGGCGGCCTTGAACTCCGACGCCGAACGGGTCAAGCCGCTTCTGGTGGAGCAGGTGGTGGCGCCGGTCCGGTGGGAGGAGTCGGTGCACGCCCTCCGGGCCCTCGGCTGCGGCCGCGCTGTCGAGCTGGGGCCGGGGAAGGTCCTGTCCGGACTCGTCCGGCGCATCGACCGGGACATCAAGACCCTGAATCTGGACCAGCCCGCGGACCTCGACAAGGTGCTGGAGGAACTGGGAAGCTGACCATGGCCGCGGGACCGCTGACGGACAGGGTCGCCCTCGTGACGGGCGGAAGCAGGGGCATCGGGCGTGAGATCGTCCTGTGTCTGGCCCGGCAGGGTGCACGGGTGGTCATCAACTACCTGGAGAACCGCGAAGCGGCCGAGGGCGTGCTGGAGGCGGTCCTGAGCGAGGACGGCCTGGCCGAACTTGCCCCCTTCGACGTCGCCCGGCAGGACGAGGTCGAGGAGGCTGTCAAGGGGGTCATTGACCGGCATGAAAAAGTTGATATTTTAGTCAACAATGCGGGGATGACCATCGACGGTCTGTTGGTGCGCCAGACGGCTCGCGATTGGGACCGGATCATCGACGTCAATCTCCGGGGCGTCTTCCATTGCACGAGGGCCGCCAGCAGGAGGATGATCCGGCAGCGGTACGGCCGTATCGTCAATCTCACCTCGGTGGCGGGCCAAATGGGGAATGTTGGCCAGTCCGTATACGCCGCCTCCAAGGCGGGTATCGTGGGATTTACCAAGTCCATGGCCAGGGAGCTGGCGCCGCGAGGGATTACCGTCAATGCCGTCGCCCCGGGATTCATCGAAACGGAAATGACGGCGGGCCTGAGCGAGGAAACCCGGAGCAGGTACCTTGGCGCGATTCCGCTGGCCCGGTTCGGCGGCGGGGACGACGTAGCCCTGACGGTGGCGTTTCTGGCGGGCCCCGGCGGCGGATACATTACCGGGCAGACCATCGGCGTCAACGGCGGTCTGTACATGTGACTCCGCCAGGCGGAGCGGCAACGAAGAGCATTTCGAGCAGCGCGATACGAACAGGAGGTATGAGATGGCGACAGACGTCGAGGCGAGGGTCAAGGAGATTATTTGCGAGCAACTGGGGGTGAGCGACGGAGAGGTCAGCCCCGAAGCCTCGTTCATCGAGGATCTGGGAGCGGATTCCCTGGACATCGTCGAGCTGGTCATGGCGTTGGAGGAAGAGTACGAGATGGAGATCTCCGACGAGGACGCCGAGAAGATCAAGACGGTCCAGGACGTCATCGAATACATCGAAAGTCACCGTTAGCGCCGGGCATCCGTTGGGTCACGGGCACCGTCCGTGGTTCACGAGGGGCCACGGCCTTCCGGACACGTGGCAGGATGCGCCTGTCCGCGGACTCGCTACGGCCCGAACAAGCATTGAGACGAGGGTACGAGATTGATCAACGCCAGCCTGGAGCAAGTCGATCCGGAGGTTTTCGAGGCGATCCGCGACGAGGGCGAGCGCCTGGAGTCCAACCTCGAGTTGATCGCGTCGGAGAACGTGGTCAGCGAGGCCGTTCTGGAAGCCCAGGGCTGCCTCATGACCAACAAGTACGCCGAGGGCTATCCCGGCAGGCGCTACTACGGCGGCTGCGAGCACGTGGACGTGGTGGAGCGCCTGGCCGTGGAGCGGGCCAGGGACCTCTTCGGAGCGGAGCACGTCAACGTCCAGCCGCACTCGGGGACCCAGGCCAACATGGCGGTCTACTTCGCGGTTCTGAATCCCGGCGACACCTACCTCGGCATGGACCTGTCCCACGGCGGACACCTTTCCATGGGGAGTCCGGTGAACTTCTCCGGCCGCCTTTACAACGTCGTGCCCTACGGCGTGTCCGAGGAAACGGAGTTTCTCGACTACGACGCTCTCGCCGAGCTGGCGCGCGAGCATCGGCCGCGGCTCATCGTGGCCGGAGCGAGCGCCTACCCGCGGACCATGGACTACGAAAGGTTCCGCGCCATCGCGGACGATGTCGGCGCGCTCTTGATGGTGGACATGGCGCACATCGCCGGCCTGGTGGCCGCCGGCTGCCACCCGAGCCCGGTCCCCCACGCCGACTTCGTGACCACGACGACCCACAAGACGTTGCGCGGGGCCCGCGGCGGGATGATCCTCTGTCGGGAGGAGCACGCCAAGACCCTCAACAGCCGCGTCTTCCCGGGCATGCAGGGCGGTCCCCTGATGCACATCATCGCCGCCAAGGCGGTGGGCTTGAAGGAAGCGGCCACGCCGGAGTTCGCGAGCTATCAACGGCAGATCGTCGCCAACGCAAAGGAGCTGGCCAAGGCCCTGATGGAGCGGAGCTTCCGCCTCGTCTCGGGCGGTACCGACAACCACCTGATGCTCATGGACCTGCGGGACTCGGAGCTCACGGGCAAGCTCGCCCAGGAAACGCTGGAGCGGGCCGGGATCACCGCGAACCGGAACACCGTACCCTTCGAAACCCGCTCGCCGTTCGTGACCAGCGGCGTCCGCATCGGCACCCCGGCCGTCACCACCCGCGGCATGAAGGAGCCGGAGATGCGGGTCATCGCCGAGCTGATCCAGCGGGGGCTCGCCCACGTCGGGGACGACGACGGTCTGGCCGCCATCGCCGCCGAGGTCCGGACCCTGTGCGAACGCTTTCCGGTCTACCGCAAGGGCTCGCCGCCTCAACGGCCCTGAACGCGGCGGGTCTCCGCGCCCGGGAACGCCAGGCACGCCATGAAATGCCCTTTCTGCCGCCAGTCCGATAACCACGTCATCGATTCCCGGCTCGGGAAGGACGGCGATATGATCCGGCGGCGCCGGGAGTGCATCGCGTGCTCGCGCCGCTTCACCACCTACGAACGTGTGGAGGAAGCCATGCCCATGGTGGTGAAGAAGGACGGACGCCGGGAGGCGTTCGACCGGCTCAAGATCACCAACGGCCTGAAGCGCGCCTGCCAGAAACGCCCCGTCAGCATGGATGCCATCGAGGCCATCGCCGACCGCATCGAACGCGGGATCCAGGAACGGGGGGAGAAGGAGATACCGGGCTCCATCATCGGCGAGGCGGCGATGCGCGAGCTCCACGAAGCCGACCCGGTCGCCTACGTCCGATTCGCCTCGGTCTACCGCTCCTTCAAGGACCTCGACGAGTTCATGGTGGAGCTGGAGGACCTTCTCAACGAACGCAAGGGCCGGACCCCCGCGGAGCCTTCCCGGAAGGCGGCCGGCGTCCGCAAGAGGCGCCGGAAACCCTTGCCCGCCGACGGCACCTGATCCGGCCAACCGTCCTCCCAAGACGCGCCATGCCCCAGGAAACGGATGAGCGTTACATGCAGGCGGCCCTCAGGCTGGCGCGCAGGGCCGCCGGCAGGACCAGCCCGAACCCGATGGTGGGAGCCCTGGTGGTACGCGGCGGCCGCATCGTGGGGCGCGGCCATCATGTCCGCGCCGGCGCCGACCACGCGGAGGTGGCAGCGCTCCGCCAGGCGGGCGCGGCGGCGCGCGGCGCCACGCTCTACGTCAACCTGGAGCCCTGCAGCCACTTCGGGCGCACGCCCCCGTGCGCCGGGGCCGTCATCGAGGCCGGCGTGCGGCGGGTGGTGGCGGGCATGGTGGACCCCAATCCCGCGGTGGCCGGCCGCGGCGTGAACGCCCTCAGGGAGGCCGGTATCGCCGTCGAGGTGCCGGTCCGGGAGGAGGACTGCCGGCGTTTGAACGAGGCCTTCGTCAAGCACGTCACCGGGGGACTTCCTTTCGTCACGCTCAAGCTGGCGGCGTCGATGGACGGCCGGATCGCCACCGCCACCGGAGATTCCAGGTGGGTGACGGGTCCGGCCGCGCGGAAGTACGTCCATCGCTTGCGCAACGAGGTCGATGCCGTGCTGGTGGGCTCCGGGACGGTGCTGGCGGACGATCCGCAGCTCACCTGCCGGATCCCGGGAGGACGGGACCCCTGGCGGGTGGTGCTGGACGGCAGGCTGCGGACGCCCGCCACCGCGAAGCTCGTCCGGCATCCACGGCCGGAGAACACCGTGCTGGCGACCGGCAACGACGTTCCGGCGACGCGCCGGAAGCGGCTTGAGGACCTGGGCGTCCAGGTGTGGGGCTTTCCGGTGCGGCAGGGCCGCATCTCCTTCAGGCGCGTGCTCCGGAAGCTGGCGCGGGCCGGGGTGATGAGCGTCATGGTGGAGGGCGGCGCCGTGACCGCGAGCCGGGCCGTGGCGGAGAAGGCGGTGGACAAGGTGCTGTGCTTCTACGCGCCGAAGCTCATCGGCGCCGAGGGGCTGCCCATGGTGGGTGACCTCGGCATCACCCGGATGCGTCAGTCGCCGCGGCTCTCGCGGCCGGCGGTCCGGCGGCTCGGCGACGATATCCTGGTATCCGCCTACTTGTGAACCGAGGAACCAGACCATGTTCACGGGACTGATCGAAGACGTGGGAAAGGTCGCCCGCTGGCGCGCCGGCGCCAAGGGGGGAGAGCTCATCTTCGAGACCGCGCTGCCGGCGCGGGAAGCCTCGCTGGGGGACAGCATCGCCGTGAACGGGTGCTGTCTGACGGTGGTCAGGAAGACCGGACGGCGGCTTGCCGTGGACGTCTCGCCGGAGACCCTGCGGCGGACGAACCTCGGGGAATTGCGTGAAGGCCACGGCGTCAACCTGGAGCGGCCCCTGAGGGTCGGTGACCGGCTGGGGGGTCATTGGGTCACCGGGCACGTCGACGCGGTCGGGCAGGTCACCCACGTCGTTCCGAACGGCGACTTCACCGTCTTCCGTTTCCGTACCCCGGTTTCGGTGGGCCGCCTGCTGGTCCCCAAGGGCTCCATCGCGGTGGACGGCATCAGCCTGACCGTCAACGAGTGCACCTCGCGCTCCTTCTCGGTGGCGATCATACCGTTCACCCTGGCGCACACGAATTTGCAGACCCGTGGTGTTGGTGATAGAGTCAACCTCGAAGCCGATATCATCGGAAAGTACGTCCTCCAGTCCGCAAAGGCCTATCGCATGGGCACGCCGGACTCGTAGGGGCGGGTTTCGACCCCGTCCGCGTGGCGAGAACGAGTTGCCCGGTCGACCAATCCCGAAGCCATGTCACTCACGCCGATCGAAACCATCCGGGAAGAACTCCTCAAGGGTCGCCCGATCCTGCTGTTGGACGAGGAGGGCGACCACGGCGTGGGCCATGTCTGCATGCCGGCGGGGAAGGCGACCCCGGAGCACGTCAACCTCATGCTGCGTCATGCCCGCGGCGTTCCGTATCTGGTCCTGGAAGCGGCGCGCATGCAGCAGCTCGGTTTCCGCGCCGACACGGGGTCGAACTTCCTCCCGGGACAGGATCCGGTCGGTGCTCCGGTGGGCGCCAACTCGGCCCTGGGGCTGGAGGTGTCGGCCGCCGGCCGGGCCCACACCATACTGGCCGCCGCCCGGGACGACGCCGAGCCCGGGGACTTCGTGACCCCCGGCAACGTGTTGCCGCTCCAGGCCGGCACCGGGGGCGTGCTGGTCAGGGCCGGCGCGGCCGAGGCGGCGGTGGATCTGGCGGCGCTCTGCGGATTGCCGGCCGTCGCGGTGATCTGCCAGGTCCTGAGCGATGACGGCTCCATCGCGTCCGGAGGCGTCCTCAAGGCCTTTGCCGACGAGCACGAGCTTCGGATGGTGTCCATCGTGGACCTCATCGCCTACCGGCTCCGCAACGAAGCCACGATCCGAAAGGTCTGGGAGGAGGACTTTCCGAGCATTCACGGGAAGTCCTTCAAGGCGATTCTCTACCGGACGAACCTCGACCCGTTCGAGCACATGGCCCTGGTGAAGGGCGAGGTGAACGGCCGCGACGACGTGGTGGTGCGGGTGCATTCGGAATGTCTCACCGGCGACGTGTTCTCGTCGGAACGTTGTGACTGCGGCGACCAGTTGCGCGCCGCCATCCGCATCATCGACCAGGAAGAGTGCGGCGTCATCGTGTACATGCACCAGGAGGGCCGCGGCATAGGCCTGACCAACAAGATCAAGGCGTACGCGCTGCAGGACCAGGGGCGCGACACGGTGGAGGCGAACCTGGAGCTGGGGTTCGACGTGGACCTGAGGGACTACGGGGTCGCGGCGGAGATACTGCGCCATCTCGGCGTCCAGCGGCTTCGCCTGTTGACCAACAATCCGCGCAAGATCGTCAGCCTGGAGGGCTACGGCCTGTCGGTGAGCCGCAGGATTCCCCTGGAGGTCAGGCCTCATGACGGCAACGCCGGCTACCTGCAGACGAAGCGCGACAAGCTCGGGCATCTCCTGACCAACGTCGAGGACGAGCCACGCTAACCCAGGGAAGGTGCCGGCCATGGGAGTGATCGAAGGGAAACTGGATGCGGCCGCGATGAGGTTCGGGATCATCGCCAGCCGGTTCAACGGCTTCATTACGGAGCGGCTGCTCGACGGCGCCCTGGGCGCCTTGAGGCGGCACGGCGCCGACACGGAAGAGGATGTGGACGTGGTATGGGTCCCCGGCGCCTTCGAGATATCCTTCTGCGCCCACAAGATGGCGGCCAGCGGCAAGTACGACGCGTTGATCTGTGTGGGGGCGGTCATTCGCGGCGAGACGGCCCATTTCGACTACATCTGCGGCGAGGCGTCCCGGGGCGTGGGCAATGCCATGAACCAGCACGGTGTTCCCATCGCCTTCGGCTTGCTGACCACCAATACGGTGGAGCAGGCCGTGGACCGGGCCGGGGCGAAGATGGGCAACAAGGGCTTCGAGGCCGCCGTGACGGCCATTGAAATGGCGAGCTTGAACAAACAGCTCTCCTGAACCTCTCCGCTACCGTTCAACGGTTTCAAGCCAATGGTGGGTGTCCGTCGCAGGGCTAGGGAGCTGGCGTTGCAGGTGCTCTATCAGATGGAGATCACCGGCGACCCCTCGCCCACCGGTCCGGACAGCTTCTGGGGCCACTTCCCCTCGCGCCCCGGAACCAGGGATTTCGCCCAGCGTCTGGTGGCCGGCGCCGTGGAGCATCGGGCGGAGATCGACGGGCTCCTGGAGAACGCGGTCGAGAACTGGAAGCTCGGCCGCATGCCGAAGGTCGACCTGGTCATCCTTCGGCTCGCCACCTACGAGCTGGTCTTTTGCCCGGACATCCCGTTGAGCGTGAGCATCGATGAGGCCATCGAGATCGGCAACCGCTACGGGTCCGACGATTCCCCGACCTTCATCAACGGGGTGCTCGACCAGGTAGCGTGCGCCAGGGGACTCAAGGAGAACGAGCGGTCGGAGCCATGATCGAGAAATACGAGTTCTGGAATATCGAAGAGAGATGGCAGGGCGAGTGGGAAAGGCTCGAGAGCTTCCGGGTCGGTGAGGACTCCGAGCGTCCCAAGTACTATCTGCTGGAGATGTTTCCCTATCCGTCGGGCCGCATCCACATGGGGCACGTACGGAACTATTCCATCGGCGACGTCATCGCACGCTACAAGCGCATGCGCGGGTTCAACGTGCTCCACCCCATGGGCTGGGACGCCTTCGGGCTCCCGGCGGAGAACGCCGCCATCGCCAACAAGGTCCATCCGGCGCGCTGGACCGTGGAGAACATCGACTACATGCGGGCCCAGCTCAAGAAGATGGGCTTCAGCTACGACTGGGCGCGTGAGCTGGCGACCTCGGACGCGAGCTACTATCGCTGGGAGCAACTGTTCTTCCTGGAGATGCTCGAACGCGGCCTGGCGTACAAGAAGAACTCTGCGGTCAACTGGTGCACCGGCTGCCAGACCGTGCTGGCCAACGAGCAGGTGGTGGACGGCGCCTGCTGGCGCTGCGAGCAGGAAGTCCTCATGCGCGAGCTGCCGCAGTGGTTCTTCCGCATCACCGCCTACGCCGAGGAGCTGCTGGCGGGCTGTGACGAGCTCGAGGGGTGGCCCGACAAGGTGCTCACCATGCAGCGCAACTGGATCGGCAAGTCCATCGGCGCCGAGATCCGGTTCCCGCTGGTGGACCGGGAGGGCGACCTGACCGTCTTTACCACCCGTCAGGACACGATCTACGGCGCGACCTTCGTGTCCCTGGCCGCCGAGCATCCCATGGCGCTGGAGCTCTCCGAAGGCACGCCGCAGCAACCGGCGGTTGAGGATTTCGCCCGGAGGGTGAAGCGCATCAGTCATTCCCGCCGCGGCGACGTCGACACGGAGAAGGAAGGGATCTTCACCGGCTCGTACTGCGTCAACCCGTTCACCGAGGAAAGGGTCCCCATCTACCTGGCCAACTTCGTGCTCATGGAGTACGGCACCGGCGCGGTCATGGCGGTTCCCGCCCATGACCAGAGGGACTTCGAGTTCGCCAGGAAGTACGACCTTCCGGTGCGTCCGGTGATCCACCCACGCGGCGTCACGCTGGTGGCCGAGGAAATGACCGAGGCGTACGTCGCGGACGGGGTGATGGCCGACAGCGGCAGCTTCAGCGGCCTGAGCAGTGAGGAAGGCCGGAGCCGTATCGCGGCCTTCCTGGAGGAGCGGGACTGGGGCAAGGGCACGGTCCGCTACCGGCTGCGGGACTGGGGCATCTCCCGCCAGCGTTACTGGGGCGCGCCCATCCCGGTGGTCTACTGCAACGACTGCGGCATGGTGCCGGTGCCGCGGGACGAGCTGCCGGTGCGGCTGCCCACCAACGTGGAGTTCACCGGCGCGGGCGGCTCGCCGCTGGCCAACCTCCCGGAGTTTCACGAAACCGCCTGTCCCACGTGCCGGAAGCCGGCCCGCCGCGAGACCGACACCATGGACACGTTCGTGGAGTCGTCGTGGTACTTCGCGCGCTACGCCTGTCCCGACGAGGACGGCGAGCCGCTGGACCGGGACCGCGCCGCCTACTGGATGGCGGTGGACCAGTACGTGGGCGGCGTCGAGCACGCGGTTCTGCACCTGCTCTACGCCCGCTTCTTCACACGCGTCCTCCGCGACATGGGCTGGTTGTCCGTCACCGAGCCGTTCACCAATCTCCTGACCCAGGGCATGGTCATCAAGGACGGGGCCAAGATGTCCAAGTCGAAGATGAACGTCGTGGACCCGGACGAGCTCATCCACCGCTACGGCGCGGACACGGCGCGGCTGTTCACGCTGTTCGCGGCGCCGCCGGAGAAGGATCTGGACTGGAGCGATCAGGGAGTCGAGGGCGCCAACCGGTTTCTGAACCGGGTGTGGCGCTTCGCCATGGGCCACCGCGAGCGTCTGGCCGGCATCGCGGCGGACTCGAGCGGCGCGCCGTCCTCCGACGCCCTCAAGGAGCTGCGCCGCCGGATCCATTGGACCATCAAGAAGGTCACCGACGACATCGAGCAGCGTTTCCACTTCAACACCGCCATCGCCGCCATCATGGAGCTGCACAACACCCTGAGCGCGGTGAGCGCCGAGGACCTCGACGGCGAGGGCGGGGCCGCGCTGGTCAAGGCCGCCCTGGAGACCGAGATCGTCCTGCTGGCGCCTTTCGTGCCACATATCACCAGCGAACTGTGGCGGCATCTGGGGCACGACGAAGACCTGGCCGCCGTGTCGTGGCCGGAGCATTTGGAAGCGGCGCTGGTCCAGGAGAGCCGCACCATCGTCGTGCAGGTCAACGGGAAGCTGCGTGGAAAGGTCTCGGTCCCGGCGGACGCCGGCGCGGAGCACATCGAGTCCACAGCGTTGGCCGATCCGCGGGTGGCGGGCTTTATCGACGGCCGTCCGGTCCGGCGAGTGGTGCAGGTGCCCGGCCGGCTCGTCAACATCGTGTTGGAGGGGTGAGGTTGAACCGGCCATGCGCGCTGCCGCTGGTCCTCTCCCTGGCCCTGGCCCTGCCGGCGGGCGCGTGCGGCTATCGGTTCGTGGAATCCGGGGACGGGCTCCCGGACGACGTCCGCACGGTCCATGTCGAGCCGTTCGTCAACCGGACTCGCGTGGTGGGACTGGAGGACGGTCTCGCGCTGGCGCTGCGCCGCGAGATGAGGCGGCAGCAGTCGCCGCGGCTGGCGGAGCGGTTCGAGGACGCCGATGCGGTCCTCTCGGGGGTCATCCGGCACTACGGCATTACCGACGTCGCGGTCAACCCTTCGGACGAGGTGCTGCAACTGGAGGCCCGGCTCGACGTGGAGGTCACGCTCAGGCGCCGGCAGCCGCGGGAGGCGCTGTGGCCGCGGCAGGTCCTGAGGCTCCGGGAGGTGTACCCGGCGTCAAGGGGGGCGGTGGTCCCCAGTTCCTCCGACTTTCTTCGTAACACGCTGAACGTCGGGGATGTCCGCCGGTTGACGGACGCCCGGCTGGCGGAAGATTCCGGCGCGGGAGCGAGGAACAGGCTGCTTGAACAGTTCGCCCGGTCGGTGCGGGAGCGGATGGCGGAAGGATTCTGACGCCCGGCGGCTGGTGTCGTGTCCCGTAGATTCCCGCGACGAGGTGCGCGGAATCCACGGGACACGACGCTAGGCCTCGGTGCCGGCAGGCTCGGCTTGAGCAGGGGTCGCGGCGCGATGCGCGGCACGGGCCAGGCGGGCCAGCTTTCTCGAGGCGGTGTTGCGCTTGAGGACTCCCTTGGCGACGGCCTTGTCCAGCAGCCCGTTGACTTCCCGGATCTTCTCCGCGATGGTTTCCTGGTCTTTGGTCTCGATGGCGGCCCGCACCTTCTTGACCAGGGTCCTGACCCTGGACTGCAGGGATTGATTGCGCTGGTGGCGCCGGATGCTTTGCTGGTGCCGCTTGATGGCCGATTTGTGGTTCGCCAAGTTTTACCTCCTGAAAGTCTGTTTTGTAACACCGCATGCGTGACGAGTCAACGGTCGGCGAATTCGGCAGGGTAGCCAAGGCGACGGGCGTCGTCGGCTCCCTGACTTTCCTGAGCCGCCTGTCAGGCCTGGCCCGGGATATCGTCATCGGGTATCTGCTGGGGGCGCGAAGCGCGGCCGATGCGTTCTTCGTCGCCTTTCGGATACCGAACCTGTTGCGGCGCCTCACGGCGGAAGGGGCGCTCTCCGCCGGTTTCGTGCCGGTCCTTTCAGACTACCTGACCAACCGGGGCCGCCGGGAGGCCATCGAGGCAAGCCGTGTGATCGTGACCTTCGCGGTCCTGTTCCTCGTCCTCCTGACCGTCGCCGGCCTGCTCTTCCCAGGTCCCCTGACCCGTCTGTTCGCGCCCGGATTCGCCGCCACGCCGGAGAAGTTCTCCCTCACCGTGCGGCTGGTCCGGATCATGTTCCCGAGCATCTTCTTCGTCAGCCTCGTGGCTCTCGCCATGGGGTACCTGAACACCTTCCGCCACTTCGTGGCTCCGGCGGTGGCGCCGGTGCTGCTCAATCTCTCGATCATCGCGGCGGCTTTCCTGCTCGTGCCGTTGCTGTCCCGGCCGGTCATGGCCTTGGCTTGCGGCGTCCTGCTCGGCAGCGTGGCGCAATTCGCGCTTCAGCTTCCGTTCCTCCGACGCCACGGGTTCTCCTGGCGCCCGCGCCTGGATTTCCGCGACGCGGCGCTGATCCGGTTTCTTCGGCTCATGGGGCCCGCGGTCATCGGCGCCGCCGTCTACCAGTTGAACGTGCTCGTGAGCACCATTCTTGCCTCGCTGCTGGAGCCGGGCAGCGTTTCCTATCTCTACTACGCCGACCGCCTGTTGCAGTTTCCGTTGGGGGTCTTCGCCGTCGCCCTGGGCACCGCGGCGTTGCCGAGCTTCTCCTCGCTGGCGGCGAGCGGCGACATCTCCGGATTGAGGACGACGCTGTGCTACTCGCTCCGGATGGTGAACTTCATCTCCATTCCGGCCGCCCTCGGACTGATGGTCATCGCGGTGCCGGCGTTCTCTCTGTTGTTCCACCGGGGCGCCTTCGAGGCCGCCGACGTGTTCGCCAGCGCCCGCGCGCTGGTCTTTCTCGCCCTGGGCCTGTGGGCGGTCTCGGCGTCGCGCGTGCTCGTTCCCATGTTTCACGCCATGCAGGATACCCGGACGCCGGTCCGGGTGGCGTTCTGGACCTTCGTGTTGAACCTGTTGCTGAGCGTGGCGTTGATGGGCCCCGTGAACGTTTCGGCGGGGGGCAATACGTTCGTTCTGACGGTTGCGGCACTGGGGCAGGGTATCGGCGTGCTGAGCCTGTCCTACGCGGGGTTGGCGCTGGCCAACTCCCTGTCCGCCACGTTTCAGTTCGCGGCCCTCATGTGGCTCGTGACGCGCCGGCTCGGAGGCTTTCAGTGGCGCGAGTATCTCTCGTCCCTGTGGCGAAACCTCACCGCCGCCGCGGTGATGGCGGGGCCGCTCTTGTTGCTGGCGAGACGGTTGAACTGGGATACGGGTACGCTGACTGCCCAGGCGATCGGCTTCGTCGCGCTGGTGGCGGGCGGAATGGCGCTCTACGCGTTGGCCGCGAGGTTGGTGGGAAGCCCGGACTGGCCCGTGGCCCGGAACATGGGAACCGCGCTCATGCGGCGTCTTCCCACCCGGGCGAAGACGTAACGTGACGCTCCGCGGCGCCACGTTACGCCGTTGGGCGGGATGCTACTTCGTCATCGACTTTTCGAACATGGCCTCGGCCTTGGCGGCGGCCTTCTCGGCCTTCTCCGCGGCGGCTTCGGCCCGTGCGGCCGCGTCGCCCGCCTTGCCGGCGGCGGCTTCGGCCCGTGCGGCGGCGTCGCCCGCGCTCTTGGCGGCCGCTTCCGCCTTGCTGGTGGCGCTGTTGACAGCCTCGACGTTGACCTTAAGGTCGGGGTGCTCGTGCGGCTGAGCCGCGCACCCGCCTAACAGGGCGGCGATCCCCAGGCATACGGCCGATCGTACGAGGACTTTCTTGTAGTTGGTGGAAATGTTCACGGCGCCTCCTTCCATGTCGTTGAAGTATTCGGTTGCGTGTAAGGCCGTCTGTTCTTAATAACGACAAACTATTACCTCTATTCGCTGTCCGAATCAACCGATATGACCCAGACTTCGCTAACGTCGAAGCTCATTTTTGAGATGGAAAGGGTGCGTTCGTGCCTGATGCGGGCTCTGGCGGCCGTGTTCGTGCTGTTCGCCGTTGCTTTTCTGCTCGCCCCGCAGCTCTTCGAGATCCTGGTGGAGCCCCTCCGAAGCCGGCTCCAACCGGGACAGAGCCTCATCGGCACGGGGGTGGCGGAAGTCTTCTTCGTGGAGATCAAGGTGGCGTTCCTGGTGGCGCTGCTGGCGGGAAGCCCCGTTGTCTTCTACCAGGTGTGGCGTCTGGTGGCGCCGTTGTTCGGCGCCGACGGCAGGACGGCCTATCTGGTGGGCTTCGTCGGGACCGCTTCGCTGTTCTTCCTGTCGGGCTCGTTCTTCTGCTACCGGACGGTGTTGCCGCTGGCCTTCCTGTACTTCCTGGACCAGTACAGCGCCATCGGGGTTCAGCCGGAAATCCGCGTCGCGGAGTATTTTGCCTTCTTTTCCCGTATCGTGCTGGCGTTCGGGATTACGTTTCAACTGCCGGTCTTCACGTTCTTCCTGGCCCGCACGGGGGTCTGGAACCACCAGTTCCTCTGGCACCATTTCCGCTACGCGCTGCTGGTGATGTTCGTGCTGGCGGCCGTGCTGACCCCGCCGGACGTGATCTCCCAGCTCCTGCTGGCCGGACCGTTGATCGGGCTGTACCTTCTCAGCATCGGCATCGCCTACGTGTTCGGCCGAAAGCCGCCGGAATAGACGACCCGCTGGATGCAGTCATAGGGGGACGAAGGAGCGGCGGCAAGGGCTCGTTCGTTGCCCGCCGCGGGCCGGAACCGGCATCAGTTGGCGTAGTCGGGCTCTTCGCGGTCCAGGATCCGTTTCAAGGCGGCGAAGTGGCGCTCGGCCGCCAGGTTCTCCCCGCCCGACCGTTGCCGGCCCAGGTAGTCGACGGTTTCCCGGGACAAGCGCTTGAGCGGATGCCCGCCGGCGTCCGCCAGCACCTGCACCTGGCAGGCGCGCTCCAGGAAGTACAGCCGGTCAAAGGCCTCGGCCACCGTCCTGCCGGCGGTGATCACCCCATGATTGGCCATGAACAGCACGTTCTTGCCCGCCATCACCCGTGCGATGCGTCCGCCCTCGGTCCGGTCCAGCACCAGGCCGTTGTAGTCTTCGAGGTAAGCGACGTCGTCATGGAAGCGGGTGCTGGTCTGGTGCACCATCTCGAGGCGGCCTCCCTGGCGGCAGGAGACGGCCGTTGCGTATGGCATGTGGGTGTGCAGAAGGCAGCGGAAGTCTTCCGGGTTGGCCCGGTGCAGCGGACCGTGGATGTGGAGCGCGGTGGGCTCCACATCGTGCGACCCCTCGAGGCGGTTTCCCTTGAAGTCCACGAGAAGGAGGTTGCCGGCGGTGATTTCCGTCCAGTGGAGCGGGTAAGGGTTCAGCAGCATCAGGTCGTCTCTCCCGGGCAGGAGCAGGCTGAAATGGTTGTCGATGGCTTCATGGAACCCGAAACGGACCGCCAGACGGTAGGCCGCGGCGAGGTCCAGGCGCGCCTGCCTGGCCGCTTCCCTGTCGTACAACAACTCTTCCCTTCTCTTTGCCACGATGGACACCCCCGTCGCTTCAACCTGGCCCGCACTTGCGCGGGCCGCATCGCGCCGCCGCGATGTGCCCGACGTGCAGGCGATTGTGTAACAATTGGGCGACGGGCGCAAGCACGAGGCCGCAGCGGCCCCGGTCAGCGCGCTTTGCGGTTCCATTCCGCCTGGGGGCCGCTTGATTACCGGCGTGCCAGCCCCTACACTGGCTCTGAAGTTCCTCCCGATGCCCCAAGTGCCCTGGATGCATACCCTCGAACAGCTCTACAACAACTCCCTGGCGCTGCTGACGGACCTCTACCAGCTCACCATGGCGTACGCCTACTGGAAGTCGGGGACCGCGCAGAAGGAAGCGGTGTTCCACCTCTCCTTCCGTGAGAACCCCTACGACGGGGGGTTTGCCGTGGGTTGCGGGCTCGGGCACGTGGTCGGGGTGCTGACGCGTTTCGGGTTCGAGGCGAGCGATCTCGAATACCTGGCGCAACTGCGGGGCAACGACGGGCAACCGCTGTTCGAGGACGCCTTTCTGGATTATTTGCGGGACTGCCGCTTCGCCTGCGACGTGGACGCGATTCCCGAGGGGACGGTCGTGTTCCCGCACGAGCCGCTGGTGCGGATCCGGGGACCCATCCTCCAGGGCCAGATCCTGGAGACCGTGCTGCTCAACATCATCTGCTTTCAGACCCTCATCGCCACCAAGGCGGCGCGGGTGTGCCAGTCCGCCCGCGGCGAGCCCGTGCTGGAGTTCGGGCTGAGAAGGGCGCAGGGGTTCGACGGCGCGCTGGCGGCGAGCCGGGCGGCCTACGTGGGCGGTTGCGCGGGGACCTCCAACGCGCTTGCCGGCAAGCTCTTCGACATCCCTGTGAAGGGCACCCATGCCCACAGTTGGGTGCTGTCCTTCGACGACGAGATGGAGGCCTTCGAGACCTATGCCGACGCCATGCCCAACAACTGCCTCCTGCTGGTGGACACGTTCGACAGCTTGAACGGCGTCCGCAGGGCGGTGGAAATCGGCCGCAAACTGCGGGAGCGGGGCCACGAGATGGTGGGCATACGGCTGGACTCCGGCGACCTGGCCTTTCTCAGCATCGAGGCGCGCCAGATTCTGGACCAGGGCGGTTTCCCGAACGCGGTCATCGTCGGCAGCAACGATCTCGACGAGCACGTGATCGCTTCGCTCAAGGAGGAGGGCGCCCGCATCAACGTCTGGGGCGTGGGCACCAAGCTCGCCACGGGTTACGATCAGCCTGCCCTGGGCGGCGTCTACAAGCTGTCTTGCGTGCGTTCCGAGGGCCACGAGTGGATCAACAAGGTGAAGCTCTCGGAGCAGGCCATCAAGGTGTCGACGCCGGGAATCCTCCAGGCGCGGCGTTTTCGCCAGGGAGACCGGTTCGTGGCGGACGCGATCTACGACGAGACCCTGGGCATCGCCGACGGCTGTACCATCGTCGACCCCATGAACATGACCCGCAGGAAGCACGTTTCCGGCGGCACCGGATTCGAGGACCTGCTGGTGCCGGTGTTCCGTCAAGGCGAGCCGGTCTACGAAGTGCCCTCGGTGCACGCGGCCAGGGAACGCGCCCAGGCCGAGCTGGCGGGTTTCCACAACAGCATCAAACGCAGGGTGAATCCGCACGAGTATCCGGTGGGCCTCGAAGCACGGCTCCACGAAATGAAGACCCGGCTGGTGCTCGAGGCCCGCGGGGTCAACGGAGCAGGTTAGCCCCTGTCGACCGGTATCGCGATGCGGGCACGGGCGGGTTGGAAACCGGCCCCTACAGCGGGCGGCCGATTGCCGCGGTCGCCTGATTCAACGCACCCTCATGAAGACACTCGAATCGATTCGCACTCTGGCCGGCCAGGTAGGCCGGCAGCGCCTCAGGCTCTTGGGGTTCATCACCCTGGCCCATACCGTCATCCACTGGTTCATGCAGCTCTTGCCCGTGCTGGGCCCGGTCTTCAAGTCGAGCATGGGACTCAACGACGTGCAGGTGGGCGGTCTCGCCTCCATGCGGATGTTCGCCCAGGCCGCGTTGGACGTCCCGTCGGGAATGCTTGCCGACACCTGGGTTCACCGGCGCGGGCTCATCGTGACGTCGTCGCTGGTGTGCATGGCGCTTTTTTGCTGGGTGTTCGGGGCACTGTCCGGCTACGGGTGGGCGCTGCTTGCCGTTGCGCTCCTGGCCGTGGGAACCACGCTGTTTCATCCGGCGTCGGTGGCTTCCCTTTCGAACCAGTTCCCGGAGCGCCGGGCCACGGCCATTGCGGTCTACGGCATGGGCGCCACCCTGGGCAACACCGTGACCCCGTTGGCCATGGGTTTCTTGCTGGAGAACTTCGCATGGCAACAGGTGATGCAAAGCCAGTTCCTGGTAGGGCTCGCGGCGGCGGGATTGGTGTGGATCTTTGCCGCGCGCATGTTCGAGGGCGACGAGATCCCGGTGAAGAAGCCCAGGCTGCTCCGGGAGATGAAGGGGTTGGTGCGGAATCCGGTGATCCTCGCAGTGATGCTGGTGCGGAGTTTCAACCAGATAGCACGGCAGGTGACCATGACGTTTCTGCCCATCTACCTCGCCGAGCACCTGGGCTACAGCCTGGGGCTCATGGGCGTTTATCTGACGTGCATGGCGGTGTCGGGCCTGGTGGCCCAGCCCGTGATGGGGGTGCTGTCGGACCGTTGGGGCCGCAAGCCGGTGCTGGCGCCTTCGCTGGTGATCCTTGGGATCGTATACTTCCTTCTGCAGTGGGCGACCAACGAAGTGGCGCTGGCGATCGTGGTCGTCGCCATCGGGTTTCTCTTCTACACGGTGGCAAACGTGACCACGGCGGCGGCACTGGATGCGGCGGGAAAGGAGAGTCAGGCATCCTCCTTCGGACTGGTGTCTTTCGGCACCCACCTCCTGGTGGTGCCGGCGCCCACGCTGGCGGGATATCTCAGCGAACGTTTCGGCATCATGACGGCCTTCTTCTTCCCGGGCGCCTGTCTGCTGGTGGGTGCGTGCATCGTGTTGCCCCTGAGGTTCCGAAGGGACTGAGGCGCGCCCGCCGCGGTTGTTTCGGTTGACGTTACCGATACCCGGTGTTACCCAAATTTCGAACACTGACCACGCGGGAGGTTTGACATGAGCGAGATTACCGTTGTCGACGCCGACGGCCATCTGATCGAATCGATACCGGAGATGGCGGAGTACATGGTCCCGGAAGCGAAGGACTACGCCTTGAATCCGCCCCGGAACCGGGCGGGCGTGTTCCCCTCCATCGACGGCATGCACTACCCGGAGACCGAGGAAATGACCGCGGAGAACCGCATCAACCCGGTCAGAGCCAGTGATGGCCGGCCGGGTTCCGGCGAGGACATCTTCGAGTTCGTGAAGAAGGCGGAGATCGCCGATTCGGTGCTCTACGCCACCGAAGGGTTGTCTTTGGGCTTCATCCAGCAGCCCAGCTACGCCGTCAAGGTGTGCCGCGGCTACAACGACTATGTCACCGAGCGGTACCGCGGCATCAGCAAGCGGCTGCATCCCATCGCGCTACTGCCCATGCAGGACCCCAAGGCCGCGGCCGCGGAGTTGCGCCGGTGCGTGAAGGAGCTGGGGCTCCTGGGCGGCATGCTCCCCTCCACCGGCCTGGATCTCCACCTGGGCCACGACTTCTACGCACCCGTCTACGAGGAAGCCGCGGAGCTCGGCTGCGTGCTGGGCATTCATGGCGGCTCCAACCGCGGGGTGGGCCTGGACTCGTTCAGCAGCCGGTTGGGCTCGCGGCTGCTCCACCACCCGGTCCCGCTCATGATCGCGCTGGTCTCGTTCATTTACCACGGCTGGTTCGACCGCTATCCGACCCTCAAGGTGGCGTTTCTGGAAGGAGGATGCGCGTGGCTCACCTGCATCGCCGACCGCATGGAACGGGATGGCGAGCTGGAAGGGCTTTCGTGCAAGCCACTGCCGGAGTACATCGCCAGCGGCCAGATTCTCATCGGCTGCGAGGGGAACGACGCCAGCCTGCCGTACCTGGCCGGACGCGTGGGCATCGAGCCCTTCGCCTACTCCTCGGACTATCCGCACGAGGTGGACCTGCCGGCGGCCCGGAAGATGATCGAGGAGACGCGCAACCACACGGAGCTGTCGGAGGAGCACAAGGCGGCCGTGCTGGGCGACAACGCGCGCCGCTTCTACGGACTCAACTGATGCTCCCGCCTTCGTCCACGCGTGATCGTTGAACTTTCCGGCGTCACCAAGCGCTTCGGCGAGCGGGTGGCCGTGGACGAGCTTACCCTGAACGTGCCGGAGGGCGTCTGCTTCGGTCTGCTGGGCCCCAACGGCGCCGGCAAGACCACGACGCTCCGCATGGTCTACGGCGTCACCCTGCCCACCAGCGGCGAGGTCCGCGTGTTCGGCATGGAGGTGTCGCGCAACGTGCGCGCCGTGCGCCGCCGGCTGGGCGTCACGCTGCAGCAGAACGTGCTCATCGAGACCCTGTCGCCGCGGGCCAACCTCACCATCTTCGGGCGGTACCACCTCATGGACGGGCCGGATCTGGCCCGCCGGGTGGAAGAGCTCATCGACTTCATGGAGCTGCGCTCTCACGCGGACGTGCCGGTGGACAAGCTGTCCGGCGGTTATCAGCGCCGGCTGGCCATCGCCCTCTCGTTGATGAACCGCCCGGAGTTGCTGATCCTGGACGAGCCCACCACCGGACTCGATCCGGCGGTGCGGCTCGCCCTCTGGTCCCGGGTGCGGGATCTGCGCCGGGACGGCGCCACGGTGCTCCTGACCACCCACTACATGGACGAGGCCCAGCGGCTGTGCGACACCGTCGCCATCATGTCCGCCGGCGACGTCATCGCCCAGGGCGCGCCGGAAGAGCTCATCGAGCGGTACCTGGCCCGGCAGGCGGTGGAGATCGAGGCGACACCGGCGCAGGAGTACGGGCTGCTGCGCGGTCTCGGCGAGAGCCCGCCGCGGTGCCGGCTGGGGAACCGCAGCATGATCTACCTGGACGACCCGGCCGGGCTCCTGGACCGGATCAGGCGGCTTCCCGGGCTCGGCGCGCGCGTCATGGCGGTGCGGCCCACCGACCTGGAGGATGTGTTCCTCACACTCACCGGCACCAGCCTCGAGGACAACCCGTGACCCTTTCCTGGCGGCACGCGCTGGCGGTGTGGCGCCGCAACGCCGCCATGTACCGCCGCACCTGGAGCTGGAACATCCTTCCCAATTTCTTCGAGCCGGTGCTCTATCTGGTGTCCCTCGGCGTCGGCCTCGGCGCCTATATCACCACCATGGGCGGCACCTCCTACATCCAGTTCCTGGCGCCGGGGCTCGTGTGCGTCGCCGCCATGAACGGCGCGAGCTTCGAGGTGACCTACAACATCTACGTGCGCATGAACATCGAGAAGGCCTACGACGCCATGCTGACCACGCCCATACAACCCGTGGACGTGGTGGCCGGCGAGCTGCTGTGGTCCATGACGCGCTCGTGCGTCTACGGCCTGTGCTTCGCGCTCGTGGTGGCGGCGGCCGGGCTGGCGCCACTGCCGCAGGCCCTCTGGGTGCTGCCGGTGATACCCCTGACGGGCCTGCTCTTCTCCGCCATCGGGCTGGCCTTCACCCTGCGCATCGCCACCATTGAGCTCTACAGCTTCTACTTCACCCTGTTCCTCACGCCCCTGTTCCTCTTCTCGTCCGTGTTCTTCCCCCTGGAGGAACGCCTGTCGGCGTCCTGGCTCTGGGTGGCCGAGTGCCTGCCGCTGCTCCACCCCGTGCGGCTGGCGCGCGCCGCGTTCTTCGGCCCGGCCTCGCCCGCGCTGCTCTGGGACGTGTTCTACATCCTGGGCCTCTCCACCGTCCTGGTGGCGTACGCTGCGCGCCTCATGCGGCGCAAGCTGACCCTGTGAAGGGGGCGCGCGTTCAGGCGCCGTCCGTTCCCCGGTAGAGCGAGGAGTCCTTGTAGCGCCCGATGAAGAAGCGGGTGAGGACGCCGATGGCGGCGGTGGCGGGCACCGACAGCAGCATTCCGACGAAGCCGAAGAGGGCGCCGCCGGCGAACAGGCCGAAGATCAGCCACAGGGGATGGACGGCGATGCGGCTGCCCATGACACGCGGCGTCAGAACGTAGTCGGCCAGCAGCTGCCCCACGAGAAAGATCCCCAGGACCAGGGCGATCCGCATCCATTCCGGCCAGAACTGAAGGCAGGCGACCCCGACGGACGCCACCAGGCCGAAGATCGTCCCGACGTACGGGATGAAGGACAGGGCGCCGGTGGCGAGTCCGATGGTGAGGCCGTAGTCGAGACCCGCCAGCGAAAGGGCGACGCCGTAGAAGGCCGCCAGGGCGGCGCAGATGATGACGGAGCCGTGGAGGAATCCCTTGAGCACCACGTCGATGTCCCGCATGATGCCGCGCACGGTGTCGGCGTGATCCCGGGGCAGCCAGTCGTCCATGGTGGCGACGATGCCGGGCCACTGCCGCAGCAGGTAGAAGGTGGTGAGAGGCGTGATGGTGAGGAGGGTGGCGACGTTGACGACCGCGGCGCCGCCGCTCGCCAGACCCTGGAACAATCCCAGTCCCAGCCTGGTGAACCGTTGCAGGTTCCCCGCCATGGTCTGGTGCAGGCCCTCGGGCTGGTCGGCGCCGATGGCGTTCAGGGCCCGGGCGAGGAGCGGCCCGACGGCCTGGACGAGTCGGGAGACCAGCGCCGGGAGCCGCTGGAGCAGGTCCGCTGCCTGCTCGGCCACCGGCGGGATGAGCAGCAGCAGCACCAGCAGGCCGGCGCCGAAGAAGCCGGCGCCGATCAGCACCGTGGCGGTCGTCCGTGAGCAGCCCCTCCGTTCCAGCCGGGTAGCGGCCGGGTCCAGGGAGTAGGCGAGGGCGATGCCCAATACGAAGGGAAGCAGAATGGCGCTCAGGAGCCAGATCAGCAGCAGCGCCGCCGCCAGCACCAGGAGCCAGAACCATGCCTGTGAGCGCGCGTTCATGAACGTGTCCGGTAATCCAGGCGAGAGGTTACCGGATCCCGAGTCCCTTGGCGCCGCAGAACCGCACCACCTCGCGTTCCAGCGCCTCGACGTTGTCGCAGTTGACGATCACTGACGAATCGCGGTGATCGAGCGCGCCGTCGGCGAGCCGGCCGGACCAGCCGCCGGACCCCTGCAGGACGTAGATCGGGCGTCCGTGGATCCACGCGAAGCACAGTTCGGAGAGGGTGCCGGCACCGCCGCCGACCGCGACGATGAAGTCGCCCGCCAGCGCCGTCAGGACGTTCCGGGCGTGGCCCAGGCCGGTGGGGATGACCACGTCGCACCACTCGTTGGCCGCGGCCGCCTGGCTTCCGGGGGTGATCCCCACGGTGAGCCCGCCGGCCCGCGCGGCTCCCCGGGAGGCCGCTTCCATGACCCCGCCCCGGCCGCCGGTGATCAGGGTGATGCCGCGCCGTCCGAGCATCTCGCCGGCCTCCTCGGCCAGCGCCAGGTTGTCGTAGGAGGCGTCCGAGTCCCCCACCAGCGCGGCCTGGGCAAAGCGTGCGGCGCCGGGAGTCACGTGTTCGTCGGGCCTCCCTCAATCCAGCAGATAGCCGAATTTCTCATGGGCCTTCCGGACCACCTCGGGGCTCGGCGCGTTGACCTTGGGATACTTGTCGAACCATTCGAAGGGACGGCAGGCGTCGACGATGACGCGGGAGTTGGTGATGTCGTGGGTCTTGCGCTGATCCGGCGTCACCCGCGGGTCGGCGGGGGAGGTGCGCATCTTGCGCAGGATCTCGATGGAGGTCTCGGGATCGCAACGGGTGAGCATGGCCCAGATCAACTGGTCGAGGTTGGACACGTCGATGTCGTCGTCCACCACGATGACGAACTTGCAGCCGTACACCACCGAGCCGCAGGTGGAAGCCAGCGTGCCCGCCTGCCGGGCGTGGCCGGGATAGCGCTGCTTGATGCCGATGCCGTGCAGCAGGCGCGAGGCGCCGACCTCGTGGCACCACACCTGGGTGACGTCCGGGACGCCGGCGCTGGTCAACTCCTGCTTGAGCATGGCCGAGCGCATGATGGCGCGGTAGCGGGCCATCTCGTCGGAGCCGGCGCCCAGCGGCGGCACCCCCAGGATGATGGGATCGTTGCGGTGGTAGATGGCCCGGATGTCCAGGGTGGGCTGCTCGCTGGCGCCGCCGGCATAGTATCCGGTCCATTCTCCGAACGGACCTTCGACGGCGCGCTTGTCCGTGGTGAGGAATCCTTCCATGACGATCTCGGCGTTGGCGGGGAAGGGCAGGCCCGTCACCTTGCCCCGCACCACCTCCACGGGGGTGCCGCGCAGACCGCCCACCACGTCGAACTCACACACGCCGTAGGGAAACTCCGTGCCGCCGACGAAGAACGACATGGGGTCGCTGCCCACCACAAGGGCCACGGGCATGGGCTGACCCTTGTCGAAGTACTTCTTGCGATGCATGTAGGCGTGCTTGCCCGGCACGAACAGCAGGCTCACCGATTTCTTGTCCTGCACCATGGCCCGGTAGGTGCCGACGTTGATCCACCGCTCCTCGGGGTCGATGGTCACGCAGAAGCAGCCGGTGCCGATGTAGCGGCCGCCGTCGTCCGCGTGCCACTTGGGGGTGGGGAACCGGGTCACGTCGATGTCGTCGCCGGTGAGGACGTTCTCGAATACCGGTCCGTCGTCCACCACCACGTGGGGCAGCCGCCGCTGCACCTTGATGTAATGGTCGAAGAAGGCCTGGCTGAGCTCCTGCTTGGTGAGGTGTTCCGGAAATCCCAGCGTCATGTTCCGGCGTTTGCCGGCAAAGGCGTTGATGAGGACGCGGAACCCCTTGGGGCAGCCGGGGACCTCGTCGAAGAGCACCGCCGGCCCGTCGTCCACCCGGATGACCGCGTCGGCGGCAAGTCCGATGTCCTCTTCCCAGCTCGCGCCGGTGACGGTGCGGAGCTCGCCCAGGGCGTCGGCCCGGGCCATCCATTCGCGGAGGTCGTGATAGGGGAGCCTGGCTTCGATGTCAGCGGATGTGTTCATAGGCTTGGGTCCCGATCAGGCGGCCATGGACTTGATGCGCTCCACCGCCTCGTCCACCAGCTCGTCGGTGGTCTCGTTGGCGCCGACGATGCCGACCCTGGACTTGCCCGTGAACCAGGCGCGCTCCAGGTCCTCGATCTTCTCGATGCGGTAGACGTTGGCGTTGAAGGCCTTCGCCACCTCCTCCATGCGGTTGGTCATGCCCTCGGTCCAGCCGAAGATGACCACCGCCTCCACGTCGCGCGCCAGCTCCTCCACTTTGGGCAGGCGCTGGAGCGAGTCGATGCAGGCGGTGTTGCGGATGCGCACGTTGGCGAAGCGCTCCAGGATCCGGGTCATGATCTTCGTGTAGCTCTCCATCCAGAAGGTGGTCTGGACGATGACGCCCACGGGCTCGAAACGGGTCAGGCGGATGTCGGCGACGTCCTCTTCCTGCTCGACGATGAAGACTTCCCGCTCCTTTTCCTTGGCGATGCCCATGAGGCGCGGGATGCCGTGGTGGCTGCGGCTGCTGAGGATCACCAGGTGGCAACCCTGGTCCAGCAGCTCCAGCTCGGCTTCCTCCTGCTGCACCACGAACGGACAGGTGGCGTCGGCCAGAAGCTCGAGGCCCTGCTCCTTCGCCTGCCGGCGAACCTCCGGCGGCGCGCCGCGGACGCCGTAGATGAGCTTCTCGTCCTGGATGGAGTCCATGTCGTTGGTGGAACGGATGCCTTCTTCGTCCTCCAGGCTCTTGAAGGCGATGAAGTCGTTCTCGGGCCTCAGGGACCACACGGCGATGCCGTTGCCGTGTTTCTCCACCATCTTCTGGTGCATCGCCCCGGCGCGGTGCACGCCCACGCAGAGGCCGCTGGGCGGGATCCCCTTGGTGTTCCTGAAGTCGACCTTGACCACTTCCATGAGAGCCTCCTCGCTAAACCGAGTCGTTGCGGAATGTTTGCGGGTCTGGTCAGAATCAGCCGCGGCTGATTCTGACCAGGGGTGAAAACAGCCGTCAGCCCTGGGCGGCCCGCGCCTTCTCGGCCTCGACGGCGACGTCGGTGAGGTACTCTTCCTGCTCCACGATGGTGTAGAGGGCCAGGGAGCCGTCGTCCTTCACGGGCCTGCCGCCGAAGAAGTGGAAGGCATGGCCGTCCCAGTCGTAGAACTCGTCGCCGCGCTCGAAGATGGCCTTCCAGCGGTATCCCACCGGGCTCCGGTGCAGGCCGGTGCGCGCCGGCAGGGCGTCCTCTTCCTCCAGGGTGAGGGTGTCCTCTTCCTTGGCCATCGCCTCCTCGGGCAGGGTCTCCCACATGCGGCGGTAGTTGGGCATGAACTCTTCCGCCCGCACCGTCAGCGCCGTGTGCATGTCCCACCAGGGACCGTGTCCGGCCACGCGCTCGTCCACCTTGTCCGTGAGCTTGTAGATGAGCCGTCCACCGGCTTGGAGGCGCAGGACTAGGTTGCCCTCGGCGACGTTGGGGCTCACTTCCGGCGTGAGGGCGCAGTAGGTCTTGAAGAAGTCCGCGGTCTTGCCCAGGTCCCGGGAGCCGTACACGGCGTGGCTGATGCGGCCGACGCCTTCGCTGGTGCATATCTCCATGGCGCCCTCGGGCATGTGATCGGGCGCCCAGAACTCGAACTGGTTGCCGTCGGGATCGGCGAAGAAGATCACCGTGCCTTCGTCGCCGCCTCCCGCCGTCCGCACCGGGTCGGTGTGGGGGATGTCGTGGCGCTCGAGCCGCTTGACGTGCCGGTCCACGTCCTCGGGCCGGATGTAGAACCCGCACCGCGGCAGTTCCTCGCCCAGCGGCTTGGCCGACGGGTAGACCTCGGGCTGGAGGAACGCGCCGATACGGCAGGACTCGCCGTCCCACCACAGGAAGCACATGATCGGGACGTCCTTCTTGCGCGCGTTGGTGGTGATGCCGCGGATCGGCCGCCGGGTGATGCCGGTGGCGTTCACCGCCCAGTCGACCCAGGTCACCATGTCGTTGGTGCCCACGATAAAATGATCGATCCAATGCACGACGCCGCGCGGCTCATGTTTACCCATCAGACACCTCCCCCGGGCCGTCGAACCCGGATTTTCCTTGAGAATGGCCCATGGCGACCCATGACACGCCGATACCAAACCGGTTTGGCAGTGTCAACGAGACCCCGCTCAGTCGCCGAGGGACTTCATGTACGCGATGACGTTACGCCGGTCCTTTTCCCTGAAGTATTTCATGGTCATCTTCGACTTGACCTTGGGATCCTTCAGAAACTTGCGGAGATACTTCTTGGGATTCTTGAGGTACTGGAGCAGGTGCTCTTCATTCCAGACCAAGCCTTGTTTGCCCGCCCGTACGTAAGCCGCGGAGTATCGGAACCCCTTGGCGGTTCCCGCGGGCCGGCCCAGGACCTTGTGGAGGGTGGGCCCGGTCTTGTGCTTGCCTTCCACGTCGGTATGGCACACAAGACACCGTTTGAAGACCTTCTTGCCGGCCGCCAGGTCACCCTCGGCGAAGGCCATGCTCGTCCCCACGGCCGTCCAGGCAAGGAACGCGGACAAGAGGAAAACGAATGGTACCATGGTGAAACCTCCCGTGCTCACCGTGGACGTGTTCGCGAGTCGGCTCACTTGAGTCTACCGACAATTTAGGTGGTGTCGCCAAGAATTGAAAGAGACTCACGGTGCCGTCACTTGCGGCAGGAAAGGACCGTCTTTCCGAAGACGTGCCGGTGGACGGCTCCCGGGCCGACAGCCCCATGGATGATGGGCGGGTCAGGCCTATTCTCGTTCGAATGTGATCCGACCGCCCGTCATGGTGAGGACGGGCCGGATAGCGGCGATCTGTTCCGGCGGGACCGTCAAATAGTCACGGTCGAGTACGACGAGATCGGCCAGCTTGCCGGTTTCCAACGACCCGAGGCTTTTTTCCTTGAACAGCAACTTGGCGTTGTTGATCGTGTGGGCGATGAGGGCGGCCTTGCGGGAGACGCGCTGATCCTCGCTCCAGGCCCTCTGCCCCGCGATATTGCGGCCGGTCACGGCCCAGCCGAGCGTCAGGAACGGATTGATCGGCGCGACGATGGCGCCGTCCGAGCCCAACCCCCACAGTACTCCGGAACGCTCGATGCTGCCGAGAGGCGGACGGTTGCGCGACCCCGGGTTCATCATCGCCTGGGAGTGCACGGCTACGGCCACCCCCAACTCACGGGCCCGGTTCAGGTCCGGCTCGGTGATGCCCAACGAATGCGCCAGCGTCCAGCGCAACTCCTTGACGCTCGGGGTGTGGAACGCGATCTCTTCGACCAGGTCGATGAACTGGGAAATGGTAGGCCCGCTCATGGTGTGTTCGTGGATCGGCCAGCCATGCCTGGCGGCGGCGCGCGAAATGGTGCGCACGGGACCCCACACAGATTCTTCCCAGCGTTCCCGGCGATTGGCCCGGTCGTGCATCGGCCCGTATATGTGCTCGCCCAGTCCGATCACGCCGAATTGATCCGTCGTATCGAACGGCTTCGCGGCTCCGTCCGTTATGAGTTTCAGGGCATCGTCCGTGCTTTCGGGATCGCTTGCGCGGTAGCGCAGCGTGTGGAAGACCCGCAACGGCATCGGCCCGGCGGCGGCCAGGCTTGCAAGCGGCGCCAGCTTGCCCTCGCTCGGCCGTCCAATGTCGTAGACCGTCGTCAGGCCCGCTCGATTCAGCGCGGCCATGTAGGCGAGTATCGCTGCCTTGCTGGAGCTCTTGTTGCGCCAGCCGATGAATCGGCCGAAAGCCCGGAAGCTTTGCCGCCCGCGCATCCGGGCGCCTTCGGCGGGGTCCCGGTCCACCGCCTTCAAGGCCACGCTGTTGGCATAAGCCGTGCGGTAGCTTTGCTGAATGTAAACAGGATTATCGGGCGCCGCCGCATCCAGCTCCGCGAGCGTGAAGCCGCCCGGCTCGTTCCGGAACTGGGCCGGCGACCAGCCGCCGAGTACGGTAATCCACTGTCCCTTGGGCGCCGAGGCCGCCCTCGCGGCGATCATCGCCAAAGCCGTGGCCCGGCTCGTGATCCCATCGAGGCGAACTTCGCGCTGATAGTTCCAGACGCTGCGGATGAAATGGAAGTGATTGTCGATCAAGCCGGGGATCACAGTCTTGCCCTCCAGCTCGATGGTTCGGGTGTTCGGACCCTTGTGGCGGGCCACAGCCTGAGCTGAACCGATGGCGACAATCCGGCCGTCAGCGATTGCCAGGCTATGGGCGACAGAGAATGCCGGATCGACGGTCAATACTTTCGCGTTCGAAATGATGATGTCCGCCGATTGCGCCCTGGCTTCGGGCGCCGAAACAAGAGCCCACGCGAGAACCGTCAACGCGGTGAGAGAATATCGTAATGACATGGTGGTGCCCCCTTGGGTGACCTGGCAAGCGTCGTTGGGACCGTGCTGCCTGGGCGCCCTCGCTCAATGGACCGCTTCATTCAGTTAGACGGCAGCAGGTTCCGGGTTCACGCGGAGAAGGTGGACAGAACCTCACGGGCTATGCCAGGATGCCATCGCGGAACCGGTGCCACCTTGTCTCGTTGCGTCCATCGGTGTTATGATTGGAACGGTTGGTAGTTCGCGGGCGATGGACCGGAGATCCGTCGCTCAAGCCGATGCCCGGCACGGGCGGCATGACTCGTTTGCAGGCGGTATCATGCAACAGGCGGCTCGGCAGGTGGTCCTCACCAGAATGACGCTGGGTTTGTTCCTCGCGTCGTTGCTCGGGTTTGCCGCTCCCGCGGCGGGTGCGGACAAGGATGCCGCGACGGCCGCGGCCGAGCTCGGCAAGCGGCTGTTCTACGACGAGCGGCTGTCCGGCGACGTCAACTTCGCCTGCGCGACCTGCCACCAACCGGACAAGGCGTTCAGCGACGGCAAGCCTTTGTCCGCCGCCTATACGGGGGCGGCCCATTTCCGCAACACTCCAACCCTCGCCAACGTCGGCCGCCGCGCCGCGTGGATGCATGACGGCCGCCTGGGCACGAACCTCAACGACGTCGTCCGCGGGATGATCACCGAAACCTACCTCATGAACATGGACATGAGGTTGATGCAGGAACGTCTCAAGCAGGATCCGGTCTACGTGAAGATGTTCCGCGCGGCGGGGTTGGGCGAACCCTCCAACGGTGGCGCCCGCAAGGCCCTGGCCGTGTTCCTGGACACCCTCGTCTCGCGCGGCGCGCCGGTGGACACGGGTACGCTGTCCGCCGCCGCCCGCCGGGGGCAGGCGCTTTTCCGGGGCCGGGCCGGCTGCGCCGCGTGCCACTCGGGGTCGCGGTTCACCGACGACAAGCCGCACAACACCGGGGTCCCGGACAATCCGGAGATCTGGGCCGATCCCGGAAGGCACTCCGCCTTCGTGACCTACGCAAAGTTCATGGGCATCGAGAACTACATGAGTCTCCGCGAGGATCCCGGCGCCTACGTGCGCACCCACCGGCCGGAGACCCGCCGCAGCTTCCTCACTCCGACGCTGCGCGAGCTCAGGTGGACGGCGCCGTACATGCACAACGGCGTGTTCCGGTCGCTGGCGGACGTGGTGGACTTCTATAACGCCGGCGGCGGGGACGATCCCTTGAAGGACCCGCGGCTCAAGCCCCTCGGGCTGGCGCCGGAAGAGAAGGCCGATCTGCTGGCGTTTCTCGAGGCGCTGAGCGGAGAGACGTTCGACGCCGACGCATTCGTCTGGCGCGCCGACGACTACGATTACGCGCCGGTCCGGAACTGGCGCAAGGCACCGAATTGAGGAACACGGCGGTGAACACGATTCGCGTCATCCTGATGGCCGCGGTGCTGGCGACAGCCGCGCCGGCGGACGCCGTACGGCCGCCGGCGCTGGCCCCTCTGGGTCCGCCTCCCGTTCCGGCGGACAACCCCATGTCGGCGGAGAAGGTCGAGCTCGGCAGGTTGCTGTTCTTCGACCCCATCCTTTCGGGCAACTACGCCATGCCGTGCGCCGTCTGCCACTTTCCCGAGGCGGGCTGGTCGGTCCCGGAACCCGTCAGCACCGGCTACCCCGGCACCATACATTGGCGCAATAGCCAGACCATCATCAACGCCGCCTACTACGGCAAGCTGTTCTGGGCCGGATCCTCCAAATCGCTGGAGTCCCAGGCCCGCTCCGCCGCCCGGGGCGCGGTGGCGGGCAACGGCGAGGACGACATGATGGAAGCGCGGCTGGCCTTCGTGCCCGAGTACCGGCGGCGGTTCAAGAAGGTCTTCGGCGATGACTGGCCCAATATCCGCCACGCCTACATGGCCATCGCCGCGTTCGAGCGCACGCTGGTGCAGACCGACACGCCCTTCGACCGCTACATGCGCGGCGACGACGCCGCGTTGAACGCGTCGCAGAAACGCGGCCTCGGGCTGTTCGCCGGCAAGGCCAACTGCATCGCCTGCCACCACGGGCCGCTGCTGACGGACGAGAAGTACCACAATCTGGGCGTGCCTCCCTACAAGGGCTGGGAGGAGGATGCGGTGGCGCAGATCACCTTCCGCTTCGAGCTCTATGCCAAGGGCAGCACCGAGGACCTCTACCGCAAGACCAAGGACGACCCGGGCCTCTACTTCCGCACCAAGGAAAAGAAGCACCTGGGCAAGTTCCGCACCCCGAGTCTCCGCTACACCCGGTACACGTTTCCCTACATGCACAACGGCATGCTGGAGACCCTGCGCGACGTGGTGGAGTTCTACAACGGCGGCGGTGGTGAGAACGAGTTCGCTGCCACCAAGAGCCCGTTGATCCGGCCGCTGGGCCTCAACGATGCGGAGATGGACGACCTGGTAGCCTTCCTCGAAAGCCTTTCGGGCAAGGAGATCCTGATGGAGACGCCGGATATCCCGGTGATGCAGCCGCTGCCGCCTCCGGGCGCGACGGGGTCGTAGCGTCCGCGGACCCGCGCGGACGCCGGAGGACAGTGCCATGACGATATCCTGCGGAAACCTCCCTCGGCAGCCCACGGGCGACGAGGAAAGAGAGGGGTCGACGCCCTGCCTGGTGAGCCGGCGCAGCTTCCTCCTGTGGAGCGGCATCACCACCGCGGTGATCATGGTCGGCATCCCCGGGCGTCCCGGGGCGCAGACGCCGGCGGTGGTGTCCACCTACCCGCGCAAGCTCATCGGCAAGCTGTCGTCCCTGGAGCTGAATGAGCCCGTCGATTTCGAGTATCCGGACGAGGGGGAGTACGCGGAATCGATCCTGGTGAAGCTGGGCACCCCGGCGGGCGGCGGCATCGGCCCCGGCCGGGACGTGGTGGCGTTCAACTACACCTGCACGCACCAGGGCGGCCCGCTCCAGGGGACCTACCGGGCCGATGACAAGGCGCTGGGGCCGTGCCCGCTGCACCTCACCACCTTCGATCTCACCCGCCACGGCATCTTCATCTCGGGGCAGGCCTACCAGTCGCTCCCCCAGGTGCTGCTGGAGCTCGACGGTGACGACATCTACGCCGTCGGCATGTTCGGTCTGATATACGGCCGGTTCGACAACCTTCGGTCCTGAGGACTCGTTGCCATGGCTACTCCGTATCACGTCCCCGAACAGAGCGTGCCGCTGCCGCCCCCGGACGCGGAGGTCATCTCCACGGCGTGCGACTACTGCGTGGTGGCCTGCGGCTACAAGGTGTACCGCTGGCCCGTACGGCGGGGGAAGGACGGCGGTCCGGCCGCCGCCGAGAACGCCCTCGGCGCGGACTTCCCCGTGGAGCCCCTGGGCTCCTGGGTCAGCGGCGACCAGCACAACATCGTGATGCACGAGGGCCGGCCGCACCACGTGGTCATCCTCCCGGACAAGGACACCGACTTCGTCAATCACACCGGCAACTCGTCGGTCCGGGGCGGCCTGATCGCGCAGAAGGTCTACAACCCCGACAAGCCGACCCGCGACCGGCTCCGGTCGCCCTTGGTGCGGATTTTCGGTGTGCTGATGCCGGTGACCTGGGACTTCGCCCTCGACGTCGCGGCCGAGGTGGGGAATTACGTCCTGGCGAAGCACGGCACCAACGCCTACGCCGTGAAGACCTTCTCCTACGGCTACCTCGAGAACACCTACGCCATCACCAAGTACGCCCTGCGGAACGTGCGGACGGCGAATTTCACGTTCCACGACACGCCGTCCGACGTCACCTCCACGCCGGGTTTCCGCGACGCGGGGTTCGACAACTTCGGACCGTCCTACGAGGACTGGCGCGACGCCGAGGTGCTGCTGATCTGCGGCACCGACCCCTACGAGACCAAGACCATCCTGTTCACCGACTGGATCATGCCCGGCATCCAGAACGGGCAGAAGACGATCTTCATGCTGCCGCGCCGCACCGCCGGCGTCGCCTACGCGGAGAGCCAGGGCGGCATGTACATCGACATCCAGCCCGGCACCGACCTGCCGGTGCTGATGGCCATCGCCCGGGTGATCGTCGAGAACGGGTGGGAGGACGGAGAGTGGATCCGCGAGTGGGTCAACTCCAAGTGGGAAAGCTCGTCCGGGTTCGGACAGGGCACGCGCAATACGCCGTGGCAGTGGCGCACCACCTGGGGCATGTTCCAGACCGACGGGTTCGAGGACTGGAAGAAGTGGCTGCTGGCCCAGGACTACACGGTGCCGGAGAAGGCCGCCGCCATCGCCGGCATCGACGTCCGGAAGATCTACACCGCCGCCGAGTGGATGGCGAAGCCGCGCGGCGACGGGTCCCGGCCCAAGACCTCCATCATGATCGAGAAGGGCTGTTACTGGTCCAACAACACCGGCAACACCAACGCCATCGCCTCCCTGGGCATCGTCTGCGGCGCCGGCGGACGCCCCGGCCAGGTGGTCGGCCGGGCCGGCGGACACCAGCGCGGCGGCCTTCGGGGCGGCAGCTACCCGCGCAACAAGAGTCCGGAAAAGCTCCCCGGCCGGCGCCGGAGGGCGCTGGACACCGACCGTTACCTGATGGCCGGCCATACCCGTCTCGCCCACGTCATCGGCAACACGTGGGTCCAGGGCATGTGCGGCACCCAGTCCCTGCAGGAGAAGTTCGACGAGCTGACCACGCGCAACCCGCACCAGGTGCGGAGCTTCGACCGCGAGGACGTGGTGGAGACGCTCAAGCGGCGGACGGACTCGGGCGGCATGGTGGTGTGGCACCAGGACATCTACCTGGTGGACCCCATCGGCGCGCGCTACGCGGACATCGTGTTCCCGGCCGCGGGCTGGGGCGAGGAGACCTTCACCCGGGCCAACGGCGAGCGGCGCATCCGCCTCTACCCCAAATTCTACGACGCGCCCGGAGCGGCCCGGCCGGACTGGTGGATCATCGCCAGGCTGGCGCGGAAGATGGGCTTCGAAGGCTTCGACTGGGAGGATTCCAACCAGGTGCTGGAAGAGGGCGCGCGCTTCTCCCGGGGCTCGCGCAAGGACTTCTTCGCGGTCAAGGTGGCGGCCCGGCGCGAGGGCAAGACCCTCCACGACAAGCTCCGGGAGTTCGGCACCAACGGCATCCAGGGGCCGGTGCTCATGCGCGCCGACGGCACCCTGGAGGAGACCAAGCGCCTCCACGACGTGAACCGGGTGCTTCCGGACGAGGGTCCGGCCGGCGCCACGGTGTTCAACAAGAAGCTGACGCACTTCAACACCCAGACGGGGAAACTGAACCTGCAGAAAGCGCCGTGGGAGCTTTTCTCCAGCTACTGGGAGTGGATGAAGCCGCGGGAAGGGGAGATCTGGATTACCTCCGGCCGCATCAACGAGCGCTGGCAGTCGGGCTACGACGACCGGCGGCGCCCCTACATCGAGCAGCGCTGGCCCGAGAACTGGATCGAGCTTCATCCGGACGACGCCCGCGCGCGCGGGCTGGAGTCCGGCGACTACGCGACGATCTATTCCGACCGCATCCCGGTGCAGAAGGAAACCATCATCGGCATCGAGGCGGACGATTTCGATTTCGCCGCGCTGCTTCGCAACGGCTACATCGAGCTGACCCGCGGCGCCATCACCGCGGTAGTGATCGTGACGCCGGCCATCAAGAAGGGCGTCGGCTTCACGGACTTCCTGCAGACCAGCCAGCCGGCCAACGCCCTCTCGGGCCGGGTGGTGGACTGGATCAGCGGCAACTACAACTACAAGATGGGCGTGGGACGGCTGAGGCGCATGGGCGAAAGCCCCTACAAGCGCCAGTTCCGCAGCATGTCGTTCGCCCGCCGCGACATGGCCCTGGAATAAGGTTGTTGTGGTAAGGGCGGCGGGCGGCAGGATGACGTCGAAGGACCGTGACCGATCCCGCTAGTGTAATTTCCCCGTATCTTCGGGCACCGGAGGGACCCATCCGCTGCGCGGCTGCCCGGTCCCTCCGCGCGCTGGCCGACGAGAACGCGGCGCCGGCATTGGTGGAGGCGTTGCTCGATACGGACCCGGACGTGCGTGCCGATGCCATGGCGGCGCTGGTGTGCTGCGCCCGGCCGCAGGATGCGCCGGCGATCCGGCGCTCGTTGCGGGGCGACCCGGTGGGCGAGGTGAAGACGGCGGCGGTGCGGACCTTGGGCCGGCTCAAGGACGAGGCGTCGACGGAGTTGCTGCGGGCGCTGGCGCGGGATCGATGCGAGTCGGAGGTGGCGTGGGAGGAGGGTTCGTGGGACGACTGGCTCGACGTGCAGGTGGCCGCCATCACGGCACTGGGGGACATGAGCGCCGAGTCCGCGGTCGATGATCTGATCCGAACGCGTGCCGACGAGGACAGCCAGGATCTCGACCACGTGATTTTTGCCGCCCTTGCAAGGATGCCCGGGCGAGGAATCGCAGCGCTGGTCGACTTCCTGAAGGACGGTGACACGCGGGTCCGGGAACGAGCCCTGACGGTGTTGTCACGGGCCGGAGGGGACCGGTTGGCGCCGCTGCTCGACCGCCTGCTCTCCGACCCGAGTCCGGGCGTTCGCCGGCTTGCCGTGGACTGCCTGGATGCGGGAGAACCCGCTTTGCCGGCCCTCGCATTGAGGGATCCGGACGCCTCGGTCCGGGTGGCCGCGTTGGCGCGCATTGCGCCGGCGGGACCGGACTTGGCCCGGGCAGCGCTTGCCGATCGCGATCCCCGCGTCCGCGCCACGGCTCTCGAAGCGCTGGCGCCGCACGCCTCCCCCGGTGACGAGCCGGCGCTCGCCGCAAGGCTGACGACCTGGCTCGGGGAGGCCGACGCCCGCCTGGCGGCGGCGTGCGCCTCGGCGTTGCCCCGGGTGATGGGGGCGGGGGCGGCGGGCGCGTTACGGGACGCGGCGGCGGACCGGGAAAGGCCGCCCGAAGCGCGCATCGCGGCGCTCAGGGCACTGGGGGAGATCGGCACCCGGGAGGCGGTCGCCTCGTTGCGGGTCACGGTGGCGGATCCGGTCCGGCAGATCCGGCTGGCCACCCTGGCGGCGGTTGCCGAAGTGGCGCGCGGAACGTCCGGGGAGGGCCCGGGGCAGGCGCGAACCCTCTTGATCGACGCCGTGTGCGGCAACCTTCGGCCAGGGCCTTCCGGCGGCGCGGACACGGCCGACGACGTGCCCGGCCACGCGGCTTCCGGTTCCGGCGGGAGCGGGCCCATCGCCATCACTTCCGAAGGCGCCATCGTGGCGGCCGACGCGCCGGCGCCGGACGCTTCCGTCGCCGTTGCGGGCTCCGCTGCCGGAGGACAACGGTATCCGCGCTCCACTCTGGAAGCGATTCAGGTCACGGGGCTTCGCCCGGCCGCGCCGGCCCACGACCTCCCGGCGTCCTCACCGGCCGGCGGGCGGGTCCGCTCCCGCCGCGTGCCGGTCGAGGGCGCGGACGACGTCGAGGCCGACATCCGGATGGCGGCAGTCCGGCTTGCGGCGGACTGCGCGGGCGATGACATCGACGAGTCGCTGGCGGCCGCCGCCGAGTCGACGGCCTCCGAACCGCGGGCAGCCGTCTTCGAAGCCATCGCCCAACGTGCGGACTCCATGCCGCTGTCATCCCTCCTTCAGGCCGTCCTGGCCCGGGCGCTGGGTTGCGACGACGCCCGGGTGCGTTGCGCGGCCGTGCGGGGCTTGACCGGCGCGGGAGGCGAAGGGGCCCGGCGGCTCGTCCCGCTGCTCGACGACGCCGACGCTTCGGTCCGGGCGGCGGCGTTGACGGCGGTTGCCCCCGTCAACGCCGCGGGAGTCACGGCGGGGTTTCGCGACTCCTCGCCCCTGGTCCGCCGAGCCGCGGTGGACGCCGTCATCGCGGCAGGCGAGGACCGTTTTCTTGAAGACGGGCTGCGGGTGCTGGTGGACGGCGGCCGGGCTGACAGCCTCATGGATGCATGCGCGCGTCACATCGAGGTAAAACCAAGGTTGATCCGGATGCTGAGCGCTTCGGAATTCTCAAGGCCGGGGCTTCGGACGATTCTGGAAGCCCTGGGCGCCTAGTGCCCTATCTTTCTTCGAATGTGATCCGGCCGCCTACTTCCCTGTTTGTGCGGGATTCGGTATTCTTCCCGACACTACAATGCGCATTGTGATCCACGGACAGCAGGCGTTCGGAAAGGCCGTGCTGGAGCGGTTGATGGCCGGTCCTGACGAGGTGGTGGGCGTACTCTGTCCGCCGGACCAGGAAGGCTCGCCCCTGGATCCGCTCAAGGAGGCGGGACTGGAGCAGGGGCTTCCGATCCACCAGCCCGAGAACTGGAAGACGGACGAGGCGCTGGAGCTTGTGCGGAGCCTCGGGGCCGACCTGTGCGTCATGGCCTACGTGACACTGCTGGTGCCGCGGCGGGTGCTGGACGCGCCCGCGCTGGGCACGATCCAGTACCATCCCTCGCTGCTGCCGTTGCATCGCGGACCCAGCTCCATCAACTGGGCGCGTATCATGGGGGACGAGAAGACCGGGCTGACCATTTTCTGGCCCGACGAGGGCCTGGACGAGGGGCCCATCCTGCTGCAGAAGGAGGTGGAGATCGCCGAGGACGACACCGTCGGCAGCCTCTACTTCGGCAAGCTGTTTCCCATGGGCGTCGACGCCGTCGCCGAGGCGGTGGAGCTGGTGCGCGCCGGCACCGCGCCGCGCATCGAGCAGGACCACAGCCGGGCAACTTACGAGAGTTGGTGCGGCGAGGGGGACGCCGAGGTCGACTGGTCGAGGCCGGCCGAAGAGGTGCACCGCCTCATCTGCGGCACCGACCCCCAGCCCGGCGCCTGGACCACCGCCGGCGGCAACACGCTGAAGCTGTACGGCAGCCGGATGGGCGTGGGCGCGGGCGCCCCCGGAGAGGTCCTGGCAGTGTCCGACGCCGGCATGGCGGTGGCCGCCGGCGGGGCGAGCGTCGTGGTGCAGCGGGTGAGGGCTCACGACTCCCGGACCAAGGTCGCCGCCGCCGAGTACGCCGCCCAATCCGGGCTCCGTCCCGGGTCGCGCCTGGGGTGAGTCGTCGTTCTTTCGGGTTTGCTCCTCCTTGTTCCCGGCCAATAGCTTGAGCAGCGTCAGCGTTCCATGTCAAAGTTGGATGAAATGGAACGCGCCCGGCTGGACAGGCTCAACGCCATGCTCGACGAGCTGCTCCGGACCAACGAGTTCTATCGCCGCAAGCTCGAAGGTCGCGTCGCGCCGCCGCTGGCGGGGCCGGAACCGTTGGCCGGGCTGCCGTTTACCACCAAGCAGGAGCTGGTGGACGATCAGCTCCGGCATCCGCCGTTCGGCAGCGACCTGACCTATCCGCTGGAGCGCTACGTGCGCGTGCACCAGACCTCGGGCACCACCGGACGGCCCATGTACTGGCTGGATACCGAGTCGTCGTGGGACTGGTGGGGAGAGTGCTGGAGGGCCGTGCTGGAGGCGGCCGGAGTGGGCCCGGAAGACCGGATCTTCTTCCCGTTCTCCTTCGGGCCGTTCGTGGGGTTCTGGAGCGGTTGGGAGGGCGCCCGCAAGGTGGGCGCGCTGGCCATCTCCGGCGGCGGGCAGACGACCCAACAGCGGCTCAAGAGTCTTACGGAGTATGGCGCCACCGTGCTCGTCTGCACCCCCACCTACGCGCTTCATATGGCGGCGGAGGCGCAACGGGCGGGGATCGATCTGGCCCGGGAAGCGTCCGTCCGGGTGACCGTCCACGCGGGCGAGCCCGGGGCGAGTATCGCGTCCACGAAGCAGCGCATCGAAGAGGCCTGGGGCGCCCGTTGCTTCGACCACACGGGGGCCACCGAGGTGGGAGCCTTCGGCTTCGCCTGCGACGGGTTGCCGAGCGGCGTCCACGTCAACGAGGACGAGTTCATCGCCGAGGTGGTGGATCCGGAGAGCGGCGAGCCGTTGCCGGACGGCGGCCGGGGCGAGTTGGTGCTGACGAACCTGGGCCGGGTCGGGAGCCCGGTCATCCGCTACCGCACCGGCGACCTGGTGGAGCCCCGCCGCGGGCCCTGCGCCTGCGGGCGCGATTCCCTGGTGCTGGACGGAGGCGTTCTCGGGCGCGTGGATGATATGGTGGTGGTGCGGGGGGTGAATGTCTTCCCGAGCGCGGTGGAGGGCATCGTCCGGCAGTTTCCCGACGTGGAGGAGTTTCGCGTGGACGTGCTCCAGACCGACGGGTTGGCCGAGTTGAAGGTCACGGTGGAGCCGGGTTCGGCGTCGCCGGGGCTCAAGGAAGGCGTGACGGAGGCCATCCGGGAAAACCTCCATATCCGTTCGGTGGTGGAGGTGGCGCCGCCGGGGACCTTGCCCCGTTTCGAGTTGAAGGCCAGGAGGTTCTTTCGGAATTGAGCAGCGCGATGTCGGCAAGCGAAACCATCACCGGAAAACGCCTGTTGCGCCTGCGGGTCAACGGCGAAGCCCACGAGGTGGCGGGTCACGTCACCCACAGCCTGCTGGAGGTGCTCCGCGAAGAGATGGGCCTCACCGGCACCAAGCACGGCTGCGAGCTGGGGGAGTGCGGCACCTGCACGGTGCTGGTGGACGGCGAGCCTATCTACTCGTGCCTGATGCTGGCGGTGGAGGCCGAGGGCCAGGAGATCACCACCGTCGAGGGTCTCGCCCTGCCGGGCCGCCCGCATCCCTTGCAGCGGGCGTTCTCGGACCTCGGAGCGGCCCAGTGCGGCTACTGCATCCCCGGCATCCTGCTGGCGGCGAAGGCGCTGCTGGACAAGGTGCCGGACCCGGCGCGCTCCGACATCGAGGAGGCGCTGTCCGGAAACCTGTGCCGCTGCACCGGCTATACCAAGATCCTCGAGGCGGTGGAACGCGCTGCCGAGGAAATGAACGGACAACACGCCACGTGAGCGAGAACGGCCCCAGGAAGAAACGTTTTTCGGTGATCGGCAGTTCGCTGCCGCGCATCGACGGTCCGGCCAAGTGCGCGGGCGACACGCGTTACGCCGACGACATCGTCATGCCCCGCATGCTGTTCTGCCGGCTGTTGCGGAGCCCGCATCCGCATGCGCTGATTCACGACGTGTCCGCGCGCCGGGCGCTGGAGTTGCCGGGCGTCCACGCGGTCATCACCGGCGAGGACGTGCCCACGAAGTTCGGCATCATGCCGTCGACCCAGGACGAGGAGGCGCTGGCGGTGGACAAGGTCCGCTACGTCGGCGACCCGGTGGCGGCGGTGGCGGCCGTCAGCGAGGACGCGGCGGAGGAGGCGCTCCGCCTCATCGACGTCGACTACGAGGTGCTCGATCCCATCCTGTCCATCGAGGGCGCCCTCGAGGCTGAAGACCACCGCATCCACACGTGGAACCGGCGCGCCAACATCCAGAAGGCCGTCTCCTTCGAGTTCGGCGAGGTGGACGCCGGCTTCGAGGAGGCGGACGAGATCTTCGAGGGCACGTACTTCTTCCAGGGCAACACCCACCTGCCCATGGAGCAGTACTGTGCGCTGGCCAACTACACCCCCGACGGAAAGCTCACGCTGTGGTCCTCGACCCAGACGCCGCACTACGTGCACCGCGCCCTGTCCCGGGTGCTGGACCTGCCCATGGGGCACATCCGGGTCATCGCCACGCCGGTGGGCGGCGGCTTCGGCGGCAAGAGCGACCCGTTCTCCCACGAGATCGCGGTGGCCAAGCTGGCCATGATCACCGGCCGGCCGGTGAAGATCACGCTCAACCGGGAAGAGTCGTTCTACGTCCACCGGGGACGCCACCCGGTCAAGATGTGGATGCGCACGGGGGTCAAGCGCGACGGCACGCTCAAGGCCATGTGGTTCCGTTCCTTCCTGGACGGCGGCGGCTACAGCAGCTACGGCCTGGCCACCGTCTACTACACCGGGGCGTTGCAGACGGTGACCTACGAGCTGCCGGCCTACAAGTTCGAGGGCGTGCGGGTGTTCACCAACAAACCGCCCTGCGGCCCCAAGCGGGGCCACGGCACTCCACAGCCGCGGTTCGCCATGGAGGTGCAGCTCGACGAGATCGCGGAGAAGCTGGGACTGGACCCGGTGGAGTTGCGGCTCAAGCAGATCGTCGAGCCCGACAGCGTCACGGTGAACGGCCTCCGGGTCAGCACCATCGGGCTGCGGGAGTGCATCGAGAAGGTCGCGGCGGCTTCCGGCTGGAAGGAGAAGCATCGCCTGCTGCCTCCCGGGCACGGCATCGGCTTTGCCGCCAGCTCCTACATCAGCGGCGCGGGCCTGCCCATCTACTGGAACGACATGCCCCACTCGGGGGTCCAGATCCGCGCGGACCGGGGCGGCGGCGTCACCGTGTTCTGCGGCTCCACGGACATCGGCCAGGGCTCCGATTCCATCCTGGCCTTCGCGGTGGCCGAGGAGCTGGGGCTTCGGCCGGAGGACGTGCGGGTGTTCACGGCGGACACCGACCTCACGCCGGTGGACTTGGGGAGCTATTCGAGCCGGGTGACGGTGATGACCGGCAACGCCGCCGTCCAGGCCTGCGGGCGCCTCAGGGAGCGGCTTTTCGAGGTGGCGGCGGAGGTCTTGGAAGTGCCCGCGGACGACCTGGAGATGGAGGAGGGCCGGGTCCGGAGCCGCAGCCTGCCGGACCGGGGCCTCGCCTTCGCCGAGTGCGTCGAGCGGGCGGAGGCCCGCTTCGGCACCCTCGGAGCCACCGGCAGCTACCGTCCGCCCAGGCATCCGGGAGACTACAAGGGCGCCGGGGTCGGGCCCACGCCGTCCTATAGCTACTCCGCCGCCGTGGTGGAGCTCCACTGTGACGGCGACACCGGCGAGATCCGCATCGACAAGGTGTGGATCGCCCACGACTGCGGCCGCGCCTTCAACCCGCTGTGGGTCCAGGGACAGGTGGAGGGGAGCGTTTACATGGCCTTGGGCGAGGTGCTGATGGAGGAGCAGATATTCCGCAAGTCCGGCGTGCACAAGATCCCGTCCATCCTCGAGTACAAGAGCCCCACGACGTTGGAGACGCCGCCCATCGAGACCATCCTGGTGGAGACCGACGACCCGGAGGGACCCTTCGGCGCCAAGGAGGCCGGCCAGGGTCCGTTGCTGCCGGTGATACCGGCCGTGTCCAACGCCGTCTACGACGCGGTGGGCGTGCGCATTCACGAGATACCCGTGACCCCGGACAAGATCCTGCGGGCGTTGGACCAGCGGCTCAAGGAGCCCACGGTGCCGGACTTCGCTTTCCCCACGCCCATCCGCTGGGCCCCGGGCCAGGGGGTCGAGGTGCCGCAGAAGAGTTGACCGATGCTGCGACTTCCCGATTTCACCTACATCCGCCCGCGCACCCTGGCGGAGGCGTCGAGCGCCCTTGAGGAGCTTGGCGCCGAGGCCATGGCCGTGGCCGGCGGCACCGACGTCTATCCCAAGATGAAGCGCGGACAGTTCACGCCGCGGTACCTGGTGTCGCTGGGCCATGTCGAAGAGCACCGGGGCATACGCCGGGAGGACGGGCGCGGGCTGTGGGTGGGCGCCGGCGAGACCCTGAGCGCGGTGGCCGGCCACGAGGTCGTGCGCCGCGAGTTTCCCGCGCTGGCCGCCGCGGCGGGCCTGGTCTCGACGCTGCAGCTCCGGAACGCCGGCACCATCGGCGGCAACCTGTTCGTGGACACCCGTTGCAACTACTACGACCAGTCGTTCTTCTGGCGCCAGGCCGTGGGGTTCTGTCTCAAGAAGGACGGGGACATCTGCCTGGTGGCTCCCAAGAGCCGCGTCTGCCTCGCCATCTGCTCTTCGGACACCGCGCCGGTGCTGAGCAGCCTGGGCGCCGAGGCGGTCCTCGTCAGCGGCCGGGGTAGCCGGCAGGTCCCGCTGGACACCCTCTACCGCGACGACGGCATCGACTACCTCGCCAAACGGCCCGAGGAGCTGTTGCAGGGCGTGTGGATCCCGGAGGCGTCTTTCGGCTGGCGCAACGTCTACCTCAAGCTGCGCCGCCGGGGCTCTTTCGACTTCCCGGTGCTGGGAGTGGCCGGGGCTCTTCGGATGGCGGCCTCGGGGACCTGCGAGGCGGCAAAGGTCGTTCTGACCGCGGTGGCGTCGGCTCCCAAGGTGGTGGAAGATGCGCCCCGGGTCCTGTGCGGGAAGCCCGTGGACACGGCGTCCATCGAAGAGGCCGCGGAATTGGCCATGCGCGTGTCCCATCCGCTGGACAACGCGGACATGGATTACTGGTATCGCAAGCGAATGACCCGGGTGTACGTGACGCGCGCGTTGCGGCAACTGACAACCGCCGGTGAGCCGGCCGGCGGCCCGGAGGCGGCCTCCGCGTAAGCGGGCCGGAAAGGAAGCCATGGCGGTACCCGCCGAGCTGGAGGCAAGGCTGCAGAGCCTCGAGAATCACCTGCGCACGGAGAACCCCGTTCTCCTGAGCGCGGTTCGGAGTTTCCGGAAACTGGACGAGATCTCGCGGCGGCTGGGGTTTTTGGGACCCGACGAGTCCCATGCCACCCGCATCCCGTGGTGGCCCCTGGTGGCCGTGCTGGGCACCTATTCGTCGGGCAAGTCCACGTTCATCAACGACTACCTGGGGCAGGCGGTGCAGTCCACGGGGAACCAGGCGGTGGACGACCGGTTTTCCGTGTTGTGCTTCGGCAAGGAACAGGACGTTCGCGTGCTGCCGGGGGTGGCGCTGGATGCCGACCCCCGCTTTCCGTTCTACAAGATGAGCCGGGCCATCGAGGAGATCAGCGCGGGCGAGGGAAGCCGTATCGACGCCTACCTCCAGCTCAAGACCTGCTCCAGCGAAACGCTTCGCGGCATGATCTGCATCGACTCGCCGGGCTTCGACGCGGACCAGCAACGCACGGCGACATTGCGCGTGTCCGACCGCATCATCGACCTTGCGGATCTGGTGCTGGTTTTCTTCGACGCCAGACACCCCGAGCCCGGCACCATGCAGGATACCCTTCAGCACCTGGTGGCGGAGACCATCCACCGGACGGATTCGAACAAGTTCCTGTACGTGCTGAACCAGATGGACCACACGGCGCGGGAGAACAACCCGGAAGACATCGTAGGGTCGTGGCAACGGGCGCTGGCCCAGAAGGGGCTCACCGCCGGGCGCTTCTACTGCATCTACAGCCCCGGGGCGGCCGTCCCCATCGAGGACGAGGGGCTGCGCGCCCGTTACGAGGAGAAGCGCGACTTCGATCTGGCGGAGCTTCACGGACGCATCCGGCAGGTTGGAGTGGACCGGGCCTACCGCATCATGGGAAACCTCGAGCACACCGCCCGCGACATCGAATTGCGGCTGGTGCCGCGCCTGCAGGCCATGATCGCGGAGTGGCGCGGCCGGGTCCGGCGGCTGGACGGCATCGTTTTCGGCGTGCTCCTCGCCGTTGTGCTGGCGTGGACCGCCTGGACCGGCGAATGGGACGGTCTCAGGTTTTCGCATCCCTTCTGGTCCGCGGTGTTGGGCCAGACGGCGTGGACCTATGCGGCGTTGGCGGCGGTGGCGCTGGCGGCGGGATATATCCATTTCTCGGTCCGCCGAATTGCCTCCAACCGCGTGCTGAACACACTTCGGCGCCAGTTGGGCAAGGCCCGCGACACGGACGTGCTCGATGCGCTCAGCGCCGCCTTCCGCCGGAACACGCTTCCGTGGCGCCCGGTGTTGGGAGCGCGTCCCTCGGGCTGGAACCAGGGGACCCGGCAGCAACTCTCTCAGGTGATCGCGGAGGCCAACGGCTGCGTGCAGGCGCTCAACGACGAGTTCGCCGCGCCGGGCGGCGCGGAGGAGCACCCGCCGCCCCCGGATCCGCCGGTCGAGTCCTCGACGTGAACCGGTTCCCGCGCGCGGCTCCGCCCCGGTTGCCGTCCGCCCGTGCCCCAACGCGTCGCGTGTCCCTTTCCCCGATCCCATGCGAAAACGCAAGCTGTTGAAACGCGGGGCCGTCCTCGCCGCCGTGATGCTGGCCCTCTTCCTGGCGAGCCCTTATGCGCCGGCACCGCTGGTCGGGACGGGAGAGGGGGGCGGCTTGTCCTTGACCGCCTCGTACTGGAGCGAGGGGAAGACCCAGCAGTTCCTGTTGTCCCTGGGTCCGTATTCCGCCGTTACGCTGGTGCTGTTCCAGGCCAGCCAGGTCGTGATTCCTCCCGTACCGGGTGAGTTGATCGGGATCCTGGCCGGTTACCTCTACGGCGCTTGGGTCGGTTTCCTGTTCTCTACGCTCGGGCTGACCCTGGGTTCATGGGTCGTGTTCGAGCTCGCCCGCGCTCTCGGCCGGCCTTTCGTGGAGCGGACCGTGAGCCGGAGAGTGCTGGCCAGGATGGGGTTCTTCTCCACCAACCGTGGCGCGGTGATCTGCTTCCTGCTCTTCGCCGTGCCCGGCATTCCCAAGGACTACCTGTGCGGCCTGCTGGGCGTCAGTCGCATGAGCTTTCCCACGTTCATGATCCTGTCCGCGCTGGGCCGGATGCCCGCGACCTATGTGCTCGCTTTGCAGGGAGCGAGGTTTCACGGCCAGGGGTATCTCGAGGCCGGACTGGTGGTGGCGGCCTTCTGCGCGATGGTGCTCGCCGCCTACCTCTACCGTGAACGGCTGTTCATGTGGTTGCACGCCAGGAGCGTGTCCTAGGAGCCTGAGGCGCGGGTCAGGGTTCGTCGTGCGCCGACGGGCGGGGGAGGGCCGGAGGGTCCGGTTTGTTGAAGTTCCGGCCGACGATGCCGGACGAGACGATGAACTTGAAGGCTTCTTCAACGCTGTAGTCGGTTTCGATCACTTCGTCTTCCGGTATCATGACGAGAAAGCCGGAGGTCGGGTTCGGCGTGGTGGGCACGAAGACGGACAGCAGGGTTCCGGAAGGGGAGAGGTTGAAAGGGTCGGTCCTGGGGGTTGCCACCAGACCCATCATCCAGACGCCCGTTTTGGGATATTCCAGCAGCACCACCCGCTGGAAGCTGCGGTGAGGTCCCTGAAGCGTCTCCACCACCTGCTTGACGGCGCCGTACACCGTGCTCACCAGCGGCAGCCTCATGAACAGCTGGTTCACGGTGGCCAGCACGCGGCGGCCGACGATGTTGGTACCGAACATCCCGATAAAGAAGACCAGCAGCAGGGCCAGCAGCAGGTTGATGAACGGGACCAGCGGCGTAAGCCACTGAAGTTCGTCCATATCGAAGAAGAACGACAGGATGCCCAGGAGGATCGGCGTGCCCGCGTTGCTGAGCAGGTTGAACAGGAACGCGATAAGGATGTAGGTGACGAACAGCGGGATCAGGATCAGCAATCCCGTGATCATCGTGTTCCGCAGGAAATGAGGCTTTCTGGCTTGCATGGACGGGTACCGGACTGAATGATGGACGAGAGGATACGTGAACCCTACACCGCTGGCAAGGGTCCGTTTCGGCGGTCCGGCTCCTCTATTGACATTCCCGCCTAACTCATCCTAAAGTCGTGAAAATCATTGCCCAGTTTGGCGGCACAGGAGGGCAAGGCATTGACGTTCCTGAATGACACCACGGATGCGCTGGAGTTTCCCCCGCCCCCGTCCGAAGCCCGGAACGGCGGCGGCCGGCATGAGGTCCTCGCGGGCCTGGAAGAACATCGTCCGGAAGGCCCGTTCAGTCTGTCCGATTACGAGGCGGTCATCGGCAGGGAGCGCGTGGACGAGCTCAGGCGGCTGGCGGAACCGTTGACCGGCCGGGGATGGGTGAACGTGAATTCCACGGCGGTGGGCGGCGGGGTGGCCGAGATGCTTCGCAGCGTCGTTCCCCTGGCCCAGTTGCTGGGGGTGGGCGCCCGCTGGTGCACGATTCGCGGCAACCGGGAGTTCTTCCAGGTAACCAAGAAGTTCCACAACCTGCTGCAAGGCGCGGGGACGCCGGTTTCCCTCGACGAGATCTTCGGCGCATACCTCGATACCATCGAGGAGAATGCCTGTGAGTCCTTCATCGCTTCGGACCTCACCGTCATTCACGATCCGCAGCCGGCGGCCATGATCATGAACGCGCCGATCCGCGGCAACGTGATCTGGCGCTGCCACATCGATACCTCGGCGCCGGACAAGACCGTCTGGCGGTTCCTGTTGCCGTATATCAACCACTATGACGGCGCCGTGTTCACCATGCCGGAGTTCGTGGGCCCAGGGCTCAAGATCCCGGTCTACGAGATCACGCCGTGCATCGACCCCCTCGCCCCGAAAAATCGGCGCTACACGCGGAACGAGGCGCTGGACATCCTGCACCCCTTGTTGAAGGCCCAAGATGTGGACCCCGGGCGGCCCATCCTCGCCGCCGTCTCCCGTTATGACCGCCACAAGAATCAGGCCACGATCCTCAAAGCCTTCCAGCGTCTGGGCGAGGAGCGGGCGCGCGACCCCAGGCCGTACCTCGTCTTCATCGGGAATACCGCCTCCGATGATCCGGAAGGCGGCGATGTGCTGAACGAATTGAGACAGCAGGCCGGAGGCCATCCGGATGTCCGGTTCTGCGTCAACGTCGAGGACAACGACCGGGTCGTGGGCGCCTTGATGAGCGTCGCGCGGGGATTCGTGCACGTGTCGACAAAGGAAGGATTCGGGCTGGTGGTGGCCGAAGCCCTGTGGCAGGAGGCGCCCGTCATCGGGTCCCGGGTGGGCGGCATCAAGAGGCAGGTCATCGACGGCGTCACCGGCCATCTGGTGGATCCGTTGGACGTCGATGCCATCGCCTCGCGAATGGCCGCCGTGCTGGACGACACCGAGACGGCCGCGGCTCTGGGCCGCGAAGGCAGGGAGCACGTCCGCCGGAACTTCCTGCTGCCGGAACTGCTCAAGCGCTACCTGGTGCTCATGAGCTACTACTCCCGCGTCCGTCCCGAGGCGCCACCGTTCAAGTACGGCGATGAGCCCCACGGCGAGACCGCCTCCTGATGCGGAAAAAACGGGTTTGAATGTGCCCGCGAGTGCCCCGGGCGGCTGTTTTCTCTTTACAATTTCGCAATATTCCCATATCTTGTTGGGCATTGATTAAACCGGCGTCCCTTGCCACAAGGGGTGCGGAAGGGAGAGGCATGGCAGCAACCAAGATGACTCAGGCGCAAATCGTGACCGATCTCGCGGCCAAGTGCGACCTTAACAAACGAGTCGCGAAAGACTTTCTCGACAATCTGGCCGCGCTGGCCGTCAAGGAGGTGAAGAAGAGCGGAGTCTTCATCGTACCGGGCATCGGCCGGCTGGTGAAGACCAGCAGAAAGGCTCGCATGGGGCGCAATCCGGCTACGGGGCAGGCGATCAAGATTCCTGCCAAGCGAGTCGTCAAGTTCCGTGTTGCCAAAGCCTGCAAGGACGCCATCGTACCCCCCAAAAAGCCCCGCAGCTGATAGATAAGCGGCCGGAGGCCAGCGAGGAGTGGCTTCCGGCCGGCTCATCAGCCTGTCGGACTTGGCGGACGTTCGAACATGGTGGACAAGTCCGGACGGGGCAGGGTGATGGCGGTCTATCACCTCAAGGGCGGTGTCGGCAAGACGGCCACCGCCGTAAACCTCGCCTATCTCAGCGCCGCCTCCGGATTCAGGACGTTGCTTTGCGACCTCGATCCGCAGAGCTCGGCGACCTTCTATCTTCGGGTAAAGCCCCGGCTCAAGCATGCGGGCAAGGTCCTCCTCAAGGGGGGGTCGAACGTTTCCGGCAACATCAAGGGCACCGACTACGATGGTCTGGACCTCTTGCCGGCGGACTGGTCCCACCGCCATCTGACCACTTCACTGGATCGCGTCAGCAAGTCCAGGAAACGGCTGCGCAGCGTGCTCGGCCCGTTCCGTGGCGAGTATGACCTGATCGTGCTGGACAGCCCGGCCACCGCAACTCTGTTGGCGGAGAACATCTTCCTGGCGTCGGACCTTGTCCTTGTGCCCGTGGTCCCCTCCACGCTCGCCGCCCGCGCCTACGCCAACGTGCGGGCCTTCGTCAGGCGCAAGGGCTACGATGAAGGCAAGGTATGGGCGTTCTTCTCCATGGTGGAGGCGCGCAAGAAAATGCACCGGGCCACCATGGCCGCCATGAAAGAGCAGTTTCCCGGCTGGCTGGGAACCGCCATCCCCTACGCGGCGGATGTCGAGAGCATGGGCTCGGCCCGGGCGCCGTTGCCGGCCTTCCTGCCCGCCGCCGCCGCCACCGGGCGCTATCGGGCGCTGTGGGACGAACTTGCCGCCGTGCTCGGGCCGCGGTCCGCGCCCGGGAGCCTGTCCGCGTAGTCGAATCGTGTCCGAGTCGACATTCCAGATTCCCGGAGGCCCAGCCGGCTGGCAGTGGCTGCGTGAGTTGAGCACGCACCATCGTCTTCACGAACAGCCGCGCCGCGGGGGCGAGTCCGTCTATCTGGACACCTTCGACGGCAGGCTCGCCGCGCACTCGCGGGCCTTGTGGATCTCCGAGGGGATCCTTCGTCTGGAACGCCTGGACCGTTCGGATGAGCCGATCCGGATCGCGCTCGAGGGGCCTCCCGCATCCGCCCACAGCCTGCCGCCGGGCGAGTTGAGGAATGAGCTTGCGGCGCTGACCAGGAACCGGGCGCTGCTGAAGCTCTTCACTCTTCGTTCGGAGGTTCGGAGTTGGAGCAAGTGGAATGACGACCGAAAGACCGTCGTGCGTGTCTCGTCGAGCAACGACGAAGTCCGGGAGGGGGAACGGAGAGCGCGGCTGAACCCCATTGTCGTGGTTCGGCGGGTCCGGGGCTACGGGAAGGACTTTCGGGAAATCCGCGACTGGTGTGCCGGGCGGGCCGTTCCGGTGGAGCCGGGCTCCCGCTATCGCCAGGCGCTCGAGGCCCTGGAACTGGACCCCGTGCGCGCGGCGTCTCTGGGCAGGTTGGAGATCAGCGCCGCCATGACCGCCGCGGAGGGAGTCCGGGCCATGCTGGCGGCGCAGTACCAGGTGGCGCGGGGCAACGAGGAGGGCATCCGCGGTGACGCCGACACGGAGTTCCTGCACGACTTCCGGGTGGCGGTGCGGCGTGCCCGGTCGTTTCTGGGGCAGCTCCGGGACGCCTTCGCGCCGAAGCCCGCCGCGGCGCTTCGGAAGAGCCTGTCATGGCTGGGCAGGTCCACCAACACCTTGAGGGACCTGGACGTGTACCTTGAACAGCAGCCGGCCTACCGGGACATGCTGACGGAACCTCTGGCCGGAGACCTCGCGCCGCTGTTCGAGTTCGCCGGCCGCCAGCGGCAGGCCGCGTTCCGGGAGTTCGTGGCGGTGATGGGTTCCGACGCCTACCGCGACACCCTGCGCCGGTGGCGTGCATGCGCCGGCGACGAGGGGGTGCTGGGCGTGGGCGGCCGGGGTTCCGAGCCGGTCCTGCGCCTGGCCGGTCCGCGCGTGGCGAGACAGTGCCGGGCGGTCCTGGAGCAGGGCTACGGGCTCCGGGGCGCTGCCGGCCCCGATGACCTTCATTCCCTGCGCATCGAGTGCAAGCAGCTCCGTTACCTCACCGAGGCGGTCGCGGAGCTCGTGCCCGAGACCGGCGGCGTCGTGCAACGGCTGAAGAAGCTCCAGGACGCGTTGGGGCGGATCCAGGACCTCACCGTGCACGAGGCCCGGACCCGGGACTTCGCCCGCGCCATTTCCCTTGCCGGGGACCGGCAGGCGATGCCGGCCGTCGAGGTGTTGGTGTCGCGGATGCGCGTGGAAAGGGACCTGGCCTGCGCCAAGGTCCCCGGGCTGTTCGAGCAGTTCAGCCGGAGCCTGCGGGAGACCGAGCCGCCGTACGCGTTGCTGCTGCCCTGGCTGCTGCGGATCCAGGGGGGACAGACTCCTAGCGTCCCGGGAACATGGCGGCGCCGATGATGCCGGCGGCGTTGCCGAGGCGCGCGGCTTCCACCCGGCAGCCGACGTCCTTGAGATAGGGGAAGAACTTTTCGGGTTTCTTGCTGACGCCTCCGCCGACGATGAACAGGTCGACTCCCAGGAGGTACTCCACGTGCACCAGGTAGTCGTTCAGCCGGCTGCTCCACTTCTTCCAGCTCAGGCCTTTGCTTGTCCGGACGCTGGCGGCGGCGCGCTTCTCCGCTATCTTGCCGCCCATTTCCAGGTGCCCCAGCTCGGTGTCGGGCAACAGGACCCCGTCCCGGAAGACGGCTGATCCGATACCCGTTCCCAGCGTGATCACCATCACCGTACCGGCCACGCCCTTGCCGGCGCCGAACTTGAACTCCGCCAGTCCAGCGGCGTCGGCATCGTTGCCGATGGCCACCCGGGGCGCTTCCAGCTCGGCCCGGAGACGTCCGGCCAGGTCATAGCCGATCCAGGACGGGTCGAGGTTCGGCGCCCGCTGGACCGAGCCGCTCTTGACCAGTCCCGGGAAGCCGCATCCCGCCGCCCCCTGCCACCCGAGTTGCCGCTGGAGCTCCTTGATGGCCGCCATGACGGCCGCCGGCGTCGCCGGTTGGGGGGTCGGCAGCCTTACGCGTTCGGTCGTCATCCGTCCGCTTTGGGTGTCCACCAGCGCCGCCTTGACTCCGGTGCCGCCGATGTCGATGCCCATGACCCGATTTTCCTCGCTCATGCTCTCCTCGTTGCCGTACCTGGTAGCGGCCCCTACGGGCTGCGAACGCAGCTATTCATGGAGTCGGTAATCGTCTATCATCATTGAAGCTCACGTGGAATTCAACACCCGGCCGGGCACGGGTTCCCGTCGGGAAACGGCATGCTCAACGTCCTCACGAGTCTCGTGGCCGTCCTGGCCGTTACGGTGGCCACGGTCTTTGCCTTCCACAAGCTGAGGCTCCCCACGGTCATCGGCTTCCTGGCGGTGGGTGTGGCCATGGGGCCCCACGGCTTCAGCGTCATCGGGCACGGCGCCGAGCTGGAGATCCTGGCGGAGATCGGCATCGTGCTGCTACTGTTCTCCATCGGCCTCGAATTCTCCTTCGAGCGGTTCCTGGAGGTCAAGGGGCTGGTCATCACCGGCGGCCTGCTGCAGGTGTTTCTTACCGCCCTGGTCGTGACCGCGGCCGGCGTCCATCTGGGATTTCCGCTGCGCATCAGCTTCTTCTTCGGCATGCTCGCGTCCCTCAGCAGCACCGCCATCGTGCTCAAGATCCTGAGCGACCGCGACGAGCTGTCGGCTCTCCACGGGCGGCTCGCGGTGGGCACGCTGCTGCTCCAGGACATCATCGCGGTGCCCATGATGCTGTCGGTGCCGGTGCTGGGGGAGACCGACGCGTTCTCCTTCCAGGTGGTGGCGCTCACGCTGGGAAAAGCGGTGCTGGCCGTGGCGCTGATCTTCACCGCGGCGCGCTTCGTCGTGCCGTGGTTGCTTCATCAGGTGGCGCGGCTGCGAAACCAGGAGATCTTCGTCCTGTTCGTGCTGCTCATCTGTCTCGGCACCGCCTGGCTGGCGTTCCAGTCCGGCATCTCCCTGGCTTTGGGCGCGTTCGTCGCCGGTCTCCTGATATCCGATTCGGAGTACAGCCACCAGGTGATTGCCGACATCCATCCGCTGAGGGACAGTTTCGCCGGCATCTTTTTCATCTCCATCGGCATGCTAGTGGAGATCGACTTCGTCGGCGAGAACCTGACCCTGGTCGCCGCCGCATGGCTGCTGCTGGTGCTCATCAAGGGCGGTCTGATCACGGCCATCTTCTCGTTCCTGCAGCGTTCGTTCCGGCTCGGGCTGCTGTTGGGCCTGGCGCTGGCCCAGGTGGGAGAGTTCTCGCTCATCCTGGCCCGCATGGGCGGGGCGTTCGATCTCCTCTCGCCCGGCCAGGAGCAGCTCTTTCTCGCCACCTCGATCCTCAGCATGCTGGCAACCCCTCTGCTGATCCTCGCCGGGGGGCGGCTGGGCTTCGCGCTGCACCGCGGCGGGGCCGAGGGGCCGTCCGCCGGCGACGTGACCGGGCACGTCCTCATCGTGGGCTACGGGCTCAACGGACAGAATCTCGCCCGGGTGCTGCGCGAGGTGGACATCCCGCACCGGATACTGGACCTCAACCCGCAGGTGGCGCGGCGGGTGCGGGACGTGGGTGAAGCGATCCATTTCGGTGATGCCACCCGCCCGTCGGTTCTGGCGGGAATGGGGGTGGCGCAGGCGCGCGTGTTGGTGGTGGCCATCAGCGACCCCATGGCGACGTCGCGGATCGTCTGGCACGCGCGCCGGTTGAACCCCGACATCTACATCCTCGTACGGACCCGATACGTGGCGGAGATCCCGCGCCTGACGCGCCTGGGCGCCAACGAGGTCATACCGGAGGAATTCGAGACCTCGGTGGAAATCTTCGCGCGGGTGCTGCAGGAGTACCATGTGCCGCGCAACGTCATCTCCCTGCAGGTGGAGCTGGTGCGCCGGGAGGGTTACAGCATGCTGCGCGGCCTGAGGCTGGAAGGCAAGAGCCTGGCGCGGTTCAGCCAGTTCCTCACCGGGGCCACCGCCGACACCTTCCTGGTGCAACCGGATGCGCCGGGAGCGAACTACACCATCGGCGAGTTGAAGGAACATTTCCAGGGCCGCACGAGCGTCCTGGCGCTGGTCCGGGAGGGAGTCTCGGTGGAGAGTCCGCCCATGGACTACCGGCTGAAGCCGGACGACATCCTCGTGCTGCTCGGCAGCCACGCCGACCTCGACCGGGCCGTCCAACTCCTCACCGCGCCGGAGGAGCCGGACACGAACCCGCCCGCGTTGGCATAGCGCGATGGCGGGCTGAGGTAGGGGCGGCCGGCTGGCCGCCCCTACGGGGATCTGCAGAACCGCGGGTTCCTAGATGTCGTAGTAGAGGGCGAACTCGTACGGGTGAGGCCTCAGCTTCATGGGCTCCACCTCCGCGCCGCGCTTGTAGTCCAGCCACGCCGAGATGACGTCCTTGGTGAAGACGTCGCCCTTGGTGAGGAAGGCATTGTCCCTCTCGAGGGCGTCCAGCGACTCTTCGAGGCTGCCGGGCAACGACTCCACCCTGGCGGCTTCCTCCGGCGCGAGGTCGTAGAGGTTCTTGTCCAGCGGCTTGGGCGGCTCGACCCTGTTGGCGACGCCGTCGAGCCCCGCCATCAGCATGGCCGAGAAGGCGTAGTAGGGGTTGCAGCTCGGGTCCGGGCTGCGGAACTCGAGGCGCCTGGCCTTCTCGCTCGTGGAGTAGGTCGGGATCCGTACCGCCGCGCTCCGGTTGCGTTGGGAATACATCAGGTTGATGGGGGCCTCGTAGCCCGGCACCAGCCGGCGGTAGGAGTTGGTGGTGGGCGCGATGAACGCGCACAGGGCCGCCGCGTGCTTCAGGAGCCCGCCGATGTAGTAGCGCGCGGTGTCGCTCAGCAACGCGTAGTTCTTGGCGTTGTAGAACACGTTCTTCTTGTTCTTCCAAAGGCTCTGGTGGGTGTGCATGCCCGACCCGTTGTCCTGGAAGATCGGCTTCGGCATCATGGTGACGCTCTTGCCGTTGCGCATCCCCACGTTCTTGACGATGTACTTGTACTTGAGCACCTGGTCGGCCATGGCCGTCAGGGTGGTGAAGCGCATGTCGATCTCCGACTGGCCGGCGGTTCCCACCTCGTGGTGATGGACTTCGCAAATGATGCCGCAGGACTCGAGCGTCTTGACCATCTCGGAACGGATGTCCTGCAGGCTGTCCATGGGCGGCACCGGGAAGTAGCCTTCCTTGTATCGGGGCTTGTAGCCCAGGTTCTGCTTGTCGCCGTTGCCCGAGTTCCAGGCTCCCTCGTCCGAGTCGATGTAGTAGAAGCCGTAGTTGTAGCTCTGGTCGAAGCGGACGTTGTCGAGGATGTAGAACTCGATCTCCGGACCCCAGTAGCTGGTGTCCGCGATGCCGGTGGACTTGAGGTACAGTTCCGCCTTCTGCGCCACGTAACGCGGGTCCCGGGTGTAGGGCTGGCCGGTCAGCGGATCCTTGATGTTGCACACCAGGTTCAGCGTGGGCAGCGACGTGAAGGGATCCATGAAGGCGGTGTCGGGGTCCGGGAACAGCAGCATGTCCGACTCGTCGATGGTCTGGAAGCCGCGGATGCTGGAGCCGTCGAACCCGATGCCGTTCTGGAACAGGCCGGTGTCGAACTCGTTGGTGGAGATGGAGAAATGCTGCCACAGGCCGGGCAGGTCCGTAAACCGCAGGTCCACGATCTCCGCGCCGTTCTTCTTGGCAAAGTCGATGACTTGTCTCGGTGTCATGGCGTCTTTCCTTTCGAGCTGAATTTTTCTGGTTATTTTCCGGCGCGGTCTCCGGGCCGGATACGACAGGGTAGGGGTTTTGCAACCTTCGTGCCAAGGGGCTCTTCGAGGTCCAAATCCCCGCGTTTCAGGAGGGTTGCGGGTCGACGCAGGACCGTCCGGTGCTTCGACCGGCAGTCTGGTTGCACAAATTTTGTTCAGCGCCGCTTAAGGATTAGGCACTGGGACAGGCTTTCAGGGTTCGGGCGGATGCGATGACTTTCCCGAGCCCTTGAAGCCCAGGCTGAGGCAGATCACGGGGGCCAGGCCCGCGGCCACGATGGCGAGAGCGGCCAGAGCGGCCTGCTCGAAGGACTCGTAGGAGGCGTATTCGTAGACGTGAGTCGCCAGCGTGTCGAAGTTGAACGGACGCAGGATCAGGGTCATGGGGAGCTCTTTCATCGCGTCCACGAAAACCAGCGTCGCCCCAGTGAGCAGGCTGCCGCGCAGCAGGGGGAAGTGGATGCGGGCCAGCACCCCTCCCGGGCGGCGGCCCAGGGAGCGGGCCGCGGCGTCCATGCTGGGAGTGATCTTGGTCAGCCCCGCCTCCAGGGAGCCGAAGGACAGGGCCAGAAAGCGGACCGTGCAGGCGAAGATCAGCGCGTAAAGCGTCCCGGTGAAGAGCAGCCCCGTCGGAGCGTTGAAACGGGTCCGCATGAACTCGTCGATGGAATTGTCCAGCGCGGCCGCGGGTATCAGGACCCCCACCGCCAGCACCACTCCCGGAACGCAGTAGCCGATGCTCGCCACGCGGGTGGCGGCCTTGACCAGCGGCGTGCCTGACAGGCGAGCTCCGTATGCCAGAAACAGACCGCCGCAAAGGCAAGCCAGGGCGGCCATGCCGGCCACGGCCACACTGTTCGCGGCCAGGCCCAGGGTGCTGACGCCCACCACCGTCTCGCTGCTGCCGACGGCCGAGGCGGCCATGAGCGCGGCGGGGACGGCGAAACCCAGCGCCACCGGCGTCGCGCAGGTCAGCAGCGCCAGCATGCCGCGGACACCGTCGAGCCTCGCCAGGGGCTGGCGCCTCGGCCCGCCGTGGCTGAACTGGTACCGCCGCCGGCCGCGGGCGATTCGTTCAAGGGCGGCCATCACCAGCACCAGCGCCAGCACCATGGTCGCGAGCTGGGCCGCGGCCGGCGGGTTGTTCATGCCGAACCAGACGCGGTAGACGCCCACGGTCAGGGTCTGGACCGCGAAATAGTCCACGGTGCCGAAGTCGTTGAGCGTCTCCATCAACGCCAGCAGCACGCCCACCGCGATGGCCGGCCGGGCCAGGGGCAGCGCCACTCTCGCGAAGCAGCCCCAGGTCCCCAGCCCGAGCCCGCGCGCGGCGTCCCACAGGTTCTGGGACTGCTCGACGAACGCCGATCGGGCCAGCAAGTACACGTACGGGTACAGGACCAGCGACATGAACACGACCGCGCCGCCCAGGGAGCGGACCTCGGGAAACCAGTAGTCCCGCGGGCTCTGCCAGCCGAACCCCTGGCGCAAGGCCGTCTGCACCGGACCGGCGAACTCCAGCACATCCGTGTAGGTGTAGGCGGCGATATAGGCGGGCACGGCCAAGGGCAGCAACAGCGCCCACTGAAGCAGGCCTCGTCCGGGAAACCGGAACATGGTGATCAGCCAGGCGGTGCTGACGCCGATGATCAGCACGCCCGTGCCGACGCCGGTGATGAGAAGGAGGGTCTGCCCGACGTAGGTGCCGAGGACGGTCGAGCTCAGATGTGCCCACGCGTCACCGCTGTTCTCCAGGGCGATTCCCAGCACGGCGGCGATCGGGCTGGTGAAGAGAGCCGCCAGCGTGAGGATTCCGACGGTCCAGCCGTCAAGCCGGGGAAGTCGTGACAGCAGGGGGATGGCGGCGACCGGCGGCGCCGCGGGCGCCGCGCTTGCGGGACCGGTCGGCATGACGCACGACCGTAGCACAGGAAGTCTTGTTGCTCAAACCAGAAATGTTTGACCAGAGGAACTTCTCAGGAACCGCTCGCCGAACGAGCCTGCTTTGTCCCGCTCGCAGTCCTGACATGGGTGCCGCGGGGTTCCGCCATGGCGGTGCCGGCTTCTCCCGAGACGGCTTTCGCCGCCTCGGCGCTGTGCCGGTCCAGGTAGGTGCCGCCGGTGAGGACCCGGGTCATGATCCTCTCCAGGCGGGCGGAAGGGGAGTCGGCCTGGGCCGGACCGGGTACCGCGCGGAGTTCCCCGGGAACATGGCTCTGCACCAGTTCGCTGAAACCCCAGCGGGTCAGCATGTCGGCGCAGGTGTCGGGCTCCCGCACGTCGAGAACCTCCACCCCTCCGTCGCCGCCGGTTTCCACGGTGACCTCCGCCGGCCGGCCGAAGAGGTTGTGGTCGCTGCTGAGGGCTTCCTGGTAGGCGCCCAGGAACAGGATCGCCAGGGTGTAGGCGTCGTCCCAGGGCATGCCGTGGAGTTCGAAGGTGGAGCGGGGCTCGGCGGGGTGCGAGAACTTGTTGATCACCCCGTCCGAGTCACAGGTCAGGTCCGCCAGGATCGCCTTGACGGCGGGTTTCTCCTTGAGCCGGCAGGTGGGCATGATGGGGAAAAGCATGTCGAGGACCCAACTGTCCGGCAGCGACCTGAAGATCGAGAAGTTGAAGGCATGCAGCCGGGCGGCGATGCGTTCCAGGGCGGCCTTGTCCTCGCCGTCGAACCGTCCGTGGCGCGAGAAACGGCTCGCCAGCTCGACGATCCGGGAAAACGCGGATTCCGCCTGCGCCCGCTGCTTCAGGGAAAGGAAACCCAGGGAGAAGGCCGAGAGCATCTCGTCCTTCTTCTGGTAGGCGTCGTGGAGATATTCGCGCCAGTTCTTGCTGTTGATCTCCACCACCATGTCGTCGAGCTCGTTGACCGCGTCCACGTTGGAGGCCCGGGCACGCGGGCGGGCGGGCTTCGGAGTGGTCCGCGGCTGCTCGAGAGGATCCACCAACAGGGCGGCGTGGTGGGTCACCAGGAACCGGCCGGCTTCGGTGATGATCTCCGGCTCCGCGATGCGCGCGCGGTCCAGCACCTCCTTGGTGGTGTAGATGATGTCGTTGGCGTACTCCTGGACGTTGTAGTTCACGCTGGAGTCCGCGGAGCTGTTGCTGCCGTCGTAGTCCACCCCGAGCCCGCCGCCCACGTCCAGGGTGTCCAACGGGACCCCCAGTTCCTTGAGCTCGACGTAGAATCGGAGCGCCTCCTGCAGCGCCTGCTTGAAGTTCCGGATGTTGGTGATCTGGGAGCCGAGATGGAAGTGGAGCAGTCGAAGGCGGTCCAGCAGCTTGCAGTCCTTGAGCAGCCGGGTGGCGTCCAGCAGGTCGGAAGCGGTGAGGCCGAACTTGGACAGGTCCCCGGACGACTCCTCCCAGCGGCCCATGCCGCTGGCGTTGAGCTTCACCCGCGCGCCCAGCCTTGGGCACGGCAAACCCTTGGCCCGAAGCTCGCCGATGAGCTCGTACTCGCGCGGGCGCTCGAACACCACCACGACGTTGTAGCCGGCCTCGCTGGCGGCGGCCGCCAGCTCGATGTAGGCGGTGTCCTTGTAGCCGTTGCAGATGATGGGGCCGCGGCTGTTGCCGAGCATGGACAGGGCGATGCACAACTCGGCCTTGGTGCCGACCTCGAGGCCGACCCCGTACCGGCGCCCGGTCTCGCAGATACGCGCCACCGTCGCCCGGCGGCTGTTGACCTTGAGCGGATACGCGCAGGTGTAGGCGCCGCGATAGTTGAACGTCCTGGTGGCCGTCCTGAAGGCCCGGTGAAGGGTCTCGAGCTGGCGGTCGATGAGCTGCGGAAAGCGGACCAGCACCGGCGGCCGCACGCCCTTTTGCTGCAGCAGGGTCACGAGCTCGTGCAGGTCGACGGAGTGGCGCGTCGCGGAATCCGTGATGACCTCGAGATGTCCCGCGTCGTTGACGTTGACGAACCCTTCGCCCCAGGACCGCCATGCAAACGGCTCCCCGGCTCCCAATGCCAGCTTTTTCATCTTCCCGGCCTTCCCTCCTTGTCCTGTGTCGTCCGGTGCGCCATCTCACGCAAACGAGCCGCTACCCCTCCATCCTGGGATGCGGCCCCCGACATCTTAGCATACTTCGAAGCTACTTGCGGGATCCGGACGACGGTGGCGTCTACCGCGCCAGGCGCAGCGGCGCCTGGTTGTCCGGCCGGGTTGTGTGAAGTCGGTTCAGGTAGGTGTAGACGGCTTCCTGGGCGCGTGTCCTCGGGTCCCCGCCCGCGGCCCTGTACCGGTTCCGGAGGTCCTTGTCCAGAATCCTCGCCTTGACGTTGTCCTGCCACACGATGTCCAGCACGTCCCTGAGCTGTTTCTTGAGAGACGGGTCATAGATCGGACAGGCCACTTCCACGCGGTGGTCCACGTTGCGTTCCATCCAGTCGCCCGAGGCGATGTACAGCTTCTCGTCGCCGCCGTTGGCGAACGCCATCACCCGGGAGTGCTCGAGGAAGCGGTCGAGGATGGCGGCGGCCTCGATGCGCTCGCTGAAATGCTCGACCCCCGGGACCAGCGAGAACATGCCGCGCACCATGAGCCTCACCTCGACGCCGGCCTCCGCCGCCTCGTAGAGCTTCCGGATCAGGCCGCCGTCCTCGAGGTTGTTGATCTTGAGGATGACATGGGCCGGCCGGCCCTTGCCGGCGTTCTTGATCTCGGCGTCGATGAGCTTCGTGAGCTTGCGCCGGGTGTCGTAGGGCGAAACCATGAGGTGCTTGAAGTTGGTGCGCTGGTAGTTGCTCTGGAGAAAGCCGAAGACCCGGCTCACTTCGCCGGTGATGCGTTCGTCGGCGGTGAACAGGCTGTCGTCCGTGTAAATCCGGGCGGTGGTCTCGTTGAAGTTGCCCGTGCCGACGTTGGCGTACAGCACGGTCTTACGGTGCGACACCCGCGTGATGAGGATCAGCTTGGCGTGCACCTTGAGTCCCGGCACGCCGTTGATGACCCGGACCCCCTCTTCCTGGAGGCGTTCCGACCAGTACACGTTGTCGGCCTCGTCGAACCGGGCCTGCAGCTCCATGACCACGGTCACCCGCTTGCCGTTGCGGCTGGCGTTGATCAGCGCGTTGACGATCTTCGAGTTCCGCGCCACCCGGTACAGCGTCATCTTGATGGAACGCACCTTGGGGTCGATGGCGGCCTGGCGCAGGAACTCGATGAGGTAGTCGAAGCTCTGGTACGGGTAGTGAATCAGGATGTCCCGGCGCCGGATGGCCTTGAAGAAGGTGGGGGCGGCGTCGAAGTCCCGGTGGGCCAACGGCGGCAGCGGCGCCTCCGACAGCTTCTTCGGGCCGATGCGCGGGAAGCCCATGAAGTCCTTGAAGTTGTGGTACCGTCCGCCGGGGATGAACGGGCCGGACTCGGTATCGAGGCCCATCTTGCCCTGCAGCAGCTTGAGCAGCCGCCGGGGGATCTGGTTGTCGTAGATGAAACGGACCGGCGCCCCGGACCTTCGCTGCTTGAGGCCCTTGGAAATCTTCTCGATGTAGCTCTCGTAGAGGTCGTCGTCGAGGTCGAGCCCCGCGTCCCGCGTGAGCTTGATGGTGTATGCCTCGAACTGGTCGAAGGGGAAGATGGAGAAGATGTCCTTCAGGCAATAGCGGATGACGTCGTCCAGCAGGATCACGTACTCCCGGTCCCCCGCCTTGGGCAGGATCACGAAACGCGACAGCACGTCGGTGGGTATCTCGATCAACGCGTACTCGGACCGGCGGGACTTGCTGCTGTAGAGGGAGATGGCCAGATAGATCGCCTGATCCTTCAACTGCGGAAACTCCGTCAGATGATTGATCATCAGGGGGATCAGGGTGGGCCGCAGCTTCTGCTGATAGAACTCCTTGATGTAGGCTTCCTGGGCGGGGTTGAGCTCGTTCTCCCTGACGATGGAGATGCCGTGCTGCTCAAGATCCTGGAGGATGTTCCGGTACGTGCTTTCGAACAGCGCCTGCTGCTTCAGCACGATGGCGTGGATCTCTTTCAGGACCCCGGAAGGGTCCTCGCCCATCAGGCGCCGCGCGCCGGCGCCGAGCTGTTCGAGACGCCGGAGATGGGCCACCCGGACGCGAAAGAACTCGTCTAGATTGGAGGAGAAGATGCCGAGGAAGGTGAGCCGCTCCAGCAGCGGCACCGACGTATCCTCGGCCTCCTGGAGGACGCGGCCGTTGAAGGCCAGCCAACTGATCTCCTTGTTCCGCAACGGCGGACGGGTCTTGTATTTGCGGTTTGCCATGCCGAAGAGGCACAAGAAGCTACTACAATCGGGGCCCTACTTCAATACAAAATCGGGCGCGCCGGCCGGACGCGGCAGCCCTGGGGGCGGGTTTGGACCCCCCGTGTTCGTCGTGGCGCCGGACGGTCGGCGGTGTGGTCGTCAGCTCGCGGCTTCGGAGTGGTACCGGAGGTCGTAATAGGCGGCCAGGTTGGTGCCTTTCCCCGGCGGCATGCCGAAGGACACCCGGAGATCCAGCGGCACCTGCATCCCGGGAAGATGGAGCTCGGTGGTTGCCGGCAGCGCGGACAGCTCCTTGGCCGCCCCGTCCTCTTCGAGCTCCATGGCATCGCCCAGCACCCGTAGCGCCGCCGGGCGGTTCGCCGGATCGTTGCCCCAGGCGGTGGCCTCGGCAAGGCACTTGAGAAAGGCCGCCACCTCTCCCCGGTGCGCCGCCGCCCATCCGGCGGCGACCGCGAAGACTCCGCCCGGATAGTCCGGAAGCACTTCCCGATAGTCCGCGATGCGTCGCATGCCTGCCGCTTCCGCCCTCTTGTCCCAGGGCGGGTTCAAGATGCCGGCAAAGGTCTTGCCGCTTTCCATGGATTCGAAGCGCGGCCCGGTGGCGCCGACACCGTCCAGCTCGTAGTCGCCGCGGGTCATGTCGAGTCCGTGGGCCAGCAGGATCCTCCGCAGCACCAGGGCGTAGGCCGTATCCACCGCGTCCACGGCCAGGGGGCGGCCGCGGAGATCCTCCCAGTCGCCGATTTCCGGACGCACGTACACGGGCAAGGCCATGCGCTGGGAGGCCTGCGCCACCGCGTGAATGTCGGCGCCCTCGCGTCCGGACCAGGCGAGCACGTTGTCGAAGGCGGTGGAGGCGATGTCGTAGGTGCCGTCGCTCAGGCCGCGCATCTGTTGGGTGGAGCTGCGGGTGATGGTGGTCTCCACCGCCAGGTCGTGCGCGGCAAAGAGTCCTCGCTCGCGTCCGATGACGACCGCGGCGTTCTCTCCGAAAGTGATGAAGCGAAAGAGCATGCGAGCCTCCGGGTGCCGGTCGGGTTATCGCGTGTTCCTACACGAACGCGCGGGCAACGGCCAATGCTCGCATCGAGGAGAGGAGGGAAAGGCGGCGCGGGCGGGTCCGGGACCGCCCGCGCCGGGAGGGAACGGAGTTACCGGATGGCTTCGTCGCCCCGTTCGTTGGTGCGGATGCGGATCACCTCGTCCACGGTGGTCACGAAGATCTTGCCGTCGCCGATCTTGCCGGTCTGGGCCGATTCCAGGATGGCGTCCACCGCGCTCGAGAGCAGTTCCTCGGGCAGCAGCACCTCGATCTTCACCTTGGGCAGGAAGTCCACGGTGTACTCGGCGCCGCGGTAGAGCTCGGTGTGCCCCTTCTGCCGTCCGAACCCCTTGACCTCGCTGACCGTCATGCCCGAGACCCCCACCGTGGTCAGCGCCTCCTTGACCTCGTCGAGCCGGAACGGCTTGATGATGGCTTCTATCTTTTTCATGAAGTTCCTCCTTGATTCCCGCGTAGCGCCCCGTGCCGGCTTGTCGACGCAGGATACGAGAGCGAAAGGCCCCTCTTACCAAGTATAGCCCCGCTCCTCGTGTTGGCTCAAATCCAGGCCCATCTGTTCCTCGTCGTCGGTGAGGCGAAGACCCATGGTTGCGTTGAGTATGCCGAGAATGATCAGGGTTCCCACGAAGGCGAACACCATGGTGGCCGCCACGCCGACGAACTGGATCCACAGTTGCCCGGGGTTGCCGAAGAAGAGACCGTCGGCGCCGCCGGAGTTCACCAGCGTGGAAGCGAACAGGCCGGTGGCCAAGGCGCCCCAGATACCGCCCACGCCGTGCACGCCCACCACGTCCAGCGAGTCGTCGTAGCCCAGGCGGGCCTTGATGTTGCAGGCCGCGTAGCACAGGACGCCGCCGCCCACGCCGATGAAGATGGCGGAAACCGGGCTGACGAAGCCCGCGGCCGGGGTGATGGAGACCAGGCCGGCCACCGCGCCGGTGGCCGCTCCCAGCAGGGTCGGCTTGCCCCCGGTGGCCCACTCCGTGAACATCCAGGCCAGCGCCGCGGCCGCCGCCGCGGTGTTGGTGGTGACGAAGGCCACGGCCGCGAGGCCGTCGGCGGCGAGGGCGCTGCCGGCGTTGAAGCCGAACCAGCCCACCCACAGGAGCGATGCGCCGATGACGCTGAAGGGAAGGTTGTGAGGCATCATGGCGTCCCGGCCGTAGCCCCGCCGTGCGCCGTAGACCATGGCCGCGGCCAGCGCGGAGATGCCGGAGCTGATGTGAACCACCGTGCCGCCGGCGAAGTCCAGGGCGCCCATGGCTCCCATCCAGCCGCCGCCCCATACCCAGTGGCACAGCGGCGCGTAGATGAAGGTGCTCCACAAGAGCACGAACACGATGAAGGTGCTGAACTTCGCCCGCTCGGCGAACGCGCCGGTGATCAGGGCCGGCGTGATGATGGCGAACATCATCTGGAAGACCATGAAGGCCAGATGGGGAACGCCCGCCACCAGATCCGGGTTCGGTTCCGCCCCCACTCCGTTGAGCGCGAACCAGTCGAGATTGCCGACGAGGCCTCCCACGTCCGGTCCGAACGCCAGCGTATAGCCCCAAAGCACCCACATGATGCTGATGAGCCCCACCACGACGAAACTCTGCATGATGGTGCCCAGCACGTTCTTCGAGCGGACCAGGCCGCCGTAAAAGAGAAACAATCCCGGAATGGTCATCATCAGGACCAGAGCCGAACAGATCAGTATCCAGGCGGTATCACCGCTGTTGATTTGCGCCACTTTGTCCCCCGTTTGCGAGTGTTATTTCCCGCGGTCCTGTCCGCGGGACGCGTGGAAGGACAAGAAGCAAATCAGGTGCCAACCCGGGGCGCCCGGGCACGACGCCTTTCCAGCCCTGCGGCGGGCCGTGGACGCGGTTCTTCACGCGCCGACGAGTGCGCCGGGCACAGCGGTGACTGCCCAACAAGCAGGCAACTGCGCAACGAGTAGGCACCCGATGCCGGCCTGACGGCGTGCGGGGTTGAAAAGAAGAGCCCGGGAATCCGCTTACCCGGCCCTGAGCCTTTGCCTCAGGCCCGCGTGCTGCTCCTGGATCCCGGACGGCAGCCGGTCTCCGAACTTCTCGAAGAACTCCGACTGGCTCCGCAGGTTGGTGCGCCAGCCGTCACGGTCCACGTGAAGCAGGCGGTGCATGGCGTCGCTCGACACGTCGGCGCCCTTGCGGCTGATGGCGGAGGGCTTGGGCAGGTAGCCGATGGGTGTCTCGTCGGCTTTCCCGTCGTCCCGGGAGCGTTCGATGACCCACTGGAGCACGCGCAGGTTCTCGCCGAAGCCCGGCCACAGGAACCCGCCCTGGTCGTCTCTCTGGAACCAGTTGACGCGGAAGATCTTGGGAGGACGGGTCAGGCGCTTGCCCATGGAGAGCCAGTGGTTCCAGTAGTCGCCCATGTTGTAGCCGCAGAACGGCAGCATCGCCATGGGGTCCCGCCGGACCACGCCCACCGCTCCGGTGGCGGCGGCGGTGGTCTCGGACGCCAGGGTGGCCCCCAGGAAGGTCCCGTGGGCCCAGTCGAAGGACTGATAGACCAGCGGCACGAGCTTCTGCCGCCGCGCGCCGAACAGGATGGCGCTGATGGGGACCCCGTCGGGGTTGTCCCGCTCGGCGGATATGGACGGGCACTCGGACGCGGGCACGGTGAAGCGGCTGTTGGGATGGGCCACGGGCCCTTCCTTGTTCCACGGCCGGCCGCGCCAGTCGGTGACGCTTCTGGGCACGGGGTCGTCGTGCCCCTCCCACCACACGCCGCCGTCGGGCTTGAGCCCGACGTTGGTGAAGATCGTGTTCTTCTCGATGGTGCGCATGGCGTTGGGGTTGGTCCGGGAGTTGGTGCCCGGCACCACGCCGAAGAAGCCGGCTTCGGGGTTCACCGCCCACAGGCGGCCGTCGTCGCCCACCCGGAGCCAGGCGATGTCGTCTCCCACCGTGAACACCTTCCAGCCCTTCATGGACTTGGGCGGCACCAGCATGGCGAGGTTGGTCTTGCCGCAGGCGCTGGGAAGGGCGCCGCACACGTAGGTGGTCTCGCCCTCCGGGCTCTCGATACCGACGATCATCATGTGCTCGGCGAGCCATCCCTCCCGGGCCCCCAGCGCGCTGGCCAGCCGCAAGGCCATGCATTTCTTCGCCAGCAGCGCGTTGCCGCCGTAGCCAGACCCCACGCTCCAGATGGTGTTGGCTTCCGGAAAGTGGCAGATGAACCGGCGGTCGATGTGCAGGTCGGCCTTGGAGTGGAGCCCCCGGGTGAAGTCGTCCGAGTCGCCGAGGTGCTCGAGGGCCACGTTGCCCATGCGGGTCATGGCGCGCATGCTCAGCGCCACGTAAACGCTGTCGGTGAGCTCGATGCCCACCTTGCTGAAGGGAGAGCCGGCGGGTCCCATGAGGAACGGGATGACGTACATGGTCCGGCCTGCCATGGAGCCGTCGTAGATCTTCCCGAGCCGGTCGTAGGCCTCGTCCGGCGCCATCCAGTTGTTGGAAGGACCGGCGTCGTCCTGCTCGCGCGAGCACACGAAGGTCAGGTGCTCCGTGCGGGCCACGTCGTTGGCGGCGCTGCGGTGGAGGTAGCAGCCGGGCAGGCTCTGCTGGTCCAGGGGAATGAGGTCTCCGACCCGTATCGCTACCTGGGTCAGGCGCTCGCGCTCCTCTTCCGAGCCGTCGCACCACACCACATCATCCGGGCGACACATGGCTGCCGCTTCCTTCACGAACTTCCGAACCGCCTCGTTCACGACCATGCGTTCCCCATTATTTCCCCCGTGTTTTCTTGGGCGAGGTCCGGCCGGGGCCTTGCCTGGCCGGCCGCGAGGCCTCCCGTTTCGCGGGCGCCGTCTTTGCCGCCCTGGGCTTCCCGGCATCCTGCGCGGGCGCCGCGGACTTGGCCGCCTTCGGCGGCTTGCCCGTGGGGTCGTTGGTGATGAAATGCCCGCAGTTGATGCAGTAGACGGTGTATGCCGGCTCCCGTCGATGATGGACGGTGTGGAAATGGCCCTGGGAACTGTTGATGCTGATGTCGACCTGGTAGAGCTTGATGACGACGTTGTGGTTGCAGTTCGGGCAAACTACCGTCTCGGGTACTTCCGTTGTGGCCATCCGACCTCCCAGAAAGCCGGTGAACTTCGTGACACCTCAAGTCTGACTCGGGATTACCTTATAACGGGGGAAACGGCTTACGTCCAGTAGTCCTCCCGGCCGCCCTGGACCCACCAGTTCTCCCGCGGCCGGATGTCGAGATCGACCCCCTTCCGGTGCTCCCGCGCCAGATCGTAGAGCTTTTTGGCCAGGGCCACGTCGACGATGCCCTGGCCTCCCTGGTTCTTGTACAGGATGATCTGGTCGTCGCTGGTGCGCCCCTCGGCCTTTCCGGTCAAAATATCCGCAATATCAACAACTTTGTCCCAGGTAATGATGCCGTCCTGGACCGGCCAGTAGATGTCTCCCTGTTGCGAGTCCACCGCCTGTTCCCGGGACAACGCGACGATGAAATCGCAGCGCCTGAGGGTGCCGTCGTCGATCTCCCGCCGCGGCTTGTCGAGGTTGCCGCTCTTCACCAGCTCGATGTTGCTGCCGATGACCGAGATGATGTACTGGCCCGGTTCCAGCCACGAGCCGTCGATGACCGGGACGTTGGTGTTGGTCATGCACAGGATGATGTCCACGTCCTGCGCGGCCCGGGGGCCTTCCGCCACCGGCTCCACCGGCACCTTGGTGATCTCGGTCATCTTCCGGGCGAAGGCCTCCCGGTGGGACTGCGTGGGGCTGTATACCTTGGCGCTCTCGATCCGCCTGAGCTGGGTCAACCCGACGAAGGTGGAATAGGCCTGGTTGCCCGAGCCGTAGATGCCGACGCGGCGCGCGTCGGCCCTGGCCAGCCGGTCGAGGCCCACCAGGCTGGTGGCCGGCGTCCGCAGGTCGGCGACCCCAGCGGCGTGCTTGGGCCGGTGCGCCATGATTCCCAGCAGCGTCCCGGAATCCGCGTCATAGATCAGCGCCAGCTCGGTCTGGTCGGGGTTGTACGGCGGACGGCGTTGCTGATCGCCGACGATGGCCTTGCGGTGCAGCGCCACCTGGGCGCCGACGGCGCCGTAGCTCGCCGCACCGCCGGCGTAGATGTTGAGCACGGTGTCAAACGGGGCCTCGCCTACATTCCGGTGCAAATTCAGCCGCTTGCGAGGTGCGTTGACGCCCTCGGACGTGCCGATCTTCTTGAGCGCGGCCTCGGTGATGGAGACCGCTTCAGGGAAGTCGACCAACTCATCCACGTCTTGTGAATGGAAAAACAGGGCCATGATACCTCCAGGTATGGTTGACCGTCGGGGGGATGACATGCCGGGCCGGACGCCGCCGGAGGGTGTCCGCCGGGCCGATTGTCGATTCGAAGCTATCAGATAGCCCGCCGGCCGGGGAAACGCAAGGTGGCGGGAAGACGCCGGCGGCGAAGACCGGCGAAACGTAGGGTCAGAACACCATCTCGACCCTGGAAACACAGCGAAAGCCGTAGTACCCGTGCCCCCTGGCCTGCCTGCCCGGGTCAACGGTGTGCCGGGAGGTGGCGGTGAGCCCCTCGTGGTCGCTGGCGGCGCTGCCGCCACGGGCCACCCTCGGGTACGGCGCCGACAGGCTCTCTCGTCCGTCCTTGGGGTCATAGGGATACGACGTCGCGGTGGAGCGGGTCCACTCCCAAATCTGGCCGGCCATGTCCAGCACGCCGTAGGGACTCCGCCCCTTGGGGTACCGGCCCACGGGTACCGACTCGCCTCGAAAGCCGCCGAAGAAGGCCAGCTCCGGAGTCGGCGGGCCGTTGCCCCACGGGTACAGCCGCCGGTCGGTGCCGCGCGCGGCCTTCTCCCACTCCGCCTCGCTGGGAAGCTGCTTCTCGAGCCACTTGCAGTACGCGACCGCGCCGTGCCAGGCCATTTCCGAGGCGGGATAGTCCTCCCAGCCGTCCTCTACCTTCCAGGTGTCGCCCACGTGGTGGATGCGATTGTCCTCGTCCTCCACGTCCAGATACTGCTCACCCTTGGGCCCCACGGGGCCCTTGGCCCGGATGAACCGCGCGTATTCCTTCATGGTGACCAGGTTCCGGTCGATGAAGAACGCCGGCAGGAAGAGCTTGTGGGCCGGTCCTTCTTCGGGCGGACCGCCGTCGCGCCCCATGGTGAACTCCCCGGCGGGGATGAGGACCATGCCGGCGTGCCTGCCTTCGGCGGCGTTGACGGTGGTTGCAGAAAGGACCAGGGTCCCGGCCAGCACAAGCGACCCCGCGATGGAGAAAAGGCTGGGCGCCATAACCGTGACCTCCAGCGTTTGCCGTGGGCGAGCGCGGCAACGCTTGTTGATGGATTGCCGGATACGATCCGGGCCGGGAAGACTCTAGTACAAAACGGGGAAGCCGGTCCAGTTCCCGGCCCCCTGCGCCGGCGCCAACGAGATCCATCCCTGTGGCCCGTATCCGGTGATCGTGCTACGAGAACCTCTGTACCATCGGAGGACCGTCATGGATGCCGTGCAGATGGAAGTGGTCTACCGGGCCACCGCGCAGATCGCCAAGGAGCTGGCGCTCAACATGCTCCGCACCGGCTATTCGAGCGTCATCAAGGAGAGCCAGGACTTCACCTTCACGATCTTCGACGGCGACGGACGCATGGTGACCCAGGGGCTGCCGCAGCCGCTCCACATCGGCGGCATTTCGGCCCAGGTGGGGGAGGTGATCCGGGTGTTCGGCGACGACAACGCGGAAGGCGACGTCTACATCCTCAACCACCCGTACTTCGCCTGCCAGAATCACGCCACGGACGTGACCGTGGTCTCCCCGGTCTTCCACCGGGGCCGGCGCGTGGCCTTCATCGCCAACACCGCACACAAGCCCGACCTCGGCGGCAAGGTGCCGGGCACCAACTCGCCGGACGCCACCGATGTGATCCAGGAAGGGCTGCTGCTGCCGGCGCTCAGGCTCTACCGCGGCGGCGAGGTCAACGAGGACCTCAAGACCATCATCATGGCCAACACCCGCACGCCGGAGATCACCTGGGGCGACGTCCAGGCCCAGGCCCTGACCAACTTCTACGGCCTCAGGAAGCTCGCGGAGTTGATGGACCAGTACGGCTCCGACGAGGTGACCGCGTGCTGGCGTGAGTGGATGGACATCTGCGAGGCGGAGGTGCGGAAGGCCATCGAAAGGATTCCGGACGGGGACTACGGCCCCTGCGTCGACTTCCTCGACGACGACGGCCTGGATCGGGAGCGCTCCTATCGCATCGCCGCTTCCCTGCGGGTGGCCGGCGACGAGCTGCACTTCACGTTGGAGTCGTCGGAGCAGGCCCGGGGGCCCATCAACCTCCGGCCCTGCGTCATCCGGAACTTTATCGATTGCCTCGCCGTGGCGGTGCTGTGTCCGGACCTGCCGGTCAACCAGGGCATCTCCCGGCCCATCCACGTCACCTTTCCGCCCGAGGGCTCGATCCTCAACCCGCGCTATCCCGCGCCGGTGAACATGTACGTCCGTCCCGCCCAGATGGTCACATCGGTGGTGCAGATGACGCTGGCCGAGGCCCTGCCCGAAGTGGTGCCGGCGCCGGACAGCGGCGCCGGCGGCTCGGTGTCCATCTCGGGGCAGGACGCCGACCGGGGACGGTGGTTCTCGCTATACGACCTCAACTGCGGCGGCGGCGGCGCGCGGGCCGACTCCGACGGTCCGGCGGTGCTGAACTCGCTGGTGATCAACGTCATGAACACGCCGGTGGAGCCGTTGGAGACGGAGTTCCCCATCCGCATCGAGCGCTACGAGTTGTTCGAGGAGTCGGGCGGCGCCGGGCGCCTCCGCGGCGGCCTGGGCATGGTGCGGGACTGGAAGATGCTGGCGGACGAGGCCTACGTCAACCTGCGCAGCGACCGCTTCAAGCATTCCGCCCCGGGCTTGCACGGCGCGGGCGACGCGCTGCCGTCCTCGGCCTTCCTCAACCCCGGCACGGAGGGTGAGCGGGCGCTCCCGTCCAAGGTCAGCCGGCTCCAGATGGGGAAGGGCGACGTCTTCCGCATTCAATACGCCGGCGGCGGCGGCCGCGGCGACCCCTTCGAGCGGGAGCCGTCCAAGGTGCTGGACGACGTCCGGGACGGCTACATCAGTCCGGAGACCGCCCGCGATGCGTACGGCGTTGCGGTGAGGGGCCAACCGCTGGAAATCGACGAGACCGAGACCCGCCGTCTCCGGAGCGCGCCCCGGAACGGGAACGCCGGACCGGGACAGGCGTAACCTCCCCGTGGAACAGCAAGCTCCCGCCCCGCAAGGCTGGCTCCGGGACTTCCTCCTGACCTGCGGCGCCCGCTTCGGGCTCTTCTTCGCCATGTTCCTGATCGAGCCGGTGTTTCCCGTCTACCTCAGGAACATGGGGACCAGCTCGTTCATGATCGGCGTGGTCATGGCGGCCTTCCCGCTCGGCGCCACCTGGGTGCGGCCGTTGGTGGGCGCCTACATCGATCGCCTGGGCAGCAAGGTTTTCCTCGTGGGCGGGCTGACCATCTTCATCACCGCCGCGACGGGCTATATCTGGACCGGCTCGGTGCTGGTGGCGCTGCTCCTGCGTACCTACCACGGCTTCGGATGGTCGGGCTGCACCACGTCGATAGGTACGCTGGTGGCGGACATCTCTCCGGATCACCTCCGCGGCACCCTCATCAGCTACTCCGGGGCGGTGAGCACGGTGGCCTACTCCATCGCGCCGGCCGTCGCCTTCTGGATCGTCGGCCGTTTGGGATTCCCGACGGTGTTCGCCAGCGGGGCGGCGGCGGCGGGGTTCGGCCTGCTGGCGGCGGTCCTGATCCCTTCACCGGTCAAGGACAAGCCCACCCCCCGGCGCCGGCGCTGGTTCGACACCTTCATCCTGCCCGCCTCCCTCATGCCCGCCCTGAGCATGGGCCTTCTGGGGATCTCCCGCGGCAGCATCATCGCCTTCCTGTCGCTCTACGCCCTGGAAATGGGGGGAGATCCGGGCATCTGGTTCGGCGTTTTCGCGGTGGCGGTGGTGGTGGGCAGGCCCATCTTCGGCCCGCTCTCCGACCGCAAGGGCCGGCCCTTCGTGGTCATCCCGACCTACCTGCTGGCCCTGGTGGGCATGCTGGTGCTGGTGATGGCGCGCTCGCCCATGACGCTGCTGGTCTCCGCGGCCATCCTCGGGTTCGGCTACGGCTCCGTCCATGCGGCGCTCATGACCATGGCCATCGACCTGGCGCCGCGCGATCGGTGGGGCCTGAGCATGGCCCAATACCACCTGTTCTACGACCTCGCCATTGGCGGGGGCGGGGTGCTGGCCGGCAGCATGCTCCACTTTACCGGCAACAACTATCCCGCCATGTTCCTTGCCACCACGGTGGTGGGACTGGGCGGGTTCGTGCTGTTCATTACGAGTTACCGGCGCGGCGCCACGCGCTGAGCCCTGCGTCCGCTATTTCTTCCCATGGCCAGGGTCCGTTTCCATGGCCTTCTCGCCATGCTTCATACCGGACATGCCCCCTTTGCCGCCGTGCTCGCCCGTTCCGCCGAAATGGAGCTTCTTGGTCAGCCGGTCCCTGCTTGGCTTGGTGAAATCGAGCTTGAGCGTCCACTCGCCCGTCATTTCGAGCTCGATGCGGGCCCGATACATGCCCGCCATCCCGTGTGCTTCGGCGGCAACGGGACGGACGTTGTGGGCGCCCGGCATGGACGGCATGTCGGCGCCGACCGTGAACTCGGCATCGGCGACCGGCGCGCCGCTCCCCTTGGCCTTGAGGGTGATCATGCAGTCGTAGACCAGCCTCTGTTCGGTGGGTCGGCACTGGACCTCAGCCGCTTTGCGTTCCCCCGCGGCTGCCGGCATTGACAGCACACCCGCCGCGGCAAGGACAAGCACCATGGAAAGAGGGTACTTCATCGGAGGTTCTCCTTTCCCTGGCCGGTTCGCGGCCTTTGTTAACCCTTGAACGACGCCCCCGTGGACACGCCCAGGTAGTTCGATACGAGCCGATGGTCCGACATCAGCTCCGAAGCCGTCCCCTGGAGGGTGACCCGCCCGCTTTCGAGGACGTAACCCCGGTCGGCGAGCGCCAGCGTCTGCCTGACGTTCTGTTCCACGAGGAGAATGGTGAGGCCCCGGTCGCGCAATCGGCGGATGAGTTGGAAAACCTCGTCCGCCGATTTCGGAGACAGGCCGAGCGAAGGCTCGTCCAGCAGCAGCAGCCGGGGCTCGGCCTCGAGCCCGCGGGCCAGGGCCAGCATCTGCGCCTCGCCGCCGCTCAGGCCGGCGGCCGGCCGGTCCAGCTTGTCCGCGAGGGCGGGGAACAGGCGCCGCAGGCCCGGCCGGTCGCGGCGCCGCAGCACGAACGGCCCCCGTTGGTGGGCGGCGACAAGGAGGTTCTCTTCAACGCTCAGGGTGCCGAAGATCAACCGTCCTTCCGGAACCTGCACGATGCCGCGGGCGACGAGCGCGTGCGCGGGCAGGCCGCCGACGGGCTCTCCCTCGAACAGCACCTCGCCGGCTTCCGGCGCGACGATGCCCGACACGGCATTGAGAAGCGAGGTCTTGCCGGCGCCGTTCGGGCCGATGATGGATACGATCTCCCCGGAACGCACGTGGAGCGAGACCCCGTGGACCGCGCGGAGGGCGCCGTAAGAGACGACCAGCCCGCGCACTTCAAGCATCGGGCTCACCCTCCCGCCCCAGGTAGGCTTGCCGGACACGGGCGTCGGCAAGCACCCGTTCCGGGAGTCCTTCGGCGATCTTGCGGCCGAAATCCAGCACGCAAAGACGGCTGCACACGCCCGCGATCAGGGCCATCTTGTGCTCGATCACCACGCAGGTCCGCCCCGGAGCGACGACTTCGTGGATGAGCCGCCCCATGTCCGCGGTCTCGGCCGGAGTCATGCCGCCCGCGGGCTCGTCGAGCAGCACGAGCCTTGCGTCGACGGCGAGGGCCCGGGCGACCTCCAGCCGCCGCCGCGCGGGCAAGGGCAGGTGCTTCGCCAGCACTTCCCGGTCTCCCAGGAGGCCCACCTGCTCCAGCACCTGGTCGACTCTTCTCACCTCCCCGCGCCCGGCCGCCGGCCGGCTGCGGAGCAGGCCGAGCACGCCGCCGGAGGTCCGGCCGTGCTGCGCGGCCCACACGTTGTGGAACACGGTCATGGTGGGAAACAGCCGGATGTTCTGGAAGGTGCGCGCGATCCCCAGGCGCGCGATACGGTGCCCGGCCCAGCCCGTGATGTCCTTGCCCTGAAAGGTGACGCTTCCCGCCGACGGCGGGTACACGCCGGTGACGACGTTCAGGAGCGTGGTCTTGCCGGAGCCGTTGGGCCCGATAATGCCCAGGACGTCTCCGGTGTCCACCCCGAGGTCGATCCCGGCGAGGGCGGCCAACGCGCCGAAACGTTTCTCAATGCCGCTGAGCGCCAGCACGATTTCGTCCCCGGAACAGCGCCTTCAACCGGTGCACCCGTTCTTCGTCGAGGATGCCCCGCGGCATGAAGATCAGCAGTACCGCCGCCAGACCGCCGAACACGATCATTCGATAGCCCTGGATGAATCGCACCGCTTCCAGAAAGCCGACATCGATGGCTACGCCGATGAACGGGCCGAACGCCGTGCCCAGGCCGCCGATCAGACCGTAGGCGAGGGCATGCACGCCAAGCATCACGTTGAAGAACTGCGGTTCCACGTAGGTGGTGAAGTGGGCGTAGAGCGCGCCGCCGATGCCGGAGATCACGCCGGCCATGCCCGACGCCAGGATGCGGTAGCGCACGGTGTCCAGGCCCTGCATCTCCGCCAGCAGGTCATCCGAGCCGAGCATTCTGAACACGGAACCCAGACGCGAGCGCTCGATGAGAAGCAGCACGATCAGCACCAGCGCCAGCAGGCCGTAGATCAGGAGCATGAAGTGGGCCAGACTCAGGTCGCGCTCGAACATCCAGCGGATGCCGTGGAATCCCTCCGCGCCGGCGGGCCCGACCATTTCCCCGTCGACCTCGACCTGGATGTGGACGATCAACAGGATCAGGCGCACCATCTCCGCGAACGCCAGGGTGGAGATCGAGAAGTACAGGCCGCTGAGCCGCAGGGTCAGGGCGCCCACGGCCATCGCGACCACTCCGGCGACGCACGCGCCCGCGAGAATCCCCACCCAGATGGGCAGGAGCAACATGGCGGTGACCGCGCCGGCGGCGTAGGCGCCCAGGCCGAAGTAGGCCTGCTGGCCGAAGGAGATCTCGCCGGTCACCAGCAGCAGGTAGGCCGAGAGGCCGATGAACGAGATCATGCCGATGTTCGACAGGATCGTGATGACGTAGTCGTCCATCGCTCAAACGCGCCGGAACGCCAGCTCCTCGCGGCTCAGGATGCGTTGACCCATGAGGCCCCCCGGCCGCGACACCAGCATGGCGAACAGCAGCAGGAACGCGCTCAGGTCCTTGTACTCGACGCCCAGGTACCACAGCGCATGGGCCTCGACGACGCCGAGCAGCAGGCCTCCCAGAATCGCGCCCGGCAAGGACCCCATGCCCCCAAGCATCATCGCGATGAGGCCCTTGAAGGTGGCCCACAGGCCGAAGAAGGGCGTGATCTGCTGGTCCGTGGCCAGGATGGCGTAGCCCGCGACCCCGCCCACCAGGGACATCAAGGCGAAGGCGCACAGGATCGCCCGTGCGCCGTGAATGCCCATGTACGCGGCGGCCAGCGGGTTCTCGGACATCGCCCTCAAGGCCAGACCGAACCGGGTGCGGTACAGCAGGAAATGCAAGGCGCCTACCATGACCGCCGCCAGCACCAGCATCGTGGTCTGCTCCGCGCGGAACAGGAACGGGCCGACCTCGTAGGAGCCCGCCGCGAACAGGCCCGGGAACGCGTAGGTGCGCTCGGGCAGCAGGTGCATCGCGGCTTCTTCCAGTTGCATCCAGATCACGAAGCTCGAAACCATGGACGCGAGCGCGGCGTCCCGGCGGACGGCGTGGAAACACAGGCGTTCGACGTAGATACCGGCCAGGACCGTGCCGGCGACCGTCGTCAGGGCGACCGCCAGCACGTGGACCTGGTAGTGCACGTGGAGCCAGGTTCCGATGTACGCGCCGAGCATGATGCTGGCGCCGAAGGCGAGGTTGAGCCGGCGCATCACGCCGAACACGATGGTGAACCCGATGGCCAGCAACGCGTAGGACGAGCCGAACATCACCCCGTCCACCGTGTTCTGGATGAAATCGATCAAGCCGCGTCCCCCCGGCCGGGCCGTTACGCTTGCCGCGATCCGAGGTAGGCCCGGTGAATGACCTCGTCCTGCTTGAGTTCGCCGGGTGACCCGGAAAAGGTGATCCTGCCGCCTTCGATGAGGTAGAACTTGTGGGCTACGTCGAGCGCCATGCGGGCGTTCTGCTCCACCAGAAGGATCGTGACGCCCTCCGCGTTCAGCTCGCGGATGATATCGAAGATCTCCGCGACGATCATCGGCGCGAGCCCGATCGAGGGCTCGTCCATGAGCAGGATCCTGGGACGAGCCATCAGGCCCCTGGCGATGGCCAGCATCTGCTGCTCGCCTCCGGACAGGGTGCCGGCAAGCTGATCCTTGCGTTCCTCCAGGCGGGGGAAACGCCGGTACATGTCCGCGACGTCGGCGGCGATCTCCGCCGTGGAGGCGCGCCTGGAGTAGGCGCCGACGCGGAGGTTGTCCTCGACGTCCATGCGCGGAAACACCAGACGGTTCTCGGGCACCAGCGCAATGCCTCTGGACACCACCTCGGCAGCTCGCAGCCGGGTCACGTCCTCGCCGTTCAGGACGATGGAGCCGGATCTGGCGGTGAGGATTCCCGCGATGGTGAACAGGGTCGTGGTCTTGCCCGCACCGTTGGGGCCGAGCAGGCACGTGACCTCGCCCTCGGCCGCGTCGAGGCTGATGCCCCGCAACGCCTCGATGGCGCCGTAGGAGGTGACGATGTCGCGGACGCTCAGCATGCGCTCAGGCGCTCCCGTCGCCGGGGTCGGAGGCCGGGGCGGAGGAGCCGAGGTATGCCTCCTGCACGGCCTTGTCGCGCTGCACCTCGGCCGGTGTTCCGAATGCGATCTTGCGTCCGAAGTTGAGGACCGCGATCTGCTCGGTCACGCCCATGACGAGCTCCATCACGTGCTCGACGAGCAGAATCGTCACTCCTGAATCGCGCACGCGGCGGATGCGCCGGCTCAGATCGGCGATCTCCTGCTGGTTCATGCCGGCGGCCGGCTCGTCCAGCAGCAGCAACCTCGGCCGGGTTGCCGCGGCCCGGGCGAACTCCAGCCGCCGTTGCTCCCCGAACGCGAGATTGGACGCCAACTCGTCGTTCTTATGTCCCAGGTCGGCGAGGTCGAGCAGATCGGCGATCTCCCGGCGCGTCCGCCGCGTCGCGCCGAACCAGCGCGGCAGGAAACCTTGCGCCGAGACGTCCTGGGGCGAGTTCTGGGCCACCCACAGGTTCTGCCATACGGTCAGGTTGGGAAACAGGCGGATGTTCTGGAACGTGCGGGCGAGGCCGGCCCGCAGGCGTCGATGCGGCGGCTTGCCGTTCATCAGCTCCCCGCGGAATCGAACCGTGCCGGCCGTCTCGCCGAAGACGCCGCAGATCAGGTTGATGGTGGTGCTCTTGCCCGATCCGTTGGGGCCGATCAGGCCCGCGATCTCGCCCTCGTTGACGGTGAGGTCCAACTCGTCGACGGCCTTGACGCCCCCGAAGTGCTTTGACAGCCCTCGCAGCTCAAGCACGGGACTTCTCCCCGCCGCGGAGGCCGACGGCGCGTCTCAGGAGCCGGGCGGTGCGGGCGTCGAACAGGCCCGAGGGTTTCAGGTTCATGGCGACGACGATCAGCAACCCGAATACGATGCTGCGCCAGTCTCCCATGAACCGGAGCCCTTCCACCAGGACGCCCTGGATGAAGATGACCGCCAACAGGGTGCCGAACACGCTGGAGAGGCCGCCGAGGATCGGATAGGAGATCGCGAAGGTCGCGAGCAGCACCGTGAAGGTCAGATGGTCCACGTAGGTGGCCGTGTGAGCGTACAGGGCGCCGCCGACGCCGGCGATGAAACCGCCGGCGGTCATGGCCGTCACCTTGACCGTGGTGAGGCTGATGCCCACGCTCTGTGCCGCCAACTCGTCTTCGCCCACCGCCCGCAACACCGCGCCGGCGCGGGAGCGGTCCATCCACCACAGCGCCGCCATCACCAGGACGACGAATGTCCAGACGAAGATGGTGATCTCCCACGCCGACCATCCGTTGGCCACGAAGTAACGGATCTCGCGGAAGCCGTTGGTGCTGTCCGGTCCCACGTGAATGCCGTCGCGAGGGACGCGCCAGCTCAGGTTGAAGAAGAACAGGCGAACGAACTCTCCGAATGCGATGGTGGCCACCACCAGCATCAACCCCTTGACCCGCAAGGCCGGAAAGCCCACGAGGAACGCAAAGAACGCCGCGAAGAACGCCGCAATGAGCAGTGCCGGGACGATGTGCAGCTCGAAGATGACGGTGAGAATCCCGGCGCAGTAGGCGCCGATGGCGAAGAAGCCGGCCTGTCCGAGGGAGAGCTGGCCGGTCAGCATCAGGACGTAGGCGGACAGCCCGAGGAGCGTGTGGATCCCGATGAGCTGGGCGAGGCCGAGGTAGTAGGACATCGGCGGCTAGTCCCGGTCGGCGCCCGACCCGAAGATCCCCTGGGGCCTGAAGACCAGGAAGATGAACAGCAGCAGCAGCACGTACATGTCGCGCTCGTTGACGCCCCGGAAGTAGAGAAAGAAGTTCTCGAACCCGCCCACCAGCAGCCCCGCCGCGATGGCTCCGGGAATCGATCCCAGGCCCCCGATGACGGTGACGATGAGGCCCTTGACCGTGAGCGGCACCGTGATCAGCGGCGACAGCACTCCCACCGCGGATGCCGTCATCGCGCCGGCGATGCCGCCGAGCAGGCCCGCGAGCACGAAGGTGGCGGCATTGGTCCGGTGCACGTCGATGCCGCAAAGCTGTGCCGCGACGTCCTGTTGGGACACCGCCCGCGTCGCCAGCCCCAGCCGGGTGCGGTAGAGCACGTAGAGCAGCGCCAGCGTGCCGGCGACGCACATGGCCAGCACGAACAGCAGGTCGCCGCGTACCCCGTAGGGACCGAGATCCAGCATCACGTCGTCGAACAGGGCCGGAAAGGTGAGCGGCGAGCCGTCGGTGGCATGTATGACGATCTCGTCGATGAAGAACAGCCCCCCGATGGAGGCCATCAGAGCGGCCAGGTGGTTGTTGATGGGTATGAACCTGAAGCAGGCCAGGTACGCGATGAAGCCCAGGAACCCCGAGGCAAGCGCGGAGATCAGGAAGACCACCGGGGCCGGGGCGTTGACGAAGGCGAACGCGGCCAGGCCCGCGTAGGCGCCGGCCAGGGACGCCGCGGCATAGGTCATGTTGAGCTTGCCCATGGCGCCGAAGATCAACGTAAAGCCGATCCCGATCAGCGCATAGGTCGCGCCGAAGAACAGGCCGTCGCCGATGGTCTGGGTGATCTCGACGAACTCGAACCAGAAATCGCTCATGGCCTGATGTCACTCGTCTCCGCGGCCGGCGCGTGGCCACTGGACCGAGGGTGCGTGACCGGGCCGGCTGACACGGTCACGTTATCGCAACTCCGCGTGCAAAAGCCAGCGCGGCAGCGTAGTGAAGGAGGTCGGTCCGACTCCCCTTCACCCGCTACCGCTGGATTCATGCAACCGATTCCCGCCGGAGTCCGTCAGCGGGGATCGTGGACGACCTTCCACGCGTTGGATTGGGCCTGCACGAACACGTAGGGCTTGATGGACTCGCCTTCGTCCTGCACCCGCCCGATCTCGCCCATGAGCCCGTCGACCTTGGCCAGGGCCTCGAGGCCGTCGCGGACCTTGCGCCGATCGGCCTTGAGAGTGTCCGGCTTGGCCATGACGCCGGTCGCTTCGATGACCTGCTTGATGATGTGGGCATTCTCCCAGGCGGCCGCGCTGTGCAGATCAGCCGATCCGCCGTTGGCCTCGGCCGCTGCCGCGACCTTCGCGCCGGCCTCCGTGATCGGAGCGAAGCCGGTGGGGATGTACATGCCCTCCGCGGCGACGCCACAGCCCTTGAGGGTCTCCGCGCTGGACGAGCTGGTGAGGCCCACGAGCACCTTCGGCTTGATCCGCTGGCGCCTCATCTCCTTCAGCATGCCGCAGGTGGTGAAGGGGTGCGAGGAGACGATCATCAGGTCGGCGCCGGATTTCTTGAAGGCCCGGGCCTGGACCGAGAAGCTCGTATCGGCGAGCAGCCAGTTGGACGACTTCGATACCTCGAGCACCTGCTTCATTCCCGCCAGGACCTTGCCGGTCACCCCTTCGATGCCGCCGCCGACCCACTCGAAGCCGTGCTTCTTGGCCATCTGGACGATGACGGCGGCGAAAGTGATCCTGGAGTGGGCCTGGTCGGTCTCGGTTCCGCCATAGACCGTCTTGACGTCCGGATACTGGCTCCGCAGCCACTTGAACATCTCGTCGTACATGGTGATCTCGTTGGGCACGTTGCGGAACGTCCACTGGGACTTCTTGGCCAGGCCGGGACGGATCGCCGTGTCGGTGAGGATGGGGAACTGGAGGCCGGTGTCCGAGGCGTCGTCCACCTTCTTCTGAAAGATGCCGTACATGGCCGCGGCGGCGCCGGAGCACGTCGGGCCGATGCCGATCAACGCCTCGGTTTGCGATTCGACCTTGCGCACGACGGAGATGGCCTGGTCCGCGTTGCACGCGGAGTCGTAATAGGTGAACTCCATCTTCGCCATGGTGCCGTCGCCCAGCTTCACGCCGCCCGCGTCGTTGATGCTCTTCACCGCGGCCTTGAGCACGGCCTCCGAGTTGACGCCGAACGAGCGCAACGGCCCGGACTTCGCGCCCCAGGCCGCGATCTTGACGGTACGTTCGGCGGCGACGGCCGGTTGCGCGAACGCAAGGGCTGAGGCGGCCACGGCCAGGGCGGTTAGAGTTGTTGCGAGTTTTGATGTAGACATCTTGAAACCTCCTGTTTGAATTTTTCCGACGGTATTCGGCGGCGCCGAGATGAACTCCCGTTCCGGGGCGTCCCTCGGCTCAACGAACGGATCTTCGCGGAGGCGGAGTGCTTGCCTGTCCGCCGGCAGGACGCCGGCCGGCATCATTTCGCAGAGGTCACAGACATCCGGAGCAACCGTGTTCCCCGAGGCCATCAATATCTCCCATGAGCGGCTTGTCCGGCGGACCCTTGAGCGACTCGAATTCGAAATTACACGGCTGTCGATGCGATTCCGTTGAATTTGTCGACTGATCTAATGTAACAAGCTAGTGTAGCCGTCTGTATTTGTCAAACAAATTTACATTGGCAAACGGAAGGGAGATGGGCGTTGGTCAAGGCAAAAGTGATCTACAAACCGTTGATGACGGGGGGCCTCGCCAAGCAGATCGCCGAGCGGATCAGGGAATCCATCACCGATGGAGTACTCAAGGCCGACGACAGGCTGCCGACCGAAGAAGAGCTCGCCCGTCAGTTTCAGGTATCACGGCCTACCATACGCGAGGCGTTGAAACGGCTGGCCGCGCAGAGCTTGATCCGGTCGCGGCGCGGCCCGACCGGCGGTTCCTTCATCAACCGGCCGAGCCGTGAGGAGGTCAGCTCCAACCTGACCACCGCCACCGCGCTTCTGGTGAGCCTGGGTGAATTCAAGATCCCGGAGATTCTGGAAGCGCGCCAGGAGTTGGAGTTGTTGTGCGTGCGCCAAGCCGCGGCCCGATCGGAGCAGCCGGAACTCGACACCATGGCCCGAGAGGTCGAAGTGCAACAACAGGAATCGATCTCGGACGAAGACTTCTGCGCGTCGGATGTACGCTTTCATCGAGCCATCGCCGACGCAACCCACAACTCGGTCTTGAAGTTCGTCATGTTCACCGTGATCGAGGCCCTGCAGCCCATCGAGAACATGGCGGTCTACCGGGTGCGCGAGCGCAAGGTGATTGCCCGGCAGCATGAGGAGATCCTGGCCGCGTTGCGGGTCAAGGACGTGGAGGCGGCGGCGAAAACGGTCCGGGAGCAGACCGCATACCTTAGAGAACGTTTCGACGCCGCACAGGAAATGAGAAAGTCCCACCCGAGGTTCAAGCCCTCCGAGTCAGCCTGACCCCCAACTTCGTTTGGGGCATGTCGTTATGAACGGGTTGCAAGCCGGTTGCCGCGTCGGTGTGGACGTCGGCGGCACTTTCACGGACGTCACGGTCCTCGACGAGCACACCGGGCAGATCCGGGAGGTCCGCAAGGTGCCGTCCAATCCCGCGGCGCCGCTGGAGGTGCTCGACGGCGTGCTGGCGGACCTGCTCGCCAAGTGGGGCGCCGATGCCCTGTCCTACCTGTTGCACGGCTCCACCCATGCCCTCAATACGGTGCTGGAGGAGAAAGGCGCCCGCACCGGCCTTCTTACCACCCGCGGGTTCCGCGACGTCTACGAGATCGCGCGCCAGTGGAAGGGCCACGAGGTCTTCAACATCTTCTACCCCGGGGGCAAGCGGTTCATTCCGCGGCGCCGTGTCGCCGAGGTCCCGGAGCGGCTCGACAAGTCCGGCGCCGTGTTGGTGCCGCTGGACCTCGACGCCGTCGACGAGGCCGTGGCCGGGCTCATGGAGCAGGGCATCGACGCCCTGGCCGTCGCTTTCCTGTTCTCCTACGTGAACCCCGCCCACGAGCGGTTGGCGGCGGAGCACATCCGGGCGCGCTATCCGGGCCTTTTCGTGTCGCTGTCGTCGGAGGTGAACCCGGTGTGGCGCGAGTACGAGCGCACCGCCACCACGGTGCTGAACGCCTACCTCGGCCCGCGCATGGAGCAGTACTTCGCGGGCATGGAGGAGACCGTGCTGCGCCATTTTCCGGGCGCGCATCCCTTCCTGATGAAGTCCAACGGCGGCATCGGCGCGCCCAGGGCCATGGCGCGGTTCCCGGTCCAGACGCTCATGTCCGGCCCGGTGGCGGGGGTGGTGGCGGCCCACGAGCTGGGCGCGCGCACCGGGGCCTCCAACCTCATCTCGCTGGACATCGGCGGCACCAGCAGCGACATGTCGCTGATCCCGGGAAGGCCGCTCTTCCGCACCGAATGGCACATCGGGCGCCACCCCGTGCGCGTGGATTCGGTGGAGGTGGAGAGCCTGGGGGCCGGCGGCGGCAGCCTGGCCCAGGTGCGCTACGGCAAGGTGCTCCAGGTGGGGCCGCAGAGCGCCGGGGCGGTGCCGGGGCCGGCCTGCTACATGCGCGGCGGCGACCAGCCCACCTTGACCGACGCCCTGGTGCAACTGCAGCACCTGAATCCCCAGGCCCTGCTGCAGGGCGAGATGCCCATCGATTCGGCCCTGTCGAAGGCGGCCATCCGCCGGGAGGTGGCGGAGCCGCTGGGTATGTCCGAGGACGAGGCGGCGCTGGGGATCCTGCGGGTGCTGGTGGCCAACATCGTCTCCTCCATGCGCACCATCACCATCGAGCGGGGCTTCAATCCCGCTGACTTCGTGCTCGCTCCCTTTGGCGGCATGGGACCGACGCTGGCCACCGCGGTGGCCTCATCCCTGGGCATCGGGCGGATCCTGGTGCCCGCGGACCCGGGCAATTTCAGCGCCTTCGGCATGTTGCTGTCCGACCTGCGCTCGGACGCGGTCACCACGAGAGTGGTGGCGCTCACCCCGGATTCGCTGGCGGAAGCGGTGGCGGCCCTGCGTGATCTCGAAGAGACGGTGCGGCGCGACCTCGCCGCCCAGGGGCCGTCGCCGGACCAGATCCGTGTTGATTGGCTGCTGGACATGCGCTACCGTGAACAGGCCTACGAGTTGACGGTCCCCATCGCCAAGGATGCCGCGAAGCTCAACGTCGACGAGATCTGCGACCGTTTCGGCCAGGCCCACGAGCAGCGCTACGGCCACCGGGCGGACGACGAGGTGGTCGAAGCGGTCAACCTGAGGGCGTCGGCCTACGCCTCGCTGGGGAAACCGGAATTGTCGCGGCACGAAGGCGCCGGGGAGCGGCAGCCCGCGCCGGAGCACCGCCGGACGGTGATGCTCGACGGCGTCCACGACGTGCCGGTGCTTCGCCGGGACGATCTGGCCCCGGGGGACGGTTTGAGCGGCCCCGTCATCGTCGAGGAGAAGACCTCCACCACGGTGGTGGAGCCGGGTTGGGCGCTTCGCGTGGACCCGGAAGGCAATCTGGATATCACGCGCGCAACGTGACCGGAGCGTGTAGGGGCGGGTTTCGGATCCGCCCGTGTTCGGGCCACCGTGTGGCCCGGGACGGAGGCATCACATGAAGATTCTGATTACGGGCGGCATGGGCGTGAACGGCGCGGTCACCGCGAGGCACCTGATCCGGGACGGCGTGCGGCCGGTGCTGATGGACAACCGGATGGACACGTCGCTGATCTCGGACATCGAGAAGGACGTCGACCTGGTGGTGGGGGACATCCTGGATCCCGAGGGCCTGGACAAGATCGTGGTCGATCACGAGATCACCCACGTGGCCCACCTGGCGGCGCTGATGCCGATTCCGGCGGAAACGGATCCGGCTCTCGGCATCAAGGTGGGCGTCGACGGGACCCTCAACGTGCTCGAGATCGCGCGGCACCGGGGCCTCGAGCGGGTGGTGTTCACCAGCTCCAAGGCGGTGTACGGCGAGATCTTCGGGAAGCATGCCTACCCCGAGTACGTGCCGGTGAACGAAGAGCACCCCCAGAACCCGGCGGACCTCTACGGCACCATCAAGGTGTGCTGCGAGACCCTGTGCACCTACTACCAGAAGAAGTACGGCGTGAGCTCGGTGGTGCTGCGCTTCGGCTCCATCTACGGCCCCGGCAAGGAGGTGCGCCACGGCGCGCTGTCGCTCTACGGCCAGATGATCGAGAAGGTCATGTCCGGCCAGGGCTTCTCGGCCGAAGGCGGGGACCAGTCCAACGAGGCGCTCTACGTGGGCGACGTGGCCCGCTCCATCATCCTGGGCCTGCAGGTCAAGGACCCGGCCGAACGCACCTTCAACATCGGCACCGGCGTGGGCGTGACGCTCCACGACTTCAAGCGCATCCTCGGCGGGCTCTATCCGGACAGCAAGATCGAGATCAGCTCCGGGCTGGAATTCCGCATGACCGAGAAGAAGAGCTACTGCATCTTCGACATCAGCAAGGCCACGGAGCACCTGGGCTTCACCCCGGCCTACGACCTCGAAGCCGGCATCAAGGACTACATCGCAACCATCGAGCGGCTGCGGCCGCAGTAGGCGCCTAAGCCGCGCCTTGCCGTTCCAGGATGTGGGCCATGTCCACCTTGGCGCCGGAGGCACCGCAGGCATCCACGAAGAGCTGGATGACGTCGTCGTCCTCGTCCTCGTGCTCGATCTGCCAGCCGCCCTGGTTCAAGGGGACGTCGGACTGGATCGGCCCGGGCACCAGCTTGAACATGCGGCTGAGCATCTTGAGGGCCAGATAGCGGGCCGGCTGGGGGCCGGAGTTGAAATGCTGGTGGAACCAGCCCTCGGGCGGCACCACCAGTGAGCCGGGCTTCCAGATGAACTGCTGCTTCTCCTCGCCCTCGGGCCACATCAGCGAATAGCCTTCCCCTGAAAGGATCATCACGTGGGCGCCGGGCCCGTGGCGGTGCGCCTTCTTGTAGCGCCCCACGGGGAACTCCGAGACGTGGGCGCCCATGTGGCTGTTCACCAGCTCGAAGAACACCGTGCGGCTGCCCTTGCCGCGGGCCTCCCAGGCGATGGGCTCGATGTTGGCCACGTCCGGGATGAAGTTGGTCTCCAGCACCCGGTCGTTGTACAGGCGGGCGTGGCCGCGGAAGTCCTGGTCTTCGCCGAGGCGGTCCTCGAACACGTAGGAGTTGTTCATCACGAAGTCCACGTTGTGGAAGATGTTGTGGACCAGCGGCGCGTTGGTGACCCCCAGGAGCTTCGCTTCCCGGTCGCCTGACCCGTTGAAATGCTGATAGGTGGCGTTCACCGGGATGGCGAACAGACTCCCCTCCTGCCACTCGAAGCTCTGGCCCTTGCCGTCGCCCTGCCACAGGGTGGTGGCGCCCCGGCCCGACAGCACGTAGACCAGCTCGTCGAAAACGTGTTTCTCAGGGTTGAGGCTCTTGCCCGGTGGAATCGTCACCACGAAGGCGTCATCGAGGTACCCGGCTCCTTCCAGGTTGATGTAGACGCCGTGGCCGCCCTTGCGGTCCCACCACTTCATGGGCACTTCCTTGAGGTCCTGGACGAAGTAGCCCCGGATCACGTCCACGCCCTGGGACTCCACCCAGCGGTCGTAGGGCGTGTCCATCACCTCGGCGTTGCGGTCCACGCGCTCGAAGTTGCCAAGACTCTCGATCTTCATTCGACTCGTCCTCCGGGTTCAAGGCCGGGCTTACATGCCCTTGGCTTCCATAGCCTTGGCCTCCATGCCCTTGGCTTCCGTGGTCTCGGGTTCCTTGGCGCTCATGCCCGTGTCCGGGGCGGGAGCGGGCTCGGAAGACGGCGGCGCCGGCGGCGTCTCGAACGAGGAGCTCCCCAGGTGCCGGAACAGCCGTGACTCTTCCGACATGATGGCGGTGCTCTTTTCCGGCAGGAACTTCTCGTAGGCCTCGAGGCTCCGGGTGAAGCTGTAGAACTCGGGATCCTGTCCGTAGGAAGCGGCGTAGATGGCCGTCGCCGCGCCGTCGCCCTCGCCGCGCAGCTTCTGGCTCTGGCGGTACGCTTCCGCCAGCAGTATCGTCTTTTCCTTGTCGGTCAGGGCGCGGATCTTCTTGGACTCCTCCTCGCCTTCCGAGCGGTAGCGCTTGGCGATGCGCTCGCGTTCCGCGCGCATGCGCTCGAAAACGCTCATCTGAACCTCGGAAGGAAGGTCGGCGCGTTTGACCCGGACATCCACGACGGTCACGCCGTACTCACTCCTCGCCTTCTCGGCGGAGCGCTTGGCCACGGCCTCCATGGCCGATTCCCGCTGGCCCGCGATGATATCGGCGAAGTTCCGCGACGCCAGCTCCTGGCGCAGCTCGGAGAACACGATGTCGTCCAGCAGCAGCCGTCCCCGTTGCTCGGTGAGCGCGGTCTTGAAGAACTGGAAAGGATCGCTGATCTGCCACCGCGTCACGTGGTCCACCACCACCCGCTTCTTGTCCAGGGTGAGGTAGTCCCTGGGCTGCGCGTCGCTGGCGAGAATACGCCGCTCGTACATGGTGACGTCTTCCACCACGGGCGTCTTCCAGTGAAGCCCGGGTTCCCGCACCGCGCGCTTGAACTTGCCGAACTGGGTGACGATGGACTGCTGCCACTCGCCCACCACGAAGAACGGCCGGACGGGCGGGAACAGCAGCACCACCACGATGGCGCCGACGATG
>CAZVUC010000039.1:0-56491 GCA_964630405.1 uncultured Syntrophobacterales bacterium | reverse complement strand
CTCTGCGCCACGGTCTCGGCCATGGAAAGATCCGCAAAAGAGGTCTATCCCAACCCGTCGAGTGTTCTGTTCTCACCCCGTCGCTCCCCGCGCCACCTACCAATCCTCAAATCCGTGGGTTTTTCCACGGCCTGCTAGGGCAACAAATAGTCCAGCACGATCTTGAAGGTGAAACGGCGCAGGGTCGCCGGGTCCAGACGCTCGCCGAAGTTGGTTGTGCAGGCGAAGGGAAACGGATGGCTTTCCATCCACGTCAGCATTTCGTTGACCTGGCTGACCTCCCAACTCCTTTGGGCCAGGCGCCGGTCTGACAGAAGCGAATCGGCTTCGTCGAACACCAGGAACGCCTCAGCGTCCCGCGCCTCGGTGAAGGCCGCGGCGATTGCCTTTTCGGTTTCGCCGACCCACATCGACATAAGGTCCGATGCTCGTTTCTGGATCACCTCCAGACCAAGCCTGTCCGCGACATGCCGGACAAACGCGCTCTTGCCCGTGCCCGGAGGTCCTTGCAGACACAGCGAGAAGTGCCGCGCGCCACCTTTGACAAGTTGGTCCGCCAGTTGCACCGGTTCAGGGTAGGCGCGAATCAGCGCGGGATCGTACCTTTCCGGTGTACCCTGAGCCGGGGGTGTGTCGCCCGACAGCACCCGCGCCAGTCCTCGCACTCCGCGGCGCACGTCTGCAACGGTACCGCCTCCCAGCCGGGCCGCCGTGACCCCGGAGGCCACGCCCGGCGTGACATTGAACTCCCGGGCCAGGGCATGAGCATCCTCTTCGGTCGCCTCGATGCCATGGTGTGCAAGGTGCCGCGCCCAGATCCGTTCCCGTACCCTGGGCGGGGGTTGACGCAGTTCCAGCGCGAACATCATACGACGCAGGAGAACGGGGCTGGTCCACCGCGCCGAGTTCGAGGTCCACAGGACCGGCACCGGGGTCTCTTCCAGAAGGCGGTTCATGAACACCTTCGAGCCTTCGGCCGAGAGCCCACGGGAACGGCTCGACCCCAACAGTGCCGCCAAGATCCCTTGCCGCCCGGACAACAGGTCCTCCATTTCGTCGAAAAGAAGGATCGACCGCCGGTCCCCGGCAAGCAGACGCTGGGCGAGACGGAGTTCCTGCATCCTCTCGCGGCGCGAAGGCTCGCCGCCGCTGTCGTCCGATTCGCCGACCGAGTAGAGCGGCGCTTTCAGCCGGGCGGCCAGGGTCTTGCAGAATTCGGTCTTGCCCGTTCCCGGCATTCCATGGAGAAGGATGTTGACACCCTGCCGGCCGCACTGCAGCGCGCCTCTCAGGAGCCGTTCGAGATGGTCCCGGTCACCGGCCACGTGATCGAAGTCGGACCAGCGAAGTTCGGCGGGGCCGGCCTCGTCAAGCAACAGACTCTGAACGTCGGACCCGGCGCCCTTGGGAAGCCACTGCAGTCGCTTCAGCCGGTCGACGAGTGTCACGTCCCCGTCGTCGTCGATGGATACAAGCCCGGATGTCACCAGTGGGGCGTCGGGTGCGAACCGGCCATAGACCGCGCCGGCCGACAGACCAAGAAGGCGAGGAAGCACGGGATTCCCCAACCTGAATGTCCTGCCCCAGTGCCTGCTTCGCGTAACGTCGTCGATCATGGATTCGGTGAGATCCCCAGTGTGGTAGCGCAGCACCAGTTCCAGGATCGCGATGTCGGTCTTGGAGAGGCGAGTGGCCCTTGCAAGAAGCCGGAGCCGCCTCGCCATCCGGTCCGGGCGTGCCCTCCTGGCCTTCGCCAAGGCATCGCTCAAAGCCTGCAGCACACGCGAAAACTCGTGCCCCTTCACTCCGTCGGCATCGTCATCCGCCTGAAGTGGATACGGAAGCTCCAGTTCATCCTCGTGCTTCCGGATCCATAGCAACAGACTCTTGGCGTTCTGATCGCGACGATGCAGGTGCGAGAAAGCGTTCGAGAGGTAGGATAGAATCAGACAGCGTTCGTAGGGAGAAATCGTCATACCCCATATTCGACACAGCCCCCATGCGATTTACCCCCGTCATGCGACAAATTCGGAAATTTCTTCGAAACGTAACAGTTCCGTGCTGCGCAAGGACTTCTCAGGTGGGTTCTCCCGTCGGGAGGTTTGTCCCGCACCTCGACCAGCCAGAACAAGCAGTTCGGGAAATGAGAAACGAAGAATTGTTTGAGTCGGTTAGCGCCGAAAGCCGCAATAGAGGGTGTATGGTGCTAGCTAGCGCCACCGGGGCTGATTCTGAAACTGCCAAGCAACGTTTCAGCGGTTCGTCAAGGCCCGGATCGCGCTGACCAGTCGACAATGATGTGAGTGTGGAAAAGCGGCGACAACTTGCTTTGAGCCGACTCCAGGTCCGTCACCAATCCCTCCTGTCCCTTCTGCTCGCTCAGACGTGCATCTGCTCCTCGTCCTGGTACGCAAACACCAGGAGGACACCCTGACCACCAAAGACAAGGCCACACGGCGAAAAGCTGAGCTCTTGGACACTCGCATTAGAGCGACGACGGGTAGTCCTCGTCTTGGTAATCGATCACCAAATCAAGAAGCTCCGCCGTCGAATCGATGAAAGTGAGATGCGTCAGAAACCACTCCTTGCCCGCGCCGCGCCGACGGTTTTGGTTGTGGTCCGCAGCATTGAGATGTCCGTGCATCCTGCGCTCCACCTCTTTGTAGTCCGCGTTGCTCGCTTCTCGAAGCACATATCTTCTCAAAACGAGAGGAGGCTCGGGAAGCGCGGTAGTCACTTGGTTTTGTATCCGCCCCTTCGCGTCCACACTGGACATTCCGACCTTCAGGTAGGTCCGAGGATTCGACTCGTCGTCATCGACGTCAATGACCGGAAATCTCATGTAGTGGGGCAACGTGTAGACGTAAATCCCTGGCGTTCCACTGGCTAATTCACCCTTGGTCTCGATCCGCTCTGCCTCAGCCGCCAGTTCTTTCTCGTCCTCGGCGACTCGCTGATGCTCGCTCGCAAGATTCTGAAGCCGAAACTTAGTTTCTTCACTTAGCTGCTGCTCATGGCGCTTGGAAAAACTCCGCAGCATCCTCGCCCTTTGCAAGGCCAGCGTTGGAGCCCTGGTAAGACGGCTGCATTTCAAGAGCGTATCTATGGCACCTAGCCAGATATAGACCGGACCGACCGTCGCCAGACCCAATGCATCCTTGATCGCTTCCGCACGCGGGTCGTGCTCGGACATTTGGCGCCAAACGTCACCTATCCTCTGAGTGTCTTGCCACAACGCACCCTTGATCTCCTCAAGGTACTTGATGTCGCCTTGGTCCTCCCGGTCCAGGTTGCTGTCCGCTTCCTCGGCCATACTATCCTCCACGTTGCTGCCGCCTGTAGAACTCGCTGATCGACTCGCAATTGTCCGAATCCAGCATGGTTACGAATCCACCAAACCTGTACCGGCGCCAGCACTTTTTGGATTCAACAAATACGGGATTGTCCCCCTCGTCACCGGCGGAATTGTGCCGTGGCGCCTGACCTGCCTCGTTCACTGCCTTGGCATCACAACTGCGACAGATGAGCCCTGGGTACATAGCGGCGAATTCGGTCCCGTACTCGGCGGATACGTCCACCCTACAAACGGCACACAGTATCGCCTCGGTCATGTCGAACTCCTTTCTCCCGCTCGCGCGAAACTACTGTCTGTATGCACATGGTGCCAGACGGACACTCATCCCACGAGGCGACAAGCGTGGTAACCGGACGCGACGAAAGACCGTCTCGTATTGACTGGACATCAAGGAACTGAAAGCCGCAGGCTAGTGAAGCGCACGCGAGTGCTTGCGTATCCTTTCGATCTGTTCTCGCACTGCCTGGGCGCTTTCGGCGTCCGGCGCCAGTTCCAGACACCGCTCGAAGTCGGCCAGCGCGCCGGCGCTGTCCTCCAGTCGCAACCGCAGCAGGCCACGGTCACGGACTTGGTCGGCGTCGTCCGGGTTGAGGATCACCAAGTGCTCCACTGTCCGGAGGCACCGTTTCAGGTCTTGTCGGTTGGAGTAGATGAGCTTGATGTTGTTCAGCATCCGCTGAACGATCTGCCGTTTGGACACGGCCGAGAGAAATTCGGGCTGAACTTCCAGCCGGCCGCCGTACAGCTTGTCCAGCAGGCCCTGGAGGTCCGACGGCGACAGGATGCTGACGCCGTGGAAGGGATCGACGAAGACATCCTGATCCTCGCACACGGTCTTCACCAGGAAATGACCGGGGAAGCCCACCCCCTGGGCGTCCAGGCCCGCGCGACGGGCCACCTCCATGTACAGCACCGACAGGGTGATGGGGATGCCGCGCCTGCGCTCCATGACCCGGTTGAGGAAGCTGTTCTCCGGGTCGTAGTAGTCGTCCTCGTTGCCCTTGAAGCCCTCCTGCCGGAACAGCACGTAGTCGACGCACGCCAACCGCCGGTAGGCGCCCTCTTCGGCGCCGGCGGCATCGATTACCCGGTCTGCCAGCCGACGCAACTGCTCCAGGTGCCCGGTAATATCGAGCTCGGGGTACTCGGCCAAGGCAATGGTGAGGGCCGCCCGGGCCAGGTCGAAGTCGGGTCCGGCCACCGCATCGGCGAAGGCCGGGTGCTGCGCGCTCTCGTCCATTCTCCCGTCAACGCGGCTCGGACACCACGTCCACCACGGCCGGAAGCCGCTGCTCCTTGACCACCTTGCAGGCGCGCTCCAGCGCGGGGCCCAGTTCCGCGGGCGTGGTGATGGGGCCCTCGCCCCACACCCCGAAGCACTCGGCCATCTTGGCGTAGTCCACCAGCGGATCGCTCACGTGGGTGCCGATGCCGGCGTTCTCCACGGGGCGGTTGCGGAACTCGGCCAGCTTGATGCCGTGTTCTTCGGAGTTGTAGAAGGACTGGTTGTTGTGGATGACGATCAGCAGCGGGATCTTGTGGTGCGCCGCGGTCCACAGGGCGCTGGAGGTCATCAGGAGGTCGCCGTCCGACTGGATGTCCACGCAGAACTTGTCGGTCCCCATGTGGCCCAGCGCCACGCCGATGGCCGCGCTCATGCCGTAGCCCACGCCGGCGCCGCCGCTGCGCCCCAGGTACTGGCCCGGCTTGGTCCAGTCCCACAGCTTCCGCGCCCAGCCGTTGGCGCTGCCGTTGGCCAGCACCCAGTCCTCGTTCTTGATCGCCTCGCCCAGCTCGTAGCCGAGGCAGGCGGTGGAGATGTCGTTGCGGGTGAGGGTCTGCCGCGCCTCCTCCTGCCAGCGCGCGCGAGCGGCGTCGTGCACCGCCTTCACTTCCTTGGCCCGGGCCTCGATGGCCGACCTGTCCGAGCCCATCAGCTCCCGGCACAGGCGGGTCAGCTCGGGCAGGGCGATGGCGGTGTCGGCGCTGATGGGAACGTCCACCGCCTGCAGCGGCTGCACGTCCGTGGCCCAACTGTGCACCAGCATGTCGTTCAGGTTGATGTGGATGACCTTCGTACCGGGCTGGATGACGTAGCCCATCTCCCGGGTGGTGCGGTCCACGGTGGTCAGCGAGCCATAAAGGTCCTGGACGTCCAGCCCCAGGACCACGTCCGCCTTCTTCAGGAAGTCGCCGGAGACGTTGGTCACGTCCAGCGGATGGGTGTTGGCGATGTTGTGTCGGTTGCCCTTGTCGATGACCGGAATGGCCAGCAACTCGGCCAGCTCCGCCAGGGCCGCCACCGCCGCCGGCTTTCGTCCCATGAAGTCGGCGACGATGAGAGGCGCCTTGGCGCCCACCAGCAGCTCGGCCGCCCTGCGCATGGCCTCCGGGTTCCCCTGTACCGGGGCCTGGGGCGCGAACCGGCTCACGTCGGGGATTTCGATCTGCTTGGACATGGCCATTTCCTGGAGGCCGGCATCATAGTTGATGTACACGGGCGCCGTGGGCTCCGTGACGGCGAGCCGGTAACCGCGGATGAAGGATTCCGGAATGCTCTCCAGCGTGGCCGGCTGGTCGTCCCACTTGGTGTAGTCGCGCACCTGGTTGCCCTGGGTCAGGGCGGTGTGGATCCAGTCGATCCAAGGGCGCCGGATGGTGGTGTCCACCGGACCGGTGCCGCCCAGGCAGATCACCGGGACCCGGTCGCACCAGGCGTTGAAGATCCCCATGCTGCCGTGCTGGAGGCCCACCACGTCGTGCAGGATCGCCACCATGGGCTTGCCCGTGGCCTTGGCGTAGCCGTGGGAGATGGCCACCGAGATCTCTTCGTGGCAGCAGAAGATCACCTCCGGATGGTGGTTGCCGCCGTAGTTCACGATGGAGTCATGGATGCCCCGGAAGCTCGCCCCGGGATTGAAGGCCGTGTACTCGATATCGAAGGCCTTGAGCATGTCGACGACGACGTCCGAACCGTACTCCGCCTGCTTTTTCTCCGTTCTGCCGGCCTTTGCCATAGTGGTGTTCTCCCCTCGGTAAATTGTTGTAAGACGCCTTCGTGAGGCGGGCCGCAGCAGCGATCCCTGTATTCGCCCGCCCGTGACGTAGCATGCCATAGCCCCTTTGCACGGCCCGCGTCAAACGGACGTAGTTTGACACTCCCGCCGGAGTTCGGCTAGTAGTGCAACCACCGACCGCATTCCCTTCGAACGGAGCCGCACCACGAAAACCGGAGTCTTCCTGCCCATCTCAGGACGCGCCGCCACTGCCGAGACCTTGCGTCAGGCGGCCCGGAGCGCCGAGGAGTGGGGCTTCGACTCCATCTGGGCGGCGGACCGCATCATCATCCCCTGGCGCATCGACACGCCTTACCCCTACGCGAGCGAAGGCGCGTTCATCGTGCCGCCGGACCGTCCTTTCCTGGATTCCCTGACCTGCCTGACGTTCCTCGCCGCCTGCACCAGCCGCGTCGAGTTGGGCATCAGCGTCCTGGTGCTGCCCTACCGGCAGCCCCTGGTGTGGGCCAAGATCGCCGTGACCCTGGACCATCTCTCCGAGGGCCGCTTCATTCTGGGTGTGGGCGTGGGTTGGATGGAGGAAGAGTTCCGGGCGCTGCAGGCGCCGTTCGAGGACCGGGGGCACAGGACCGACGAGCAGCTCGAGGTCCTGAAGGAGCTCTGGAGCGCCGAGCACGCGAGCTTTTCCGGTGACTTCTACGAGTTCGAGGACATCGCCTTCCTGCCCAAGCCCGGCCGCCAAGGGGGCATCCCGGTGTGGATCGGCGGCGAGGGTCGCCGGGCTCAGAGACGGGCGGGCCGCTACGGCGACGCGTGGTTCCCCTATTTCGTACGCATCGAGCCCGGGGAGCTCGCCAAGCGATTCGACAACGCCCGGCGCCACGCGGCGGAGGCCGGGCGGAGCCCGGAGAGTGTGCGCTTGAACTGCTGTCTGCCCATCGAGGTGACCCGCCAGCCAGTCCCCCAGGAACCGGACCGGCTGGCCGGCACCCCCGAGCAACTCGTAGAGGCCATCGCGCGCTACCGCGCGGCGGGAGTGGAACACCTGGCGCTTCAGTTCATGGTGCCGCGCTGGCCCGACCGGTTGGAGCAGATGCAGCGGTTCGCCGAGGAGACTCTGCCGCACATCCAGGCCTGAACCCCATGGCCCGCCGCCCCTTCTTCTACGGCTACGTCATCGTCGCCCTCTGCCTGTTCAACATGGTGCTGTTGCGGGGGATCCTGGCCTCCTTCAGCGTCTTCAACATCGCGTTGCTGGAAACGTTCCGGTGGTCGCGGGCCGCCACCGGCACCATCGCCTCGGTGAACGGCATTTTCTACAGCTTCTCCTCACCGCTGGTGGGCTGGGCCTACGACCGCGTGGGGCCGCGCGTCCTCATGCCCGTCGGCGGCGCCCTCATCGGCGCCGGGTTGCTGGTTTCGGGCGTAAGCACAACCCTCTGGCACTTCTACATCGGCTACGGCCTACTCGTGGGGCTCGGCATCGGCTGCATCGGCTTCGTCAGCAACACGGCCCTGTTGTCCCACTGGTTCCGGCGGCGGCGGGGCACGGCCATCGGCGTCGCCACCATGGGACTGGGCTTCGGCATCCTGGTCGTGCCCGTGGTGCAGGCGGTGATCACCCGCTACGGGTGGCGCGCCGCCATGGTGTTGCTGGGGGTGGTGGTGCTGGCAACGGTCGTGCCTCTGAACGCCTTGTTCCAGAGACGCCGGCCCGAGGACATCGGCCAACTTCCGGACGGCGACTCGATGGGAGCCGAGGACAAGCCCCCGGCGCCGGCGGAGGCCGCTGCTGAAGAGACTGAAGAGATTGTGCCGGCGGTGGTGCCGGAGCGGGACTGGACACTGAAGGACGCGTTCTGCTCGTTTCCGTTCTGGGCCATCGCCGTGGGACACCTGGGGCTCGGCACCGGCCTTGCGCTCATGTACACCCACGCGGTCGCGCATCTCGTCCATGTCGGACTGGCGAAGCAGCTTGCCGCCAACGCCTTCAGCCTGGTGGGGGTGGCCCGGATTCCGAGCACCGCCATCTGGGGGTTCATCTCGGACCGCCTCGGGCGCGACCGCGCCTACCGCCTCGGCACCCTCTTCACCCTTGGCGGGATCGGGGTGCTCATGATCCTGAGCGCCGATGCGCCGGCGTGGTGGTTCGTGGCCTTCGCCGTCCTCTACGGCATCGGCCACAGCTCCGGCAACCCGACCTTCGGCTCCACCATCGCGGACATTTTCGGTGGGAAGAACGTCGGAACCATCTTCGGGTGGCTGGAGATCACCTTCGGCATCGGGGTGGCGGCCGGCTCGTGGTTCGGCGGCTACGCGTTCGATTGGACCGGATCCTACCAGTACGCCTGGGTGTTGGGAATGGTATCTTTCACGGTGGCCTACCTGAGCATCCAGGTGTGCATCATGTGGAAGCGGCGCGCCCGCCACGAGACCCGCTGAGCATGAGACGACACCCTCCCCGCCTTTTCTTCTACGGACACGTCATCTTCTCCCTCTGCTTCCTCAACCTGTTACTGGTGGGGGGCTTCATGGCGTCGTTCGGGGTGTTCTACGTCGCGCTGCTGGAGGCGTTCCGGTGGTCTCGCGCCGCCACGGCCGCCATTGCCTCCGTAAACGGCATCGCGGTGATCGCCTTGGCACCGCTGGTGGGATGGGTGTACGACCGGTTGGGGCCGCGCATCGTCATGCCCCTCGGCGGGTTCCTGATCGGCACAGGGCTCGTGCTGTCCGGGAGGAGCACGGCGCTGTGGCAATTCTATCTCTGGTACGGTCTCCTGGCGGGCGTCGGCATCATCTGCCTCGACTTCGTCGGCACCATCACCCTGCTTTCCCACTGGTTCCGCCGCCGTCGGGCCACGGCCATCGGTTTCGCCGCCATGGGCCTGGGCGTCGGAATCGTGATCGTGCCCGGCGTGCAGTTCCTTGTCACCCACTACGGCTGGCGCGCCGCGATGGTGCTGCTGGGGATTGCCGTACTCGTGTCGCAGGTGCCGCTGAACGCGTTGCTCCAGCGGCGCCGGCCCGAGGATATCGGCCAGCTCCCGGACGGCGCGTCGTTCGAAGCCACGGCACCGGGCACGGAGACCGGGGGGACTCCGGAACCTTCGGGAACCCCCGCGACAGCGCGACCCGCCGTCCACGACTGGACGCCGGCAACGGCCCTGTCCTCGTTCCCTTTCTGGTCCATGGCGCTGGGCCACCTGACGGCCGGCTTCGGCTTGTCTCTCATGAATACCCACACCGTCGCCCACCTGGTCCACGTCGGCCTGGACAAGCTCGGCGCCGCCACGGTCTTCGGCCTGGCCGGGGTGGCGCGGATCCCCGGAACGGCTCTCTGGGGTTTCGCCTCGGACCGCATGGGACGCGACCGTGCCTACGGCATCGCCACCGTCATGGCTCTCGGCGGCATCGGACTGCTCATGGCATCGGGTCCCGAGTCCCCCGCGTGGTGGTTCGTCGCGTTCGCCGTCCTTTACGGCGTCGGTCACAGCGCCGGCAACGCCACCTTCGGCGCTACCCTCACGGACATTTTCTGGGGCAGGCACGTCGCTACCATCATCGGACTGCTGGAAATCTTTTACGGCATCGGCATCACCTTGGGACCCTGGTTCGGCGGGTTCACCTACGACGTAACGGGCTCATACCAATACGCCTGGATGCTGGGGTTGCTGTCGTATACGCTGGCCTACGTGAGCATTCAGTTGAGCATGACGTGGAAGCGGCGTTTCCAACCCGAGACGCGGTGAGGCGGTGGGAGAACCGGAAAGCCGCCACGCGGCCCATGCGGCCGCAACGCCTCGACGGCCTTTCTTCTACGGCTACGTCATCGTCGCCATGTGCTTCCTCAACCTGGTGGTGGTGGGCGGCCTCATGGCCGGCTTCAGCGTGTTCAACGTCGCGCTGCTGGAGGCGTTCCGTTGGTCCCGCGCCACCACCGCCACCATCGCCTCGGTGAACGGCGTCGTCTACAGCGCCATGGCGCCGGTGGCGGGGTGGGCGTTCGACCGTCTCGGGCCGCGCGTCATGATGCCCCTGGGCTGCGGCCTCGTGGGTATCGGGTTGGTGCTGGCGGCCGGCAGTGAATCCCTGTGGCAATTCTACCTCTGCTACGGCGTGCTGGCGGGATTCGGCATCGGCTGCATCGATTTCGTCGGCACCACGGCGGTGCTGGCCCACTGGTTCAGGAGGCGCCGGGCCACGGCCATCGGCGTCGCCGCCATGGGCCTGGGCGTCGGCATCGTGATCGTGCCCGTTGTGCAGGTCCTCATCACGGGCTACGGCTGGCGCAGCGCGATGATGCTGCTGGGCGCCGCGATACTGGCAACCCACGTGCCGCTCAACGGGCTCCTGCAGCGGCGCCGGCCCGAGGACATCGGCCAGCTTCCGGACGGTGGCTCCATCGACGCGCCGGACCGGGGCGGGCCGGCGGTCACGTTACCCTCGGAAGGGACCGCCGGCCACCGGGACTGGACGCTGAAGCAGACTCTGTCGTCGCTCCCGTTCTGGTCCATCGCCGTGGGCCACCTTGCCGTCGGCGCGGGAATTTCGCTGGTGTACACCCACGCCGTCGCCCACCTGATCCACCGCGGTCTCGGCAAGCTCACCGCGGCTTCGATCTTCGGCATGGTGGGGTTCGCGCGGATTCCCGGCACGGCCATCTGGGGCTTCGCCTCGGACCGCTTCGGCCGCGAACGCGCCCTACGTCTGGCCACCCTGATGGGCATGGCTGGCGTCGTCCTTCTCATGTTCCTGGGCTCCGGGACGCCCCGTTGGTGGTCGGTGGCGTTCGCCCTCCTCTACGGGCTCGGCCACAGCGCCAGCAACCCGGTCTATGCTTCCACCATCGCGGACATCTTCTGGGGCCGGAACGTCGCCATGATCGTCGGCCTCCTGGAGATCACCTTCGGCCTCGGCGCGGCCCTCGGCACCTGGTTCGGCGGTTTCGCCTACGACATGACGGGCTCGTATCAGTACGCGTGGACCCTGGAACTGCTGTGCCTCGTGGTCATCTATGCGAGCATCCGGGCCGCCCTGGCATGGAGGCGCCGGTTCCGGCCGGACCCGGCGTGAGGTCAAAAGGAGACGACCAAAGGTTGACACAGCCGATTCCTTTGGCTAATGTTGTCGCACTCCGCTCGTGAGTGCATTACCCCGTTCGACGAGTTCCTTTGTAGACTTGAGGAAGCTTTTTCTGTCATCGGCAAGCCCCGATGACGCCGGGGGGTCACCATCACGCGGGGAGCGCGAAACAACCGCAAACCACACAAGAGGAGTAGGAAATGGCCAAAGCAGCAAAGAAACTCGGGGCTCCGGCTGAGCAGATCCACGATCTGCGCAATGCGCTGGAATGGCTCAAGTCCGAAGGCGACCTGATCGAGACCGACAAGGAAGTCGATCCCGACCTGGAGATCATCGCGATCCAGAAGAACCTCGACGGCGGTTGTCCGATCCTGTTCAACAACGTCAAGGGCAAGCCCCATCACCGGGCCGTGACCAACCTGTTCGGCGACATGGGCGTCATCAACAAGATGTTCGGCTGGGAGAGCCACACCGACCGCACACGCAAGCTCGCGGACGCCATCAAGAACCAGATCCCGCCGGTGGAAGTGAGCTCCGAAGAGGCGCCCGTCCACGAGGAGATCATCAAGGATCCCAAGGACGTCAACGAGTACATGCTCCCCGTCCGCCACACCGAGTACGAGCCGGAGCTGACCGTGGGCTCGGGCAACCGGCTCATCTCCGGCGAGCACTTCGACGGCGGCACCGACCTCGGCTACAACCGGATGAACTTCCGCTGGGGCAACGTCGGCACCTTCCAGATCTCGCCGGGATCGCACATGTGGCAGGTGGTGTCCAAGTACTACAAGGAGGACAAGCCCGTCCCCATCACCATGTGCTTCGGGGTTCCGCCTTCCTGCACGCTTCTGGCCGGAGCGGGCTTCGACTACGTCGTGCTGCCCCAGGGCTGCGACGAGCTGGGCGTGGCCGGCGCGGTGCAGGGCTCGCCGGTACGGGTGGTGAAGGCCAAGACCGTGGACGCGCTGGCGCTGGCCGACTGCGAGGTGGTGCTGGAGGGCTACGTGAACCCGCGCGACCGCCGCTACGAGACCGAGGAGTCCGAGAAGGCCGACATCCAGGGCCGCTTCCACTTCCATCCGGAGTGGGCCGGCTACATGGGCAAGGCCTACAAGGCGCCCACCTTCCACGTCACCGCGGTGACCACGCGCAAGCGCGAAGGCAAGCCCATCATCTTCCCGCTGGGCGTGCACACCCTGGACGACCACAACATCGACACCACCGTGCGCGAGGCCTGCATGTACCTTCTGTGCGAGCGCATGCAACCCGGCATCATCCAGGACGTCAACATCCCCTACTGCATGACGGACTGGGGCGGCGCCATCATCCAGGTGAAGAAGCGCAACCGCATCGAGGAGGGCTGGCAGCGGAACTTCATGTCGGCCATCCTTTCCACCTCCCAGGGCTCCCGCCTGGTGGTGGCCGCCAGCGAGGACACCGACATCTACGACATGGACGACATCATGTGGTGTCTGACCACCCGGGTGAATCCCAAGACCGACATCCTCAACCCGATTCCCGGAGGGCGCGGACAGACCTTCATGCCGGCCGAGCGCATGACCGCCGGCGACCGGCAGTGGACGGCTTCCAACACCGTGTTCGAGGGCGGCATGGGCATCGACGCCACCGTGCCCTTCGGCTACGAAAGCGACTTCCTGCGCCCCGTGTACGCGGTGGAGAAGGTGGACCTCAAGAACTTCTTCAGCGACAAGGACATCGCCAACGCGAAGTCCCGGATGCAGGGCTGGGTGCACTCCCTGGCCCGCACCGGACGGTAACCCGCACCGGACGCAAAAGGGCGGCCTTCCTGGCCGCCCTTTTTTTCGCCCGGACACGGGACCCTACGGAATGACCGACCTCGCGCGACTGGAACGGATGTCGGCGCTCCTGGAGGAGCGCTACGGCGTGGCCGGACGGGAGGCGGCGGACCGCCTGCGCCGGTGGATGAGCGGCGAAATTCCCTATGCCGCGCCGGAGGCCCTGGACCGTCACCTCCAGGCCGAACATCTGCCCCTGGTGTTCGACGCCTTCAGGCAGGTGCTCCCCTTCGGCACCGGCGGGCGGCGCGGTCCGGTGGGCTACGGCCCCAACCGGATGAACCCGTCGACGGTGGCCATGACCGCCCAGGGTCATTCGAACTACCTGAACGGAACTTCTCCGGGGGAGGCCCGCGCGACGGGGACGCCCCCCGGACGGCCGCTGAGCGTGGTGGTGGCCAACGACGTCCGCGTCTTCACGGACAATGCCGGAGCGTACCGGTTCCTGGAGCCGCGGCACTCCCTGATGGGGGTTTCCTCGCGGTCCCTGGCCCGGCTGGCGTGCGAGATCTACGCGGCCAACGGCATCGTCGCTTATCTGGCCGCACCTGAAGACGACCACGCCGTCACCAGCACTCCGGAGCTTTCCTGCTTCATCGTCCAGCTGGGGGCCGCGGGCGGGGTCAACGTGTCGGCGTCCCACAACCCGCCGGACGACAACGGCATCAAGGTGTATGACGCCTACGGCAGCCAGCCCATCGCCCCCGAGGACCAGCGGCTGGTGGACGCCATGGAGCGGGCCACCGAGGTGCGGACGGTGCCCTTCGAGCAGGGCCTCCGCTCGGGTATGATCCGTCCGCTGCCGCCGGAGCTCCACGCGGCCTACGTCGACACCTACGTGGGCCTCTACCGGAACCTCCGTCCCCCGGACGACCGAGCGCCGGTGGTCTACACACCCTTGTGCGGCTGCGGCGTGAACACGGTCAAGGAGGTGCTGGAACGGCTCGGCTTCACCCTGCTGATTCCCCCGGACCAGGGGCTGGACGGCAGCTTTGCCGCCATCCCCTTCAAGGCGCCCAACCCGGAGGTGCCCCACGCCACCGCGCCGGCCCGGGAGTTCGCCGACCGCCACGGCGTCGGCATCGTGCTATCCAGCGACCCGGACGCCGACCGCATCGGCATGGAGGCGCGGGTCGCGGACGGCTCCTGGTACCACTTCGACGGCAACCAGATCGCCGCCATCCTCTGCCACCACCTCATGTTGGACCCCGAGGGGCCGCGGCGCCGGGGGCTGGTGATGGAGACCCTGGTCACCACCAGGCTGCTCGGGCGGGTCGTGGCCGAGGCGGGCGACTCGTGGCTCATCGACGACCTGCTGGTAGGCTTCAAGTACGTGGCCGACGTGCTCAAGACCCTGGAGCGGTCCGGCCGCTACCGGGACGTCGCCTGCTCGCCGGAGGACCTCGTGCTCGCCGCCGAGGAGAGCCACGGCGTGGTCATGGCCCCCGGTATCCGGGACAAGGACGCCACCCCCGCGTGCATGGTGCTGGCGGGCCTCTACCAGAGGCTGCGGGAAGAAGACCGGACCATGCTGGACTACTATGTCGACATGCTCGGTGAGTTGGGGAGCTATGACAACGTCAACCGCGGCATCACCCTGGCGGGGGCGGAGGGGACCCGGAAGAAGGACCGGATCATGGCCAGCCTGAGGGAAGCGCCGCCACGGGAGCTGGCCGGACAGCCGGTGCGGCGCTTCATCGACTACTGGGACCCGGAACGCTTCGGGCCCATCGTGAGCGACACCGACCGGCTGCCCCGGAACGTGCTGCAGGTTCATACCGACCACTTCATCATCACCGTCCGGCCGTCGGGCACCGAACCCAAGCTCAAGCTCTACTGTCAACTCCTCCCGGACGGAGAGCCCCTTGACGCCGCCGGAACCCATCTGCTTGATGAGGTAAGAGGCAGAGCGGACCGGGTGGCGCGGTCCCTCTACAACGAGTTGCTGTCGTGCATCGGCGTCTCGCTGGACGAGGCCGCGCTGCTGCTCCCGGACATCATCGACCTGGAGGCCAAGCAGCGTTTCGCCGGCGAGACGGTGCCGCGTCTTCACGACGCCATGCGCGGCGGGAAATTCGCCGGTCTGGACGAACTTCTGGACTGGCTGCGCGAGGAAGCGGGATTCATGACGCCGGCGGCCAATCCCCTGCCCGCGCTGAGGCTTTCCCTCGCCGGCCTCTGCCACGACTGGCGCGGCGAGCCCGGCATGTCCCTCGTGGAGGAACTCGGCCGCTGGGCGTCCGGCCGTTGAAAGGAGCATCGAATGAAGGACAAGATCAACGCAAGCCTGGAAATCGAGCGGGTGCAACAGGAGTGGCTCTCGGCCATGGCCGAGAAGTACCAGCTCCCGGACCCGTCCAAGGCTCTTCGGGTGGTGCTGGACCACGCGCGCACCGCCGCCGACGAGAAGGCTCTCTTCGAGACGGTCCGCTGTCTGGGTTGCGATTGAGCGGGGGCGGGCCTCGAGGGCGTCGAATCCGGCCTGCCGTCCGCGTCAGCCCGTAACGGGGGCCGGAACCGCCAACGCGTCGCGGCGAATGGCCTCGATCTCGTCCGCTTCCTTGGGGATGGCGGCGGACAACACCTCGTGTCCCCCCTCGGTGACCAGGACGTCGTCCTCGATGCGGACGCCGATGCCGCGGTAGTCGTCGCTCACCTGCTCCAGGTCTTCGGAGATGTAGAGGCCCGGTTCCACGGTGAGCACCATTCCCGGTTCCAGCGGGCGTGAGACGCCGTCCACCCGGTAGCGGCCGACGTCGTGAACGTCGAGTCCCAGCCAGTGGCCGGTCCGGTGCATGTAGAACCGGGTGTGCTCGCCCTTCTCCATGAGCTCGCCGGCCTCGCCCTCCAGAAGACCGATTTCGAGCAGGCCGTCCACCAGCACCTCGGTGGCCCGTTTGTGGACCTCCTCCATGGATGCCCCGGGACGCACCGTGGCGATACCCTCCCTCTGCGCCCGCAGCACGATCTCGTAGATCCGCCGCTGCGGGGGCGTATAGGCCGCTCCCACCGGAAACGTCCGCGTCACGTCCGAGCAGTAGCCGTCGAACTCCGCGCCGGCGTCGATGAGCACGAGGTCGCCGTCGCGCATGCGGCGGTCGTTCTGGGTGTAGTGGAGGATGGTCGCGTTGGCCCCGGACGCGACGATGGACGGATAGGCCCAACCGGAGCCGCCGGCAGAGCGGAAGTGGTACTCCAGCAGCGCCTCCAACTCGTACTCGAAGGCGCCGTCACGGACCCCCTTCATGGCCGCCACGTGGGCGCCGGCGGACGCGGCCACCGCCCGGCGCATGAGATCCAGTTCCCCGGCCGACTTGAAAAGGCGCATTTCGTGCAGAATCGAGGCCGGGTCCACCAGCGACACCACGCCCCGGCCCGTCCGGGCGCGCCCGGATCTGCTGTTGTCGATGAGCTCCCGTATCAAGGCGGTCACGCGCTCGTCCCGGCCCGGCGCGAAGCAGACCTTGTCCGTGCGCGCCAGGTGTTCCGGCAGGACCTCCCGCACCTGGTCAATGGTGTAGGCGGCGTCCGCGCCGAACACCTCCCGCGCCCCATCCACCCCGTACCGTTTTCCGGTCCAGGTCTCCTTTTCCCGGTCCCGCGGCTGCACGAACAGGATGAAGCGGTCCCTCTCATGCTGCGGTGACAGGACGCAAAGGCAGTTGGGTTCCGGGAACCCGGTCAGATAGAGCAGGTCGTTGTCCTGCCGGTACCGGTGCTCCACATCGTTCGACCGGGTGGCCTGAGGCGCCGCCGGGATGATGGCCACTCCCTCGCCCATGCTGTCCGCGAAGGCCTCCCGCCGCTTCGCATAGCTCGCCATATCCATACAGAGTTCCTTACGGGAAGGCGCCGCCGGTGGCAAGGACGGAGCCGTTTTCGGCTCCCCCTACCGGAAAGTTCTTCTCGCTTCATGTGGCCGGATCTGCTACACATTTCCGAACCGGCGGGCGTCGGAAAGCGATTCCGGGCCGCTGGAGCAAGGAGGATTCGTCATGGCGGAGACGGTCTACAAGGATTTCACACGGGAGGAAATGGAGTACCAGTTCAATCCCCGCACCACCGTCACCGAATACCCGCAACTGACCGTGGAGCGGGAAAAGGCCAGCGAAGACACCCGCGCCAGGCTGAAACATTTCCGCGACGTGCGCTACGGCGACGCGCCCCGGATGCTGCTGGACATCTTCCCGGCCGAGCAGCCCGGCGCTCCGGTGCAGATCTACATCCACGGCGGCTACTGGCGCGGCGGCAGCAAGGACGCCTACAGCTTCATTGCCGAACCGTTCGTCGAGGCGGGGGCCACCATGGTGCTGCTGGAATACGACCTTTGCCCCCAAGTCACCGTGCCCGACATCATGCGCGAGACCCGCGACGGCATCGCCTGGGTCTACCGCCACATCGCGGAGTACGGCGGCGACCCGGAGCGGATTTACCTTTCGGGGTCCTCGGCGGGAGGCCACCTGACGGCCAGGGCCCTGAGCCATCGCTGGGACGAGGATGGCCTGCCCGAGGACATCATCAAGGCCGCCGTGGCCATCACCGGAGTCTACGACGCCGATCCCGTCTTCTACGTCTCTTCCAACGAGGATATTCGCCTGACGCCCGATACCGCACGGGAGATCAGCGCCATGCTCCATCCGCCCCTGGACCGGACCCCGTTCGTGGTGGCGGTGGGCGGGGCCGAGACCCGCGGCTGGATCGGCATGTCCAGGGACTTCTTCGCCCTCTGCCAGGAGCGGGGCCTGGACTGCAGCTATATGGAAGTCCCCGGAAAGCACCACTTCTCGGTCTCCGGCCAGCTCGGAGAACGCGGCAGCCTGATGTTGCGCACGGTCTTGAACCAGATGGAGTGCCTGTCGGAGGGCGCCGCATGAGGCGTGGCCGCAGCCGAAGACCGCGCACATGGTTGCTGGGCCTGATCGTGCTGTCGTCCGCCTCGCTCTGCCATGCGGAAAGGGTCTACGTCAGCGGCTACCGCGAGATCATGCTGCGCTCCGGACCCAGTGTGGAGCACCGCATCCTCGCGGTGCTGAAGACCGGCAACGAGATGGAGGCGGTGTCGGAAGAAGGCGAGTACAGCCTCGTCGTGCTGCCCGACGGGCGCCAGGGCTACGTGCTCAAGAGCTTCCTGACCGGGGAAGCGCCGCCCTTGCGGCAGATCGAAGAGTTGACGGCCAAGGTCGAGGCCCAGGCCACGGAGCTCGCGGAACTGCGCGGCAGGAACACGGAGCTCGCGACCGACAACGAGACGCTGGCCAAGAAAAGCTCCAACGACAAGCGGCTGCTCCGACGGCTCCAGCAGGAAAGCTCCGATCTGCAGCGGGACATCCGGCTGCGCTGGTTCCTGGCCGGAGCCGGGGTGCTGCTCGCCGGCTGGGTCATGGGATGGACCCGCCTCCGCCTGCGGCGGAGAGCCCGCACCCGGAGCTTTACGTAGCCTCATTCACACAGTCTCGCATCAGGAGGGAAACATGCACCCGGTACAGCTATTCTGCTGGCACTTCATGGCCTATCCTCACCTGCCCAAGGACTTCGACGAGAAGTACGACACGGGCTGGGTGACGGTTCCCAACAGTCTTTGGGACTCGGAAAAGTCCCGCGGCCTGTTCCAGGAGTACATCGACCAGCTCGCCTACGCCGACGACCTGGGCTTCGACGGGCTCGTGCTGAACGAACATCACCAGAACATCTACGGCTTGATGCCGTCGCCGAACCTCATCGCGGCGGCGCTGACCCAGCGCTCCACCAAGGCCAAGATCTGCGTGCTGGGGAACCTGCTGCCGCTCCACATCAACCCGCTGCGGGTGGCCGAAGAGTACGCCATGCTCGACAACATGAGCGACGGGCGCATCATCGCCGGTTTCGCCCCCGGAGGCGGTCCGGAGAACTACAACTACGACATCCCGTCGGTGACCTCGCGGGAACGCTTCTGGGAAGCCGTGGACCTGGTGGTGCGCGCCTGGACCGACGACGGCCCGTTCAACCACGAAGGACACTACTACCCGCTGCGCTACGTCAACCCATGGCCCAAGCCCACCCAGAAACCGCATCCTCCGATATGGGTCCCGGGCTCCCGGAGCGCCTCGACGCTGACCGAGGTGGCCAAGCGCGGCTACTGCTACTTCCTGTCGTCCCGGAGCCACGGCGGCGAGACCTACAAGGCCCGCGAGCAGTTCTCCAAGGTGCTGGAAGACCACGGCGACAGCTACCAGCCGTACCGCATGGGCATCCTGATGTCGGCCTACGTGAGCGAGACCGACGCCCAGGCCAAGGAGGAGTGCGAGGAGGGCGTGTGGTACTTCCTGCGCAACTGCCTCAAGGGGCACCTGCGCAAGGAAGGGCGCCAGCTCACCTTCGGCGCCGGCGTACCGTACATCCCAGCCCCCGCGTGGAAGGAGTTCCTGAAGCATTCCGACCCCGAGCGCTCCATGCTCGGTGACGTCAACGACTGGGACGAGCTGGACAAGGCCCAGTCCATCGTCGTGGGAAGTCCGGAAACCGTGCACCGGAAGATCCTGGACCTCATCGAGAAGTCGCAGGTGGGCAACCTGCTGATCCAGTTCCACCTCGGCAACATGCCGGGTGAGCTGGCGCTCAAGAGCCAACGGCTGTTCGCCACCCAGGTGGCGCCGGCGCTGCGGGAAGATTCCGCGCGGGTCTTCGCCAAGGCCTACCCGAGGATGGAAGAGACCCTTGCGGCGGCCGGAGCGGAAGCATGAGCCGGCGGACTCTCGAGATCAACGGCCGGAAGGTGGCGGTCCTGGAAGACGGCGCCGGCGAGCCCACCCTCTACCTCCACGGTTTCGCCGACGTGCACGCGGTCACGGAAGGCTGGATGCCTTTCCACGAGAAGCTCATGGAGAGCTGCCGGCTCTTCGCCCCGGCGCATCCGGGGTGCGCCGCATCCGACGAGATCGAGTACCTGGAGTCCGCCGAGGACCTGGTGTTCCACTACCTGGAGGTCATCGACGCCCTGGGGCTCGAACGTTTCCATCTGGTGGGGACCTGCGTCGGGGGCTGGGTCGCCGCCGAGCTCGCGGCGCGCCACCCCGAGAAGGTCCGCCGGCTCGCGCTCATCGACGCCGCGGGCCTGTTCGTCGCCGGGGCGCCCATCGGCGACGTCTTCATGATGTCCCACCCGGTGCGCGGCACCGACTACTCGGAGTTGCGGGCCATGCTGTTCGAAAACGACCGCACGCCGGCGGGACACGCGCTGTTCCCCGACGGCCGGGCCGAGAACATCGAGGACGAGTTGCGGCGGTACCAGATGATACGCTTCACCAACCGGTTCGGCTTCAGTCCCCCCTACTTCTACAACCGCTCGTTGCGTAGCCGGCTGCACCGCATCGCGGCGCCGACGCTGGTGGTGTGGGGCGAAGCGGACCAGATGGTGCCGCTGGCCCACGGCGAGGCCTATTCCGCCGGCATCCCCGGTGCCAACGGCGTGGAGATCGTGAAGGGCGCCGGCCACAGCCCCCAGGCGGAGGACCCGGAGGCCACGGCGGCCCTGGTGACGGGTTTCCTCGGCGGGTAGAGGCCTGCTGACACAGAATTCCGGTTGAACGCGCATGGCGGACGTGCTGGAACAGGTGCTCCCATGATCGGGTCCCGCCCATTCCTGGCCGCGGTGTTGCTGGCGGCGCTGGCGCTGGCACCAGCGGCTCACGGACAGTCGGGCGAGCATTCGGAGGCTCCCGACCAGGTGCGCGCCTACGCCCTTTGGCAGCAAGGTTACGTGTTGCATCTCAGTGGCCGGTACCAGGCCGCGACCGAAAGTTTCCGGGAGTCCATCGAGATTCTGCCCACGGCCGAGGGGCACACCTTTCTGGGCTGGTCCCTCAGCATGCTCGGGGATCTCGAACAAGCCATTGCCGAATGCGAGAAAGCCATCGCGCTCGATCCGGACTTCGGCAATCCATACAACGACATCGGGGCGTACCTGATCGATCTCGGTCGCCCGGACGAGGCGGTCCCGTGGCTCGAGAAGGCGATCTCGGCCAAGCGATACTGTTGCTATCAGTTCGCGCATTTCAATCTCGGTCGTGTGCGTGTAATGCAGGAGAATTTCGCTGCGGCGAGGCGCTCCTTCGAAAAGGCCTTGCGGCACGATCCCGACTATCAGGCCGCGCGGATGGCCCTGGAGTATCTCGACAAGAGGTTCGGACAGCCTCTTTAGCCCTGCGTCCCGCCCGGGCTTTGCCTCACGCTTCACCCGGATCGTACCCCAGCACCGGACCGAGCCACCGCTCCACTTCCGTTACGGTCATTCCCTTTCGCGCGGCGTAGAGGGCGACCTGGTCCCGGCCCACGGCGCTGACCGCGAAGTAGCGCGCGGCGGGATTGGCGAGGTAGAGGCCGCAGACCGAGGCCGCGGGCCACATGGCGAAGTTCTCCGTCAGCTCGATGCCGGCGGCTTCGCGCACGTCCAGCAGCTTGAACAGGGTCGGCTTCTCGGTGTGGTCCGGGGTGGCGGGATAGCCGGGCGCCGGGCGGATGCCGCGGTAGCGCTCCCGGATCAGGTCTTCCTGGCTCAACCGTTCGTCCCTGCCGTAACCCCACTCCCGCCGGACCCGGGCGTGCAGGCATTCCGCGAACGCCTCGGCGAGACGGTCGGCCAACGCCTTGGCCATGATGGCGTTGTAGTCGTCGTGCTCGGCCTCGAACCGTTTGGCCAGTTCGTCCGTACCGTGCCCGGTCGTCACCGCGAACGCGCCGATGAAGTCGTCGCAGCCCGACTCCCGCGGCGCCACGAAGTCCGCCAGCGCGTATTGGGGCGTGCCCTTGCGCGCCTCCTTCTGCTGGCGCAGGGTGTGGAACCGGGTGAGCTCCGAGGTCCTGGTTTGGTCAGTGTAGAGTACGACGTCGTCGCCGTCGCTGTTGGCGGGATAGAAGCCGTAGACGCCGTGGGCCGCCAGCAGTCCATGGTCCACGATGCGGTCCAGAAGCTCGCGGGCGTTGGCCAGAAGCTCGCGGGCGGCGGGCCCTCGCACGGGGTCGTCCAGCAGATCCGGATAGCGGCCGCGAATCTCCCACGTGTGAAAGAAGGGGGACCAGTCGATGTACGGGACCAGATCGGCCAACGGGAAGTCCCGCAGCGACCGGCTGCCCGTAAACTCCGGAACGTCCACCTCGCACGTGGTCCAGTCGATGGCGCAACGCCGTTCCCGCGCCTCGGCGTAGCTCAGGAGCCGCGTGCCCGCCCGGGTCTCGTACTCCCGCCGCATGCGTTCCTGCTCGGACCGGTTGGCGGCGTCGAGGGCGGCCCGCGCGTCCGGGTCCATCAGGTCCTGCACCACCGGCACCGCCCGGGAGGCATCCAGCACGTGCACGGTTTCCTGCCCGTAGGCCGGGGCGATCTTCACCGCGGTGTGGCGTTTGCTGGTGGTGGCGCCGCCGATGAGCAGCGGCAGCTCGAGTCCGCGCCGCTCCATCTCGCCGGCCACGTGCACCATCTCGTCCAGGGACGGCGTGATGAGGCCGCTGAGCCCCACGGCGTCGGCGTTCTCCGAGACGGCGGTGTCGATGATCCGGTCCGCGGGCACCATGACGCCGAGGTCGATGACCTCGTAGTTGTTGCAGCGAAGCACCACGCCCACGATGTTCTTGCCGATGTCGTGCACGTCGCCCTTGACGGTGGCGAACACGAGCTTCGCGCGCTTCATGGCGCCGCCCGACTCCCGGCTCTCGGCCTCCATCAAGGGCGTCAGGCGGGCCACCGCCCGCTTCATGACCCGGGCGCTCTTGACCACCTGGGGCAGGAACATCTTGCCCGCGCCGAAGAGGTCGCCGACCACGTTCATACCGGCCATGAGCGGCCCCTCGATGATGTGGAGCGGGCGCTCGTAGTGCTCCAGCGCCTCGTCGACGTCGTCGTCGATGTATTCCACGATGCCCTTCACCAGGGCGTGGGAGAGCCGGCTCTCCACGGATTCCTCGCGCCAGGCCTGTTCTTCCACCGCCGAGGGGCCCGCGCCCTTGACCTGTTCGGCGAACGTCACCAACCGCTCGGTTGCGTCGTCTCGCCGGTTGAAGAGCACGTCTTCCACCAGATCGCGCAACTCCTCGGGGATCTCCTCGTACACCGCCAGTTGTCCGGCGTTGACGATGCCCATGTCCATGCCGGCCTGGATCGCGTGGTAGAGGAACACCGAGTGCATGGCCTCGCGGACCCGGTCGTTGCCGCGGAACGAGAACGAGATGTTGCTGACGCCGCCGGAGATGTGACAGCGGGGAAAGAGCGCCTTGAGCTGCCGGGCCGCCTCGATGAAGTTGACGGCGTACTCCGCGTGCTCCTCGATCCCGGTGGCCACGGTGAGGATGTTGGTGTCGAAGATGATGTCGGCCTCGTCGAAGCCGATCTCCTCGGTGAGGATGCGGTAGGCCCGCCGGCACACCGTGACCCGCTCCTCCACGGTGGTGGCCTGCCTCTCCTCGTTGAAGGCCATGACGATGACCGCGGCGCCGTAGCGCTTCACCAGGCGCGCGCACTTCCGGAACTCCTCCTCCCCTTCCTTGAGGGAGATGGAGTTCACCACCGCCTTGCCCTGGACGCACTTGAGCCCGGCCTCGATGACCGCGAAGTTGGAGCTGTCGAGCATGATCGGGACGCGGACGATCTCGGGCTCGGCGGCCACGTGGTTGAGGAACACCGCCATGGCCTCGACCGAGTCGAGCATGCCCTCGTCCATGTTGATGTCGATGATGTTGGCGCCGCCCTCCACCTGCTCCCGGGCGATGGCCACCGCCTCCTCGTACTCGCCCTCGCGGATCAGCCGGGCGAACTTGCGGGAGCCGGCGACGTTGGTGCGCTCGCCCACCATGATGAAGTTCGTGTCCGGCCGGATCACCAGCCGTTCCAGCCCGCTCAGGTGGGTGAATCGATCGGATTCCGGCGCGTTCCTCGGACGGACGCCCTTGACCCCCGCCGCCAGGGTCGCGATGTGTTCCGGCGTGGTGCCGCAGCAGCCGCCCACCAGGTTCAGCCAGCCCTCCCGCGCCCATTCGCCCAGCGCGCCGGCCAGCTCGTCCGGACCCATGTCGTAGCCGCCGAACTCGTTGGGCAGGCCCGCGTTGGGATAGGCGAACACCGGCAGCTCCGACAGCCGCGAAAGCTCTTCCACGAAGGGCGTCATCTGGTGAGGCCCGAAGGCGCAATTGATGCCCACCGCGGCCAGGTCCGCGTGGCTGATGGAAGTCAGGAACGCCTCGAGCGTCTGACCCGAGAGGGTGCGGCCGCTCTGGTCGGTGATGGTCACCGAAGCCAGCACCGGCAACCGCAGCCCCCGTTCCTCCAGGAGTTGCCCGATGGCGAACAGGCACGCCTTCAGGTTGAGGGTGTCGAAGGTGGTCTCCGGCAGCAGGATGTCGACGCCGCCGTCGACGAGGCCCCGGGCCTGATCGTAGTACGCCGCCACCAGTTGATCGAAGGCGACCGCCCGAAACCCCGGATCGTTGACGTCGGGAGACATGGAAGCCGTGCGGTTGGTGGGCCCGAGGGACCCGGCCACCAGTCGCGAGCCGCCGTCCCCGGCGTTGAACCGGTCCACTGCCTGCCGGGCGGCAGCGGCAGCGCCCCGGTTGATGTCGTAAGCCAGATCCTCCAGCCCGTAGTCCAGCAGCGAGATGGCATTGGCGTTGAAGGTGTTGGTCTCGACGATGTCGGCGCCGGCCTCCAGGTACTCCCGGTGGATCTTCTCGATGGCCTGGGACTGGGTCAGGCAAAGGATGTCGTTGCATCCCTTCAGCGGCTTCGGATGCTCCGCGAAGCGGGAGCCGCGAAAATCCGCCTCGCCGAGACCGAGGGCCTGGATCCGTGTCCCCATGGCCCCGTCGAACAGCAGGATCCGGTCCGCCAGGAGCCGTTCCAGCGGTTGCGCCGACATGCCCTTCCTCACCCCTTCCGCGCCCGCTCCGGCGTGACGTAGGCCGCGGTGATGCCGCCGTCCACCACGAACTCGGTGCCGGTGACGAAGGACGCATCGTCGCCGGCCAGATACAACGCCGCCCGGGCGATCTCCCGGGCCTCGCCGAAACGCCCCATGGGGATATGGACCAGGCGGCGCCGTTGCTTCCGGGGAGTGTTGAGCACCTTCATCAGCAACTCCGTGTGCAACGGGCCCGGACAGAGCGCGTTGACCCGGATGTTCTCCCGGGCGTGGATCACCGCCAGCTCCCGGCTCAGGGCCACCACGCCGCCCTTGCTGGCGGTGTAGGCGAGCTGCGGGGTGGCGGCGCCCATGAGGGCCACGAACGAGGCCGTGTTGATGACGGAACCGCCGCCGGCGCGGCGCAACGCCGGAATGCCGTGCTTGCAGCCCAGGAACACCCCCTTGAGATTCACCGACAGCGTGGCGTCCCAGACCGCTTCCGAGGTCTCCACCGCATCAGCGTCATCGGCCAGCATGATGCCGGCATTGTTGAACAGGATGTGAAGCGCGCCGAACTCGGCCTCCGCGGCCGCCACCATCCCGGCGCAGTCGGTGCTCCGGGACACGTCCGCGCGGCAGTACACCGCCTCGCCCCCGCTCCGGTTGATGCGGCCCGCCAGACGCTTGCCGGCGCGGTCATCCACATCGGCGATGACCACCCGGGCGCCCTCGCGAGCGAACAGCAGGGCGGTCTCCCGGCCGATGCCGCCGGCGCCGCCGGTGATGAGTGCCACCTTGTCTTTCAATTGCCTGACCATAGCCGGGACTGTGGATGACGGGAGGGAAAGGGCCACGGCGCTCAACGCTCGACCGCGGCCTCCACCAGCGCATCGAACAGGCGCTGCTGTATGGGGTCTTCCGCCGCGGTCAGCTCGGGGTGCCACTGCACCGCGACGAGCCAGGGGTGCGACCGCATCTCCAGACCCTCGATGGTGCCGTCCGGGGCGTAGGCCACGACCTCGAATCCGGGCGCCGCCTGGCGAATGGCCTGGTGGTGCCACGACATGCACGAGAAGTCGGTGGTTCCCAAGACGCCGGCCAGCCGTGACTCCGGCACCACGCGCACCGGGTGGGCCACGGGCTCGCGGGGCGGCGCACGATGGATCACCGTCTCCCCCACCACGTCGGGGAGGTGCTCGATCAGCGTCCCGCCCTCGGCGACGTTGAGTATCTGGGTCCCGCGACAGATGGCCAGGGTGGGGACGCCGAGATCGAACACGCGGCGGGCGAGCTCGAGTTCGGAGCGGTCCCGTTCGGGCTCCACCATGTAAATGGTCTCGTGGCGGCGACCGGCGTAGAGGTCGGGATCGAGGTCGCCGCCGCCGCTGAACACCACCGCCTTGAGCAGCGGCAGGATCGCGTCCATCCGCTCCTCCCCCGGGGGCAGGAGCAACGGGACCCCACCGCTCCGGCGCACCGCGTCCACGTACTCCGCCGGCAGAATGAACCGGTTGTGCGGGCCGCGACCGTATGTGGTGATGCCGACGAACGGCGTGTTTCCTTCGCCGTCACCGCTCACGCGCACACTCCAGCCCGGCGCCCGGGACAACCCCGCCGCGCGCGTTTTTCAGATCCTCTCGAAATAGCGTTTCCTTTCCCAGTCGGTCACCGCCTCGCGGTACTTTCGCACTTCGGTGCGAAAGAAATGGGCGTAATGTTCCACCACGTCGGCGCCGAAGCTCTCGCGGCAGAACTCGCTGGCCTCGAACAGGTTGACCGCGTCCGCCAGGGCCCCCGGCACCTCCAGCAGGTCGGCGGCGGCGTACAGGTTGCCATCGAACGCGGGGGGCGGCTCGATCCGGCGCCGGATACCGTCCATGCCCGCGGCCAGGGCCGCGGCATAGGCGAGGTAGGGGTTGCAGTCCGCGCCCGGCACGCGGCACTCGATGCGGCAGCCGTTCCCCTGCCCCACCACCCGGAACCCCGCGGTGCGGTTGTCGTGGCCCCAGGCGATGCCGGTGGGCGCCCAGGACTCCGCCCGGTAGCGCTTGTACGCATTGATGGTGGGCGCGTAGAACACCATGGTCTCGGCCATGTGGGTCAGCCATCCCCCGAGGAACCAGCGGAACACGTCGGAGAACCCGTCCTGGCCGCCGTTTCCGGCGAAGGCATTGACGCCGTCGCGCCACAGGCTCAGGTGCATGTGGCAGCTCGATCCCGCCAGCTCCGACGCGTACTTGGCCATGAAGGTGACGCTCAGGCCCATCTGCTCCGCCACCTCCTTGAGGCACTCCTTGTACACGCAGTGACGGTCGGCCATGGTCAGGATTTCGCAGTAGCGCACGTTGAGCTCGTGCTGGCCCGGCCCCCACTCGCCCTTGGAGCTCTCCACCGGCACTCCGGAGTCCCGGAGGTGCCGTCGCACCGCACCGTGGAAGCCTTCCTCCCGGAATCCCTGGAGCACGTGATAGTCCTCGATGTAGCCGCCCGCAGGGACCAAGTCGTGGTAGTGCTTGTCCGCCGCCTGCCGGTACGAGTCGTCGAACAGGTAGTATTCCAGCTCCGAAGCCGCCATGACCTCGAACCCCAGGGTGCGGGCCCGCCGCAGTTGCCCCCGCAGCACCGAGCGGGGCGCTTCCGCCACGAGCTCGTGGGAGATGCTCTCCTTGACGTCGCACAGCACCAGCGCGGTCTTGTCCTGCCAGCTCAGGCGGCGCAGGGTGTTCAGGTCGGGCACCAGGTGGAAATCGCCATAGCCCCGCTTCCAGTTGGCCAGCCGGTATCCCTGGACCGGCTCCATCTCCATGTCCGCGGTCAGGAGGTAATCGCAGGCGTGGGTGCCCTCGGAAGCCGCCGTGTCCAGGAAATAACCGGCGTCCAGCCGTTTGCCCATGAACCGGCCGTAGAGGTCGGTGAACGCCACCAGCACGGTATCCACCTGCCCCGCGGCCACCTCTTCTTCCAGTCGGGCGATGCCGAGCATGCCGGCGACTTCAGCCACTCCCTCTTCCTTCATCCGAATTTTCCCGGACTTCGTTACGGTGAAACATCCCCGGGCTGGAGGCCCGGATCCTTGGGGCTCTCATAGATACGTATCCCAGGATTTGGGAAATATCCACCAACGCATCCGCGCACGGGCGCGATGGCCGCACGCCGCGCCGTCCATTTCCCCTTGCATGACCCTTGGTTAAGGGCCGTCCGCATGGTCGGTCCCGAGACACCGGCGATTCGTGAAACACCCGTTCTGAAAGGTCCTGTTGCATTGCGCAACGCGTTGTGGCATGGACACGGCTGTTGGCTCACGAATGGTCTGACGACCGGCAACGTAAACTGAAGGAGGACACTATGAAACGCTTACTCACGTTTATGATCGGTCTTGCGCTGTGCGGCACCATGGCCATGGGGGCCAAGGACGCGGCTGCACAGAACTTCCTGGTTATCGGCGGCGGCTCCACGACCGGCGTCTACTACCAGGTGGCTTTGAACATCTGCAAGATCGTCAACGACAAGCTGGGCAGCAAGGGCTACAACTGCATCGGCCGGCCGGCGCTCGGATCGGTCTTCAACATCCGGTCCATCCAGCGGGGGCTGCTGAACTACGGCGTGGCCCAGTCCGACTGGGTTTGGGCCGCCGCCAATGGCAAGAAGAACTGGGAGGGCAAACCCGACAAGGGACTGCGTACGGTCTTCACCGTCCATCCCGAGGCGGTCATGCTGGTAACCCGCAAGGACACGGGCATCAAGACCATTGCAGACCTCAAGGGCAAACGCGTCAACATCGGAAACCCCGGATCGGGACAGCGGGGCAACGCTGAGGATGTGCTGCGCCTCTCCGGCATCGACAAGGACAAGGACATCAAGGCCGAAGGTCTGCAACAGAACGAGGCCAACCGCGCGCTGGTGGACAAGAAGATCGATGCGTTCTTCTACACCATCGGAGTTCCCTGGGGCGGCGGCCTCGAGATCGCCAACAGCACGGCCATCGACATCGTTCCGGTGGACACCGCGCCGATCAAGAAGCTGGTGGCGGACAACCCCTTCTACGTCATGACCAAGATCCCCGGCGGGACCTACAAGGGCGTGGACAAGGACGTTCCGACCTATGCCGTGAAGGCGACCTTCGTCACCGGCGAGAAGGAGTCGGCCGACTCGGTGTACACGGTAGTCAAGACTCTCTTCGAGAACCTCGACACGCTCCGCAACTCGTACGCCAACTTCAAGAACCTGCAGCCGAAGGACATGTTGGGCGGCCTCTCGGCTCCGTTGCATCCCGGAGCGATGAAGTACTACAAGGAGAAGGGCTGGCAGTAACCAACCGCCCTCCTTCCCCGGAATGACGCACGGCTCGGGGCGCGGGCGGAAGCGCCCGGCCCCGGGCCGGTCCACTTGACGGAAACACCAACGGCACAGGCCAGCCAGGCGGCCCCGTGAATTCATCCGATCGCGACGACACTGCCGGCGAGACCGTCGACCTCGAAGCGCTGGCCGAGTTGGGCGAGGGCGAAGGGAAGACCCGTTCCCCCGGCGGGCCGATCGGGGGGTTCCTCTGGGTGCTCGCGCTCTGCTGGTCGCTGTTCCAGCTCTACATCGCCTACCACCCCCTCAACTCCATCATCGCCCGCAGCATCCACCTGACCTTCGCGGTGCTGCTGGTCTATCTGGCGTTCCCGGCCATACGCCGGGCCGCGACGCTGGAACGCTTCAACGCCTTGATGCAGCAGTTGTTTCCGGGCCGGCGCAAGCGGGATCCGGTCAAGATTCCCTGGTACGATTTCGTCATCGCGGGCCTGGCGGGCTGCGGCACCGCCTACCTCGCGTGGGACTACGTGGGGATCATCGAACGTTCCGGCCTTCCGCTGGCGCGGGACGTGTGGATCGGCGGGGCATTCGTCGTTCTGCTGCTCGAGTCGGCGCGGCGGTCCCTGGGGCTGGCGCTGCCGGCGCTGGGCGCGGTCTTCCTCCTCTACTGCTTCGTCGGCCCGTACCTGCCGAGGTTTCTCGCCCACCCCGGCATCCCCTTCGAATTCATCGTCGACCACATGTACCTGTCGGACAGCGGCATCTGGGGCGTGCCGCTGGGTGTATCCACCGATTTCGTTTTCCTGTTCGTGCTGTTCGGGGCGCTATTGGACCGCGCGGGGGCGGCGGAGTACTTCGTGCAGGTGGCTTACGCCATGGTAGGCCGTTTCCGCGGCGGGCCGGCCAAGGCGGCAGTGCTGGCTTCCGGACTGACCGGCATGGTATCCGGCTCGTCCATCGCCAACGTGGCCACCACGGGGACCTTCACCATCCCGCTGATGAAGCGTGTGGGGCTCCCGGCCTACAAGGCCGGAGCGGTGGAGGTCGGCGCAAGCACCAACGGGCAGCTCCTGCCGCCGGTCATGGGCGCGGCCGCCTTCATCATGGCGGAGTTTCTGGGGCTCCCGTACATCGACGTCGTCACGGCCGCGGCCATACCCGCGGTACTCTCATACATCGCCCTGCTCTACGTGGTCCACCTCGAAGCGCTCAAGCTGAACTTGACCGCGATACCCGTAGAGGAGTTGCCGCCATTCTGGACCACGTTCCTCAAGGGCATCCACTTCCTGGTCCCGATTCTGGCGCTGATCTACACGCTGGTCATTCTGCGGTTCTCGGCGATCTCGGCGGCCTTCAACGCCATTCTCCTGACACTGGCCATCATGGTCATCCAGCGGGTGGTTCAGAGTTGCGCGGCGGTCCTCCGACCGCCCCCCGACAACCCGGCAGCCGGCTCTCTTGGACAAGCCGTGTTTCAGGGCTTGGCCCACAGCGTCCGCGATATCCTGCAGGGCTGCGTATCCGGCGCCCGCAACATGGCGCCCATCGCGGTGGCCACCGCGGCCGCCGGCATCATCGTGGGCACCGTCACCCTCACCGGCCTCAGCAGCCGGTTCATCGAGGCCATCGAGATCATCTCCCTGGGCAACGTGGTGCTCATGCTGATCCTGACCGCCGTCACCAGCCTGATCCTGGGCATGGGCCTGCCGACCACCGCCAACTACATCGTCATGGCCACGCTGACGGCGCCCGTGATCGTAACCCTGGGCGGGCAGGCGGGGTTGGTGATCCCGGTGCTGGCGGCCCACCTGTTCGTCTTCTACTTCGGCATCCTGGCCGACGACACGCCGCCGGTGGGCTTGGCGGCCTTCGCGGCCTCGGCCATCGCCGGTTCGGATCCCATCAAGACCGGCATCCAGGGGTTTACGTACGACCTGCGCACGGCGATCCTGCCGTTCGTGTTCATCTTCAACCTGGAGTTGCTGCTGATCGCCGGCGTAGCGCCCGACGGCGCCATCATCTGGCTGAACGACATGTTCTCTGTTGTCTGGGTGATACTGAACGGCCTGGTTGCCATGATGGCCTTTGCCGCCGCCATGCAGGGATTCTTCGCCGACCGGTGCGGCTGGCCCGAACGGCTCCTGTTGATAGCCATCTGCATCGCCGCCTTCCGCCCCGCCCTTCTGGTGGGCGACGCCGATTCCCTGCGCATGACCGTGCAGTTCGGCGCCTGGGTGCTGTTCGCCGGGCTGTACCTGTTGCAGAAGAGGAGGCGGGGGTCGGGGCTGGCGACGGCGTAACCGGACGAGTTGCCGGCATGCTGGTTGGAGAGCGGACTTAACCAACATTTTACGAGGGAGGAAAGTCGAATATGGCGGATACCATACCCTATCTCGTCGACGAGAATGATCCCGGGCTGGAATCGGGAATGGTGGAATACGGAAGCTGCACGGGTTACCTGTCGCGGCCCAAGGGCGGCGCCGACCTGGGCTCCGTGATCGTGATTCACGAGAACGTCGGACTGGTGGACCACATCAAGGACGTCGCGCGGCACTTCGCCAAGGAGGGCTTCGCGGCCCTGGCGCCGGATATGCTCCAACGCACGGGCGGCACCGCGCAATACCAGACCTCGCAGGACGCCATCGCCGCCATCCGGAGTCTCGACCCGGCCGGTTGCGTGGAAGACCTGACCAGCGCCCTCGAGTACCTCAAGAGCCAGGGCTTCGCCAACGGCAAGGTGGGCGTGGTGGGCTACTGCTGGGGCGGCGGCCAGTCGCTCAACTTCGCCACCAAGTGCAACCAGCTCAGCGCCGCGGTGGTGTATTACGGCCGCAACCCCGACCCGCTGGACCAGGTAGCCAATATCACCTGCCCGCTCATGGGCAACTACGCCGAGGACGATCCCAACATCATGCCCGGCATCGAGCCCCTGAAGGAGGCGTTGGCCAAGGCCGGCAAGACCATCGACCTCAAGATCCACGGCGACGGCGCCAAACACGCCTTCAACAACAACACCAACGCCGACCGCTGGCACCCCGAAGCCGCGGCCGACGCATGGCAACGGACGGTGGATTTCTACAAGGCCAACCTGTCGGGCTAGCCGTATTCCTCAACGGGTGGGACTTGGCAACACGGTGGACGATTCGCCAAGTCCCGCCTTCCGCCACGCGTGCAAGTCGGCGCCAACCCGCAACCTTCATGAGCCGCACTTTACATTTAGGCGTCTAAATGTAAAGTTCAGGTATGATTGACCGTGCACTCTGGCTGAACCGGGTCCGCCAGTCATGGTCACGCCGGTCCGTGGTATGGCTATCGGGCGTCCGTCGGGTCGGCAAGACGACGCTGGCGCGAATGCTGCCGGACGAGAACGTCGTTCATCTGAGCTGTGACCTGCCGTCCTCAGCCCGGGCTCTCGAGGATCCGGAGCTGTTCCTGGACAGTCAGAGGCCGGACGCGATCCTGGTGTTCGACGAGGTGCACCGCCTCGCCGATCCCAGCCGTCTGTTGAAGATCGTCGCGGACGAACATCCGCGAATCAAGGTACTGGCTACGGGGTCCTCGACGTTGGCGGCCACCGGCAAGTTCCGTGACTCCCTCACCGGGCGCAAGGAGGAGGTTCACCTTTGCCCGGTGTTGTGGGAGGAATGCTCCGGTCCTTTCGGTGTCGCGAGTCTCGACCGCCGACTGCTGCACGGCGGCCTGCCGGAGCCACTGCTGGCGGACCGCAAGGACCCCGAGTTCTTCAGCGAATGGATCGACAGCTTCTACGCGCGCGACATCCTCGAACTGTTCGCGATCCGCAACCGCCAGGGATTTCTGTCGCTTTTCCGGCTGCTACTGCGCCAGAGCGGCGGGCAACTCGACTATGGCAAGCTGGCGAGTCTCAGCGAGCTCAGCCGTCCGTCCGTCAAGGCGCACATCGAGGCCATGCAGATCGCTCACGCCGTGCACTTGGTGCGCCCCTTCCATGGCGGAGGCCGGCGCGAAATCGTCAGCCGGCCCAAGTGTTATGCCTTCGATACGGGTTTCGTCACGCTGGAAAAGGGTTGGGACAGCATCAGGGACGACGACCGCGGGCTCCTGTGGGAGCATCTGGTGCTGGACGCCCTGCGCTTTCGGCACCGGGATGAGGATATCTTCTACTGGCTGGACAAGTCGCGCCGCGAGGTGGACTTCGTGGTCCGCCGGGGACGGGAACACGTAGACCTGCTGGAGTGCAGGATCGATCCCGACAGGCTGAACGTGGCCGCGGTCCAGACGTTCCGCAACCTCTATCCGCTGGGCGACAACTACATTGTCAGTCCCGCGGCCAAGCGGTCCTACCGCGTACGCCGGGGCGACCGGGTGTTCAATGTCTGCACAACGGGGGAATTGCCGGCGACGACTGGCAGGCCTTCAACGGTTGAACGCGCTTCGCCGGTGTGATCGTTTCGCCTTCAGGGCCATCATCTGCCCGGCGGACAGCGGCAAAGGTCCTGTATTTCTGTCAGCAGTCCTCGGAATCGAGGTACGCCAGGAGCTGGCGGCGGACGCTTCGGTGGCCCGGGTCATCGTAGTGGCGGATGCCGAAGTAGTAGCAACAGCTCTGGTTGTCGAGGTCGTTGTGGAAGACCCGGAGGCGGCCGTCCTGGAAGCGGATCCGGGCCAGACAGGTGCCGCCAGGGACGTTGGAGGTCATCACTTCCTCCACGATTCCCACGCCCCACTGGAGGTAGTGGTTGTGCTTGACCTGCTCTCCCGCTCTCAGGAACAGTCTTACGTCGTTCCGCACGGTCGCTCTCTCCAGACTCCCTGGCTCGCACGGTAGCAGCATCGGGTGGCCATTTCAAACCTGGGGCCAGCGGATTCAAGGTGCCGGTTACCCGCGTCGTCACACGAGATACGGCGCCAGGGTGCGGGCCAGAGCCTCCGGGTTGTCCTGGTGGACCATGTGGCCCGCGCCGGGCAGGGTGACGAGTTCGGCGTCCGGCAGCCAACCGTGCCGCTCCTGAATATCGCCCCGCGCGCGGTGCTCGCTCTCCGCGCCCTGAATCACCAGGCTCGGACAATCGACGCTGCGCAGGAACTCGCGGAACTGCTCCAGGTAGAAAGGTTGCGGCGATGTGGTCCGGTGCAACGGATCGAACTTCCATTGCCATGCGCCTGTCTCCAGCCGGCGCATGCCGTGGCAGGCCAGGTGGCGCGCCCGATCCTCCGTCAACCTGGGATAGCTGCGCCGCAAGCGGGCCGCGGCTTCCTCCAGGCTCGCGTAGCCGGCGCCCTCTCCCAAGGCCGGTATCTCCTCCAGCCACCGCGCGGCCCGCCGGGGCGCATCGGCGAACGACATCCCGGGCGGCCCCAGGCCTTCCACCAGCGCAAGCTTCGACACACGCTCGGGACGCGTGCCCGCGTACAGGCAGGCGATGGTGCCGCCCATGGAGTGACCCACCAGCCTCACCACGGGAGCGTCTAGATGGCGCACGAGGAAATCGAGGTCGAGCAGATAATCGAAGAAGTGGTAGTAGCCGCCGGCGCCCACCCACCCGCTGTCGCCGTGGCCACGGCAGTCCGGCGCAACCAGCCACAGATCCGGCCGGATCGCCAGCAACTCGGCGGCGAAGAAATCCCAGGTCCGGCAGTGGTCGCGGAAGCCGTGGACGAGGATGACCGGCCGCGGTCCCGGTTTGCCCCACTCCACCCAGTGGATTGGAAGACCGCGGACGTCGATGCTGTGATGCTCCGGCGTCAACGGTCCGGGGCTCTTTTCAGAGCGGTCTCGACGAAGTCCTCGACGTCGGGGTTCCAGGCGTAGACCGCCACCCGGCCGACGTCGCCGTTCATGACCGAAATGACGATCTGGGCGGTGTCAGGGTAAGTAGGCTCGCCGAAGGGGGTGGCGCAGGCCTTGTCCTCGGCGGAGAAATAGGCGTCGTGGTCGGGGTGGGAGTGATAGAGGGCCTTGAAAGCCAGACCCCTGCTCTCGGCTTGTCCCAGGACAGACTCCAACTCCTTCGGGTCCATGGTATAGGCGGTGCGGGCGTCCCTTGGAAAGGTTTCGGGATCGGCGGCGTGTAGCCGGTTCTGGATGTTTCCGAGCCGATGGACCTCGTCGCCGGCGTCACCGCCGAAGATGACCCCGCAGCACTCCTCCGGGTAGGTCTCCCCCGCGTGTTCAGCGATGATTCCGAATACGGTTTCGCTCAGCACAAGCACCAAGCCCCTCCCACCCTTCCTGGATTCCCGCTTGCGCGGGAATGACGAAATGTGGCTTCAGCGCCGCGTTCGTGACACGTGACGCGCCATCTTCATGGCAACGACACGCCGGATCAGTCGATGACCCCCTCGCGCGTCAACGCGTCGTACTCCTCCGCCGAGAGCCCCAGAAGCTCTTGGTAGAAGTGCTCGTTGTGTTCGCCCAGCATGGGGTCCCGGCGATCCGGGCCGCCGTCGCTTTCGGACAAGGTGTAGGGCGCGCGCTGGTACGACATGGTGCCGATTTCGGGGTGGTCCATGCGGTTCCACTGGCCCCGGTGGACGAGCTGCGGGTCGTCGTAGACCCGGTCCATGCCGTTGACCACGCCGGACGGGACGCCGGCGGCCTGGAGCTTCTCCACCAGCTCCCGGGCCTCGAATCCGCGGGTCCACTCGCCGATGCGCGCCTCCAGCTCGTCCGCCCGCTTGCGCCGCCGCTCGGCGGTGGCGTACTCGTCGCGGCCGCCCCATTCCGGGCGGTCCATGGCCTGGCACAGAGCCCGCCACTGCTCGTCCGACGCCACGCTGAGGACGCACCAGTTGTCGTCGCCGGCGCAGGGGAAGGCGCCGTGGGGCGTCGCCTCGGGATGGCGGTTGCCGTCGCGCACGGCGATGTTGCCGTTGACGGTGTAGTCCAGCAGCAGCGGCGCGAGGTACTGGAGCCCGGTCTCGTACTGCGCAAGGTCGATGTGCTGCCCGCGGCCGGTGGCGTCCCGATACTCCAGCGCCGCCAGCACCGCCACCACGCCGTAGCCCACGGCGATGTAGTCGATGTAGGGCCCGTAGAGGATCTGGGGCGAGCCGTCCCGGTATCCGGTGAGGTTGGTGAAACCCGCCAGGGAGGAGAGCTGGGAGCCGAAGCCGGGATGGTGGGCGTGGGGTCCGCTCTGTCCCAGGTTGGAGCTGCTCAGCATGATGAGCCGCGGGTTGACCTCCTTCAGGGTCTCGTATCCCAACCCCAGCCGGCCGATGGTGCCGGGGCTGAAGTTCTCCACCAGAACGTCCGCCCAGCTCACGATGCGCTTGGCCAGGGCCAGGGCCTCCGGACCTTTCTTGAGGTTCAGGGTGACGCCCAGCTTCTCGCTGTTGCAGAGCGCGAACAGGCCCGACCGATTGAGCCCGTGGATGTTGTCCTTGTAGGGCGGATAGTGGGTGCGGAAGCCGTCGGGACGGGTCCGCGACTCTATGTGCACCACCGTGGCCCCCTGGTCCACCAGATGCTTCCCCACCACCGGCCCGGCCGCGTACGCGGCGGCCTCCACGACCTTGAGACCTTCCAGTGCTTTCATGACGCTTCCATTCCCATGAATCCGTCGACGGCGCCCGCCGTCAAATCACGCCCTCGTCCGCCAGCCGCGCCAGCTCCGCGGCGTCCAGGCCCATCTCCCCGTAGACCTCCCGGTTGTGCTCGCCGACGAGCGGCGCCCGACGGTTGATCCGGCAGGGAAACTCCGAGAAGCGGGCGAATCCGCCGGGGTAGGTGATGGAGCGGTTGAGCTCGGGATGCTCCACCTCCTGCCAGAAGTCCCGCGCCTTGAGCTGCGGGTCGGCGAGGAGTTCCTGGGCCGTGGACACCGGGTAGCCGAGCATGCCGCGTCCGGTCACGGCCTCGAAGAACTCGGCCTTGGTGACGCCGGTGAAGAACTCGGCGATGGGCTCTTCCATGACGTCGATCTCTTCCTGGGTCACCTGCTCGATGTTGAAAGTGCGCCAGTCCTTCTCCAGCAGGAAAGCGGGGGCCTCACCCTTTTCGGCCATCCACTCCACCAGCGCCTGGTTGGTCTTGCGGCCCGCTTCGCCGCCGTAGATGATGAAGTTCAGGTAGCCGTCCTTGCAGGGCCAGAACACCCGCATCTTGGCGCCGGTGATGGTGCGGCCGGTCATGAAGGAGCCGGCGCGTTTCTCCACCGACCGGTTGAGGTCCCAGAAGGTATGGGCGTGGGAGAAACCCCAGAGCATGCATGCCTGGGCCGATACGTCCACGTGCTCGCCCCGCCCGGTGCGCCGGCGCTGGGTGTGGGCCACCAGCGCCGCCATGGCGGCGTAGGAGCCGGTCCACTGGTAGGACTGGGGGAAGGTCACCCGGAGCGGCGGCTTGTCCGGGTCGCCGGTGAGCGACATGCAGCCGCTCATGGCCATGATCTCGATGTCCGTGGCCCGGTACCGGCTGTAGGGGCCGGTGAGGCCGAAGGGCGTGATGGAGACCAACACCGTGTCGGGATTGGCGGCCCGGATGACGTCGTGGCCGAGGCCGATCGCTTCGAGCCAGCCCGGCCGGAAGGTCTCCAGCACGAAGTCCGCCTTCGCTACCAGGCGCTTGAACAGCGCCTGCCCCTCGGGCGCCTCGAGGTCGAGGGTGACGCCGCGCTTGTTGTTGTTGAAGGCGAACCAGTAAAGGCTCTTCTCCGGATCGCGCTCGCCGTCGAGATACGGCCCGATCAACCGGGCGGCGTCCCCTCCCGGACGCTCCACCTTGATGACGTCCGCGCCCAGATCGCCCAGCGTCTTGCCGCAGAGAAAGCCCAGCTCATCGGTCAGGTCCAGGATACGGTAGGGCGACAGAGGCCCTTGTTCGCTCAAAGTCATGGCACCTATTTCATAACAACTGACGCGTCAGTATTCCATGTAGTTGGACACCCGCCAGCCCGCCTCCTCCCGGCGCACCCGGATGAGCAGCCTGCGGGTGAATTCGCCGCCGCCTTCCGGCCGGATGGTGAGTTGGTAGACGAAGGCGGTACGCCCGCCCGACTCCCGCTGTTCCAGCAGCTTGTAGTAGATCCGGGGCTTGCGCGTGCCCGCGTCGATGGCGTGCCCCGAGATCAACCGGAGCCGCTCGTCCACCTTGCTCCGGGCCAGCCCCACGGTGTACTCCCGCGACTTGGGCAGGTCGATTTCCACGTAGTGCGAGTCGAGGAAGGCCTCCGCCACCCCCTGCGGCGTGGTGTCGCCTTCCCCCTGGCAGCCGGCGCCCATGAGCAACAGCGCCGCGCAAAGCACGCGGAGCCGGGTCACGCCGCGGACCTCGTCAAGCACCCCACCACCCACGCTTCCGCCCGGCTCAGCGCCGTGTCGCGGTCTTCCTGACGCGTGAAGCGGTGGTCCGCGCCCGGGAGGATGCACAACTCCTTCTCGCCGGGCAGCGCCTCGTGAAGCGCCACGGCCTGCGCCACCGGCACGGTCGGATCCGCGTCACCCTGGATCACCAGCACCGGACAGGCGATCCGCGCCACCGCCGAGGCGACGTCGATGGCGAGGGCTTCCTCCAGGAAGTCCGTCCGAAGCCGGCGGCCGTGGAACTCGATAAAGCCCTGGTCGCGCCACAGCGCGACGGCCCTGGGCGGGAAGTCGCGCTCCAGGAGCGCCCGGGGATCGAAGGGAGCCGCAAGGGTCACCAGGGCCGCCACGTTCTCCGCTCCGCCCGCGTACATGAGCGCCGTGGTCCCTCCCATGCTGGATCCGATGACCGCCACCTCCGCGACCCCGCGGCCCTTCAGCAATTGGTGGGCGGCCTCGAGATCCTCCACCTGCCGGGTGCAGGTGATGGACTCGAACTCGCCGGCGGACTCGCCGGCGCCGGTGAAGTCGAAGCGCAGCACGGTAAAGCCGGCCCCGCTGAGGGACTCGCCCAGGTGCAGGAGCTTGAGGCTCTCCTTGTTCGACTCCATGCCGTGGCACAGGATCACGCCGAAGGAATTGGGCTCCCCCTCGGACAGATGAAGGACCCCGGCGAGATGCCCGCCCCTGCCGTTGCTGAACGTGACGTGCTGTTCCATGAGCGCGGAGTCAGTCGCCGGCCGGGGAGAACGGGTCCCGGCCCTTGGTGCGCATGAGAAAGTAGAGACACAGCACGGCGCCGACGGTGATGAAGCTGTCGGCCACGTTGAACGCCGGCCAATGGTAGGCGTTCCAGTGGACGTCGACGAAATCGATCACCTCGCCGTAGAGCAGGCGGTCCGCCAGATTGCCCAGGGCCCCTGCCAGGATGAACGTCAACGATAGTATGAGACCGGTATCCTTCTCCGAAAGGCGGCGGAGCAGGTGGACGACGAAGCCGATGGCCACCAGCGAGAAGGCGATCAGGACGTAGGAAGCAAGGGCCCGGCGCTGACCGGCCAGCAACCCGAACGCGGCGCCGGTGTTGCGGACATGGGTCAGGTCCACCCAGCCCTCGATGACGGGAATCGAGCGATGCAGCGGTATCGTATGGTCAACGAGCAGCTTGGTACCCTGGTCGAGCAGCAGGATCGCGGCCAGCAGAACGACTATGCGCGCGCGTTTTCGGCCTGCGGTAAAGATCGTAGCACCTCCGCGCAACGGGGACAGACCCCCGGATGGGCGGCGTCCTCTCCCACGTCCGGGTGATACTTCCAGCACCGTTCGCACTTACCGCCGTCGGCCGGATAGACGGCGACGGCTCCGCCCAGGGCCGCGCTCTCGTAGCCCGTGCCCTGACCCGGAGCGTCCCTGGCGCCGGCGTCGCTCCCCGCGTCGGGCTCCGGATAGACGAGACCGTCCGACGGCTCCCCCCGAACCACCGCAACCTGCGAGACGATGAAAATGTCTTCCCACGGCATCGGCGCGTCGGCACGCAACAGCTCCTGGATGGCCGGAGCCTTCCCGTAGGCGTCCGGATAGAGCACCACTCGCGCGTCCAGCGAATGGCCGATGGCGCCGCACTGACGCGCCGTTTCCAGGGCCTTCAGCACCTCTCCGCGCAAATCCAGGCGCAGTTCCCACTCCGTCGCCAGGGCCGGGTCCGACAATTCCTCGTCCGGTTCGGGCATTTGCGAGAGCAGGATGCTGTCCGGGCGGGACGCCCTGGCGGGAGCGTGCTCCCAGATCTCCTCGGCGGTGAAGGAGATGATCGGCGCCATCAGATGGACCAGGGTTTGCAGGATGCCGTGGAGCGCGGTCTGCGCCGATCTTCGGCCGGCGGAACCGCGTCCCTCGCAGTAGAGCCGATCCTTGACGATGTCCAGGTAGAGGGAGCTCAGGTCCACGCTGCAATAGTTGTTCAACGCGTGGTAGACGAAGTGGAACTCGAACTTGTCGAAAGCTTCGAGACAGCGCTCGAGCAGCCGCTGGTTGCGGTCGAGAATCCAGCGGTCCAGGGGCTCCAGGGCGTCGGGGCTCACCGCGTCGGTTCCGGGATCGAAGTCGTGGAGGTTGCCGATGAGGAAACGGGCGGTGTTCCGCAGGCGCCGGTACGACTCCACCAGCCGCTTCAGTATCTCGTCGGAGATGCGAACGTCGTCGCGGTAGTCCTCGGCCGCCACCCAGAGCCGGATGATGTCGGCGCCGAACTTCTTGATGATCTCCTGCGGCGCGGTGACGTTGCCCAAGGACTTGGACATCTTGTGTCCCTTGCCGTCCAGCACGAACCCGTGGGTGAGCACGCCGTCGTAGGGCGCCCGGCCGCGGTTCGCCACCGACGTCAGCAGCGACGTGTGGAACCAGCCGCGGTGCTGGTCGCTGCCCTCGAGGTAGAGGTCCGCCCTGCCGCCGAGCTCGGGATGGCGCTCCACCACCGCGGCGTGGCTCACGCCCGAGTCGAACCAGACGTCCAGGATGTCCTCTTCCTTGGAGAACCGCGTGGAGCCGCAGCTCTGGCAGCGGAAACCGGGAGGGGCCAGCTCGTCCGGCGGCCTCGCGAACCAGGCGTCGGACCCTTCCTGCTCGAACAGTCCGGCCACGTGCTCGCACAATACCTCGCTCAAGTGCGTCTCGCCGCAGTCGGCACAGTACAGCACGGGAATGGGCACGCCCCAGGAACGCTGCCGTGAGATGCACCAGTCCGGACGGTTGGCCATCATGCCGGTGATGCGGTCCTGCCCCCAGGGCGGAATCCATTGCACCTGCCCGATGGCGTCGAGGGAGCCCTGCCGCAAACCCGTGTGAGCCATGGAGATGAACCACTGCTCCGTGGCGCGGAACAGCACCGGCTGCTTGCAGCGCCAGCAATGCGGATAGCTGTGGTCGATATCCTGGGCGCCGAGCAACCGCTCTTCCTGCTCCAGCCTGGCGATGATCCGCGGGTTGGCGTCGAACACCATGTCGCCGGCAAACTCCCCCGCGTCGGCCGTGAACCGGCCGGCTCCGTCCACCGGCGCGTACGCGTCGAGGCCATAGCGCTGGCCCGCCTCGAAGTCCTCGTGCCCGTGTCCCGGCGCCACGTGGACGCAGCCGGTGCCCTGGTCCGCGGTGACGAACTCTCCGAGGATGACGATCACTTCCCGGTCGAGCCACGCGTGCGAGCAGACGATGCCCTCGAGCTCGGCTCCGGACCAGGAACCCTCCAGCGCCTCGAACTCCCCGCTCTCATACCCGAATTCCTGCATCAGCGAGGACAGCAGCTCTTCCGCCACCACCAGCACGCCCGCCGGCGTGCGGACGCGGCGGTACCGCATCTGCGGGTGCAGGGCGATGGCCTGGTTCGCCGGCAGCGTCCAGGGCGTGGTGGTCCAGATGGCGAAGGCGCCGTCCGCATCGTCCGGCAGCTTGCCCTTGGCGTCCTTAATCGGGAACTTCACATAGACGGACGGGGTCCGCTGATTGTCGTATTCCACCTCGGCTTCCGCCAGCGCGGTGGCGCAGGAGGCGCACCAGTAGACCGGCTTCTTGCTCCGGTACATGGAACCGCTGGCCATGAACTTGCCGAGCTCGCGGACCTCGGTGGCCTCGTACTCGAAGTCGATGGTCCGGTACGGCTCCGTCCAGCGGCCCAGCACGCCCAGCCGCTTGAACTCCTCCCGCTGGACGCCGATGAACTTCTCGGCGTGGGCGCGGCACAGCTTGCGGACCTCTACCTTGCTGAGCCGGTTCTTCTTCTCCCGGCCCAGGTTCTTCTCCACCTGGAGCTCGATGGGGAGTCCGTGACAGTCCCAGCCCGGGATGTAGGGCGTGCAATAGCCCCGCATGCTCTTGTACTTGACGATGATGTCCTTGAGGACCTTGTTGAGCGCATGCCCGATGTGGATGCGCTCGTTGGCGTACGGCGGACCGTCGTGCAGGATGAACTTGGGAGCGCCGCGGCGGGCCTCCACCATCTTTTCGTGAATGTCCTCACGCTCCCACTTCTCCACCCACGCGGGTTCCTTCTGCGGCAAGTTGCCGCGCATCGGGAACGTGGTCCTGGGAAGGTTCAGCGTGTCTTTGTAGTCCATGAACTTCGTCCCTCACTTGCCGGCGAGCGACCTCCGGAGCGCCGAAACGACCTTATGGGAAAATGGGTGCCGATGAGGCGGGAGTCAGGAGGACATCCTTTCCAGTATCCCTCCCGGAGCATTTGTAACACAAAGCCGCTCCGGGAGTCTACGGGAGCGGTTGGATTCAAGAGGTCCCGTGTGCTATGAAAACCCCGTTTCCAACGGGCTTTCCGCTCGTTTCCATTCCCGCTGAAGTAGCGTCCCGCCTTTCCGTTCATCCGTGTGAGCGACGAATCCCGGCGCGGGGCTCGGTTCGGCGTTATCGAGGAGGAGCCTCCATGGCCAAGTCGCAGAAAGGCAGACCCGGCGCCCGCGAACTCGGGCGGCTCAAGAAGACCGTGGCGCTGGCCACGCGCATGCTGTTCCACCAGGGCCTCGCCGACTACCACGGCCATGTCAGCGCCAGGATTCCCGGCACCAACCGGCTGCTCATCAAGCCGGTGCTGGCGCCCCTGGGATCCATCAAGAGCAAGGACATCATGGAGGTCGACATCGACGAGTACAAGGAGAACTGCGAGGCCAACTGGGCCAAGGCCGGCGACCAGAAGGCGGTGATCAAGCTCAAGGTGCCGCCCCGGGAAACCATGATCCACGCGGCCATCATGGAGGCCCGGCCGGACGTCAACTCGGTGGTCCACACGCACCAGCCGCTGGCCACGGCCTTCGCCATCGCCGGAGTCCCCATCCGGCCCATCTACAACCAGGCCTCCGCCTTCGCCCCCGAGACGCCCATCTTCCACAGCCCCCGGCTGATCTATACGGTCCAGGACGGCATCGAAGTCGCGGCAACGCTGGGCGACCGCATGGCGCTGTTGATGCAGGGACACGGCATCACCACGGTCGGCGACAGCGTGGAGCAGGCCGCCTCTCACGCCGTCTACCTGGAGCGGACGGCCCAAATGCAGTGGGTGGCCAGCACCATCGGACAGGCGGTGTCCATGCCGGGCCGCAACACGGCCATCATGGCGGCCACCAACCGCGGGCGGGCCCATCACGCGTTTGCGTATTTCACCGGCCTCATGCCGGACGAAATGAAGGAAGACTAGTGTCGCGTCCCGTAACCTGAACAAATCTGACCCACAGGCGGCCCGTCACACCGGCCGCCCGAAACACCACACGACAAGGAAGGTGAAGCATGGCTGAGGCGAACAGGCCGGAGTCGGCCGCGGGCCGCCCGATTCAGGACATCCGCGAGTGGCTGGACCGCGCGGAAGGCATCAACGAACTGATTCAGATCGACAAGCCGGTGGACCGGGACGAGGAGATGAGCGCCATCACCTATCTGGTGGCCAAGCAGAACCCGTCCCCCGCCATCCTGTTCGACAACCCCAAGGGGTACGAGGACAGCCCCATCGGCGCCCGGATGCTGTGGAACATCCTGGGACCCAGCTCGAAACGCATTGCCCTTACCATCGAAGAGCCGCCCGAGACGCCGACGCTGGAGCTCATCCGGCGGCTCAAGGACAAAATGAAGGACCGGATCCCGCCGCGGGAGGTGCCGGAAACCGAGGCCCCGGTGTTCGAAAACACCCTGGCCGGAACCGACATCGACCTGGAGCAGCTTCCCATCCCCAGGCACTGGCCCCTGGATGGAGGCCGCTACGCCGGCACCGCGGACGCCGTCTTTACCCGCGACCCGGATTCCGGATACCTGAACGTCGGGACCTACCGGATGATGCTCCAGGGCAAGCAACAGGTGGGGCTCTACCTGTCGCCGGGAAAGGATGCGCGGCTTCACATCACCCGGTACTGGGAAAAGGGTGAATCCGTGCCCGTGGCCGCGGCCTGGGGCATCGATCCGCTGTTCATGCTGGTGGGTTCCCAGACCTTTCCCAAGAACGTGTCGGAGTACGAGTTCGCCGGCGGCATCAAGGGTGAGGCGATCCCGGTGGTGCGCGCCCAGACCAGCGACCTGCTGCTGCCGGCCAACGCCGAGCTCGTGGTGGAGGGAGTCATCCATCCCAACTCGGTGAAGACCGAGGGGCCTTTCGGCGAGTTTCCCGGCTACTACGGCAGGCCGGAGGCCGGCTGCCCGCTGGTGGACATCACCCGGGTGCATTACCGCACCAGCCCGGTGCTCACCAACGCGATCATGGCCGACTACCCGTCCTGCGAGCAGAGCGGCTTCTTCGCCGTCATCCGTTCGGCCCGTATATGGGACGACCTGGACAAGCTCGGCATCCCCGGCGTCCAGGGCGTCTACGCGCACCCGGCGGGCGCTGGCGGCTTCGGCATGACCGTCATCAGCCTGGAACAGCGCTACGCCGGCCACGCAGCCCAGTGCCTCGCGCTGGCGGCCCAGGTTCCCGGCGGCGCCTACTACACCAAGTGGATCATCGCCGTCGACGAGGACATCGACCCGACGGACATGGACCAGGTGATCTGGGCCATGAGCAGCCGCTGCCATCCCATCGAGGACATCGACATCCTGCGCAACACCTGGAGCACCTGGCTGGATCCCACCCAGAACCCGCCGGAGGAACGGCCCTACGGCTCCAAGGCGCTGATCAACGCGTGCAAGGAGCACCGCTACCTGCCGGTCTTCTCCAAGCGCACCACGTTGAGCCGGGAAATGTACGACCAGGTGGCGGGGCGCTGGAAGGAGCTCGGGTTGCGGGGAACGATTCCCACCGTCCGGGCCTTCGAGGAAGACAAGAAGGTCGTGTACCACGAGCAGGGAGGGTTCGAGCCCGGGAAGAAGTAGCAGGGCGAAAGCGGCGTGGACCGTTCGCGGCACGGGGAAACACGATGCGCAAACGGCGACGAAACCGCCGCGCGGCTTGTTGCCCGCGTCCGGCCACTGTGGTATTCTTGGGCCGCCGTGATAATGGCGGATCAATCGACGACAGAGGCGTAGCGGCGTCTGTTCGCGGGCTCCTGCGAACAGGGTCTTTCGAAATCAGGGAAAAGGTGTTGGATGGACATTCAAGAGGAAACCCAGGGATCGCTGGTCGTGGTGGCGCCGAGCGGGAGGGTCGACGGTTTCACCAGCCCCGAGCTCGAGAAACGAATCTCGGATATCATCGAGCGGGGCGACCACCGCGTGCTGCTGGACTGCGAGAACATGGAATACATCAGCAGCGCGGGCTTGCGGGTGGTTCTCGTCAGCGCCAAGAAGTGCCAGAAGGAAGGCGGCAAGCTGGCCGTATGCGCGCTGCAGCCTTCATGCAAGTCGGTCATGGAGGTCAGCGGCTTTCTCAACATGCTCGAATACCACGAAACCCGCGATGCCGCCCTGGCGGCGGAATAGGTGAGGCGGCGCCATGCTTACATTCACGGAAGAAATCCTGCTGCTGATGCTCGACGACGACGGCCTGTTCCTGCCGATCCGGGGCGGCGCCGTGGAGCACATCCTGGTGGGCGCCGTGCTGATGGACCTCGCCTTCGCCAACCGCATCGACACCGATCCCGAGAGACTTCAGGTGATCGACGCGACACCTACCGGCGACCCGCTGGTCGACGGGGCGCTCGACCGCATCGCCCAGTCCGGAGAGAACCTGGATACCAAAGGGTGGGTGGAGTTGCTGGCCCGGGAACAAGCCGGCGACATCCGCCAGCGGGCCATGAACAACCTCATCGAACGCGGCATCCTCGAGGCCAAGGACGAGAAGTTCCTGTGGGTGTTCCATTCCCGGCGCTATCCCACCATCGACGGGCGGGTGGAACGTGGCGTCAAGCTGCGCATGGAGGACGTGCTGTTGTCCGACGACATGCCCGACCCGCGTGACGTGGCGCTGGTCTGCCTGGTGGACGCCTGCGACATCCTGGGCGACATCTTCTCGGAACGGGAGATGGAGCGGGTCCGTCCCCGCATCGAGCAACTCCGCGTCATGGACCTCATCGGCCGCGAGGTGGGCAGCGTCATCGCCGAGATCGAAGAGTCCATCACCATGGCCATGGCCCAAGTGGCGCACTAGTCCAGCCGCGGTCACCCGTCCGCGGCCTACGCCGGGCCGCGCCTGGCCGGTGATGTCCCCGTTTTTCGCTTCCTACAAGGGGCGCAAGTTCCTATCCACCCCCTTCGGAAACCCTGGCGCTCGGCCGTGAGGCCTTCCGACCGCGGGATGCGTGGCACCCGTCAGTCGTTCGCCAGCAAGCGTCCCCTGCCCCATTCCTCGTGACGGAAGATCAGAGACTTGATCACCACAGGCACCGCCTTGGCGTCCGGCAGTTCCTCGCCGATGTCGACGAAATCGAAGTCCTTGAGGTCGATGCCGTCGATGGAGATGACGCCGGTGCCGGGACGGATCTCCTTGTCGATGATGTTGCCCACCAGCTTGGCGATGTCGGCATCGAACACCAGCACCAGATTCTGGCCCTGGCGGAGGTGTTCCCTCATGCCTTCCACCACTCCGGTGGCCAGCGTCTTGATGAGGGGGTAGGACGGTCCCAGTTCCCAGTGGAGCGCCAGCGCGGCCCCGCGGTCACCGTCGGTCATGTCGAATCGCTGCAGCGCGCTCTCGACCGAATTCCTGACATCATCCGTGGTCAGCGGCTCGGCCTGGCGGAAGCGCGGCGTGATGACCTGGAGATTTCGCAGCGGCAGCAGGGACTCGTCGGAAAGGAAGATGGTGTTGCCGCTCACCTGCACCGTGTACTGGGACGCGCCGATGACCGTGGCGCGGATGCGCACGTCGGGTTCCTTGAATTCCCACGATTCACGGGTCGCCAGCTCCACGGCGCCGGCGCGGATCTTGCGCCCCACGTGGTTGCCCAGGTCGCCCTTGTCCGCGGTCTCGTAGCCGTAGACATACTCCGAGACCCCGCCCGAGAACTGGATGGAGTGAATCGGCTCCTGATAGGAAAGCGCCGGCGTCAGCATGATCTCCTGGGTCAGGGGCGACAATGGACCGCGGCCCAACACCTCCAGGAGACAGCCGCTCAACGTGCCGGCCATTTTTTCCTTGTCGACCTCGCCCAGCATCTCGCCGAGCGCCAGCGACAACCCGCTGGCTTCGCCGATCCGGGCTCCGGCATCCTCGAGCCGGTTGATCTTCTGACCCTCGTCCAGGGCCACCAGCCGTGCGCCCACCTCCATCGCCGCCGTGTCCACCACCTGTCCGCCGCGGGTGATGGCGATCTTGCTGGTGCCGCCGCCGATGTCCACGTTCATGCACGCAACGTCGGCGTCACGGGTCGACGCCTCCACCGCGCCCGAGCCGTACGCGGCCAGGATCGCCTCGAGGTTGTGGCCGGCGGTGGCGCAGACGAACTTGCCGGCCTCCTCCGCGAACAAGGCCGCGATGGCCTCGGCGTTCTCCTTCTTGGCGGCCTCGCCGGTCACGATCAGCGCACCGGTATCGATATCGCTCCGGGTAAGGCCCGCACGGGCGTATGCGTCGTGTATGAAGTCGTTCAGCTTCTCGGTATCGATGGTCAGCTTGTCGACGTAAGGCGTAAGCAGGATCGGCGACTCGTGGACGATCTCCCGCTTGATCACGACGAAACGGCTGGACAGGGAGATGCCCTGCCGGCGGAGGATCAACCGGGAGAAGATGAGATGGGAAGTGGACGAGCCGATATCGATGCCGACGGAGGTCAGCGAGATGCGCTCGGACCGCCACATGGGGTGGTCTTCATCGGGCAGGGGCGCATCGTGGTCGTCGTCTTCGTGTCCTTCGTGACAGACGAGGGAGGTTTCCGTAAAGTCGCGGTCCATTCAACAGAGTCCTTTCAACGGCGGGCCTTGCGGGGAGTGCAGGCAAGGCACCGTTAATAGCACAAGCCCGGGCGAGTTGCCAGATTGGCAGCCGGAGGCGGGCCGCGCGGCGGGTTCGGCGCCCTTGTGAATCCGGGAAAAAACTCTAGAATGGGTCAGACGACACCGCTCGAAACAGGTGTTCCACAACGCGGTGAGGACCCTCGAATGCATGAAGAAGACTACCGTCCAATAGACGATTTCCTTCAGTGGTTCGTGAACCGGGTCCGACGGGTCCAGGGCCTGGAGGCATTGTGCCTTGCCGGCACGGCGCTGGCGGTCCTGGCGGCCCTGGGCATGGGCGTCGACGCGGTCAAGGAGCTCCTGCCCTACGCTCCCCTGGCATTCAGCGTGCTCTCCATCGCCACCGTGCTGGTGGTGGCGGGGGTCGTGCTGCTGCGTTTCCTGCGGTCCCGGAGCCTTTCCTGGGCGGCGCGGACCATCGAGAGCCAACGGCCAGAACTCCGCAACAATCTCATCAACTCGCTGCAGCTATACCCGCAACTCTCGGACCCCGCGGGGACGGCCGGCTCCTCGGCGCCCATGATCCTCGCGCTCATCCGACAGACCCGCGAACAGATTCGCCGCATCGAGCCTGCATCTCTGGTGGACGTCCGGCCGCTGCGGGCCAAGGCCCGGCTGCTGGCGCTGGCGGCCGCGCCGGTGCTCGCCCTCGCCGTGTGGCAGCCGGGCTTCCCCGGCCGCACGCTGGCGCTGGTGGCGAATCCGCTGGAACACCTGCCGCCGGCGGACATCTTCATTCATGTGGCAACCCGGGACGTGCGCGTCATTCGCGGCGACGCGGTTCCGGTCCGGGCCGCCACCTCCGGAGCCCGTCCGGATCGCGTCGAGCTCGTGTTCAAACCCGCCGGTTCCGCGGAGACGGCCGAGGCGACGCAGACCGTCGCCATGGACAAGGTCGAAGACGGCCGGTACGCGGCTACCGTTCCGGAGGTTTCGGAAGACCTCGTCTACCAGGTCGTCACCGGACCGTTCGAATCCCCGTGGTACACGATCACCGCGGTGGAACGGCCCGCCGTCACCGATCTCAGGGTGACCCTCTACCCGCCCCACTACACGGGGCTCGCCGACGAGACCTTCGACGGCGGCAACATCCGCGGCGTCAAGGGCTCGACCCTGAGCTTTTCCGCGGCCACCAACAAGAACATGGCCCACGCCGCCATCGCCCTGGGGGACGGCCGGGAAGTCCCGCTGAAGGTCGCCGGCGACACCGCGCAGGGGAGTGTCGTGCTGTTCCGGTCGCAGCCGTACCGCATCCGCCTGGAGGATGCCTTCGGCTTCGCGAACCTGCCGGTCACCTACGAGATGGTGGCCGTGCCCGATGGCTTTCCGCTGGTGGAGGTGCTCAAGCCGACGGAAGATTTGGAAGTGAACGGTGACGAGAGGCTGGCCCTGGAGTACCGCGCCGGCGACGACTACGGGATCCGGGAAGTCACCCTGGTGGCTGCCGTCGGAGAGCGGGAAGAGCGCATCCCGGTGTGGCGGGACGAGGTTGCCCGCACTCTCCAGGAAACCTTCATCTGGGACCTGGACACCATCCGCCTCGAGGAAGGCGACGTCGTGGTCTACCACCTCGAGGTGCTGGACAACGACACCATCTCGGGCCCCAAGCGGGTCAAGTCGCGGCCCCTGAGTCTCCGCCTCAAGAACCTCAAGGCCGAGCACCGCCAGGTGGCCGAGATGATCCGCGACATCTCCGACAAGATGGTGGACCTGCTGGGCGACCACCTCGAGGCCCCTCCCGACGACTCCACGGAGGGCGACCCGACGCAACGGCTGGCCGAGGGCCTCGACCGGATGATGCAGCGCGTGGACGAAGCGATGCGACGCACCCGCGCGGACCGCATCAGCGACTTCGCCACCTGGTCCGACCTCGAGACCCTGAAGAACAACCTCGAGCACGCGCGGACCGATCTCATGGAAGGGATGCGGCAGGCGGCTTCGCCGGACGAGCGTGAGCAGGCCCACGACGCCATGGCGACGGAGCTCGAACGGCTGTCGATGCTCAGCGAGGACGTGAGCAAGCGGCTCGCCGGCCAGGACATGGCGGCCACCGCCAGGGACATGGTCAAGGACCAGGAACGCTTCCTGGACTCGCTGGAGAAGCTGCGGAGCGGCAACAAGGAGCTGGACGAGGTGCTGAAGGAGCTGTCGAAGCTCTCCCGGCAGCTTCAGGAACTGCAGGCCTCGCTCATGCAGTTCGCGAGACAGGTCCCGGACCAGTTCGTCAACCCCGCCAACCTGCGCAACATGCCGTTCTCCGACATGCGCTCCATGATGGACCAAATCCGCCAAAAGCTCCGGGAAGGCGACATCGAGGGCGCCATGCAACTCGCGCGGGAGTTGTTCAACCAGATGGCGCAGCTCGCGGCTTCGCTCCGGAGCGGACAGCAGCAGGCCCAGGGTTCCATGATGTCCCGCATGCAAGGGGCCATGAACCGCTCCAACGACGAGCTGCAGCAGATCCTCCGGGAACAGCAGGATATCCTCCTGGGAACCGAGAGCACCCACAAGGACAACACCCGGGAGATCGACGAGCAGTGGGAACAGGCCGTTCAGCGGCTGGCGGCAAGCGCCCAGGCCGACATGGCGGTGCTGGCCCATCTCCTCGCCCCTCCCGACCTGGAAAGCGACCGGGCCCGGCCGGCGGCGGAACGGGAGCGGAACGCGGCCATCCGGGGGCTGTTGTCGGGCCTACGGGAGATGATCGAGAACCGGGACTTCGACGCGTTGTCCAAGCAGTTGGGGCCGGTGTCCGAAGAGCTTGCGGAGATCGGCGCCCTGGACGAAGCGCAGAAGGCGGCCCTGGCGATGTTGACGGCGCTGGCGCGGGAGTATCGCGCCATCGAAAGACTGCCCTACCCGGAGCTGACCCCGCCCCAGAAGGGCGAGGTCCGGGAGCTCGCGACGCGGGAGGACGTGCTGGCGACCCGGACCCGCGACCTGGTGGAAAGGCTGCGGTATCTCTTCCAACTCTTCCCGTCCCTGGATCCGAAGATCGTCAACAACATCGCCGAGGCGGGCGAGTTCATGGGCGAGGCCGCCCACGAGCTGGGCTCGCTCCGCCCGGGACAAGCCATTCCGCCGGAACAGGAAGCCGTCAACCGCCTCTCCCAGTCGGGCCAGCAGATGCAGCAGGCCATGCAGCGACTGGCCCAGCGGGGCCGGTTCGGGCGGGTGCCGCTGGTGCACGTGTTCCGCCGGGGCCGGTTCCTGCCTTCCGGGCAGTTCCTGCCTCCGACCGGGACCCCGCAGTTCCCCGACCACGACATCGACGAGAACCTCACCGGCCTGGATACGGAGAAATTCAAGCTCCCCGGCAAGGACGACTACAAGCCCGAGCGGTTTCGCCAGGAGGTCCTCGAATCGCTGAAGCAGGGCGTGCCGGACCGCTACAAGGAACAGGTCGAACGCTATTTCAAGGAGCTGTCGCAATAGTGGAGGGAGAGGCCCGATGAGGCCGACGTAGGGCGGGTTCCAAACCCGCCCGCGCCCGCGCTGCTGCCCCGCCGGATACATGACGACACTTTCCAACTCCCTGGAACGCGCCCGCCGAGCCCTGTGGCTGGCCATGCTCCTCGCTCTGGTCGTCGCGGCCCCCGGACGAGCCGCCGACCCGGCGCCCGACGGTTCCGGCGTCGAGACGGCGCGGGAGCTCCTGGGAGAGTGGCGGGTCGAGGACGCCCGCCCCGTCATCGAACGGCTCCTGGAAACGCAACCGCAGTCCGTGGACGCGCTGGACCTGGCGGCGCTGCTGGCCTACTACGAGGGTTCCTACGCCCAGGCCCTCGCCACCGTGGAGAAGGCCTTGGCCGTCGATGCCGAGAACGAGCAACGGCAGGCCCTGCGGCTGCTGCTGCAACAGACGCACGACGTCACCCGGCACTTCAAGCGTTACGAGAGCGATCACTTCGTGCTCCACCTCCACGAAGAGAGCGACGGCATCCTGGCGGAACCCGCGCTGGCGGCGCTGGAACGGGCGCACCGGGAGGTGGAGCACGCGCTGGGGCACCGGCCGCGTGACAAGGTGCGGATCGAGATCGCCCCGGACGTGCAGTCCTTCACCGCCATTACCACCTTCACCCAACGGGACATCGAGGAGACCGGCGCCATCGGGCTGTGCAAGTTCAACAAGGTCATGATCATCTCGCCGCGGGTGATGGCCCACGGATACCGCTGGCTCGACTCCCTGGTCCACGAGTATATCCACCGGGTCATCGTCAACCTGACGCGGAACAAGGCGCCCATCTGGCTGCACGAGGGCATCGCGCGGTACTACGAGACCGTGTGGCGCAACCCGGTGCAGGGCGAGCGGCCGGACTACCTCACGCCGGCCAACGAGACCCTGCTGGCCACTGCCGTGGAGCGGCAGGAGTTCGTCAGCTTCAAGGACATGGAACCGTCCCTCATCCGCCTGGACACGCCGGAGCAGGTCCAGCTCGCCTACGCCGAGGTGGCCTCGGCCGTGGACTACATCACCCGGCGCAAGGGGCCCAAGGGTATCCGGGACGTGCTGTCGCTGGTGAACCGGCTCTCTACCGCGGAAGCCATCGAAGCGGTCATGGGCGTGCCGCTGGACGGCTTCGAGGCGGACTGGCGGCGCTTCGTGGAAGGCCAGGGGCTGAGGATCGTGCAGGGCAGCCGCATGCGCCGTTTCAAGGTGGCGGAGCAGGGAGACCAGCCGGTCTCCGTGGACTTGACCGAGATACGGTCGGAGATCGCCCGGAACCGCACCCATCTGGGGGACCGGTTGCGCGAGCGCGGCCGGCTGCGGGCCGCCAGCGCCGAGTACCGGCGGGCGCTCCGCGCCGGGCCCGAATCCACCGTCATCCTGAGCCGGCTGGGCGAGACCCTGATCCAGTCCCGGCGCTACGACGAGGCGCTGCCGCACCTGGAGAAGGCCCGGTATCTCGACCCCGACGCCGTGCACACGTATTACCTGACCGGGCGGCTCCACCACGAAGCCGGCGACCCTGCGCGCGCCCGCGGCGCCCTGCTGGAGGCGCTTCAGATCAATCCGTTTCACCCGGGCGTGTACCGGGTCCTGGTCGGGGTCTACGAGGCCATGGGAGACGACGCGGGGGTGCGCAAGACCCGCGAGGTCATGAGGAGGTTGCGCGCTTCGTAGAGACGGGCGGCGGACACGCCACCGGCCGATTGAGGCTCCAATCAAAGGAAGGAAACTTTCCACAATGGACGACACGCAACTGTTGGACCGGGAACTGGCGGCCATCGAGGAGTTCGGACAAAAGCGCCAGACCATGCTCGCGGAAATCCGCAAGGTCATCGTCGGGCAGGACAAGGTCATCGAGGAGGTGCTCATCGCGCTCTTCTCCAAGGGCCACTGCCTGCTGGTGGGAGTGCCGGGGCTGGCCAAGACCCTGCTCATCGGCACCCTGGCGGAGGTGCTCGACCTGGAATTCAACCGGATCCAGTTCACCCCGGACCTGATGCCGTCCGACATCACCGGCACCGACATCCTCCAGGAAGACCCGGCCACCGGCCGGCGGCAGTTCCAGTTCCTGAGGGGTCCGATCTTCACCAACGTGCTGCTGGCGGACGAGATCAACCGCACCCCGCCCAAGACACAGGCGGCGCTGCTTCAGTCCATGCAGGAGTACCGGGTCACGGCCAGCGGCACTACCTACCCCCTGGACCTGCCGTTCTTCGTCCTCGCCACCCAGAACCCCATCGAGCAGGAAGGCACCTACCCGCTGCCGGAAGCGCAGCTCGACCGCTTCATGCTCAACATCGAGGTGTCCTACCCGCCCCTGGAAGACGAGGTCCAGATCGTCCTCCAGACCACCTCGGCCGCCAGGCCGTCGCCGGCCAAGGTGATGGACGGGCCGGCCATTCTGTCGTACCAGGAGCTCGTAAGGCGGGTGCCGGTATCTCCCTTCGTGGTGAATTACGCCGTAACCCTGGCCCAGGCCACCCGTCCCGGCAACCCGACGGCGCCCGAGGTGGTGAAGAACTACGTCGAATGGGGCGCGGGGCCGAGGGCGTCGCAGTTCCTGGTGCTGGGGAGCAAGGCCCGGACCATCCTGGACGGACGCTTCGCGGTGTCGGTGGAAGACGTCCAGGCCATGGCGCCGTCGGTGATGCGGCACCGCATCATCCCCAACTTCAAGGCCCAGGCCGAGGGGCTCTCGTCGCTGGACATCATCGCGCGGCTGATGGAAGAGGTCCGGCCCGCGGCGGAGGGCGACGCCGCGGCGTGAACCTGCTCCATTTCGACTACGACGGCGTCCTCGTCGATTCCTTCGACCAGCTTCTCGGCGCCTTCCAGCGGACGGCCGTGGATACGGGGCTCGGGCGGCCGCCCACCCGGAACGACTTCGAAACCATCGAAGACCTGCATGCCGCGGGCCTCGCCGCGCTGCTGGGCGTGCCGGAACCCGACATCGACCGCTACACCCGGCATACCCATGCCCTGCTGGAAGCGGACGGCTACGAGCCGGCCATGTTCCCCGGCATCCCCGATCTCCTGAGAACCCTGTCCGAGCGGCATACCATCGTCATCGTCACCTCCAACTACGAACACCTGGTAAGGCAGGGCCTCGCCCGAAACGGCGTGGACGAATGCGTCTCCCTGGTGCTCGATGCCAAACAACCCGGCGCCAAGGGCGAGAAGATCCGCCACGCGCTGGCACATTTCCGTGTCCCCCCGGAGGAAAGCTTCATGATCGGCGATACCCGCGGGGATATCCGTCACGGCAGGACGGCAGGCGTCCGCACCGTCGGCGTCACCTGGGGCTATCAGGCACGGGCGACCCTCGCCGAAGAGGACCCGGACTTCATCGTGGATTCGCCCCGGGAGCTGTGCCGGTTGCTGCTCGAAGCCCGGTGACGTCCGCCCGGCAAGACGAATCTGCGGGGGCTGGGTTCGGCCCCGCCCCCGCCCGCATCGCACCGTCGGCTAGGCTCGCCCTGGCGGCCGGTTTACAGATGCCCGCGGAACGTCCTACGATGTAGGCGAAACAATACCTGGAAGGGGGTTTCCCATGGCAGAGCGCACGGCATACGTCAACGGCGAGTTCCTGCCCGAGAGTCGGGCAAGCGTTTCCATCTACGACCGGGGTTTCCTGTCCGGCCTGGGGGTGTTCGAGCGGACACGGACCTTCGGCGGCGAAGTCTTTCAACTGGACCGGCACATCGCCCGGCTCTACCGGTCGCTCAGGGCGGTGAAGCTGGATGCCGGCCTCACGGCGGACGAGATGCACGAGACCACCGTGGAGCTGGTGAAGCAGAACAAGGGGCTGCTGGGAGCGGACGAAGACTACTTCGTGGGCCACTACGTCACCCGCGGGCCGGACAAGGCAGGCCGGGCCACGGTGGTGATCCTGTGCGAGCCCATCGCCTTCAACAAGTTCGCCCACCACTACATCTACGGCGGCCACGTCATCACCACCCACATCCGCGCCATCCCCACCCAGGTGTGGGATCCGAAGATCAAGAGCACCAGCCGCATGCACCTGTGGCTGGCGGAGCAACAGGCCCAGTTGGTGGACCCCGAGGCCTATGCCTTGCTGTTGACCCTGGACGGCAACGTCACCGAGCTCACCGCGGCGAATTTCTGGATCGTGCGCAACGGCACCCTGGTCACGGCGCCGGTCCAGACCATCCTGTCGGGCGTCACGCGGGGCGCGGTGCTGGAGATCGCAAAGCACCTCGACATTCCGGTGGACGAGACCGACTTCCAGTTGTACGACATCATGAACGCCGACGAAGCGTTCATGACCACCACCTCCCGCTGCGCGCTGCCGCTCACCCAGATCAACGGCAACGCCATCGGCGATGGCAAGCCCGCGCCCATGGTAGTCAGGCTGCAAACGGGCTGGCCCGAGGTGTTCGGGCAGGATTTCGTCCTTCAGGCGCTGAACCACATCGCCCAGGACACGG
>CAZVUC010000038.1:0-49393 GCA_964630405.1 uncultured Syntrophobacterales bacterium | reverse complement strand
CCACGAGGAGATCGCCGTGGCCGTGGCCCACGGCTACGCCAAGGCCACGGGCGAGCCCATGGCCGCCATCGTGCACGACGTGGTGGGTCTCCAGCACGCCTCCATGGCCATCTACAACGCCTGGTGCGACAAGGCGCCGGTACTGGTGCTGGGCGGCACCGGACCCATGGACACCACCAAGCGGCGCCCCTGGATCGACTGGATCCACACCGCGCTGGTGCAGGGCAACTTCGTTCGCGACATCGTCAAGCTCGACGACCAGCCCATGAGCCTGGGCGCCTTGCCCAACTCCATCCTGCGCGGCTACCGGGTGGCCATGACCGAGCCCAAGGGGCCGGTCTACCTGTGCTTCGACCTCGATCTGCAGGAATCACGGCTGCCGGAAGCCATGGCCCAGTCCATGCCGGCGCCGGACCGGTTCCGCCCGCCGGTGCCGGTCCAGGCCGAGCAGGGAGCCATCGAGGAGGCCGCGGAGTGGCTGTGCGAAGCGCAGAACCCGCTCATCATCGCCGACTACATGGGCCGCAATCCCCAGTCCATGCTTGCGCTGGTGGAGCTCGCGGAAGAGCTGGGGGCGCCGGTGGTGGACCGGGGCGCGCGCCACAACTTCCCCAACACCCATCCCCTGGACCTGAGCGGCAGGGAGAAGGAGCTGGTAAGCGAGGCCGACGTGATCCTGGGGCTGGACGTCATGGACCTCTACGGTGCGCTGCACCGGCACGATGCCAGGACCCAGACTTCCGCGCCCGCGTTCCAACCCGGCTGCAGGATCATCAACGTGACCCTGGCGGACTTCGCCATCAAGAGCTGGTCCACCGAGTACATGGAGCTGTCGCCCGTGGACCTGCCGATCCTGGCCGACACGAGCGTGTTCGTGCCCGCCTTGACCGAGGCGGTGCGGCGCCGGGGCGGACCCGAGCAAACCGTGAAGGACGACCGCTGCCGGGCGCTGGAGCAGCGCCACCGGGAGATCCGCGAGGAAAGCCAGGCCATGTTGCGCAAGCGCTGGGACGAGCGGCCCATCTCGCCGCCGCGCATGTCCCAGGAGATCTGGGAGGTCATCAAGGACGAGGACTGGACCCTGGTGGCCGGTTCCTTCCGGGGCTGGCCCCGGCGGCTGTGGGACTGGGAGAAGCCCAACGCGTTACTCGGCGGCGACGGCGGCGGCGGCCTGGGCTATGCCCCCGGCGCCTCGGTGGGCGCGGCCCTGGGGCTCAAGGACACCGGAACCGTGTGCATCGACCTGCAGCGCGACGGCGATCTGCTGTTCACCAACAGCGCGCTGTGGACCGCCGCCAGCTACGACGTGCCGCTGCTGATGATCATGACCAACAACCGCACCTACTACAACGACGAGGAGCACCAGGAGCGGGTGGCGGTGGCCCGCAGCCGCCCGGTGGAGAACAAGGGCATCGGTATGCGCATGGAGAAGCCGCCGGTGGACTTTGCCACCCTGGCCAAGTCCTTCGGCGTCTGGAGCGAAGGGCCCATAGAGGACCCGGCCGATATTCAGGCAGCGGTCAGGCGGGCGCTGGCGGTGGTGAAGGAAGAGCGCAAGCCGGCGTTGCTGGATGTGATTATTCAGTCGATTTGAACGAGTGGCGACAGGGCAGTGACCCGGTCGAATACGTCATTCCCGCGAAAGCGGGAATCCAGGCGGGGCAGGGCCGGAGCGACGCACGGCCGCCCACCCAGCCACAGGAGGATTCGTCATGGCATACGATATGGTGATTCGCGGCGCGACTATCTGTGACGGCTCGGGACAGCCCGGCTACACCGGGGACGTGGCCGTCGAGGGCGGCACGATCCGGCAGGTGGGCGGCAAGGCCGGCGCCGCCACACGCGAGGTGGACGGCGACGGCCTGGTGGCCGCGCCCGGCTTCATCGACGGCCACACCCACATGGATGCACAGCTCCTGTGGGACCCTCAGGTGACCAGCTCCTGCTATCACGGCGTCACCAGCATCGTCACCGGCAACTGCGGCCTGAGCCTGGCGCCGTGCAAGCCCGAGGACCGGGACATCCTGCTCCAGACGTTCTCCCACGTCGAAGGCATGGACATCGAGCTGCTCCGGCGCGCGGTGGAATGGAGCTGGACCGACATGGCCGGCTACATGGACGCGGTGGAGGCCATGCGGCCGGCGCTCAACGTCGGCATGCTGGTGGGCCACTGTCCGCTGCGCCAGTACGTCATGGGGGAGGAGGCCATCAAGCGCGCCGCCACGGCGGAGGAGATCGCGGCCATGCAGGCGCTGCTGCGCGAGGCGCTTAACGCCGGGCTGCTGGGCTTCTCCACCAACCGCAACGAACGCCACTTCCGCGAAGACGGCGAGCCGCTGCCCAGCCGGCTGGCGGAATGGGAAGAGCTGGAAGCGCTGGGGCAGGTGCTGACCGACCTGAAGCGAGGGGTGATCCAGATGAGTTCGGCGGGCCAGAATGCCGAGCGGGTGGCGTCCCTGGCGGACTTCTCCCTGCGCACGGGCCGTCCGGTGGTATGGAACTCCATCCTGCACCGCTGGTCCAAGCCCGACGAGTGGCGCGAGCTGCTGGACGCTACGGTGGCCGGCTTCGAGCGCGGCGCCCAGGCTTGGGCCAACACCAACGTCCGGCCCTTCAATAACCGTTTCAACCTCATCGACGGGCAGGAGTTCGACGAGTTCCCCACCTGGCGCGGCCTCATGTTCAGCCCCATCGAGGAGCGCCGGGCGGCATTCCAGGACCCGGAGGTGCGGAAGAAGCTCCGCTGGGAGGTGGTGGAGAACCCCACGCCCTCGGCCTTCCACAAACGCTGGGAGCTGGTCTACATCGTCAAGCCGGCCACCGAGAAGAACGCCCACCTCAAGGGCGCCAACGTGGCCGACTACGCCCGGTCCCAGGGCAAGGACGTCTTCGACGCGTTCATGGATCTGTGCCTGGAAGAAAACCTGGAAACCGGTTTTCAGACCGCCCACACCAACGGCGACGCCGACGCCGTCGGCGCCATCGTGTCGAACCCCTACACCGTCCTCGGCCAGTCCGACGCCGGCGCGCACGTGGCCATCGACGCAGGCTTCGGCTACTGCACGCTGCTGCTGGCCAAGTACGTGCGGGAGCGCGGCGACCTCACACTGGAGGAAGGGGTCCGCAAGCTCACTTCGATGCAGGCCGACATCTGCGGCATCGCCGACCGGGGCCGGCTCGAGCCCGGCATGGCCGCCGACGTGGTGGTCTTCGACCCCGCCACCGTGGCGCCCCGGGAGCCCGAGCTGATGCACGACTTCCCGGGCGGCGCCGCCCGGCTGGTGCAGCAGGCGGACGGCATCCGCACCGTCCTCGTCAACGGCCAGGTGGTGCTGGAGGACGGCGAGCCGACGGGGGAACGGTCGGGAAAGGTGCTGCGGAACGGCGTCCCCTCCCAGTAACCCTGAGGCGCCACAGCGTCAACCTGAGGCGCCATAACGTCACCCCGGGCTTGACCCGGGGTCCAGGAAGGGGGCGAGGCGGGGGAGAAGGCACCCAAGGGGTGCGTCAACCACTACAAATCGAGAACGGCCACGTCCATGGCGCTGGCGGCGTCCGTCATCCGGCGGTCGTAGCTCGCTAGGGCGACCGTCTGGCCTTGGCTGCGCAAGTACTCGCACGATGCCAGGTGCAGCGCGTCGAGCGTGCGGACGGGTAGGGGAAATGGTTCCAGGGCTCGCGTGAGCACTGGAGGCGAAAGCTCAAGCATGGCGATCCGTCCCAAGAGTCCGCGGGCCGCATCGCCATGCGACTCGCCGAGCTTGCGCGCGTGCAGCCGAGTCCAGACCTCGTATTCCAGCAACCGGCTCGCGACCAGGGTCTCGTTCCACAGCGACGCAGGAGGACGCCGGTCCTCGGCCAGGAGCTGGGCGAGGGCGACAGAGGTATCGACGTAGATCACCGTTCGCTTCTGTCTTCGTCCAGCTCACCGAGCAGGTCGCTCAGCGGCGCCACCGGTCGTGATGCGGGAGGTTCTCCGGTTGCGGGCAGTACCGGCGGCGTAAGCCACCCCGCGCGCACGGCCCCCGCCAGCATGGCGTCCGCGAGAAACGGGCTCCGCGTCTCCTTCGGGGGGCCGATCTCCGCCACGACACGGTCCCGGTCGGTTACCAGGACGGTTTCGCCGGATGCAGCCAGCCGGATGTATTCGCTGAGCCGGTTGTTGAGTGTCTTTATTCCTACCGATCGCATGGTTTCAATAAGGTAGCTACGAGTAGCTACCTTGTCAACCTTCGTTGGTGCTGTCGGCGGGAACCGCGGGGAAGGGGGGCGGGCGGTGTCGGCCTGGGGATCAACCCCATGCCGCCTGCCGCCCGCCGGCGATCACGAAGGCGTTTCAGCCTGACTACTTCTTCAGGATCTTCTTCATCGCCGGAGTGTACTTCCGGTAGAGCGCCGCGAGATCCGCGATGTCCTTGTTGGCCCGCTTGGTGCCGCCCGGATCCAGCACCAGCCCCGACTTCTTGATGAACGCGTCGTAGTCCTTGTCGTTCATGGCCTTCATCAGCAGCGTCTCCAGGACCTTCACCACCTTGGCGGGGGTTCCCGGCGGGGCGGCTATGTGGCGGGCCGAGGACACCGTGACGTTGTACCCCGCCTCGATAGCGGTGCGGACGTCGGGAGCGTTGATGGCTCTCTTGGGTCCCATGGTCAGGACCGGCCGGATCTCGCCGGTCTGGAGGTACGGCACCACGGAGGGGTGGTCGATGGGCTGGAAGAAGACGTCGTAGTCCCCCCGCAACAGGCCGGGCAGGTTCTCGCCCGTGCCGCGGTAACCGGACACGACCTGGAACGGGATTCCCAACTCGGCGGCGGCGATGAAGGCGTCGACCCAGCGTCCGACGCCGATGGCCTCGAGCCCCCAGGTCACGCGTTTCGACCTCTGCAGCTCCTCCAGCGACTTGTACTTGGAGTCCTTGCGCAAGAGCAGGGCGTAGGGCTCGCCGCCCACTCGCGCCACCCAGGTGAACTTCTCGTAATCGTAGCCGGTCTTTTTGACGCCCCTGAGGAAGGGCACGGCCATCATGCCGCCGTGGAGCTGTCCGATGGTGTAGCCGTCGGGCTTGGAGCGGTACAGGTAGACGGTGCCGGTGATGCCGCCGGCGCCGGTGACGTTCTTGACGATCATCTTGACGCCCTTGGGCAGATACTTCTCGCCGAAGCGGGTGATGGCCCGGGAAATGGTGTCGAAGCCCCCGCCCGGCGAGAAGGTGACGATGCTGTTGATATTCTTTTCCGGGAACTCCGCGTAACTGGCCGGGCCGAACAGCAGGAGTGCAGCGAAGCCGATGATTACGGCATGAAAAAGACGACTCATGGTTATACCTCCGTCAAGGCGGTTGCCGCCGGGTTGGCCGGCACGGATGACGATTTCCGCGCCGTTTGAAAATCGCCATGTTTATTCAGGTGGGACGGTGGTGTCAAGCCGGTTGACAGACGCAAGCCTGTGCGTCCAAACGGTTTGTCTGGGGAAAGGCCTACTCCACCGTTCTCCCGGCGGCGCCGAAGCCCGGCATGACCTCCTCGCCGAACAGCCGCACCGAACGTTCGGCGTCCTCGAGGCTCATGTCGTTGAAGTTGACCTGGAGCGACGCGTCGTCGATGCCGCCCACCACCTCGTCATAGGCGGCGATCCGGTCCAACAGTTGACTCGGCGTGCCGACCCAGGCGGCGCCGCTCTCGACCTGGGATTCGAAGGTCTCGCGCTTGAGGCCGGCGACGATCCTGTCGTAGCCCTTGTAGTCGGTGGAAGAGGCGCCGCCGATCCAGCCCGAGGCGGCGTCGACCAGCGCGGCGAGATAGCGGTTCAAGGGACCGCGCGCGATCCGCGCCGCTTCGTCCGCGTCTTCGTGGCAATACATGTGGAAGGCGAGCATCACCCGGCCATTGCCCGGATGGCCGGCCTTGGCCCACGCTTCGCGGTAGATGCCGCAGAGCTCGCGCATGGCGGAGCGGGCGATGGGGATCGCCATGATCCAGTTCCCCTGCCGGCCCGCCTTCTCGAACGACTGCGGGGTGGCAAGGGCCGCCGTCCAGAACGGCGGGCGCGGTTTCCGGGTCGGGCGCGGCAGCGAGGTGATGTTCTCGAAGCTGTGAAACCGCCCGTTCTCGGTGACGTCCTCTTCTTCGAGCAGGCGGCGCACCTGCGCCATTCCCTCGTCGAAACGCGCCACCGACTCGTCCGGCGAGATGCCGAAACGCTGGTACTCGTGGGGCAGGAAGGCGCGCGCGAAGCCCACCTCCAGCCGTCCGCCCGAGATGGCGTCGAGCATGCCGATCTCGCCGGCGAGCTTGAGCGGGTTGTTGAACACCGGCAGCACGGCGCCGGTGATCAGGCGCGCGGCGGCGCTGCGCTGTGAGGCCGCCGTGAGAAACACGATGGGGTTGGGGCTGTAGCCGCCATAGAAGTGGAAGTAGTGCTCCACCGTGCGGATATGCGTATAGCCGTACTCGTCGCACAGCTCGCACAACTTCAGGCAGTCGTCGAAATACGCGGCCGCGGGGCGTTGCTCCGGTCCGACGCAGGGAAAGAACTGCATCCCGAATTCCATGATTGTTGCTCTACCGCTTCCCCGAAGTGGACAGCCACTCTAACGGATGGCCGGTTGTCTTGACAATGCACACACGATGGCCCACTCTGGCAGCGATCAAACCAAACGAGGAGGCAACCCATGGCCAGAGACGTCGAAGTCATCGATGCGGACGGGCATATCACAGAGACCGACGAGCAGCTCAAGAAGTACATGGAAACACCGTGGGTGGATCGGACCGCGACCCTCTACCCGATCGACAACTGGGACCGTTCCATCGGCGGGACCCTGGGGACGACGGCGGGTGACGCCAAGACGTGGCTGGACGCCATGGACGACGGCGGGCTCACCACCGCGTACCTCTATCCCACCGGCGGCCTGGGCATCGGCTGGATCCGCGAGCCGGACCTGGCGGTGGCCCTGTGCAAGGCCTGGAACGACTTCGTCTCCGAGGAGTTCCAGAAGGTCAGCCCCAGGCTCAAGGGCGTGGCGCTGGTGTCCTTCCAGGATGTGCCCGAGGCGGTGAAGGAGCTGCGCCGGGCGGTGCAGGAGCTGGAATTGACGGGGTTGATGCTGCCGGCCGTGGGGCTTCGGCTGCCGCTGGGCCACCAGGACTACTGGCCCATCTACGAGGAGGCCGAGAAGCTCAACTGCATGGTAGGCGTGCACGCCACCGTGCGCGGGCCGCAGTATTTCGGCGCCGACGGCTTCGACCAGTTCATCGAGGTCCACACCCTGTCCCACGCCTTTGCCCAGATGATGCAGATGACCAGCATGATCTTCCGGGGCGTGATGGACCGGTTCCCGAACCTCCGGGTGGCGTTCATGGAGGCGGGCTGCTCATGGGCGCCCTACTGGGCCGGACGCATGGACGAGGAATGGGAGAAGCGCGGCACGGCCGAGGCGCCGCTCTGCAAGAAGAAACCCAGCGAGTACGTGCGCAGCGGCAACATCTACTTCCACGCCGAGGACTACGAGCCCTTCATCGGCGAGACGGGCAAGTGGCTGAGTCCGGACGTGCTCTACTACGCGTCCGACTATCCCCACTGGGACATGGAGTTCCCGGAGAACATCGACCACCTCGGCCGGCGCGAGGACCTGTCCCCCGAGGACAAGAAGTGGCTGCTGGCGGACTCGGCCAAGCGGCTGTACGGGGTGACCAGCTAGGGCACGGGTCGTGGGAGGCGGAGAGGCCGCGCCCCTCCGCCTCCCGGCTTCTGGACCCCGGGGCCTGCCCCGGCGGGACCTCAGAATTCCTTGATCTCCCGCAACCGCATTCCCTTCTTCAACGCCTGCCGCAGCACATAGGTCCCCACGGCGAGGTCTTCGTCCGGAATCCCGTTGGATTGGAACAGGACCTTCCGGGGCTTGCCCTGGACACCGTCGGCGACGATGGATTCCAGCGGCACCACGTCCCGCCAGCGTAGCCGCCTCCGGGCGCACGCATCGATCAGGTCGCCGCTATCGTTCTGCGCGGTGGCGAGATCGTCGGTGACCACCAGGTCCATGGACCGGATGAGCCGTCCGGACACCTCGTGCTTGACCGGCTGGTTGGCGCCGATGGTGGCTACGAGCACGTCGTCCTTGAGGTTTCGGCCGTCGACGATGGGGGTGGTGGAGTCGGTTGAGATGACCAGGATGTCCGACTCGCCCTCGACCTCGTCCACGGAACCGGCTACACGGAAGGGCGTCCGCACCACCTTGCTCATGGCGTCGATGAAGCCTTGCCGCCGCTCGGCGTTGCGGCCGTACACCAGCACCTGCTTAGGCCGGCAGGCCTTGACCACCGCTTCCACCTGGAACGTGCCCTGCCATCCCGGGCCGATGAGGCCCAGCACCGACGGTTTCGCCGGCGCCAGGTATTTCGCCGCCACCCCGGTGGCCGCGCCGGTGCGCAGGCTGCTGAGATAGGCCGCGCTCATGACGGTCTTGAGGCCCCCGGCGCCGCCGTCATACAGGCTGATGGTATTGGCCTTGCCGACATAGCTTCGCAGCGCGATGAGGTCCGAGGTCTGGTGCCACGCCGCCATCACGTTGAGTTGCTTGCTGCTTCCCTTGAGCCGCCGGCGCGGGACGGCCCGCACCTTGCCCGCGGCGCGGTCGCGGAACATCCTGTCGAGCAACCGGATGGTGGTGCCCATGTCGACAAGCTCGCGGGTCTGTTCCGCGCTGATGATCAGAGCCATGGAATGTCTCCTTCCCTTTGCCGCATCGAACGGGTTTCGCGTCAATCACGTCAGTTGTTTCCGGGGTGACCGTCGGTTGTCCGGGAGGACGCGGGAACATCCATGCGCCCTTACGTGTCCGGGAACACGTGCCAGCCCCTCTCCGGCAACGACACCGCGACGGCTTCGCCGCGGCCGTACTCGGCGTCGCCCACGGCCTTGACGGTCAGCTCCACGTCGCCCACCTGGACCTGACAGTGCAGCGCGTCGCCCATGTAGGTTTGGCGCATCACCTGTCCGCGTGTCGCGGCCGCCGGCTCGTCCGGCCCGATGCCGATGTGCTCGGGGCGGATGCCCAGGACCACGGCCGCGCCCGGCGCGCAGGCCCGCGGCACGGCGCACGCGATGGTACCCAGGTCCGACGCCACGTTCCCGGCGTCCACCACCTTGCCGGGGATGAAGTTCATCTCGCCGACGAAGCGGGCGACGAAGAGGTTGGGCGGCTCGGAGTAGACCTGCTTGGGGGTGCCGAGCTGAAGGATCTCGCCCTCGTTCATGACGCACACGCGGTCGCCCAGGCTCAGCGCCTCGGCTTGGTCGTGGGTAACGTACAGGGAGGTGACGTTCACGGACTCGGCGATGCGCCGCAACTCGTCGCGCATCTGGTCGCGCAGGCGCGCGTCGAGGTTGCTCAGGGGCTCGTCCATGAGCAGCACCTTGGGCCGGGTCACCACCGCCCGGGCGAGCGCCACGCGCTGCTGCTGCCCGCCGCTCAGGTCGGTGACCGGGCGCTCCTCGAGACCCTCCAACCGCACAAGTCGCAACGCCTCCAGCGCACGGTCCCTCACCTCGGAGCGCGCGATGCGCCGTTGCCCCTCGGTGAGCGGCAGGACCACGTTCTGGAACACGTTCAGGTGCGGCCACACGGCGTAGCTCTGGAACACCATGCCGATGTCGCGTCGCTCGGGCGGCACGTAGGCCCCGCCGCCGGCGCTGTCCACCAGCTCGCCGTCGATCTCGATGGAGCCGCCGTCGGGCCGCTCCAGCCCGGCCACGCAGCGCAGTGTGGTGGTCTTGCCGCAACCGCTGGGTCCCAGCAGCACCATGAACTCGCCCCGGGCCACCTCCAGGTCGATGCCGCCGACGGCGCGCACGGGCCCGCGGGCCGAGTCGAAGATTTTCTCCAGCTTGCGAATGCTGATCATGAACGTGACTCCAACGGCCATTCGCCTCACTACTCCGCCAGGGCGCTGCGCCGGCCGAAGATCCAGAACAGCAGCAGCAGCGGCGAGAAGAACAGGATCATCAGGGTCGTCACCACCGAGGCTTCGGTCATGCCGGCGGCGGCCCAGTAGCTCCACACCACCGCGGTCAGGGTGATGTTGCTCTCCGTGGCGAGGAACACGGCCACGGTCACCTCGCGATAGACCAGCAGCGCGGTCCATATCCACACGGACATGAGGGTGGGGCGAAGCAGCGGCAACAGCACGCGCCGGTTGGCCCGCAGCATGGTCAAACCGGACACGTAAGCTGCTTCCTCGAGTTCCTTGTGTATCTGCAATAGCGCGCCGTTGAGGGCGCGCGTGGCGAAGGGCAGCCGCGTCACCAAGTACACCAGCGCGATGAGCCACACGGTGCCGTAAAGGGGCACGTAGTCCTTCAGCACGAACAGCGCCACCAGCAGCGCGCCGATGGCGAAGAGGAGCTCGGGCACGGTGTGTGGCAGGAACGCGCCGAACTCCAGGGCGTAGCGCCCGCGGCTGCGGGTGCGCACCACCAGCCAGGAGATGGCGAAGGCGCACACCAGCACGACCAGCGGCACGACGAACATGAGAATCACGGTGTGCTTCATGCCGCGCCAGACCAGTTCCCAGTTGACGTTGTAGAAGTTGTTGAGCGAGAGCTGTTCCCACATCTCCAGGGACGGCGGCGCCACGTAGGGCGCGAACGCGATGAAGCCGACGAGCCCGATGGGCACGAGCTTGGAAATGACGGCGTAGAGGCCGATCATCGCCCAGGCGGCCCAGTTCCACCCGCCCAGGTCCAGCATCTTGGGGCGGTAGCCCTTGCCGGTGATGACCTGGTAGCGGTTGCCCTTCTGCAGCACGCGGCCGTACCAGGCGGTGAGCGCCAGCGCCACCACGATCATGAGCACCCCCACCGCGCCGGTGATGCCGTAGCGTGGCTCCATGTCCTCGGGAAACGTCAGCGTGAACAGGTAGGTGCTGAAGAGGTATACGCGGTTGCCGAGCCCGATGACCGCGGGCACGTCGAAGGTGGCGATGCCGACGATGAAGATGTAGATGACCGCGGCCAGGATGGCGGGCATGGCCAGGGGCAGGGTGACGCGGCGCAGGGTAGCCGCGGCGCTCATGCCCGCGGTGCGCGCGGCCTCCTCCAGCATGGGGTTCATGGCGCGGAACATCTGGGTGGTGAGGATGAAGGCCAGCGGCGCCAGGTTGAGCCCCTGCACGAAGCCCATGCCCATCGGGGTGGCGATGTTGATGGGGCCGTCGTCCAGCGCCAGCAGGTCCACGAGCCAGCGGTTGATGAAGCCGATGCGCGGGTGGGCGATGAAGGTCCAGCCCATGGCCACGAAGATGCCCGGGATCAGGAGCCCCAGCGTCATGATGACGTAGATGGCGGGCTTCCCCGGGATGGTGGTGCGTTCGGTCAGCCAGGCGATGGGGAGCCCGATGATCAACGCGAAGAACACCGTGGAGAACGCGAACCACAGCGTGTTCCACACCACGCCATAGATCGCGGAGTCTCCGAGGACATCGTGGTAGTTCTCCAGGGTATAGCTGGAATGGATGGTGCCGAGGGTGCCACTCTGGAAACTCACCCATACGATCACCAGGATGAACACCGCCACGAGCGCCATGGGGGCAAGCGCGACGGGCAGAAGGGGGGAAACCTGACCGTTAAGACGCGGCAGACGCAAGGCTACGGCCTTTCTCGGCTCCGGTACGGACCACTCGTCCCCGACCGGGTCGGGGGTCTGCCCCGGACTCGATCCGAAGCCCGCCCCGACGCTGATAGGGACCCGGGAGACCCGTGGCCTCCCGGGTCGCGGTGGCGACTACTTTCCGCCGTCCTTGAGGATCTTGCGGTACTCCGCCTGGATCTTCCGGAGCGCCTTGGGGTCGTGTGTATTGTTTCGCTCCACCGTGTCGATGAAGAGCAGTCCTCCGCCGGCCAGGATGTCCTGCACCGGCTTGCGCGTGTTGGCCTCCGGGTAGATGTGCAGGTCATGTCCGCCCAGGTCCCACTGGAGCTTCTGTCCTTCCGCCGTGTGCATGAAGTTGGCGAACAGGATGGCGGCGTTGGGGTGCTGCGCGTGCTTGGGTATGCCGAAGTATATGACGTTGACCCGTGAAATCTCCTTGATGGTCGCCTGCTTCACCGGCGCGCCCCTGCGCTGCATGCGTATGGCGTCGTCGTGGCCGCAGTCGAACACCAGCATGAGGAACTCGCCGCTGGCGACCCGATCCATCGAGTTGCAGCCCATCAGCCCACCGATATGCCGGGCGAGGCGCTTGGTGTAGTCGGTCATGCGTTCGCGCCCGAGCATGTCGTCCGCGGCGAACTGGTAGAGTCCGGTGGCGTAGGGCGTGGAGGCTATTTTGCCCTTGAACTTGGGCTTGAACACGTCCTCCATGCTTTGGGGAACGTCATCGGGCTTGACCAGCCGCGAGTTGTACGAGATGCCCACCACGCGCGAGGCGATGGCCACGCCCGCACCCTTGGGAGCGGTCCGGTTGATGTTGGCGTCCTTGGGGTTGGGCCGTTCCAGCAGCCCCTCCCAGTCCATCAGCATGAGCATGCCCTTGGCCGTGCCCTGGGACATGTGGTTGGAACTGCCCAGGAGGATGTCGCTGCTGGAGGGCTGGCCGGCGGCGTGCTCCTGTAGCAGCTTGGCGGTCATGCGCGGAAAGTTGGGTCCGGGGGTGAAACGGAACTTGAGATTGGTGCCGTAGCGCTTGTTCATGGCGGCGACCATCTTGCGGACCCCGGCGTCGCCGCCGAGCCGACCGGCCGTCCACTGGATCTTGAGTTCGCCTTCTTTCTTGGCGGCTTCGATGACTTTCTGAAGGGCGGGCGAGATCTTCTCTTCCGCGAAAGCGGGCAGGGTGAGGCCGAGCACGGCCAATGCCACGAGCACTCTTGTAAACATATGCCTTCCTCCGTTCCTTGGATGGGTTCGGGGCCGCGTGGTTCGCGGACCCGCCGGTGATTTGACGCGTGGTGTTTACGTGAATTCAGAAGCTGTCGCAACTCCGCGTGGGCACGGCTCAGTCCTTCGATCCCAGCTTGCGGTCCAGGTTGAAGGCGGCGCTGATGAGGCCCAGGTGGGTGAACGCCTGGGGGAAGTTGCCCAGGGCCTCGCCCCGGGGGCCGGTCTCCTCCGAATAGAGTCCCAGGTGGTTGGCGTAGCTGAGCATCTTCTCGAAGATGAAGCGGGCGTTGCCGAGCCGGCCGGCCCGGGTCAGGGCCTCCACCAGCCAGAAGGTGCACATGCTGAAGGTGCCTTCCTCGCCGGCGACCCCGTCGTCGGTCCGGGCCACGTCGTAGCGGTAGACCAGGCTGTCGGACACCAGACCGTGCTCGTGCGGCGGGCAGTTGATGGCCTCCAGGGTGGACAGCATCTTGGGGTCGGTGGGGGAGACGAAGAACACCAGGGGCATGAGCAGGTTGCTGGCGTCCAGGGTGTCGCTGCCGAACGCCTGTACGAAGGCGTTCCGCTTACGGTTGAATCCTTCGGCCATGATCTGATGGTAGATGGCGTCCCGGTTCTTGAGCCAGCGGTCGCGGTTGGCCGGGAAGGAGCGCTTCTCCGCCAGGCGCACGCCCCGGTCCAGGGCCACCCAGCACATGAGCTTGGAATAGACGAAGTGCTGGCGCCCGCCCCGGACCTCCCAGATGCCCTCGTCGGGCTGGTCCCAGTGGTCGCAGACCCACTCCATCAGGCGCGACAGGTTGGTCCACAGCTCCGAGTCGATGGGGGTGCCGTACTTGTTGAACAGGTAGACCGAGTCCATCATCTCGCCGTAGATGTCGAGCTGGAGCTGGTCGGCGGCGGCGTTGCCGATGCGCACGGGCGAAGACTGCCGATAGCCTTCCCAGTGGTCGAGGGTGGACTCCGGGATGTCCTTCTCGCCGCGGATGCCGTACATGATCTGCAGCGAGCCGTCGGGCTTGAGGTCGCCGCAGCGCTCCTTGAGCCAGTCCATGAAGCGCCCGGCCTCGTACGTGAAGCCGAGCCGCATGAGGCCGTAAAGACTGAAGCTGGCGTCGCGGATCCAGGTGTAGCGGTAGTCCCAGTTGCGCCCTCCGCCGATGTTTTCCGGCAGGCTGCAGGTGGGCGCGGCCACGATGGCGCCGGAGGGTTCGTAGCACAGGAGCTTCAGCACCAGCGCCGAGCGGTCCACCATCTCCCGCCAGCGGCCGCTGTAGCGGGACTGCCGTAGCCACTGGTGCCAGTACCGCTCGGTGTCCTCCAACAGTTCGAGACAGCCCTCCACCTCCGGACAGTCGCAGTCGAGGCCGCGGTCGTCGACCCCCTGGAACACCGCTGCCAGCACGCTGTTCTCCCGCAGGGTCCCGCTGGCCACCACGCCGCCGTTGCCGTCCGGGCGGACGGACACGACGGTCCGGTGGCCGCTCTGGGACACCTTCAGCATGCAGCCGAGGCCGTCGCTCTGGAACACCGCGCGGTTGTCGCGGACCTCCACGGTGTGCTCCGCGCGCCCGTAGTCGAATGCCGGGGTGCATTGGAGCTTGAGCGACATGGTGCCGCGCACCACCTTGGCGATGCGGATGATGCGCCCGTGGTAGCCCTCGTCGGCGGGGCCCGGCGGCATGAAGTCCATGACCTCGCTGACGCCTTCCTCGGTCATGAAGCGCGTGATCAGGATGTTGGTGTCCGGCAGGTACAACTGCCGGTAGGTGACGTTGTCCGCGTCCGGTCCGATGACGAAACGCCCGCCCTTGGCGTCGTCGAGCACGGCCGCGAACACGCTGGGCGAATCGAAGCGCGGGTAGCAGAACCAGTCGATGGAGCCGTTGTCGCCCACCAGGGCGACGGTGTGAAGGTCGCCGATGACGCCATAATTCTCAATGGGAGCATACATGTCGCGGTCAATCTAACGTATCCGGTCCGGTAATTCTATCAGCTCCCGGTGGTGCCGCGAGCCCGCTTCGTGTCATGTCGGACAGGTTCCTATGTTAAGATGCAGCAAGAGCGGAGAGTACCCGCGACAGACGGATTCAAGACGAGACAAGCACTTGTCCAAGGAGGTTCGTATGCAGTTGGGCATCATCGGTTTGGGAAGGATGGGCGGCAACATGGCGCGGCGGCTGATCAAGGCCGGGCACGAGGTGGTGGCCTTCGACATGCACGCCGACGCGGTCCAGGGGTTGGTGGAAGAGGGCGCGGTGGGGAGCGCCTCGTTGGAGGAACTGGTGGCGAAGCTCGAGAAGCCCCGGGCGGTGTGGATGATGGTGCCCGCGGCGGTGGTGGACCGGACCATCGAGTCCTTTGTCGAACACCTGGAGAAGGACGACATCCTGATCGACGGCGGCAACTCCTACTACATCGACGACATCCGGCGCGCCAGGGAGCTGGCGCACAAGGGAATCCACTACGTCGACGTGGGCACCAGCGGCGGCGTCTGGGGTCTGGACCGGGGCTACTGCCAGATGATCGGCGGCGAGACGGAACAAGTGAAGCATCTCGACCCGATCTTTGCTGCGCTGGCGCCCAGCATCGACGAGGCGCCGCGCACCCCGGGCCGGGAGCCGGGCAAGGGCACGGCCGAGCACGGCTACTTGCACTGCGGCCCCAACGGCGCCGGACACTTCGTCAAGATGATCCACAACGGCATCGAGTACGGCATCATGGCGGCCTACGCCGAGGGCTTCAACATCATGAAGCACGCCAACATCGGCAAGCAGGGCCACGAGGCCAGCGCCGAGCAGACGCCGCTGAGGGACCCGGAGCATTACCAGTACGACTTCGATCTCGGGGAGGTGGCGGAGCTGTGGCGCCGCGGCAGCGTCGTGGCGTCCTGGCTGCTGGACCTCACCGCCAACGCGTTCCTGGACGACCCCGGGCTGGAGCGGTTCGCCGGCCGGGTGTCCGACTCCGGGGAAGGGCGCTGGACCATCCAGGCGGCGGTGGACGAGGCGGTGCCGGCTCATGTCCTCACCGCGGCCCTGTTCGAGCGCTTCAGCTCCCGTGGAGAGGCGGACTTCGCCGACAAGCTGTTGTCGGCCATGCGCTTCCAGTTCGGCGGCCACGAGGAGCTGCCCGCCAAGAAGTAGCGGGCGGGACGTATGAATATCGAGGTGCTTTCCGACGCCGACGCCGTGGCGCGGCGGGCCGCGGTTTTCATCGCCGATGCCGCGCGCGCGGCGGTGAAGGCCCGCGGCCGCTTCGTGTTCGCCGTGAGCGGCGGCCGCACCCCTTGGGTCATGCTGCGGTTCCTGGCGCGGGAAGACGTTCCCTGGCAGGCGGTGGAGATCGTGCAAGTAGACGAGCGGGCGGCCCCGGAGGGGCATCCGGACCGGAATCTCACCCACTTGCGGGAAAGCCTATTGGAGCAGTCCCCGCTCAAGCCCGGACAGATACACGCCATGCCGGTGGAGGCGCCGGACCTGGATGCCGCGGCCCGAGAGTACGGTGAGACTCTCGATCGTCTGACCGGGCCGTCAGGCCGGCTGGACCTCGTTCACCTGGGCCTCGGTCCCGACGGCCACACCGCGTCGCTGATTCCGGGCGCGCCGGAACTGGAGATACGCGCCGCGCCGGTGGCCGCGACCGGTGTCTACCAGGGGCGGCGGCGCATGACCCTGACCTTTCCGGTGCTGGACAACGCGCGCCGTATTCTCTGGGTGGTGACCGGCGACGACAAGCGGGAGATGCTGTCGCGGCTGCGCGACGGGGACGCCGGTATTCCCGCGGGCCGGGTGGCTTCCCACGCCGCGGTGGTCATGGCCGACCGCGCCGCCGCGTCACTGCTCGGTAAAGACTTACGTGGGACAGGACACTAGCCGGCCGTCCTCAGCGCCGCGATCATGTCCTCGGTGCGGGTGAGCTTGACGCGCGGCCGTCCGCTTGCCTTGCCGCGCGCGGTCTCGATGTCGTCGAGACGGAGCCAGTCCTGGTAGGACACGTACTGGGGCTGGCGTTCCCGTACCAGTCGTTCGGCGCCGGCCACCGCGGGGTGGGCCGGATCCAACACCGCGTCCGCCCGCAGGTCTTCCAGCATGCGTTCGACGGTTTCCACAGCATCGGGCTTGTTGGTGCCGATGACGCCGCTGGGGCCGCGCTTGATCCACCCGGACGCGTAGAGGCCGACGAGGGGCCCCTTGCCTTGCCCGGCCAGCACACGGCCTCTGTCGTTGGGAATCACGCCTCGCCGCTCGTCGAACGGCACCCCGGGCAGGGCCACGCCGAGGTAGCCGACGGAACGGAAGACGATGTCCGCCGGGACGGTTTCGGCAACCGCGGTGGCGCGCGGCCGCAAGGCGCCGTTGTCGGCATAGAGCTCGTTCTTTACCAGGTGGACGGCGCGTACCCGGCCGTCGGAGTCGCCGACGAGTTCCGTCGGCGACAGCAGGAAGCGGATGCTGAGCCGGCGTGATTTGCCGGTGGCCGGTCGGCCGGCGTAGCTCTGGAGGATTTCGATCTTGCGGAGAAGGGCCTTGTCCGGGTGGCTGTCCACGTACGCCTGGCTGAGGTCATCGAGTCGGGCCTCTTCGGGGAGAATCTCCACGTCGGCGTCGGCCAGCTCCCCCATCTCCTTGATCTCGGGATTCGTGAAAGCGGCCTGGGCCGGACCGCGGCGCCCGATCAGGTAGACGTTCCGGATACGGCTCTGCCGGAGCGCTTCCAGCGCGTAGTCCGCGATATCGGTGACGGCCAGCTCCTCGTGGCACCGGCACAGGATGCGGGCCACGTCGATGGCCACGTTGCCGACGCCGATGACCGCGGCGTTCTCACCGGACAGGTCGAAGCGGCGGTCGCGGTAGTCGGGGTGTCCGTTGTACCACGCCACGAACTCGGTGGCGGCGTGGCTGCCCTCGAGGTCTTCCCCGGGGATGCCGAGGTTGCGGTCGGTCTGCGCGCCGGTGGTAAAGCAGACCTGGTGGTAGTGGGCCGCGAGATCGGTCAAGTGGACGTCCCGGCCGTAGCGCACGTTGCCGTAGAAGCGGAAGTTGGGGTTCCGGGCTGCCCGATCGTAGACCCGCACCACCGACTTGATCTTCTGATGATCGGGAGCGACGCCTCCGCGCACTAGGCCGAACGGAGTCGCCAACTCGTCGAACATGTCGACCTCGACGTTCAGACCCTGCTCTTTGAACAAGCGTTCGAGGACGTAGAAGCCCGCTGGGCCCGAACCTATGATGGCAACTCTGAGAGGGTTCTCGTCGGTTCCCGCGTTGGGCATGGCTTCATTGTACGGCATTCGCCGTGCGGTTGCCAGTTTTTCCTTCCGGTCCTTCCCGACGGCTTCGGGGCGCTTTCCGCCTTGATGGCTTCCTTGTTTCCATGTTACTGTTTTCGTGACCTTTTCGGGGGTTTCAACCCGTCAAGGCGGGTTCTCGCCCGCTACCGACAAACTCCGGAAATTCCGTCCATGTGCGGCCCTCGTGGACCGTGTCAGTGAACCGCCCGGTGCGAGCGGTTGGGGAGCGCGTTCATGCGTATCATCTTGTTGGGTCCGCCTGGAGCGGGCAAGGGAACGCAAGCCGAGGCCATCGTCGCGGCCTTCGGCATACCACAGATCTCCACGGGCGACATGCTGCGGGCGGCGGTAAAGGAAGGCACGGCGCTGGGAGCGCGGGTCAAGTCCGTGATGGAGTCCGGCGGGCTCGTATCCGACGAGATCATCGTGGAGCTCATCAAGGAGCGCATCCAGGACCCGGATTGCCGCGACGGTTTTCTCTTCGACGGCTTCCCGCGGACGCTGGCCCAGGCGGAGGCGCTGCGGGACAACGGCATCCCGGTCACCCACGTGGTGGAGATCGACGTGCCTGCCGAGGAGGTGGTTACGCGGCTCAGCGGCCGGCGCGTGCATCCGGCATCGGGGCGCGTCTACCACGTGGCGTTCAATCCGCCCAAGACCGAGGGCAAGGACGACGTCACCGGGGAGGAACTCGTGCAGCGGGACGACGACCGGGAGGACACGGTGCGCCGGCGGCTGGAGGTCTACGGCGAACTGACCGCACCGCTGGTGGACTACTACACCCGCTTGCAGGATCGGGGCGACCCGGCGGCGCCGCGTTACATCAAGGTGTCGGGGGTGGGCCGCGTCGAGGATGTCGGCGGCGCCATCCTGGCCAGCCTGAAGGAGGAGGCGCCGTGAGCCCGCACCCTCGAGTGACCGCCGACGGCTTCGATGCCGTCCTGTTCGATCTCGACGGCGTGCTGACCTCCACCGCCCGGGTCCACTCCGTGTGCTGGAAGAAGATGTTCGACGAGTTTCTGCGGCAGCGCGCCGCGGACACCGGCGAGGCCTTCGTGCCTTTCGACCCGGACGGCGACTACAAGCGGTACGTGGACGGCAAACCCCGCTACGACGGGGTCCGGAGCTTCCTGGAGTCGCGCGGAATCGAGTTGCCCGACGGCGACCCGGACGACCCTCCGTCGGCGTTGAGCGCGTGCGGCCTGGGCAATCGCAAGGACCGGCTGTTCAACGAGGTGCTGAAGGCGGAAGGGGCGGAAACGTACGATGGCACCATCCGTTGGGTCCGGGCTCTCCGCGACCGGGGCATCAGGACGGCGGTGGTGTCCTCCAGCAAGAACTGCAAGTCCATCATGGAGGCCGCGGCCATCGAGGATCTGTTCGACGCGCGGATGGACGGCGAGATCGCCCAGCGGCTCCGGATCCCCGGAAAGCCCGCGCCCGACACCTACCTCAGGGCCGCCCAGGAGCTGGGCGTGCGCCCGGAGAGGGCGGTGGTGGTGGAGGATGCCCTTTCCGGCGTTGAGGCCGGCCGCCGGGGCGGCTTCGGCCTGGTCATCGGCGTGGACCGGCACGGCGACGCCGAAGCCCTTCGCGAGCACGGCGCCGACATCGTGGTGACGGACCTGGCGGAAATGCTCGATGAATGACGTGTCGGCGGAGCCGGGGTCCCGAGCCCTTCGACAGGCTCGGGACAGGCGTAGCGCAGCGTCGGCGGAGCGAAGTCGAGGGAAGGGTCACCCGGCGTCCGGAAAGAACCTTTCGTAGCAGGCGCGGATACGATCCCGGCGTTTTTCGTAGTCCCGCAGCAAGGCGGCGCCCGGCGACCCGCGCCCCTTCTCCCCGTAGCCGAGGGCCAGGGCCACCGCCCGAAGCCGGCCCGGCTCGCGTTCCAGAACGTGTGTGTCCTGATCCCGCTCGAGCCGCAGGCGATGGCCCAGGCGGCGCAGGAAGGTATATCCTTCCACCAGGATCCGGTAGTCCCGAGCGCCGAGGAGCCGCAACTCCCGGAGCGCGGCCGCCGCGCCCAGCGTGTCCCGTTGGCGCAACGCGGCGTGTTGGTGCCCGAAACGCAGTTGCAGCATCTGCACCAGGAACTCCACGTCGATCAACCCGCCGCGTCCGGTCTTGACGTCGAAACGGGAGCCGTCCTCGCGCGCCAGTTCCCGCTCCATGCGCATGCGCAGCCCGTCGATCTCGCTCAGGTCCTCTCCGCTGAAGTTGTCCTGGTAGGCGAAGCGTTGGGCAATGGCCTCGGCCTCGGCGCCCAGCCCGGGATCGCCGGCGACGAAACGGGCGCGGATCAGCGCCTGCCGCTCCCATAGCTGCGAGCCGGTCTCATGGTAGCGGCGGAACGCTTCGAGGGAGGACACCAGCGGCCCCGACCGTCCGGAAGGCCGTAGCCGCATGTCGAGCTGATACGCGATCCCTTCGCCGGTCGGCGCGGAGAGGCAGGCCATGAGCCGCTGCCCAAGGTGCACGTAGCGCTCGTGGGCGCCGACACCGTCCGCGGCCTCGGCGCCGTCGTAGAGGAAGATGAGGTCCAGATCGGAGTTGTACTCGAGCTGCCGCTCGCCGAGCTTGCCCATGGCCAGCACCGCGAAGCGTCCGTCTTCCGGGGCCTCGTGCCTGCGTTCCATCTCGCTCCGGGCCAGCCCCAGGGCCGCTTCGAGGCAGGCTTCCGCGAGGTCCGTCAGTTGCGCCACGGTCTCGGCGAAACCCAGCTCCCTGCCGAGATCATGGAGGCCCAGCCGAATGAACTCCTCGATGCGGTAGCGTCTCAGGCGGTCGAGGCGTTCCTCGATGTCGCCGGCTTCGTCGATGGTGGCCTCCAGCTCCGCCAGCATCTCCGCGCGGGTCTTGGCCACGCGCGTGAGATCCACCCGGATCAGGCTGTCCAGCAGCTCGGGCCGGTTCACGAACAGGACCGACAGGAACTGGCTGTTGGCGAACAGATCGATGAGCAGGCGCGTGGTCTTGGGATTCTCCGCCAGCAGGGTGAGGAAGCCGGCGCGGGCGCCGATGCGGCGGCCGAACTCGGCCATGTGGTGCAGCGCCTGTTGCGGTTCCGCCGAGTCCAGGATGGTCTTCATCAAGGCCGGCATGAGGTCCCGCATCACCTTGCGGCGTTTGGGGCCGGGAGGGGTGGCGCCGCTGCCGTCCCGCACCCCCAGCAGGTCCTCATAGGCCTTGGCGGCGTCGGCGAACCCGCGTTCCTCGAGCTCCCGTATGACCCGTTCCCGTTGCTCCAGGTCCTGCCACACTTCGGCTTCGGGCCGGCCTCCCTGGGCGGAGATCTCTTTCCGCGCGCCGTAGAAGAGCCGGTCGAAGGCGCCGTGGACGACTTCGGTGTGCTTTCGGTAGTCGGCCCAGAACGCATCGGTTTCGCCGCCGGCCGGGTCGAGGTAGCCCAGCCGGCGCGCCAAGGCCCGCTGCCGGTCGGCCGTCGCCGGGATCTCATGCGACTGCTCGTGGGCGAATATCTGGATCTTGTGCTCCGCGTCCCGGAGGAACCGGTAGGCGGCGCCGAGCGCCTCGCACTCCGCTGTCGGGAGGTAGCCGCACCGGGCCAGCGCCGCCAGGGCGTCGAGGGAGCCGCGTCGCCGGATCCGGGGTTCGTACCCTCCGTTCACCAGTTGCAGGGCCTGGGTGAAGAACTCCACTTCCCGGATGCCGCCGTGTCCGAGCTTGAGATTCCGCTCGCGGCGGTCGCCGTCGGCGAGCTGTTGCCGTTCGATGCGCGCCTTCATGTCGCGCAGCTCCTCCACCGTGGAATAATCCAGGTAACGGCGGTAGACGAACGGCCTGACGTCGTCGAGAAAGGTCTCGCCCAACTCCACGTCCCCGGCCACGGCTCTGGCCTTGATCAGGGCGGAACGCTCCCAGCAGAGGCCCCAGGACTCGTAGTAGAGCAGCGCCGCGGCCACGGGTTGCGCGGCGGGTCCCTGGCCGCCCATGGGACGAAGCCGCAGGTCGGTGCGGAACACCAGGCCGTCCTCGGTGAGCTCGCCCATGGCTCGGGTCAGGCGTTCGGCCAGTTGACCGAAGAACTCCGGCGGCGACACCGCTCGGCGATTCGCCGGCTCGTCGGTTTCGTACAGGTAGATGAGGTCGATATCGGAGCTGAAGTTGAGCTCTCCGCCGCCTAGCTTGCCCATGCCCAGTATCACGAAGCGGTTGTCCCGGGATGTGCCGGGGAGTTTCACGCGGCCGTGTTGCCGTTCGAGGCTGGCGCGGCAGAACCGGTAGGCGGCCTCCAGCGCGGCGTCGGCGAGGGTCGTCAGCTCCGCCATGGTTTCCCCCACCGGCGCCAGCGAGCCGAGGTCGCGGCCGCCGATGCGGAGGAACTCCCGCCGCTTGTGGTGGCGCAACCGGCGGTAAAACCGCTCCGGAGTCTCGTCTCCGGGGGTTCCGCCGAGCTCCGCGGCATGCCGGGCCGCCGGCTTGGGTCCGGTGCGGATGGCCTGGGTGAACGTCTCGGCCCATGCATCGCCCTCGTTGATGAGGATGTCCGCGAGGTAGGCGCTGCCGCCGAGGATCCGCAGCAGGACCCGTAGATCCGCCGGCGCCAGGCTTGCCAAGGGGGCGCGGCCGCCGGATTCCACCAGCCGGCCGAGTTGCACCAGGGCGGTGTCGGGGGATGCCGCCGATCGGGCCAGGCGTTGCAGCCGTCGCCGCTCGGAGGGTGTGAATCCTGTCAGGTTGCGCCCACTCATGGAAGTCCTGGCCGCGCGGACGGGGTTTCGTTACAGGGGCAATTGACGCAGTATTGCCGAAGAATATAAAAAGGAGAAGAGTTTGGAAGGGAGGGACCGATGAAACTCGAACTGCAAGTGACCTTTCGCGACGTGGAACCCTCTCGCGGTATCGAGCAGGCCATCCGCGACAAGGCGGCCAAGCTCGATCAGTTCCATGACCGCATCACGAGCTGCCGGGTCGTGGTGGCCGCGCCGCACCGTCATCATCACAAGGGCAGGCTCTACAACGTCCGTATCGACCTGACGGTGCCCGGCGGCGAGTTGGTGGTGAACCGCGACAACAGCCACGCCGGGGCACACCACGACGTCCACGTGGCCATTCGGGACGCGTTCGATGCGGCGAGGCGGCAGGTACAGGATTTTGCCCGTCGACGGCGGGGTGAGGTGAAGACCCACTCGGTGACGCCGCCGGGGCAGGTCACCGAGGAGCCTCTTAGTCCTGAAGATTCAGTTCCGCTACCGCGGTCCTGAGCTTTCTCAGCGCTCGTTGCTCGATCTGGCGGATGCGTTCCCGCGTGAGCGAGAAACGCTCGCCGAGCTCTTCCAGGGTGTAGTCCCGTACCTCCCCGATGCCGAAGCGGAACCGCAGCACGGCTTCCTCGCGCGGCGGCAGGGTGGCGAGGACCCTCTTGACCTTGTCGCGCAGGTTGGCGTGAATGGTCTGGTCCAGGGGCTTGGAGATGTGCTTGTCCTCGACGAAGTCGCCGAGCCGGCTCTCCTCGTCGTCGCCCATGGGCGTTTCCAGCGAGACCGGTTCCTTGACAATGCGCATCAGCCTGCGGATCTCGTCGGTGGTCAGCCCCATCTCGGTCGCCACTTCATCCGGCTGCGGCTCTCTTCCGAGCTTGCGGTGGAGCGACCGGTGGGCACGGATGAGCTTGTTCCGGGTCTCGATCATGTGAACCGGGATGCGGATGGTCGGCGCCGAGTCGATGATGCCGCGGGTGATGCTCTGTCGAATCCACCAGCCCGCGTAGGTCGAGAACCGGTAGCCCAGCCGATAGTCGAACTTCTCCGCCGCGCGCATGAGGCCGACGTTGCCCTCCTGAATCAGGTCCAGGAACTGGAGCCCCCGGTTGCCGTATTTCTTCGCCAGACTGACGACGAGCCTCAGGTTGGCCTCGATGAGCACCTTTTTCGCGGATGAGGCCTTGTACTCGGCGGCGTTGATCGCTTCCACCTGAGACGCGATGTCGGCCGCGGTGGATTCGAGGGCGTCCTCGACGGCCTGTATCTCGGCGGCGATTCGCTTGGCCGCATTGCCGCGCGTATGTGTGCGGGCCTGTTCCTGCAACTCGACGATGGCCCGGTGCGATTCCTTGAGGGTCTCGCCGACCTCGTCGATCCATTCCTTGGAAAGACGCAGCCCCTTCACCGAGTCGATGATCCGGTTTTCCTTCTTGCCGAGATTGGCTTCCAGCACCACCCGGCGCTTCTGGGAAGTCCGCTTCCGGGCGAGCTCTTTACGGATGCTTTTCTGGTCCTCGACAAGACCGCGCAGCACGGTGATTCCCTTGAGAAAGCGGCGGCGTTCGGTGGTCTCGTCGAACGCGGTGCCGTCATCGTCCAGCATCAGCACACGGTCCAGCCCCGTTTCGTTCCTCTTGATCCGCTCGGCGAGGTCGAGCACGCGACGTACCGTGTAGGGCGAGGCGAGGACGCTGGCGATGTACTCGTCCTGCCCCTGCTCCATCTGCATCCCGAGCTGTACCTCGCGCTCCCGCGTCAACAGCGGGGTGGAGCCGATGTCCCGCAGGTAGAGCGACACCGGATCGGTCTTTTCGTCCACCCGGTCACTGTCCACCGGAACGGGGCTCTGCGGGGACTCCTCCGAAAACGACGCGCTTCGTTCCTCTTCCTCCACTTCTCCTATGGAGATGTCGTCAAGCTCGTCGATTGAGTCGTCCATCGCGTCCTCGGTGTCTTCGATGTTCAAGGCTCTCTCCATCATCGTTGGCTTCCACCATGATTCATCACGCCGCCGCTCGAAGGGCCCGGCTCCTTCCAGCAGGCCGGCAATCCGACAATTCCCAGATTAAAAGTGTCCGCAACCCTCGCGAAACCTCGATGCTCCGGCTTGACTGGCCGACCGGCGCGTCATCAAGGGATCGGCGGTACAGACACGAATGTGAAATTATGTGTTGGGACAGTCCCTGCGGACCCAACAAGACTAAGTAGCGGTCCTTGAGGAGTATCAGCAACAACCTACGATATCACCGAAAATAATCGTTGTCAAGCACCTGGTTAGCGGCCCCGGGGCGTCATTTGTCGTCGCGGAGGCCGTATTTCCGAAGCTTGTATCGGAGTGCCCGCTCGCTGATGCCGAGATTGTCCGCCGCCTTGGTCTGGACGCCGCCGGCGGCATCGAGGGCCTCGACGATCATGCGCCGTTCCATCCCTTCCACCACCGCCGAAAGATTGGTCTGGTCGTCCGCGCCGGTCCGGGTTTCCTTGATGGTCAGCGGCAGTTCGCCGAGGCTGACGACGTCGTCGCGGGTGAGCACGATGGCGCGTTCCACCAGGTTCTCCAGCTCGCGGACGTTGCCGGGGTAGTCGTACCGCAGCAGGGCGTCACGGGCGTCGCGGGAGAAACCCTGGATCGGCTTGCCGTTCTTTTCGGCGAATTTCCGGAGGAAGTGCTCGATGAGCGCGGGGAGGTCCTGGCGGCGCTCACGCAATGGAGGCAGGATGATGGTCACCACGTTGAGGCGGTAGTAGAGGTCCTCGCGGAAGCTGCCCTCCCGCATGAGCTGCTCGAGATCCCTGTGCGTCGCCGTGATGATGCGCACGTCGGTGGTGATGGCGCGGTTCGAGCCCACCCGCTCGAATTCCTTTTCCTGCAGCACGCGCAGCAGCTTTGCCTGCAGATGGGCGGGCAGGTCGCCGATCTCATCCAGAAACAGGGTGCCCCCGTCGGCGATCTCGAAACGGCCCTTGCGCATGGCGAACGCGCCGGTGAACGCGCCCTTCTCGTGCCCGAACAGCTCCGATTCCAGCAGGGTTTCAGGCAACGCGGCGCAGTTGACCTTCACCAGGGGTCCGGACCTGCGGTCGCTGGCGTAATGGATGGCCTTGGCGATGAGCTCCTTGCCGGTGCCGCTCTCCCCGCGAAGCAGGACGGTGGCATCGCTGGGGGCCACGCGCCGCACCAGGTCGAGGACTTCCTGCATCTGGCCGCTCTCTCCGATGATGCCCTCGATGCGATGGCGTTCCTGGAGTGCTTCCCGGAGTTGGGTGTTCTCCCGCACCAGTTGGTGGCTGCGCTTGACCCGCTCGATGCGCAGCAGGAGCTCCTCCAGGTTCAGCGGCTTGGTGAGGTAGTCGGTGGCCCCGTCCTGCATGGCGGAGACCGCGGTCTCGATGCTTCCGTACGCGGTCATGATGATGACGGCCACTTCGGGATCCACCCCGCGGCACTGTTTGAGCAGATCAAGGCCCGACATCTCCGACATCCGCTGATCCGTCAGCACCAGATCGAAGGGTTCCCTGCGGAACCTCTCCAGCGCCCGGCCGGCGCTCTCCATCAGCACGACCTCGAACCCTGCCTTGCGGAGGAAGCCGCCGACGAACTCGAGCTGCGTGCGCTCGTCGTCCACCACCATCACGTGGAAGCGGTCCCCATGGCCCGCAACCCGCGATTCGGTGTCTTCTCGATAGGCCTGTTCGGTCATTTCAGTGCTCGTCATCCGCGGTTCCGGCCCCGCGGCCCCCGACCGCGCGCTCACGTGAGCGTGTGGTCCAGCGGAAGAACGATTTCGAACCGGCTGCCGCTTCCCGTCTTGCTGGTTACGTCAAGGGTCCCGCCATGGCCTTCGATGATCCGGCGCGCGATGGCCAGGCCCAGCCCGGAACCGTCGGTCTTGGTGGTGAAGTAGGGCTCGAAGATCCGCGCCAGGTTCTCCGGCTCGATGCCGACGCCGGTGTCGCTGACCGAAAGCCTCATCCTCGAGTCCCGCACGGCCGTCTCGATGGTGAGCTTGCCGCCTTCCGGCATGGCCTGAAGGCCGTTGAGGATGAGATTCAGCAGCACCTGCTTGAGGTAGTCGGGATCGGCCTTGACCACCGGCCGCGGCCCGTGGTTCACCACGGCGATCTCCACCCCGGCCGCGGCGGCGTCGCTTTGGGTCAACGTGGTCAGCTCGTTCAGCAACTGGTCCACCTTGACCAGATCGGTCTTCATGCTCAATGGACGCGCCAGAGACAGGAATTCCTCGACGATGGCGTTCAGCCGGTGGACCTCTCCGCGCATCAGCTCGATGAAGTGGGTGTACTCGCCCTCGTCCTGGGTGGGCTTGAACTCGGCCCTGAGACGCTGCAGCCCCATGGAGATGGCGTTGAGGGGGTTTCGCACCTCGTGAGCCACGGTGGCCGCGAGATTGCCCATCATGGAGAGGTGCTCGCGCCGTTCCACCTCGGCCTCCAGGGCCTTGATCTCCTGCATGTGGAACCGCTGGTTGTACAGGATCGCGGCAAACCCCAGCATGCCCAGGGCCAGTATGCCGCAGCCGAGGCCCACCATGGACCACAGACTCTGCCACCAGGCGGCATCCACGTAGTCCATGGAAAGACCGATCCTCAGGAAGCCCATGGGGTCGTCGTCCAGCGTGATGGGCTTCACCAGTTCGTAACGCCGGGCTCCGCCCTCGGTCCGCACGATGCGATGGGCCGACCGTTCACTGGCGCGGGCCCTGGCGGTCAGTTCGTCTCCCATCCGAGTCCCCACCAGCGCCGGCTCGGTGTGAGCGAGCACCGTGAAGTCGTTGTCGAGAAGCGCGAGCTGGTGGATTTCGTCCTGCCGCCCCAGGTCCTGGATCTGGCGCTGCACGCCGATCTCGCGCTGCAGCTTCAGCATGTAGGAGGCGTCGGCGTGGACGGCGATGAAGCCGGGGAAGCTGCGCGCCTCCAGCGCCACCCCGAAGACGCTGTCCTCCCAGAACTTGTGCTGGGGAAGTGCGGGCGGCTGGCCCGGAAACCGTGACCACAGCCTGCCCCAGATGTGCACCTCCGCCTTGCGGCCGGCCCATCGCTCCCGAAAACCCGCCAGGAAATCCTGGGGGGGCTCGAAACCGGTGTGCGAGACCCAGGGACGGCCCTGGAGGTCCAGGAGCTCGACCTTGTAGAGATCGTTGATGGCGCTGATGCGCTGCACCAGGACCGCGGGCGGATTGGCGGTCAGCAGCCGGTCGATGACGCGCGCGTTGTCCAGCAGGCGTTTCCTTACCAGCTCCTCTATCAGCGCATTGCCCTTGATGGACTTCTTCGCGCTGGTCTCCATGGTCTTGGTCAGGGCCAGGGCCTTGACCTCCACCTGCCGCACCAGCTCTTCTTCCAGCCAGCGGCTCTCGTAGAAGACGTAGAGCGAGAAGAGGACCAGCAACAGCAGGACGGAGGCAAGAAAATAGGGGACCAGGGAAGAGCGTTTCATGGTTTTCGCGGGCGGTTTCAAATGGCGGGGAAGGGCGGACCCGTCCCCGCCACTCCATTATACAAACGCACTCCGGCTTGGCAACAACCGGCGAACCGGCGCCGGGGTCCCGTCAAGCGCAAAGGGGAGGGCCGCGGGACGACGCTTCGCCCCATGGCCCTCCCCCGGATGTGTCCGGCCGTTCCGGACCGGGACTCCCGAACGCCGGCGCTTGGGCTCAGGTCTTGGCGGCGAAGAACCGCGTGACTTCGCCCCGCTTCACCAGGAACAGGGTGCCGCGGTCCTTGTCCGCGTCCTTCAGCGCCTTGCCGTAGTCCGCCAGCGTGCCCACGGGGGTCCGGTTGACCTCGAGGATCACGTCCCCCTGGCGCAGCCCGGCCTCGTCCGCGGGACTCCCGGGTTTCACCGTGGTGACGACGACTCCTTCGGCACGCTTCATGGACAGCTTCTTGGCGATCTCCGGGGTCACCTCCTGCACCGTGAGGCCCAGATCGGAAGCCTGCCGTTCCACCTTCGCGGCCGTCTCCTCTCCCTGGAGCTTGCCGATGCGCACCGTCAGCGTCTTTTCGCCGCCGTCGCGCAGGACCTTTACCCCGACCTCTTTCCCCACGGGGGTCCTGGCGACGATCAATGGAAGGTCGCCGGCCTGCTTGACCGGGATGCTGTCGAACTCGACGATGACGTCGCCGGCCTTGAATCCCGCCTCCTTCGCCGGAGTGTCGGGCAACACCTTGGACACGAGCGCCCCGTCCGGCTCCTTCACGCCCAGGGACTCGGCCAACAGCGGCGTCATCCTCTGGAAGCCTATGCCAAGCCAACCGCGGGTCACCTGTCCGTCGTTCCGGAGCTGCGGGAGCACTTCCTTGACGAGGTTGATGGGGATGGCGAAGCCGATGCCGACGTTGCCGCCGCCACGGCTGTAGATGGCGGTGTTCACGCCCACCACCTCGCCCCGGTGATTGACGAGCGGACCGCCGGAATTGCCCGGGTTGATGGAGGCGTCGGTCTGGATGAAGTTGTCGTAGGGCCCGGACCCGATACGGCGGCCCTTGGCGCTGACGATACCGGCGGTGACGGTGCCGTCAAGCCCGAACGGGTTGCCGATGGCCACCACGCCTTCGCCGATGTCCAGCTTGTCGGAATCCCCCAGCGGCACGGTGGGCAGTTCGTAGCCGGCGGTGATACGGATCAGGGCGATGTCGGTCTTCTCGTCCGTGCCGATGATCTTCCCTTCGAACTCGTTCCCGTCAGGCAGAGTCACCTTGATGGCGGCGTCCTTTCGGCCCGCCACGACGTGATGGTTCGTCAGGATCAGCCCCTTGGAGTCGATGATCACGCCGGATCCGAACGACTCGGTCCTGCGCGGCACCGAGGGCCCGCCGGGACTGCCGAAAGGGCTGGGCATATTGAAGGGAGGCGCCTCGAAGAACTTGCGCCACTCCTCGGGCCACTGTTGGCCGAACGGAGACCATTGCGCCGGCTGCGTCTCCCCCTTGGTGGTGATGTTGACCACCGCCGGACTGGTGGCCTTGACGAGGTCCACGATGCTCCTTACCGGCCGTTGATCGCCGGCGGATTCGGTGGACGCGCGGAGAGGCTGCTGGTTGAAACCTGCGAAAAGGGCGATGACCGCGAGCAACAGGGTGCACACGCCCAACGTCTTTAACCATGTTGAACGATATCGTTTCGAGAGCATGAGCTACCTCCTCGGGGAATAGGTGACCCTTGGTAACAGCACCTTTCGTGCCAGAGGCTGATCTCCGCGATAATAAAGGGTTTTCAAGGACTTGTCCGTTTCCCGGAGGCGGGGGTTGCGCCCAAAGGGTCGAAAATGCTCGACGATTTGGTCGAGGCGCGCCGGATGGACTTCGGCGGGGAAGAGGGCCGCCGGCGGCGCACACGGGGCCTCGTGGCCGCGGCCGATCATTCGACCTCGAAGATGGATTCGATCTCCACCGGAATTCCGTTGGGCAGGGTCGCCATGCCCACCGCGGAGCGGGCATGCTTGCCGATGCTCTCGCCGAACACCTCCACCATCAGGTCGGAGAAGCCGTTGATGACCTGGGGGGTCTTGTGGAACTCCGGGTCGGCGTTCACCATGCCCAGCACCTTGACGATACGGCGGACGCGGTCGAGGCTCCCGAGCTCGGCCCTGAGCGTGACCAGGGCGTTCAGCGCGGTCTGTCGCGCCGCCTGGTAGCCCTCTTCCACGGTGAGGTCGCGGCCCAGCTTGCCGCGCGAGATGGGCTTGCCGTCGTTGCCCAGAGGGCCGTGCCCGGCAAGGTAGAGCAACGGCCCGGTTCTCACGGCGCTGACGTAGTTCGCCATGGGCCTGGGCCGGGGCGGCAGGCTCAGGTTCAATTCCTTCAGACGGTCTTCCGCGCTCATGTGGACCTCCTGTGCTCTCGGTTTCCTACATTCCCCGGAACCAGACGTTGTTAGGGTCCAGGCTGAGCAGCGCCGGCGTGATGTCCGGGATGGCTGGAGTGCCGGTCATGATCATCACCCGCTTCAACTCGTCGGTGAGGATCGACAACACCCGGGCCACGCCCTCCGGCCCGGCGGCGCCGAGGCCCCAGCAGATGGGCCGCCCCAGCAGCACCGCCCGGGCGCCCAGGGCCAGGGCCTTGGCGATGTCGCCGCCCCGGCGGGCGCCGCTGTCGAGCAGCACCGGGACCCGGTCGCGGGCCGCGTCGACGATTTCCGGCAGGACTTCGATGGCGGCGCGATTGAAGTCGAGGATGCGACCGCCGTGATTGGACACCACCAGGCAGTCGGCGCCGGCGTCGATGGCGATACGGGCGTCGTCGGGATTCATGATCCCCTTCACCACCACGGGCACGGACACCTCGTTCTTGAGCCAGGTGACGTCGTCCGGCGACGACAGGTGCACCGTGCGGGGCTTTCCGTCCGAGGACATCGGCACCCGGTCCCGCAGCTTGGTGGGTTGCAGCGTGTCCATGGTCAGCCCCACGGCGGCGTAGCCGATCTCGTCCGCCCTGTGCACCGCGCTGAGCACCTTGTCCCGCCCCTTGCTGAGGTAGGCCATGTACACCAGGGGCGAGGAGATCCCCTCCGCCCACTGGTCCACGGTGGACTGGGTGGCGCCGCTGATGAACACCATGGTCCCGAACAGGCTGCCGCCTTCCGCCACCTCGTGCTCGCCGTTCTTGCGCAGCAGCCGGAAGCTGCCCACCGGCCCGATCAGCGCGGGCGACGGCAGCCTGTGGCCGAACAGCTCGATGAACGTGTCCGGGTCGGTGACGTCGTGGAAGATCCGTTGCCGGAAGAGCAGCCGGTCCAACGCGGTCCGGTTCCGCTTCAGGGTGGACTCGCTCTCGGCGGCGCCCATGACGTGCTCGATGGCCTCGGGCTTCACCCGGAGGCGGAACAGCGCGTGAAGCTCATCGAGGCTCAGTTGTTCCAGCGGTTTCTGTTCAAGCTTCTTGAGGCTCATGGTCCCTCCCGCGAAAGGATGCAGGAACGAATCCTAGAATTAAACTCAAAATTCATCAATCATCCGGAACTGCAGCAACAGGGTCCGCTGGAACGGCAGGAAGTTGTTGTCGGACACCAGGTAGATCAGCGTCCGTCCCGCGCGGTCCCGCCTGAAGGCGAGCCCCTCGAAGTTGTCCGTCGGCAGCGGATGCGTCAAGTCCGCTACGGGCTCTCCCCGGACCCGGGTCCCGGCGCGCCGGCGGGCCTCCCGCAGACGGTCCTTGGGCAGCCGGACGATCCGCGCGCGCCTCTCCGACAGGGTGAAGCGGCGTTCGAGCAGCAGCACTTCCCCGTCGGGCATGGCGGCAAGGTCCGTGGGCTGGAGGCCGCCGGCCGGCACGTAGGCGATCTCATGGGCCGCGCCGGCCCGCATGAGCCAGGCCTTGAGGCTGCCGTCCGGGTTGGCGTGCCGTTCGGTCACGCCCAGGACCGTGCCGTCGGGCAGCGCGGCGATTCCTTCGAGTCCCCCGTTGACGGGCGCGTCGTCGAGAGCGCGGGGCGTGGCCACCGGCTTGGGAGGCGCGTCGAAGGCCGCCGGATATCGCCAGATCCGGTGGCGCCCTTCGAACGAGACCAGGAAGGCGTCGCCGGCGATTCGCGCCAGCCCTTCGGCGTCCCGCTGGCGGCCCCGCACCGGCTTGCCGGCGGGAGTCAGCATGGGAGCGTCGCGCCACGAGCCAGCGCCCACAAGATGCCCGGCGTCGTCGTGGACAAGGTCCGCGGTGAGCCAGCGGCCGCGGTCGGAGACGGCCCGGAGCCGCCGTCCGTCGGGACTGACGTCCAGGCCGGAAAGCCCGCCGAACCGCGGGTGCTCCGACACCAGCTCGAAACCGCTCACGAACACCAGCCTGCCGACCGTCCTCAGGTCCGGCCGTTCCGGGTCCAGCGCCACCGGCACCGCCTTCACCGCCATCACCCCGGCGGAGCCGCCGCCGGCCAGGAGCAGCAGCATCGCCAGCGCGTGCGCCGCCGCGGTTGCCGGCCGTATCCGCCGCGCGTCCGGACGTCTCCGAATCACAGCTTCAGGTCCGGAAGCACCGCCAGCACGGCGTGGCGCAGATAGTCCCGGGTGTAGAGGTCCGGATCGATGACCTCGCCGTTCCACACGACGATGTCGAGATCGATGGTCCGAGGTCCGTACCGGTTCAATCCCGGCCGGCGCCCGAGCATGATCTCGATGGCCTTGAGGTCGGCCTTCAGCCGCTCCCGGTCCACGCGGGTCTCCAGCAACAGGGCGCCGTTGGTGAAGTCCGGCTGGTCGGCATAGCCGACGGGGCTTGTCTCCACCAGGGGCGATTCGGCGAGGATGGCGTGACGTTCGGCGATCCGTTCCCGGGCCCTGGGCACGTTGACCTGGGGCTCGATGTTGGACCCGACGCCGATGACGGCCTGGTTCATGCCGCTCCGGCCCCCGTCTCATCCCTTTCCGCCGAGCATTCCACGGAAACGGAATCGGTAAAGCGGAGAGCGGACGGCTTGGCCACCCGGACCCATGCGCGCCGGACCCGGCCGTCTTCCATCACCAGCGCCAGCAGGTGGTCGCACAGTTTTTCGAGGAGAAAGAAAGACGACCGCTCCACTTCGGCGATGAGCCGTTTGTTCAGTCGCTTGTAGTCCACGGTCTCGTCGATGGCGTCGCGGGTGAACACCGTTCCCGGCGCCAGCTCCAGCTCCACGTTGACGACCACGTCCTGCCTGGTCTCGCGCTCCCAGTCGTTGATGCCGATGATGGCGCGGAGCCGCAGGTTCTCGATGGTGATCTTGACCGGATTTCGCTGGATCATGGGACCCCGGGAAGGCGTTACAGGTGCTCCCCGCCGTCGACGTGGATGCTCTCGCCGGTGACGAAGGGGTTGTTCAACAGGAACCGCACGGCGGCGACCAAGTTATCGGTGTCGCCGATGCGTTTCAAGGGCAGGGCCTGGCTCCGCCGCTCGAGTTCGTCCACCACTCCCCCGGGCGGCGGCAGGATCATGCCCGGTGAGACCCCGTTGACCCGGATGGCGGGGCCGAGCTCCCGGGCGGCCATCTTCGTCAGCTCCAGGAGCATCTTCTTCGACAGCGTGTAGGCGGCGTGGTGGGGGTCGGAGCGGCTGACGCGGGTGTCGAGGATATTGATGACCTGGCCCCCGGCGCAGCTTTCGGCGAACGCCTGGATGAGAAAGAAGGGCGCCTTGAGGTTGATGTTGAAATGCCGCTCGAACAGGTCGCGCCCGGTTTCCCGAAGGGTGCCGCGTTCGAAGATGGAGGCGTTGTTGACCAGCACGTCGAGGCCGGCAAAGTGCTTCCGCACCGCCGGGACCAGGGCGCTCGTCTCCTGGTGATCGTTGAGGTCGCAGCGGAACAGCCGGCACCGGCGCCCCAGCGCCGCGATCTCTGCCGCGACGCGTTCGGCCGGCTCCGCGGAGGTGAAGTAGTGAAGCGCGACGTCGTATCCGTCTCGGGCCAACGCCCGCGCGACGGCGGCGCCGATGCGGCGGGCTCCGCCGGTGACGAGGGCGGTCCCTTTCGGCGTGGACATGCCGGTCATCATACCCCGTTCGCGGCGGACCCACCACCGGCCTGACGCGAACGGGCCGCCACATGCGGCCGGCCACGGCAGCCACGACGAGATGTCCTGCGACGCCCGGCCGGCAAGCCGGTTCCCGGCGAGAAGTGCACCGCTTTCCCGCGCTCCGGCGGATTTCGTCTGTATATGAATCACCCCGAATGATGTATGGTCCTTTGCTCTACGGAGGGCTGTTTGGTGTCAGCGATCACGAGCCTGGTCTCCGAATTCCGCGCCGACGTACGCGAGGGCAAGCTGTTGCCGGCGCTGTCGACCGGACTCATCCTGGGCCTGATCAACATTGTCTACGAGATCCTGTTCGGAGCCCTGGTTTTTTCAGGTCCGCTGGCGCCGTTCCTGTCCCAGGGCATCGGCATCATGGTGTTCGGCACGTTCGCCGTCTGCCTGGTGATCGCGCTGACCGGGGGCTACCGGGGAGCGGTCTCGAACCATCCGACGGTTGTCGTGATCGTGTTGGCGACCATCGCCGCCGCGATCCCGCTGGAGGGGAACGCGCTGTTCATGACCATGGCCGCGATCGTGATCGTCGGCTCGGTCGCGACGGGTGCGTGCTTCCTGGCGATCGGGCATTTTCGGTTGGCCGATCTGCTCCGGTTCGTTCCCTATCCGGTCGCCTGTGGGGTTCTCGCCGGCGTTGGCGGGCTCATCACTCTGGCGGCGTTGTCGATGATGAAGGCGACGCCGGGCTGGCAAGCGCTTCCTTCGCTCCTGGAAACCACCGTACTGTGGAACTGGGGTCCCGGCGTGGTTTCCGGCCTCGGCTTGTTCCTGGCCACCAAACGCTGGAGCAGCCCCTGGATATTGCCGGCGAGTTTCGTGCTCGGCGCCGTGCTTTACCATATGAGCCTGCCCCTCCTCGATATCTCGGTGGAAGAGGCCGCGGCGGCGGGCCTGCTGTTCGCGAACGCGATGGAAGGGACCCTTTGGCCCCCCTTCCAACCGGGCGATCTGGCGTACGTGGACTGGGGCGCGGTGGTCGGGCAGATTCCCAACATGCTGTCCCTGGTCGCGGTTACCCTGCTCGGCGCGGTCATATATTTCGGCAGCTTCGAGCTGGCCACGAACCGGGAGATGGAGTGGAACCGGGAGTTCAAGGCGGCGGGCGGAGCCAGCGTGGTCGCCGGTCTGGGCGGCGGTCCGGCTGGATTCATGAATTTGCCGTTTTCGATGCTCAACCACCGGTTCGGAGCCGAAACACGGCTCACCGGCGTCGTCACCGCCCTCGTGCTGGGCTCCGTGCTGCTCGTGGGCGATGCCTTCCTGAGACTGGTCCCGGTGCCGCTATTGGCCGGGATGGCGATGTTCGTCGGCGTCGGCTTGCTGGACGAATGGCTCGTGAGAAGCCGCAAGCGGCTGCCACGGCTGGATTACGCCATCGTCCTCGCGATTTTCGTCGCCGTGGTGTTCCTCGGTTTCGCCGAGGGCGTGGGCATCGGGATGGCGATCACAACCGTTCACTTCGCGATCCGCCTCAGCCGCGTGGATCCGATCGAGGCCGGATTCACCGCGCGCGAGCGCCGCAGCAACCGGACCCGCCGCATCGCCGACCAGGCGATACTGCTGGCGGAGGGCGACCGGGTCCATGGATACCGGCTGCGCGGCTATCTCTTCTTCGGAAGCGTCCACACCCTGGCCAGCCGGCTCAAGCAGTCGCTGGGCCGCGACTCGCCTCCGGCCTGCATCCTGCTCGATTTCGAGGCCGTCTCGGGTCTGGACTTCTCGGCCGTCAACACCCTGTGCCAGTTTGTCTTGGCCTCGCACGACGCCGGAGTACGGACCGCTCTGTGCGCTGCGCCCGAAAACTGCCGGGCCGAGATGGAACGCAATCTTCCTTCTCCGGTATTCGCCGGCCTGCTGTTCGAACCGGACGCGGACCGCGCTCTCGAGCGATGCGAGGATATCGTCATCGCGGCGCGAAGGGCGGATCTCGGCCGTGAGGACGGCTCCGGCGACGCGTTGCTGGACCGCTTCGCTGGCGATATCGAGAGCCACCTGGACAGGCGTATCCTGTTCGAGGACATGGCCCACGAGCTCCGCAAGTGGCTGGAGGTCCGCGATTACAACGCGGGCGAGACCCTTGTGGCGATGGGCGAGCCGCAGGATGGGTTGCAACTGCTGCTGATGGGCCGGGCCTCCGTCTACGATGCCGGAGGCACGCGGCTTCGCCAGTGCGGTCCCGGCGATGCGATAGGGATACGGGCCGCTTTCGAGGCCCACGCGTCCACGACCGCCGCGGTCGTGGACGAACCGTGCCGGACCTTGACGCTCACCCCCGAAGTTCGGCAGCGGCTGGAAGAGGATCAGGAGCAGCTGATGCTGGATCTATACGGATATCTTCTCACCGCCGGAGCGGACGCTGCCGGTCTCCCGGATACGGACCCCCGGTAGAGGGTAGAGCGGTTCCGACCGAAACGGGTACGAGTGTCGGCCTAGCTGTCCCTGAGCCGCTTCTTCTCCAGGCAGTCGCGGACCCGGGTGCGCAGCAGGGTCGGGTCGAAGGGCTTGGCAAGATAGTCCTCGGCGCCGATCTCGATGCAGCGGGCAACGCTGTCGGCCTCGTCCAGCGCCGATATCATGACGACCGGGATGCCGCGCAGCGCCGGATCGGCCTTCATGGTCTCCAGCACTTCGTAGCCGTTCATGTCCGGCATCATGACGTCGAGCAGGACCAGGTCGAAGGGGCGCGCGGCCAGAAGCTCCAGCGCCTGCCGCCCGTGCCCGGCGGTGGCCACGTTGTCGTAACCCTGCCGCTTCAGCCGCCGCGTCAGCGTGTAGCAGTTGTCCTCGTTGTCGTCGACCACGAGAATGGCGGGACCGTCGCCGCTCACGCCGGGGCTCCCTTCGGCAACAGCGCCTCGATCTTTGCCAGCAGGCGCGCGAGATCCACCGGCTTGGTGTCGTAGTCGTCGCAGCCGGCATCGATCGCGCTTTCCCGGTCGCCTTCCATGGCGTGCGACGAAAGCGCGATGATCGGAATGTGCCGGGTCTCGGGCGCGGACTTGATCCGCCTGGCGGCCTCCCAGCCGTCCAGCACCGGCAGGTTCAGATCCATCAGGATCAGCGACGGTGCGCCGGAACGGGACATCTCGACCCCCGCCTCGCCGTCCGTGGCGATGACGATATCGTAGCCCTTGCGCCGCAAGCGACGTTCGAGCATGTAGATATTGTCATCGTTGTCCTCGACGTAAAGTATCCTAGTCATCGGTTCGTGCGATCGTTGGCGGCTCCGGGTCGCTGCCGCCCAATTGCGCGAGGTCCAGGGTCACGGGAAGCCGCGCCGTGAACGTGCTGCCGACTCCCGGCTCGCTGGTCAGCTCGATGTCCCCGCCCATCATACGGCAGAACCGCCGGCTTATGGCAAGGCCGAGGCCTGTGCCGCCGTATTTTCGGGTGGTGGAACTGTCGGCCTGGGCGAACTCCTCGAACACCTTGGCTTGTTGCTCCGGCGTCATGCCGATGCCGGTATCCGCGACGGCGAACTGAATCCAGTCCTTGCCGCGCGTCCTCTTTCGAGAAACGGTCAGGCTCACCTCGCCGCCCTCGGTGAACTTGCAGGCGTTGCTCAGCAGGTTGAGGACGATTTGCCGCACCCGTGTCGGGTCCCCGTGTATCACGCTGAGTTCCTCCGGGTAACGGACCGTCAACCGGTTGCCCTTCTTGTCGGCGAGCGGTTGCGCGGTCGTCGCCAGCTCTTCCGTCAGTTCGGCGATGTCGATGGCCTCGACATGGAACTCGATCCGGCCCGCCTCGATCTTGGAGAGGTCGAGGACCTCGTTGATCAGGTGCAGGAGGTGGGTCCCCGCGCGCGAGACCCGTTCCAGGGGCTCGATGTAGTCGTCCAGGGCGTCGTCCCTCGCGTCCTCCTCCAGCATCTCGGTGATGCCGATGATGGCGTTCAGGGGCGTGCGCAACTCGTGGCTCATGTTGGCGAGGAACTGGCTCTTGGTGCGGTTGGCCTCCATCGCCTGGTCGCGCGCCTGCAGCGCGTCGTCGCGCGTCGCGGCAAGCTCGTCGACAAGTTCGCTGAGCCGCCGCTCGCGCCGCTTCATCTCGGTGATGTCGAGATAGGTCAGCATGCGGCCGCCGTTGGGGAGCTCGATGCATTGGTACCGCAGGACCCTGCCGTCGGCACGGGTCCACTCGAAAGGCTGTATGGCCCCCGCCCGGACAGCCGCGATGCGGCCGCTGAGATAGTCCTCCCATTGGTCGTCGGGAACGCCGTAGAGCCCGGTGTGGCGGTTGTAGCCGATCATTTCCGCCAGGGTCGGATGGCTGTCGAAGAAATCGTCCGGGAAGCCCCACATCTCGCGGAAGGCGCGATTGGCGACCCGCGCCCGGAGGTCGCGCCCCATGAAGCAGATGCCGTACTCGATGGTGTCGAGCACGGCGTTGAGTTCTCCTTCACGCTGCTTGACCTCGGTGATGTCCGTGTAGACCGAGACAACGCCGCCGGCCTGCGTCCGCCGTTCGGTGCTCTGCAGCCAGACCCCACTCGACAGGTGGAGCTCGACGGGAACTTCAGAGCGGTCCCGCCGGTCGCGCGGCCGTTTCAGATAGGCGTCGACGTCGAACGCTGCGTCGGGGGACAGGCCCCGCTCGAAGAATGTCCGAGAGATATCCTCGTACAAGGCGCCCGGCTCCAGCCGCGTCACGGCCTCCTTGCCTACGGCGTCGGCGTAGTAGCGCCGGTAGGTTGCGTTGCAAAGAACCAGACGGTCTTCGGAATCGAACAGCACGAAGCCTTCGGAGATGGCCTCGATCGCTTCGCTCAGCCGTCTCTGCACCCGTTCCAGCTCATGGGCGAGATAGCGCGCGTCGAGAGCCTGTTCGATCCGCTGCGTTTCCGTCACATCGCGGCAGGACATGAGCAGTCCGCCATTCGGGACCGGATCGTACCGGGTCAGGAGAATCTTCCCGTCCGGCATTTCGTGCTCAACCTGGCGAAGCTCGCGGCGAGAGATCCTGCGCATTCTCTTCGCGACCTGTTCCTCGACGGCTTCGGGTTCGCAATCGCCCCGCATCACGTCGTGGCGAAGCAACGCTTCGAGCGTTGCCCCTGGCCGACACAGATCGTCCGGAAAGCCGTAGAGCCTGCAGAACGGCGCGTTTCGCGCGATCAATGTCAGATCCTGATCGAAGACGCCGAATCCTTCCTCAAGCAGATCAAGTGCAGTTTGCAGCAGGGCGTCGCTGTCCCGCTGTAGCGGTAGGTCGATCCCGGTGTGTTCGGTAGCTGCCTTTGTCGCCATGGTCCAAGAATGCACCGGCACGAGTATGCCATCCGGGGACTTGACCGACATGCGTACGGCCCCTCCGCCGTCCGCCCTTCCCGACGAATTCGAGTAAAGGCTGACTCATTTACGCGGGTCAAAATGTCCTTGTCAATGGCATGTACGGCCCGCACCGGCGGCGGCAGCATGAGGTTGCGCTTTTGACAGTGGCTCCGGCCGGTGCTAGCGTCCGGACCGTGACCCCGATACCCGAAATCGAGGAGATCGTCGGAAAGTTTCGCGCCGGCGAGGCCGAGGTGGCGCGGCGTTTCTTCGAGGAGAAGCGGCCGTTGGGCCAGCATCTGGAATGGCTCCGCTTCCAGGTGGCGCGGGAGGCCAGGAACCTGGAAGAGATCGCCTCCCATCAGCGGTGCGAGCTGGTGGAGAAGGTGGACCGGTCCGTGTCCCGGGAAACGCTGGTGGACCAACTCACCGAGGACTATCAGGAGGTCCGCCACTACGGCATGCTCGCATACATCTACGAGGGCATCAGCGGCGAGCGAGTGCAGTGGCGCGAGCTTCGGGAAACCGCGCAACAGGCATCGTGGTACGAGGCGTCGCACCGGGAGCACCGGCGGTGGGCGGAGCTCGAGGCCGGGGGTTCGGAGCTGGAGCTGGCGGCGGCGCTCTTTACCCGCGGCGGGGGCGGCTCGCTGTTCTACGGCATGATCCCGCTCCGGGGCGGCGACTACGAGGAGTCCCTTTCGCGGGCGTCGAAGATCATCCTGCGGGACGAGATCGAGCACGGCGCCTCGGAAGGGAGGGAAGACCTGTACCGGTTGATCCGCGGCGGCGACGACGTCGAGACGGCCTCGCGGATCATCGCGGAGATGGGCGCGATCCGGCTGGAGATGAGGAACGAGCAGTACGGGCGGCCCATGCCGGCGGCGCGCGTGCGGGAGATCCGCGAGGGTCGAATCGAGCCCGTGACCATGGAGGCGATGCTGTCGGCCTGCCCGCGGGACGGCGAAGACTGGTTCGAGTGGTATCACGAACGGCCGAAGCCGCTTTCCGCGGCCTCGGTGCTCTGATGCGGCCGGGGTTCGACCGGCCGCCGCCGGAGGGGACATGCCATGGACGCGCTCGAAATACTGGCGGTCATCTTTGCCGTCGTCGTTCTGGTGAAGTTCGCCGGGTTGCTGATCTCCCCCGTATCATGGATGGATACCGCCGGGGCCATGCTGAACCATCCCCGCGCCTGTACGTGGGTCTATGCCGTGTCTGCCGCCGTGGTGGGACACTTCGTCTTCGCCCGCATGGACATCGTCGAAGTGGTTTCGGTGATGCTGCTCACCTCCCTGCTGATGGGGGTGGCGCTGGGTCCCTATTCCCGGACTCTCCTCAGGCTCGGCAGGGAGATGGCCGGCGAAGGGTTGGGCCGGTTGTGGCCGTCCATGGTCATCTGGACCGTCATCGCGGTATGGGCGCTCCATGCCGTCATCGTTTCACCATAAGGGGAGCGGAAAGCCTATGAAGATCAAGACCGTCACGCTGTTGCATCCGGGCAATATGGGCACGACCATCGGCGCCTCGGTGAACGGCGCCCGTGTGATGTGGGTGTCCGAGGGAAGGAGCGAAGGAACGCGGCAAAGGGCCGGGAAGTCCGGGCTGCTCGAAGTGGGAACGCTGGCCGAGGCCGTCGGCGCGAGCGACGCGGTGCTCTCGGTTTGCCCGCCCCATGCCGCCGAGGAAGTGGCCCGAAGCGTGGCCGACCTTGGCTTTGCGGGGTTGTACGTGGATGCCAACGCCGTCTCCAGGGCCACGGCCGAAAGGGTGGGGAATACGGTGGGCAAGGCCGGGGCGGTCTTCGTCGACGGCGCCATCATCGGGCCTCCGGTGACCAAGCCGGGCCGGACGCGCCTCTATCTTTCGGGCGCCGGGGCGGAGGGCGTAGCGGAGCTGTTCTCCGGGAGCATGCTCGATGCCCGGGTCATCGAGGGGGGCCTGGGCGCGGCCTCCGCGCTCAAGATGACCTACGCCGCCTGGACCAAGGGCAGCGACGCGCTGATCCTGGCCATCCGCGCGCTGGCGGCCCGGGAAGGGGTGGAGGAGGCGCTGCTCCAGGAATGGGCGGGGTCCCAGCCCAACCTTCCCGGCAAGAGCGAGCGCGCCGCCTCGGTGGCGGCGCCCAAGGGCTGGCGCTACGTGGGCGAGATGGAGGAGATCGCCGCGAGCTTCGAGGCGGCCGGGCTTCCCGCCGGCTTCCACAAGGCCGCCGCCGACCTCTACCGCCGGCTGGCGCCGTTCAAGGACCGCGCCGACCCCGGCCCCGAGGTAAAGGAAGTCCTGGACGCCCTCTAGGAGCCAGGCTCCTAGTGGTCGTCGTCTTCCACCTCGCTGGCCTTGACGCGCCGTGACTTGAGCTTCTCGCCGGTCTCGAAGTAGCGTCCCTCCACCGCGAGCTTGGCTTCCTCGTCGAGCTCGTCGTCCCACTGGCCCAGGGAGTAGCCGTACCACGGCATCTTGGGCTTGAGGGGCGGCAGCATGAACTCCTCCCACAGCTCCCGGGCGTGCTCCATGTACTCCCGCTTGGGCAGGGACACGGGCGGGAAGGGCTCTTTCTGGATGGCGTTGCACAGCATGCCCGATTCGTCCGCCGGCAGGTGGTACGACACAACGTCGGTGCCCTTGTGGTCGTCCTTGTACAGGAACGGCGGGGCGTGCCCCTTCTCCATGCCGCCGATGATCTGCACGTCCTGGTGGGGCTTCATGCGGTAGCACATGGCCCAGAACACCGCGGCCTCGTCCGACGGATCGATGTCCTCGTCCACCGCGATGACGATCTTGCCGACGCCGGGGTGGAACGACGCGGCGGCGTGGAGCGCGCGCCACACCTCGGCTTCCTTGGGCTTGCGCATCTGCACGATGACCAGCTTGTAGGTGTTGGTCAGGGGCTCGTGCATCTCCACCCGGATGACGCTGGTGATGCGGCAGTGGTCGCGCAGGTGCACCAGCATGAGCCGGTCGTAGCCGATCTTGCGGATGACCGACGATTCGCTCGGAGTGAGCTGGCTGAGCCACGAGACGTAGATGGCGTTCTTGCGGTGGGTGATGGCGGTGACGTCCATGAACGGGTTCAGCTGCCGCGGATGCATGTAGCCGTGGGACTCGCCGAACGGCCCCTCGGGCTCCACGAACTCGGTGTTGAGGTGTCCTTCGATGACGATCTCGGACTCGGCGGGCACCTGCAGGTCCACGGTCTTGCACTGGGCCATGCGGATGGGCTCGCCCACGAAACCGCCGGCGATGGCCATCTCGTCCACGCCGTAGTCGACCTTCTGCACGGAGACGTAGGAAACCACCGGAGGCGCGCCGATGACCAGCGCCGCCTCCAGCGGCTCGCCGCGCTTCTGTGCGTTCTTCCAGTGGAGGTAGATGTCCTGGCCCAGTCCGGACGGAAACACGCCCACCCGGGTGTTCGACTTGATCTGGCCGCGGTAGTTGCCGATGTTGCCGATGCCGGTTTCGGGGTCCTTGGTGATCCAGTGGGAGCAGGTGGTGTAGGGGCCGTTGTCGAAGCCGGGGGTGGAGATGGGTACCGGGAACTTGTCCAGTCCGTCCTTCTCCAGGGCGTCGCCGGTCATCACCACTTCATGGCACGCCGGGTCGTCCACCACCGCCGGCTTGATGGGGTTGGACAAGGCGTGCTTCCACTTGGCGTCCATCTCTTCGGCGCTGTTGCAGCCCATGCCCAGGAAGTAGATGGCCTTGCTGCCGGCCAGCGCGCCCACCACCACGGGGAAGTCGAATTTGCGCCCGCGGGAGTCGGTGACGTTGGAGAAGTACCACGCCTTGCGCTCCTCGTCGGGAATGCCACCGCGGTACTGCCAGCGCACCAGCGGATGCAGTTCGGTGTCCTTGTTGATGGTCTGGTTGATGCGGCGCAGGTGCCCCGCCTCTTCGAGCATCCTGAGATGCTCATGTAGATCTGCATAACCCATTAGCTGCCTCCTGTTCGAGTCGATCTCTTGAATGATGTCGCAGAGAGTTCCCGTCGCCCCGTGTGTTGCAGCCCGGATTCGGGGCTTCGGTGTCGGAAAGAAACGGCAGGCTCCAGTGTGAAGCCGTAAAAATAGCGGATCGTGTCCATCCGTGTCAATGAAGGCGCACGGATGGGTGTTGCACGAGCACCTTCGTTGGAAACAAGGACTCGGCTCCAGGGGTCAGGTGAAGGCGGACGGCGTTGTCCCAGTTCAGGTCCACACCTCGACCACGAGGCCGGGAACACGGTCAAACTCGCGGACGTTGGCCGTGGCGATAGCCAGGCCCCGAGCAAGGGCCGTGGCCGCAATCCAGAGGTCGTTCGGGCCGATCAGTTTGCCGGCTCGGGCAAGCTCCGCCCAGACCTGCGCGTGAACTCGGGCGGTGGCCAGGTCCACGGGCAATAGCGGGAAGCGCTCCAGCAGCGCTTCGACGAAGGCGGAACGCTTCATCCGAATCTGCGGATTCGCTGCGCGATGCACTCCGTGGAGGAGTTCGCTGGCACTGATCACCGATAGAAAGAATTCCTCCTGTCCGCGCCCCGCAAGGTGCGGCTCCGGGTTCAGACGGCCTCGCTCGTACTCGATCAAGACGTTGGTATCGATCAAGAGGCCCACGGATCGCGAACCTCCGCGGTTGCCAACTCCTCGCGAGCTGTTGCCATGTCGTCGGCAAGTTGCGCCGCTTCCGTTGAGGAGAGATGAGGCAGCGACGCCAACAGCGAGGGGAGTTCCGCGAGTTGTTTGCCCGCGGGAAGCGGGCGGAGTTCCGCCACGGGCTTGTTGCCGCGAACCAGCACGAAACAGTCGCCACGATAGGAGACGCGATTGATGTACTCCGCGAAGTTACGGGCCATTTCGGTCACCGTGAGTGTTTGTTCCATAAGGGATCCCTCCGCATAAAATCAGATTATCTTATTATCCGATTTCAACTTTCACTGTCAAGTCTCCTTCGCCCGGAAATTCTGGCTTGAACCCATACGCTACAGGAAGGCGGTGGTTTCCGTCAGGCCGAAATTTTCGCATATTATCGGGATGGTCGGAGAACATCGAAGGGAACTCGTAGAGGCTTGGGATGAGTGTTTCGGCAGTTGAGGGAAGCGTGCCGAACGCCATCGGCGTAGAGGCGTCTGGTAACACGCTGTACGTCAGGTTGAGCGATGGCGGAACTGTCGTCATTCCCGTGGATCGGTATCCAAGGCTTGCATATGCGACGAAGCGAGAGAGGGCTAACTGGAGCCTCATCGGCGAAGGTCAAGGAATTCACTGGGAAGACATCGACGAAGACATAAGCGTTGAGGGCATGCTCGCAGGAAAACGTTCCCGCGAGAGCATGCGTTCTTTTGTGAAGTGGCTGATGGCCAGCCGTCAGCCGAAGTTCCAGCCCTGGAAGGGTGAAGGCTACGGTAAGCCGAATGACCTCAGCCTGCCAACCAGGCTCTTGATTCTCGGAGAATCCCATTACGGGGACCCAGAAGATTGGAAACGCTGGCATGACCAACCCACCAAAGGCGTCATTGGCGAACATTGTAGGGGAGTCAGCTATCCTTTCTTCACGAAAATCCTGCACACGGTTATGGGACACGAGACTTCTACAGACAGGAGCCGGTTTTTCGATCCATTGCGTTCTACAACTATGTTCAGCGGAGTGTTGGCGACGCTTCTGACATACCTCCGACCAAAGAGATGTGGGAAGAGGCGGCCGCTCCGTTTCGCGCGACTTTGGAATGTCTGCGTCCAACGCACATCGTGGCATGCGGCATGCGGCTCTGGGACAATATGCCTTACGACGAGGACTTCTGGGCGTCGCCGCCAGAAGCTTTGATTGACTGCTTGGGCTCCGAAAAATCTCCGACGAGTTGGCAGCCGAAGAGGCCGCTGGAGAGCCTCCTCGGCCGCTATCGCCACTCCGAGGGCGAAAGCGTCATTCTGGCCATCCACCATCCTTCGTGGAAGGCGTACCAACCTTGCGCATGGCATCCGGTGGTAGAGCGGTTCCTGAGATACGACGGTTCCCGGAACACTTAGCCTACTCCGACATTCACCCGACCCCGTTCGCTTGACTCGCGGCTTCCGTGTCCGTTAGCTTCCGCTGTAGTCCACGGAGGGGGTTCCACTCATGCAAACCGATCAAGCGACCCTGGAGAAGGTCTTTTCCCACATCGACCGGGAGGAACTGGCCAGGCTGGCCATGGACGTGGTCAGCATCCCGACACCCACCGGCAGCGAGGAGGAGGTGGCGCGGTTCATACACGACTGGCTGCAGAAGCAGGGCATCGAGACCTTCCTCCAGCACACGGAGCCCGGCCGCGCCAACGTGGTGGGGGTGATCCCGGGCACGGGGGAGGGGCCGACGCTCCTGTTCAACGGGCACATGGACACCGCCTTGTCGGGCGGGCAGGAGGATCTCTGGATTACCGGGAGCACCCGTCCTGAGTGGCAGGCGCTGGCGCGGCGGGAGGACGACGTCATCTACGGCAGCGGCATCGTCAACGACAAGGGACCGCTCACCTGCACACTGGCCATGGCCAAGGCGCTGAAAGAGAGCGGGGTGAAGCTCAAGGGCGACGTCATCGTCACGGGCGTGGCGGGGGAGATCGGCCGCTCGCCGGTGGACCACTACCAGGGCCCCGCCTACCGCGGCAAGGGGCACGGCGCCCGTTACCTGGTGACCCACGGCGTGGTGGGAGACTACTGCATCGTGGTGGAGCCGTCCCAGTTCCGCATCACCTGGGCCCAGTGCGGCGCGGTGTTCATCAAGATCACCACCTACGGCGAGCCCATGTACGGGCCGTTCGTGGACCATCCGGTGGACGCCAGGGAGAGCAAGAACGCGGTGGTCCGCATGGCCTCCATCATCCCGGCGCTGGAGGAATGGGCGCGCCGCTACGAGCAGGAGCACCGCTACGAGTTCGCGGCCGCCACCATGGTCCCCAAGGTCAACATCGGCTCCATCTTCGGCGGCGCTCCCTTCAAGCCCAACTTCTCGCCGGCCATCTGCAACCTCTACGTGGAAGCCTTCATGACCCCGGACCAGCGCGCCATCGACGTGCTGCGGGAGGTCCGGGCGGTCCTCGCGGCCACGGACATCGAGGCCAAGTCCTCGCTGTTCCTGTCGGTCAACGGCTACGAGTCCAAGGGCGCCGAGCCGCTGGTGGCCACCATGCAGGAAGCCCACGAGTACGTGCGCGGGCGCAAGGCGGAGCCCATCCGCAACGCCTTCACCAGCACCTACGCGGACCTGACGGTGTTCGCGGAAGTGGGTATCCCGGCCATCAAGTGCGGCCCCTCGCCGGAGGCCGCCGACGCCAAGCCGGCCACCGGCGAAATGCAGAAGGTGGATGACCTCGAGGCCGCCGCGCGGATGTACGCGTTCGCCGCCCTGGAGATCGCCGACCGGGACCGCGCGTGACCGTGCTGGCGCCTTGGCCCATACGAGTGATATGAACGTTTCGTTGCCTGGCCCGCGCGGCAAGCAGGCGCAGGGGCGGGTTTCAAACCCGCCCCCGGCGTGCACGCGAAGACGGACGAATGGGCGACGAAAGACCGATTGACCGAAAGGAGCAAACCATGAGCATCGACACGGGCCTTTACCGCCGCACCTTCAGGGCCGAGGGCGGGGTCGCCACCGACGAAGTCCTCTTCTCCTCGGATTCTCACGTGATGGAGCCCGCGGCCACCCTCGTGGACCGCGTGCCCAAGGCAATGCGTGACAATGCGCCGCGCTTTCCCGAGCTGAAAGTCGGGGAGGGGTTCCAGACCCATCCCGGCGGCTCCGATCCCAGTGCCCGGCTCAAGGAAATGGCGGTGGACGGAGTCAGCGCCGAAGTGCTGTACCCCACCTACGCGTTGAGCCTGTTCTCTCAGGACGATGTCGCGCTCCACGAGGCGTGCTGCCGGGCGTACAACGACTGGCTCATCGAATACTGCCAGGTGGACCTGGACCGTCTGATAGGGGTGCCGATGATCGCCACCTACAACATGGACGTGGCGGTAGCGGAGCTGGAGCGTTGCAAGAAAGCCGGGATGCGGGGCGCGCTGATCTGGCAGGTGCCGCCCAAGGAGATGTCTTTCGCCTCCGACCACTACGAGCGCTTCTGGGCCGCGGCCCAGGAGATGGAGATGCCCGTCAGCGTCCACATCCTCACGGGCTTCGGCTACGTCAAGACCCGCTACGACCGCAAAGGCCTGGAACGCTACCGGGGCAGCGTCAACCTGAAGCTGGCGGAGATCACCGACAGCCTCATGGACATCATCTTCTCGGGCGTGCTGGAGCGTTTTCCGAAGCTCAAGATCGTGCTGGTGGAGAACGAGATCGGCTGGCTGCCCTACGTACTTGAGCAGTGGGACTACTACTTCGACCGCCACCGCCCCACGGACCCGCTGACCATCGACAAGCTGCCCACCGAGTACTTCAACCGGCAGGTCTTCGCCACCTTCTTCAACGACGCGGTGGGCGCCCGCAACCTGGTCTGGTGGGGGCACGACAACTGCATGTGGTCCAACGACTTCCCCCACGCCAACTCCACCTGGCCGCACTCGCGGGACGTGGTGGCGCGGGACCTGGGCCATCTGCCCGACGACGTGCGCGCCAAGCTGCTGCGGGACAACGTGGCGCGGCTCTACGACATGGCGGTGCCCGCGGCCATGGCCGTGGAGGCCTAGGGAGTCTGTCCGGGTAGTCGAATCGTAGCGAGAGGCGGGGAAACGCCGCGGGAGCGCCCCACCACCACCCCTGGTTTCCCGCCCCCGATCGGGTCGAGGGCATGCTTTCGCGGGAATGACGTTCCGGGGGCGGGCAGTGGCGTGCTGACTTCAGACTGTTTCCGCGGCGGATTCGTTTCTTCCCAGCGCCAGCGAGAAGCCCGGCTTGCGGATGTAGACTTGGGTGTATTCCTGCTGCTTGGTGAGCTCGTTGATGAGCCGCACCAGCGGCTGGCTCGCGCTCAGGTACTCGCGCGGTCGGCCGGCGGTCTGGAGCGCCTCCACCGCCTCATCTCCGGCAAAGACCCGTAGTATCAGCTCTTCATCGGACATGGAGGAGCTGCCGAGCTGGGTCCGCACCTCCGGCAGCGACGGGTCCGGCTGCTGCCAGCTTTCCCAGTCCCTGGCCCGGGGCCGGCCGAGGATGCGGTCCTTGACGTCGGGGTCCATGAGCTCCGCGCCTTCCCGGCCCCAGATGCCGTGGGCATACTGGATGGACTGGTCGGTGACCTGCTTGTAGCGCTCGCCCATGATGATGTTGATGGCGGCCTGGGTGCCGACGAACTGGGACAGGGGCGTTACCATGATCGGGTAGCCCCACTCGGCGCGCACCCGCGCGGCTTCCTCCAGCGCCGCCGGCAGCTTGTCCAGCATGCCCACGAGCCCCAGTTGATGGCGGAAGTTGGCGATCATGCCGCCGGGCACCTGGTGGTTGTAGACGGACTGGTCGAAGGCCGCCGGCGCGCCCATGGGCAGCCCGTCCCGCCTGGCGACGAAGGTGAAGTGGTCCCGCACCGGCTCCAGCACTTCCTCGTCCACCGAGGCGCTGTGGCCCATGGCGCGCACGTTCCGGAGCATGTTGAAGACCGAGGGCTGGGCCGAGCCGTTGGCCAGGGGCGGCACGCTGGTGTGGATGGTGGTCATGCCGAGCTTGATGGCTTCCAGGTAGTTGAGCGGCGCCAGGCCGTTGTTGCAGTGGGCGTGGAACTCCACCGGGGTATCGCCGATGTTCTCCAGCACGA
>CAZVUC010000037.1:0-1620 GCA_964630405.1 uncultured Syntrophobacterales bacterium | reverse complement strand
GGGGCTTCGCTTTTTGGTGTGGACGGGTCACGCCTCGATCCCATCCGGGTACAGATCCAGCCCGCCAAGATGGAAGAGAATCGCGTCGCGGAAGCGCTCCTCGTTCCGGAACCCGCACGCCCTGGTCTTCAGGGTCTTGATCCGGCTGTTGATGCTTTCCGCCAGGCCGTTGCTGGCCTTCAGGACGATTGCGTTGATGATGCCCCACAGGTGCCTGCGCAGGGTTTCCGCCGCGGCTCTCATGGGAGCGAGCTCGCTGCCGGCCATCCAGTCGACCAGCTTCTCCCATGCCTTGGCGGCCCAACCGCGGGAGTCGTAAGCCCAAAGGCCGCGGGCCGTCTCTTTCATGGCCCACGCCTTCGCCGTTTGTACGGCGGACCGCCGGACATCTGCGAAGTCACGTTGCTGGCGCCAGCTCAGGCTGCTCAGGTTGCTCAGCCAAAAGAACCTGGTGCCCACCATGGTGTCGTCGCCTTCCCGCACCAGCGCGCGGTTCTCCGCGCGACGCACCCGGTTCACCGCCTTGCCCAGGATCTGCGCGACGTGGAACCGGTCAAAGGAGATCTTCCGGTCCGCATCCGGGATCGAATCCTTGGTCGCTTTGATGTACGCAGGCCACATGTCCATGCTCACGCACTCGATGCCGGCGAGCTGCTCCGGAGTCAGATGCCGATAGAACTCGGCGAGGCTTTCCGTCGTGCGGCCAATGCCGACGTACAGGACATGCCCGGTGCGCTCGTCCGTCACCACCGTCATGTACTTGTGTCGCTTGCGGGACGAGACCTCGTCAACGCAGATCCTTCGCGGTGTCGGCTCATCCCGCCGGGCTTTTCCCCGCACTACCGCCCGCTTCATCATGTTGTCCACCGCCGTCCAGCTAAGCCCCGTCAAATCCATCACGTCGGTGCGTGGAAGCCTCTTCAGCAAGTCGATCACATAGGTCTCGAACCGCTTCGTGTAACTGATGCCGGGCTCCGCCCAAGGCACCGTCACAAAGAGCACTCCGTGCTCGGGGCAGGACGCGCGGGGCAAGTCGGTCACCACATGGGCCCTCAGCCCTCCAAGATCCTTCGCCCGCCACTTCCGGGGACGCTTGTCGTGCCGTATGCACTGACGTCCGCACTTCGGGCACTCCGGCTTTCCTGTCAACTCCACGCGCACCTCCGCCGTCCCTTCGACGGCCGAGGACGTGGTCGACGTCACTTTCCAGGGACTGGCAATGCCGTAGGCATCGCCCAACAACCGTTCTTCACTCATAACCGATTCTCCTTCGTTGCAGGCAAACATGGGCGCTCTCCAAAACCGGAGAGCCTCGGCAGGGGCGGGAAAAGGAGAAGACTGAAAGTGGATAAACTTCGATTCAGTAGCCGATGCCGGGGGGCGGCAATGCCGAGGCCACCGGCGCATGACCGATCTTCGCTCACAACCAGTCCTCTCTCGCTTCGGGCCGAAGTGGGTGTTTTCCCGCTCCGGGCCCGCCCTTCCAGGGGTCTGATCGGCCGCGGCAAGCCGCGACCTTTCGTTTTCGGCCGCCGGCCTCGCTCCCTCGCTACGCTCGGTCGCTTCGGCCGGCGGCCACAGCCCCCACGGTACACTATCCACACTAGGAAGTGTAGGGCG
>CAZVUC010000036.1:0-34920 GCA_964630405.1 uncultured Syntrophobacterales bacterium | reverse complement strand
AGTACGAGAGGACCGGGATGGACGCACCTCTAGTGTTCCGGTTGTGGCGCCAGCCGCATCGCCGGGTAGCTACGTGCGGAAGGGATAACCGCTGAAAGCATATAAGCGGGAAGCCCACCCTAAGATTAAGTATCCCGGGTCGTAAGACCCCTGAAGGCCCCTTCTAGACTAGGAGGTTGATAGGCCGGATGTGGAAGGCCAGTAATGGTTGAAGCTTACCGGTACTAATTGGCCGTGAGGCTTGACCATATTCACCAATGCTACTCCGCAGTTTTTACCAGCTTCAGTTTGTCTGTCATTCTGAACTTGAAGGTTAACGGACAAGACCGCACCCCGAACGGGTGCGTCTTCCAGAATTTCTCGGTGGCGATAGCGGAGGTGTCACACCCGTTCCCATCCCGAACACGGTCGTTAAGCCCTCTAGCGCCGATGGTACTATGGGGTCCCCTCATGGGAGAGTAGGAAGCTGCCGGGATTTTTCAAAGGCCCGATCTTTCGAGATCGGGCCTTTTTTTTTCGAGCATTCATCCCTCCGTCAATATGCGACCGGTTCAGCGGTTCCTTGATTGTTGCGTGTGTTCGAGTGATGATGAGTCGCATGACCACCGTGAATCAGGCGGTGAAGCTCGTCCTGGGGTCGGTTTCGCCGCTTTCGTCGGAGAAGGTCGGCGTGGCCGAAGGCTTGGGACGGGTCCTCTGCGAGGATGTCCGCTCGGGCCGGAACGTCCCGGCCTTCGCCAATTCGGCCATGGACGGTTTCGCGGTACGTTGGGACGACGTGGACGGAGCCTCGTCCGACGCGCCGGTGTCCCTCGAGGTGCGGGCCGAGGTGGCCGCCGGCGGGGTGTCCCGCAAGCGCGTGCTGCCAGGCACCGCCATCAGGATCATGACGGGTGCTCCGGTTCCGGCAGGGGCCGACGCCATCGTCCGGGTCGAGTACACCGAAACACGCGGAGACCGTGTCGCAGTGTTCCGCACCGACGCCAGGGGCAGTCACATCCGGCCGTCCGGTGAGGATATCCGGAAGGGCCAGGTGGTGCTGGAACCCGGCAGGGTCCTGGCAGCCGCGGACATCGGGCTCATGGCATCCATCGGCAAGGCGACGGTGCGCGTGCGGCGGCGGCCCGTGGTGGCCATCGTCGCGACCGGTGACGAACTCATCGACATCCAGGATCGGCCGGCCCGGGGAAAGGTCGTCAACAGCAACGGCTACACCCTGTCTTCCGCGGTTCGGGAGATCGGCGCGGTCCCCAGGTCCTTCGGGGTCGTGGGCGACAGCCGCCGCCGCCTGGCGGGCACCTTCAGGAAGGCGCTGGCCTGTGACGCCGTGATCACCTCCGGCGGCGTCTCCATGGGCGACTATGACTACGTGAAGGACGCTCTTGCCGATGCCGGCGTGAGCATGCTCTTCTGGAAGGTCGCCCAGCGGCCCGGCCATCCCATGGCCTTCGGCCGGATGGGTCGGAGGCCGGTGTTCGGACTGCCCGGCAATCCGGTCTCGTCGCTGGTTTCGTTCATCCTTTACGTTCGCCCGGCCTTGCTCAAGATGATGGAGCACGAGGACCTCTTCATGCCGGTGGTGCGCGCGAAGATGGCCCACGACGTCAAGACGGCGCCGGGGCTCAAGGAGTTCGTGCGGTGTCGCCTCGAGCAGGAGAACGGGCGGTTTCTGGCGTCCAGCACCGGGACGCAGAGTTCCGGCGTGCTGCGCTCGTTGTCCCTGGCCCAGGCGCTCGTCATCGCGCGCGAGGACCAGACGTTGCTTCGGAAGGGCAGCTACGCCCCCGCCATCCTGCTCGATCACCGGGCTCGGTTGGGGCAAAAGGAGATGGGCTTCTGAGCGGAGGCTACAGGGTCGGCCAGGGCTTCGATATCCACCGGCTCGTGGCCGGCCGGAAATTGATCCTCGGCGGTGTCGAGATACCTCACGAAACCGGCCTGTCGGGCCATTCCGACGCGGATGTGCTGCTGCATGCCCTCATGAACGCCCTGCTCGGAGCTATCGGCAAGGGCGACATCGGAACCCATTTCCCGGACACGGATCCGGGCTTCGGGGGGGCCTCGAGCGCGAATCTCTTGAGCCACGTTCTCGGGCTAATGCACGAGGCCGGCTTCGGCATCGTCAACGCCGACGTCACCGTCATCGCCCAGCGGCCGCGGCTGGCGCCGCACTTCGGCGCCATCCGGGCCCGCTTGGCCGAGTTGCTGGACGTGCCCGAGTCCGTCGTCAACCTGAAGGCGGGCACCATGGAAGGCCTTGGCCCCGTCGGCGAGGAAAAGGCCATGGCGGCCATGGCGGTGGTGTTGCTGCGCGCGGAGTAGGTCCGGCCCATCGGGGTTTTCCTGTTGCCAACCCGAGGGCCGTTGCTTAAAATCCGGTGACCGTTGAAGGTCGGAGAAATCCGCTCCGCCGTGGCGTCCGGAGCACATATGTCTCGTGTATGCCGGCGGCGTTCGTCAAGGAGGGATCATGGCAGACGACGCAATCGAAGTCCTGTTGGAAGAGGGAAGGACCTTCCCGCCGCCGGACGAGTTCAAGCAGACCGGAAACCTGAACGACCCCGGGGTGTGGGAAAAGGCCGACAAGGACCCGGAAGGGTTCTGGGCCGAGCAGGCGCGGCAGCTTGACTGGTTCAAGACCTGGGACAAGGTGCTGGAGTGGGATTGCCCTTGGGCCAAGTGGTTCATCGGCGGCAAGCTCAACGTTTCCTACAACTGCCTCGACCGGCACGTTAAAACAGCGCGCAAGAACAAGGCCGCCATCATCTGGGAGGGAGAACCCGGAGACGAACGCGTGCTCACCTACCGCGACGTCTGGCGCGAGGTGAACAAATTCGCCAACGTGCTCAAGCAGCTCGGGGTGCGGAAGGGCGACCGCGTGGCGCTCTACCTCGGCATGGTGCCGGAACTGCTCATCGCCATGCACGCGTGCAACCGCATCGGCGCGGTGCACAGCGTCGTGTTCGGCGGCTTCAGCGCCGAGTCCCTCAGCGACCGCATCAACGACGCCTCGGCCAAGGTGCTGGTCACCGGCGACGGCGGTTACCGGCGGGGTACGATCATCCCCTTGAAGAAAAACGCCGATGAGGCCGTCGACAGCTCACCCTCCATCGAGAACGTGGTGGTGGTGCAGCGCGTCGGCAGCGAGTCCGGCGCTACCATGAAGGAGGGCAGGGACCACTGGTGGCATGATCTCATGGCCGATGCGCCGCTGTGGTGCGAGCCGGAGCAAATGGACAGCGAGGACATGCTCTTCAGCCTCTACACCAGCGGCACCACCGGCAAGCCCAAGGGCATCGTCCACACCACAGCCGGCTACCTCCTCGGCGTCTACCTCGCCAACAAGTGGGTCTTCGACATGAAGGAGGACGACGTCTTCTGGTGCGCGGCGGACATCGGCTGGGTCACCGGCCATACGCACATCGTGTACGGCCCCATGGCCAACGGCGTGACGCAGGTGATGTACGAGGGCTCGCCGGACTGGCCGGACAAGGACCGCTTGTGGCGCATGGTGGAGAAGTACGGCGTGACCATCTTCCACACCGCCCCTACGGCCATCCGCACCTTCATGCGCTGGGGAACCGAGTTTCCGGCCCGCCACGACTTGGGCAGTCTGAGGCTCCTGGGGTCGGTGGGAGAACCCATCAACCCCGAGGCCTGGATGTGGTACCACGAGCACATCGGCCACGAGAAATGCCCGATCATGGACACTTGGTGGCAGACCGAGACCGGACACCCGCTGATCACGCCGTTCCCGGGCGTCACCACGCTGAAGCCCGCGTCCGCCACCAAGCCGTTCCCCGGCGTCGAGGCGGACATCGTGGACGAGCAGGGCAACTCGGTGCCCTTGGGGGGCGGCGGGTACCTGGTGCTGAAGCGGCCCTGGCCGGCCATGTTGCGCACCGTGTTCAACGATCCGGACCGGTACGTGGAGACCTACTGGAGCCGCTTCCCGGGCATGTACTTCGCCGGCGACGGAGCCAAGCGCGACGAGGACGGCTACTTCTGGCTCCTGGGCCGGGTGGACGACGTCATGAACGTCTCGGGCCACCGCATCAGCACGATGGAGGTGGAAAGCGCCCTGGTGGACCACCAGGCGGTGGCGGAGGCGGCGGTCATCGGCAAGCAGCACGAGGTGAAGGGGCAGGGCATCTGCGCTTTCGTGTCGCTCATCGCGGGCGTTGACAACACGCCGGAGCTGGTCGATGAGCTGCGCGCCCACGTCGCCAAGAAGATCGGCGCCATCGCCCGGCCGGACGAGTTGTACTACGCCGCCGAACTGCCCAAGACCCGGAGCGGCAAGATCATGCGCCGGCTGCTGCGCGACATCGCCGACGGCAAGGCGTTGGGCGATACGACGACCCTGGCGGACCCGACGGTGGTCGCCAAGCTGAAGGAGCAGTACGAGGACGAGTGACCCGGCGTCAGCCGAACACCTGGAAGTACATCTCGGAGAGTGACGGTTCCATGACCGCGGCGTCTTGCATTTCCTTGCGGATCGCGGGCCGTAGCGGCTCGTAGAGACGGCTCACTTCCGCCAGAATCTCGGCCTCGTCCAGCTTCGTGAGCCGGCCGCCTTCCACCACCACCTCTCCGTTCACCAGCACCGTGTCCACGGAGCTGCCGTTCTCGCAGAGCACGAGTTGAGTGATGACGTCGTTTAGCGGCGTGAATGCGGGGGTGTCCCGTTTCAACAGCGCGATGTCGGCGAGGCGGCCCGCCTCCAGCACGCCGCAGTCGAGGCCGAAGGCCCGGGCGCCCCACCGGGTGGTCATGGACAGGGCTTGCCGGGCCGTGACCCAATGGTTGAAGTCGTGGTCGCGGGTGTTGTGGATCAACGTGGCCAGCCGCATGGCGTCGAACATGTTCTGGCTGTCGTTGGAGCAAGCGCCGTCGGCGCCCAGGGCCACCCGGCCGCCCGCGGCCAGGAAGTCGGGTATCGGCGCCAGGCCGCTGCCCAGGCGGAGGTTGCTGGCCGGGTTGTGCACCGGCGTCGCGCCCCGTTCCACGATGATCTCGACGTCATCCGGCTCGATCCACAGCGAGTGGGCGGTGGAAAGGTTGGGCTTCACCACCCCCAGGTCGTCCAAATGCTTCAGCAGTGAGGTTCCGTAGAGTTTCGGCCCCATGAGGGACTGGGACTTGGTCTCGGCGAGGTGAATGTGCAGCGGGACGTTCCGTCGTTCGGAGATGGCGGCGGCGCCCAGCAGCAGCTCGTCGGTGCAGCGCTGCACCGCGGAGGGCCCGGGGCAGCAGGTCGTCAACCGGTCCGGGTCGTGCAGCTCGTCCATGAAGGCTTCGATCTCGTCGAGCCAGCCCCGGGTCTCCTTGGTCTCCGCCCGGGTCATCCGGCTCACCTCGTCGCCGGTCTCTCCCTTTGGCGTATTCAGGGGTATGGTGGCCTCGTAGGGCCGGTCGGTGACGGTGAGGGGTACGATGTGCCGCAACCCCAGATCCCGCATGGCGCGGATGGCCTCGCCGGCGCCGGTGTAGCGGCTGTTCTGGTTGCCGAAGAAATGGTCGAGGTTCGTGGTGCACCCGGTCTTGAGCATCTCCATGCCGCCGAGCAAGGCGCTCACGTAGAACATGTCGTCGCCGCAGGCCCGCAACGCGGCGCGCCAGTAGGCGCGCCATATCTCGAGGGGGCGCGCCGGCATCAAGCCGCGAAAGATGTTGGCCGGCGAATGATTGTGGGCGTCGATGAGTCCCGGAATCGCGATGAAGCGGGTCCCGTCCATGACTCGGTCAAAGTCCTCCCCGGGACAGCCGGACGCGGGGCCGACGTACCGCAGGCGATTGCCGTCGATGACCAGGGCTCCGTCCTCGATGACCTCGTCCCCCTCGTTCATGGTGACGATCAGCACGTGCTCGATGAGTTGTTTCATGACGATAGCCTTTCCTCCTGCGTTGGAAACCGTCGGGACTTGTCCTCTTCACCGGTCACAGCGCCGCTCGGCGCAGAGCGAGCCCCAGGAGCAGCACGACGACGCCCAGGGCCGCGTTGACCAACAGCAGACGCATCCACGGGTTGCGGCCGTCGAGAGGACGCTCCAGGCAGACGTGGTACCGGAACGCCTGGAGCCCGTGGTTCAGCGCGATCACGGCCGTCAACAGCATCTTGGCCGCCATGACGAAGAAAGCGCCGGATCCCGGCGCTGTTCCCTGCAGCCAGAACCCGCCGAAGCCCGACAGCACGGCCAGGGGAGCCGCTGCCGCGACGACCGCGTTCAGGCAGCTGGCGGCCCGGCGCATGAACCCGGCCCTTTCGTCGGGCGCGAGCGCACGGGCGGCCGGCCACAGCATGCCAAGGACGAACAGGTTGGCGCTCACCCACACGCTGAACGACAGGATATGCACCCACGGCACGAGGGTCTGCAACGGTGTTTCCTTCCCGGCCTGCTACGGGCCGCCAGACACCCTGGGGTGCCTCCGCACGTTTATATCGGACCGCGCCGGTCGCTGCTACTTGGCGAATCTTTCAGGGTTTACCCACGGACGAATCACCCTTGATACGCCACGGCACTTGTGTTAGCAAAGAGCGAATTCCACGAGGAGGGTTTCGAACTCGCCATGATGAGCTGGTTGCCAGAGAACGTGTCCACCTACGGTGGTCAGATCGACTACCTCTTCTACCTTATCTACTACATCACCGCTGCCGCGCTGATCCTCGTCACGGTCGTGATGGTCGCGTTCCTCATCATGTATCGACAGAGGGCGGGCCGAAAGGCCGTCTACTCACACGGCAACACGGCCCTGGAGGTCACCTGGACGGTGGTTCCCGCGGTGATCCTCCTCCTGCTCTCCTTCATGAGCATCTCCACCTGGGGAGAGATCAAGATCTACGCCCCGCCTGCCGAGTACGAGGTGAAGGTGGTTGGCAAGCAGTTCAACTGGGACGTGATACATCCCGGCCCCGACGGCAAGCTGGACACCAAGGACGACATCAAGATCGAGAACGAGGTGCACGTTCCCGTGGACAAGGTCGTGCATGTCCAGCTCATGGCGTCGGACGTGATTCACAGCTTCTTCGTGCCCAACTTCCGGGTCAAGCAGGACGCCGTTCCCGGACGGAACATCCTGGTGTGGTTCGAGGTCACCAAGCCGGGCAAGTACGAGCTTCCCTGCGCGGAGCTGTGCGGCTTCGGTCACTCGGGCATGCTCGGCTGGGTGTTCGTCCACACGCCGGAAGACTACGAGAAATTCCTCAAGGAAAACCAGGGCTGATCCCGCCCATCCGCGGACGGCGCCTCGCGAGGGGAGCGCGTCCCTGACGGCGGAGGAGGAACATCAAGGATGAGCGAAGCAGCGGCGTCGGCACATGCCGATCACGGACACCACGAGCCCGCGGGGTTCTGGTCTCACTACGTCTTCTCGACCGATCACAAGATGATCGGCCGGCAGTTTCTCTTTCTGGGCCTGTTCATGCTGATCATCGGCGGCACTCTCGCCATGCTGATCCGCTGGCAGCTCGCGTGGCCGGAGACCGAGGTTCCCGGGCTGGGCTGGGTGCCCGAGCCCACCATGTATGAGGGGATCATCCCGCCGAACACCTACAACATGTTGTTCACCATGCACGCCACCATCATGATCTTCTTCGTGGTGATGCCTGTCATGGTGGGCGGCTTCGGCAATTTCCTGATCCCCATCATGATCGGCGCCAAGGACATGGCGTTCCCGCTGCTCAACATGCTGTCGTTCTGGGTGGGAGCGGTGGCCGGCGTGATCATGGTGGCGAGCTTCTTCGTCGTCGGCGGCGCCGCGGCCGGGGGATGGACGTCCTATACGCCACTTACCGGAGACGCCGTGTTCACCGGGGTCAACTGGGGCATCAACCTGTGGGTGTTGAGCCTCTTCGTGCTGGCCTTCTCGTCCCTGATGGGCTCCATCAACTACATCACCACCGTCATCAACATGAGAGCGCCGGGCATGACCTACTTCCGCATGCCGCTCTCGATCTGGTCCCTGTTCATCACCGCAATCCTGTTGCTGCTGGCGCTGCCGGTCCTCACCGCGGCCCTGGGCATGCTCTTCTTCGACCGCGTCTTCGCCACGAACTTCTTCCTGCCCGCGGGCGGCATGCCGCTCCTGTGGCAGCACCTGTTCTGGTTCTTCGGCCATCCGGAGGTCTACATCCTGGTGCTCCCGGCCATGGGAGTGACCTCCGATATCCTGTCGGTGTTCTCGCGCAAGCCGATCTTCGGTTACCGGGCCATGGCCTATTCCATGATAGCCATCGCCTTCCTCTCCTGGATCGTGTGGGGTCACCACATGTTCCTCAGCGGGATGAATCCGCTGCTGGGCACCGCCTTCATGCTCACCACCATGGTCATCGCGGTTCCCTCGGCCATCAAGACGTTCAACTGGCTGGGTACGCTGTGGGGCGGGTCCATCCGCTTCACGGTGCCGTTGCTGTTCGCCATCGGCTTCGTCTCCAACTTCGTCATCGGCGGCCTCAGCGGCATCTTCATGGCGTCCACCCCGGTGGATATCTTCATCCACGACACCTACTTCATCGTGGCGCACTTCCACTACGTGGTGGCCGGGATCATCTTCGCCATGTTCGCCGCCATCTACTTCTGGTTCCCGAAGATGTTCGGGCGCATGATGAACAGCACGTGGGGCATCGTGCATTTCATCGGCACGTACATATTCTTCAACCTGACCTTCTTCCCCATGCATTTCCTGGGGGTGGGCGGTCACATGCGCCGGATCTACAACCCCATGCAGTACGAGTACCTGGAACAGTTCGGCGACATGAACGTGTTCATCACCATCAGCGCGTTCCTTCTCGCGATCTCCCAGATCCCGTTCATCGTGAACTTCGTATGGAGCCTCTTCGCCGGCGAGAAGGCATCCGAGAACCCCTGGGAAGCCAACACGCTGGAGTGGTCGGCGCCCTCGCCGCCGCCCCACGGCAACTTCGCGACTACGCCGCAGGTCTACCGCGGCCCGTATGAGTACAGCGTTCCGGGAGTGGAGGAGGACTGGTTGCCCCAGGACCGGCCGCTCGGCGCCGCCGCTGCCACGGGTCACTAGGGTACACGGGGATGGCCGACGCCTGGCTCCATCGGTTGGCGCTGACCACCGCCGGCACCACCCTGTTCCTGTTGTTCGTGGGCGCGCTGGTCACGAGCAAGGGCGTGGGCCTCGCGGTCCCGGATTGGCCCACCACCTTTGGCCACAACATGTTCCTGTTCCCCTGGGCAGGGATGGTGGGCGGAGTGTTCTACGAGCACGGCCACCGTCTCGTGGCCTCCGGCGTCGGGTTCCTCACCCTGGTGTTGGCCGTGTGCCTCTGGCTGCGGGAGCCGCGGGCGTGGGTCCGCTGGCTGGGGGCCGGGGCGTTGCTGCTGGTGACGGTTCAGGGAGTGGTCGGGGGGCTTCGGGTGGTGTGGCTGGACCAGGACTTCGCCATCATCCACGCGGCGTTGGCCCAGGCGTTCTTCGGCCTCATCGTGGCCATGGCGCTGTTCACTTCCCGAGCATGGGTGGAGGCGCGGCCGGAGCCGAGGGGCTGGACGATGTTCCAGTGGTTCTGTCTCGCCACGACGCTGCTGATCTACGTTCAGAGCCTGTTGGGAGCGGTCATCCGCCATACCGGCACGGCCGTTGCGCTGCACGTGCTGATGGCGCTGGTGGTGGCGGTCCAGACCGGCCTGTTGGTGGTGAAGGCGCATCAACTCGGTGACGAGGTGCCCGTGTTCCGGACCCTTTCGCTTTTCCTTGGACTGTTCCTGACGGTGCAGGTCGCGTTGGGCGCCGGATCCTACGCGGCCCGCTTCCTGTCGCTCGGGGCGATGTGGCAGCCGGGCGTGATCGTTGCCGTCACCACCGCCCACGTAGTGACCGGGGCGCTCATGCTCGCGTTGAGCGTGGTGATGACGCTGTGGGCGTTCCGCGTTCTGGGCCCGGGCCGCCTCCCGGCGGTGGACGGGATCGTCTCCGAGAGGGCCACCGCGTGACCATGCGCACGGAAACGGTTGCCGTCGGCTCCGCCCACGGCCGAAAGCTGCTCGACTATCTCGAGCTGACCAAGCCGCGGCTCGTGCTGATGGTCCTCATGACCACCCTCGTGGGTTACTACATGGGCTCGGAGCCCTTGCCGGACTACCTCGTGCTCTTCAATACGGTGCTCGGCACCGCCCTTGCGGCGGGGGGCACCCTGGCGCTGAATCAGTCCCTCGAACGCGACATCGATGCGGCGATGGAACGCACGCGGCACCGCCCGATCCCCGAGGGGCGGGTCCAGCCACTGGAATGCGTTCTGTTCGGAGCCTGCCTGGTGGCCTCCGGGCTGCTCCTGCTGCTGCTGGCCGTAAACGTGCTCAGCGCGCTTCTGACCGCCATCATCTCCGTCACCTATCTTTTCCTGTATACGCCGTTCAAGCAGAAGTCTTCCCTTTGCAGCCTTATCGGCGCGGTGCCCGGAGCGCTGCCGCCGGTCATCGGCTGGACCGCCGCGCAGGGAACCCTGGGCTTGGAAGCCGCGATCCTGTTCGGGATCCTCTACCTCTGGCAGATTCCCCACAACCTGGCCATCGCGCGGCTCTACCGCGACGATTTCCTGTGCGCCGGCATCCGCTTCCTGCCCGTGCTGGACAAGGAGGGGAAAAGCACCGGCCGGCAGGCCGTGAGCCATTGCCTGGCGTTGCTGGTGGTGAGCCTGATGCCCACGCTCACGGGTTTTGCGGGGGAGATCTACTACTTCGCGGCCATCCTGTTGGGAGCCGGTTTTCTGGTTTACGCGGTAAGGCTCGCGACCTTGAGGTCGGTGACCAGCGCGCGCCACTTGCTGTTCGCCTCGCTGTTCTACCTGCCGCTGCTGTTCGTCGCCATGGCCCTGGACAGGATACCGATCTGACATGGAACCGATCGCGGAGCGCCGGAATCGACGGAGGAACGGCCGCCTGGGACTGGTGATCGGCGCCGTGGCGGTCAGCTACATCGTGGCGACGGTGGTTTTTCTGGTCGTGTATTGACGGAAGGCATGAGAGACAGGGATGGCAAGAGAGGCGACGGCGAGGAGCTTGAGCGGCGACGGCACGGAGACGCTGGCGCACGCGTCGGCCTTCGGGGGCGGTCCGCCGCCGCCGCCCTCGGCGGAGCCGGTCATCAGCAATGCGAGGCTTGGGCTGATGATGTTCATCGGCGCGGAGGTGATGTTCTTCGCCGGCCTCATCGGCGCGTTCCTGGTGTTGCGCCTGAGCAGCGAGGTCTGGCCGCCGCCTTCCCAGCCGCGGTTGCCGGTATGGATCACGGGGTTCAACACGGTGGTGCTGCTCTGCAGCGGCTTCGCCATGCACCGGGCGTCCCTGGCGGCGCGGCTGCGGGACCGGTCGCGGCTGTCCGGCTGGCTGCTGGCGACCGCCGTTCTGGGCGCGTTGTTCCTCTGTATCCAGGGCTACGAGTGGGTGCGGTTGATCGGGTTCGGGTTGACCATGCGGAGCGGCCTGTACGGCTCCACCTTCTACGCCCTCATCGGGTTGCACGGACTCCACGTTATCGGAGCGCTCGTGTGGGTAGGTACGGTGTGGTTCCTGGTGCGGGAGGGACGCTACGCTTCGGACCGCACGGCGGGCGTCGAGTTGTGTTCCATGTACTGGATGTTCGTGGTGGCGCTGTGGCCGGTGCTCTACGGACTCGTTTACCTGTACTGAAGGTGCGCGTATGGGCAGGACCTCGACGGACAACCGGCTCGTGGCGCGGGTGGCGGGAATGACGGCCGCCGCGGCCATCGTTTTCGCGCCCCGGACCCCACAGGGGTTTGCGGCCGAGACCGAGCGCATCGCCGAGGCTTTCAACTGGACCGTAGTGTTCCTGATGGCCATGCCCTACGCCACCATGGCCTGTTGTGTGGGCTGGATCATCTATCGTTACACGCGCGCGCACAGGGCGCGCGAGGGCAGGCACGCCCAGCTTCATATCGTCAGAAAAGGAGAATGCTAGATGAGCGAGGCAGCGACGTTACATCGAGAGCCCGCGGAGACTCCACTCACCCCGGAAAGCTGGGGCAAGCTGGGAATGTGGATCTTCCTCTGCGGCGACGCGATGACCTTCGGGACCCTCATCGTGACCTTCGGCATCATGCGCATCGCCGCGACCGACTGGCCGGTGCCGTCGGAAGTGCTCGGCATCAACCTGACGGCCTTCATGACGTTCCTGCTGATCTGCAGCAGCGTGACCATGGTGCTGGCTCTTTCCGGCATCAAGCGCGGCAACATGCAGGAGTTCCGGAAGTTCATGCTGCTCACGATCCTGGGAGGAACGTTTTTCCTGGCGTGTCAGGTTTACGAATGGACCCATCTCATCCATAACGGCGTGACCATCACCGCGAACAAGTTCGGCTCGCCGGTGTTCGGCGACACCTTCTACATCATGACCGGATTCCACGGCATGCACGTGTTCGGCGGCGTCGTCTACCTGGCGGTGATTCTGGTGGGCGGCATGACCGGCCGCATCCACCAGGGCAACGCCTCGGTGGTGGAGATCGCCGGTCTCTACTGGCACTTCGTCGACCTCGTGTGGATTCTGATCTTTACCTTCGTCTACCTCTTGTAGGATACGGGAGAGCATCCATGACAGATACGGCAGCCCATAACGAAGCACACGCGGAGCCCAACTACCTCGCGGTATTCGGTTGGCTCTTCGTCCTCACGGTGGTGGAGGTGGGGATCATCTACCTGCCGATACCCCAGCTCATGATCGCCGCCGGACTGGTGCTGTTGGCATCGGTGAAGGCCGCGCTGGTGGCCATCTACTTCATGCACCTGAAGTTCGAGAAGGTCGTGATCTGGTGGATCGCGATTATTCCCGCGATTCTCTGCGTCTTCCTGATCCTGATGCTCATTCCGGAGCTGGCCTGACCCCGGCGCGGTACCGAGGGCCGGAGCGGGGCGGGTTTGAAGCCGTTCCCCGTCCGGCCTTGGGGCCGCACCGAGAACAACCCTTTCGCGCGCCTTTTCTCGCCCATGGCGGGCTCGGAAAGGCACCGCCCCTGACACGCCAACGCTTCCATTGATTCCGGTCACGTCGCTCCCCCACCTGAACGCACTGCTCAACTCGGTCAGTGCGATTCTGCTCCTGACCGGCTACTGGTTCATCCGGCAGCGGAACGTCACGGCTCATAAACGGTGCATGCTGGCCGCGCTGGGCAGTTCCGGGCTGTTTCTGGTCTCGTACCTGGTCTACCACTTCAGCGTCGGTTCCGTCCGCTTCCAGGGGGAGGGTTGGATTCGGATGGTCTACTTCGCCGTGCTGGTGTCCCATACGGTCCTGGCCACGGCCATTGTGCCGTTGGTCGTGATCACCGTGGTGCGGGCGCTGAGCGAACGTTTCGACAAACACCGGGCCATCGCGCGCTGGACCCTGCCGCTGTGGATCTACGTGTCCGCCACCGGCGTTGTCGTGTATTGGATGCTGTACCGGATGGATTTCCCGTAGGGGCGGGTTTCGAACCGCCCGTGTGCACGATCACCGCGGTCCGTTCGTGTCGAGTGCTCCGGCGGCCGAAACCCTACGGTCCCTTCCGATCCGTCGGCGTCGCCCAGCGCATCTTCACGTCGAACGCCGCGACGGCGCGCAAGGCGCCGGCGACGCCCGGCGCCGCGGCCATGATGGGATTGCCATGGAGCAGGCCGTCATTGGCGAGAAAATCGTTTGTCCAGCCGCCGGCCTCTCGAACCAGCAATATTCCGGCCAGACAATCCCAGGCGTTGATGTGCGCTTCCAGGTAGCCGAGGACACGCCCGGCCGCAACATAGGCGAGCATCAAGGCGCCGGAACCCGTGCGCTGGTACATCCCGCCCGCCTCCAGTAGGCGACGGATGCTGTCAACCGCCGGCGCGGGCGGCGTCCGGGTCGAATAGCCGATGCCCACGGCGCCCTGGGTCAGGCTGTCGGCGGTGCTGGTCGAGATCGGGTTCTCGCCGCAGAAGGCGCCCTGGCCGCGACGTGCCGAGAAAAGCTCGTCCACGTTCGGGTCGTAGACGACGCCGAGCTCGATCCGGCTCTGCAGCACATAGGCGATGGAAACGCACCATGCCGGCACCTGGTTGATGAAGTTCGCGGTTCCGTCGATGGGATCGACGACCCAGAGGCCGCCGTCATCGCTGCCGGCAATTGCGGCGCCTCCCTCTTCGCCAAGAAACCCATCGTCCGGGAAGAGCCCGTGAACGCGGTCCCGGATGAGTTCCTCGACGGCGTTGTCGGCCTGGCTGACGAAGTCCTGCCGCCCTTTGGAGCTTATCTCCAGCCCGGCCGGATTGTGGAAGGAGGCCAGCGCCGCCCGGCCCGCTTCGCGCGCGATCTCTTTCGCCGCCCGGAAGCGGCCGGCCAGGGATCCATCATCCATATCGGTGACGTCCACTTGTGAACTACGTCTGGGGCTGGAGCAGCGTAACGCCGCGGTCGCGAAAGGCGATGCCGACGCGGGAACCCGCTGATATCAACGAGTCGAACTGGTAGTCGGCGACGAAGATCTCGCCGAGACCGGTGTCGAGGGTGTATTCGACGTGGTTGCCGAGGTAGGTGGCCTTCGATACGGTCCCCGTGAGTCCCACGTCTCCGGCGCCCGCTTTCAGGATCACCGCTTCCGGTCGAACGGCGATCTTGACGGGCCCGGCGGGCAGGTCCCGGTGCGGCAGACGGAGTTCGGCCCCATCGCCGACGCGGACGGTCGCGTGGGCGCCGTCGTGGTCGATCAGCTCGGCGTCGATGACGTTGGCGTCGCCGATGAAGTCGGCGACAAAGAGGTCCCGGGGGGCTTCGTAAAGCTCGCCGGGCGCTCCCTCCTGCGCGATCTCCGCGTTGCGCATTACGATGATCCGGTCCGATACCGCCAGCGCCTCCTCCTGGTCGTGGGTGACGTAGACCGTGGTCAGGCCCAGGGTCTGCTGCAATTCCCGGATCTCCTCGCGGACCCGGCGTCGCAGCTTGGCGTCGAGGTTGGACAGCGGTTCGTCGAACAACAGCACCGTCGGTTCGAGCACCAAGGCGCGGGCGACCGCGACGCGCTGTTGCTGGCCGCCGGAGAGCTCGCTGGGCAGGCGCTCGCCGTAGCCGGAGAGCCCCACCAGCTTCAAGCCTTCCTCGGCCCGATCCCGGGTCTCCGCCTTGGCAACGCCGCTGACGGAGAGGCCGTAGGAGACGTTCTCGAACACGGTCATGTGGGGAAACAGGGCATAGGACTGAAACACCATGGAGACGTCCCGCGCGCTGGCCGGCAGGCGGGAAACGTCGTCTCCGCCGATGAACACGCTGCCCGAGGTGGGCATCTCCAGGCCGGCGATGAGCCGGAGCGTCGTCGTCTTGCCGCAGCCGCTCGGTCCCAGCAAGGTCACCAGGTCCCCGGCATGAACCTCGAAGGTGATCCGGTTGACGGCCACCACCGGGCCATAGTGCTTGCTGACGCCGTCGAATCGCACCGCGGCGGCCTGTCCCTTGATGCTCATCCCACTGCTCCTCCCGCGCCGAAGGCGACGTTCATGGTTTCCTCCCGCCGGCCGATGCGGCGTTCGCCCACCACCAACTGAATCAGCAGGATCACCACCACCATGACCACGATCAGAACCGAGCTGTAGGCGATGGAGAGTCCATAGTCGCCGTTCTCCACCCGGCCGATGATGTAGGACGTGGCCATGTCGTAGTTGGCGCTAACCAGGAAGATCACCGCGCTGATGGCCGTCATCGCGCGGACGAAGCTGAAGACCAGGGCGGCGATCACGGCCGGGCGCAGCAGCGGCAGCACGACCTTGCGCACGGTGGCGAAGGAGCTGGCGCCCAGGGTTATCGAGGCCTCGTCCAGGCTCTTGTCGATCTGGGTCATGGCGGCGATGCCGGCGCGGACGCCCACCGGCATGTTCCGGAAGATAAAGCAGATGACCAGTATGATGCCGGTGCCCGTGAGCTCGATGGGCGGTATGTTGAAAGCGAGGATGTAGCCGACGCCGATGACGGTGCCGGGTATCGCGAAGCTCAACATGGTGCCGAACTCGAATGCCTCCTGACCGGCGAACTTCTGCCGGATCAGCAGATAGGCGGTCAGCAGACCCACCGCCGCGGTCAGCGGGGCGGAGATGACGGAGATGTAGATGGTCGTCCAGAAGGAGTTCCAGGCGGCGCCGGACCAGACCAGGCCGCCGGCCCCGGTGGTGATGGAAAAAGCGTCGATGTAGTGGCGCAGGGTGAGGCTGTGATCCCTCCCCCAGAGCTCGACGAAACCGCCGAACATGACCATGAAGTAGATCACCGCGGTCAGCCCGGCCCAGGGCAGGGCGGAGCCGTAGACCATCCAGGTCACGCGCCGGGGCAGGGCAACGTGCAGCCCGGCATCGCCCTTGCCCGTGACGGTCGCGTAGGACTTGTGCCCCAGCCAGCGGTGCTGGGCCCAGAACGCGGTGAGGGTAAAGGCCAGCAGAAGGATGGCCAACACCGCCGCCCGGCCCTGGTCGTTCTGGGCCCCGACGATGGCGAAGAAGATGGACGTTGACAGGACGTCGAAGTTGCCGCCCAGGACCAGCGGATTGCCGAAATCGGCCAGGCTCTCGATGAAGCCCACCAGGAAGGCATTGGCCAGGCCCGGACGCATCAGCGGCAGCGAGACGGTGGTGAAGGTGCGCCAGTTGCTGGCGCGCAGAGTCTGCGAGGCTTCTTCCATGGAGGGACTGACCCCCTCGACCACGCCGATCAGGACCAGGAAGGCGATGGGCGTGAAGGCCAGTGTCTGAGCCAGCCATATGCCCGGGAGGCCATAGATGTAGCGTCCCGGCGTCGTGCCGGTGATCGCCTCGATGGCCAGGGTCACCGTGCCCGACGCGCCGAACAGCAGGATGATCGCAAGCCCGATGACGAAGGGCGGGGTGATGATCGGCAAGACGCTCAACAGGCGCAGCAGCTTCTTGGCCCGGAAGCCGGTGCGGGTCGCGAGAAGGGCGAAGGCCAGGCCCAGAACCGTCGTGCTGACGCCCACCAGGATCGCCATCAGCAGGGAATTCCAGGCGACGCCGCAGTTGACGTTGGCGGTCAGGCAACCCAGGCCCCAGATGTCGCGGCTGAACAGCTTCTCGACGAAGAGGTAGGGTACGAAGTTGTAGTCGTTGTCCTGGAAGGCGCTGGACAGGATGCTGACGACCGGAAAGAAGATGAAGGCGGCGACCAGCGCGATGACCAGGGCGATGGAGCCGACAACGAAACCGTCGCCGTTGATCGCCCCGCGCGCGGCGATGCCCTGTGCCAGCAGGAAGAGAAACGAGGCCGATACCAGCAGGGCGCCGTAGCCCATGCCGTACTGGCGGTCGTCCAGCGCGCCGAAGACCCCTTCCAGAAAGGGGTACTCCCAGCCCCCGATGCCGATGGCGAAGCCCTGAGCCAGGAAGTAGAAGATTCCGAAACTGCCCGCCGCCAGCAGGACCGCCGAGAAGACCGGGTCCGAACGCCGGCGCCAGAGCACCGCCAGCGGCGCCGCCAGCGGCAGCACCAGCGGCGCCAGCCACCAGCGGTCGATCAGGAGAATCTGAAGCACGGCCGGGGCCGCATCGGCCCCGGCCGGGTAGTCGAACAGCCAGGCGAAAGACCAGAACCCGTCTTCGACACCGTACCAGGGAAGGAGCGCGAAGCCGCCCCAACCCACGGCAAGCCAAAGCGCGGCCGGCCGATTCATCGCCTCAACGGATCAGAAGTTCAACGCGGCAGCGTAGAGACCTCGTCGTCCCATTTCTTCAACAGCCGCCGCCGTTCCGTCGACGAACCGTACTTCTTGAAGTCGTAGTCGATCAGCTTGATTTGGCTCAGGTCCGGCGCCTGCGGCGGCGGTGAGGCGCTGGAGTTCGACGGCACCTGGTAGGCCTTGGCCTGCGCCGCCATGGTCTGGATCTTCGGATCCAGGGCGAAATCCACCCACTTCTTGGCGCTTTCCGGGTTGCGGCCGCCCTTGATGATGCTTACCGAACCGATCTCGTAGCCGGTGCCCTCGCAGGGCGAGACGATCTTGATGGGGAAACCCTTGACCACCTGGGTCACGATGTCGTGCTGGAAGACGATACCGATGGTGGTCTCGCCCCGGGCCGACGCCTTGATCGGGGCCGAGCCCGACTTGGTGTACTGGTTGATGTTCTTGTGCAGGCCCTTCATGAACTCGAAGCCGCCGTCCTCGCCGAAGACCTGGACGATGGTGGCGAGGGTGGTGTAGGCGGTGCCGGAGGAGTTGGGGTTGGCCATCTGGACGTGGCCCTTGAAGGCGGGCTTGGTCAGGTCCTTCCAGCAACTCGGCGTCGGCAGCTTGTGCTTCGTCAACAGCTCGCTGTTGTAACCGAAACCGAGAGCGCCGGCATAGATGCCCACCGTCTTGTAGCCGGACTGCTCGGCCTGACGCCGCGCCCAGTCCTGAAGTTCCGGCAGTCGCGGCGACTTGTACTCCTGCGTCAGGCCTTCCTCGGCCGCCTGCAGGTGCGGGTCGCCGGTGCCGCCCCACCAGACGTCGCCCTTGGGATTGCGGCGTTCCGCCTTGATCTGGGCAAAGGTCTCGCCGGAGCTCTTTCGCGTCATGGCGACCTTGATGCCGGTGGACTTCTCGAACTCCTTGACCATGAGCTGGCACCACTCGATCTGCGGGCTGCAATACAGGGTCAACTTGCCGGCGGCCAATGCCGTGCTGGCCGTTGCCGCCACGAGGCCGGATACGGCAAACCCAACCAATAACAAGCCGAGACGTCGCATAGTGCTGTCCTCCCTATCTGCGTGTTTGCGCCACACTCCTGTGGGCAATTGCCTGGATCTCTTTTGCACTTTCAGGGCACGATATCCATAGCGGATCTGTAACACAAGTGGGGCGGCCTTTGTAACATTATCGCAATGGTTCTGTAATACTGGGGGGTACCAGATTGAGGCGGGGAGTCACCGTATGAAAACCATCGGCATCGTGGGGTGCGGCGCCATCGGCCGGGGCCTGTTGAAGGCCGTCGATTCAGGCGCCGTGGCCGCCGGCGCGTGCGTCACCAGCCGCACGGAGAGTTCGTGCAAAGAGTTCCTTGACACCCTGGACACGGATGTCCCGTTTCTCTCCCTCGACGACCTCGTAGCCCGCTCCCACATCGTGGTGGAAGCGGCCGGAGGCGCGGTGGTGTCCGATCTCGCGCGCCGTACGTTCGACGCCGGCAAGGACCTCATGGTGATCAGCGTCGGCGCGTTGCTGGACCATCCCGAGGTCATCGAGCGGTCGCGGCAGACCGGTTGCCGGCTGCTGCTGCCCTCCGGCGCCATCGCGGCGCTCGACGGCATCAAGTCCGCCTGCGCGGGAGAAGTCGCCCACGTCACCATCACCACCCGCAAACCGCCCCACGGTCTCGAAGGCGCCCCCTACCTCGTGGAGAACGACATCTCGCTGGCCGGCTTGACCGAGCCGAAGGAGATCTTCTCCGGCACGGCGCGGGAGGCGTGCCGGGCCTTTCCGGCCAACGTCAACGTGTCCGCGGCCGTCAGTCTGGCGGGCCTGGGCCCGGACAGGACGCGCATACGGATTCTGGCGGTGCCGGGCCTGGAGCGAAACTGCCATGAAGTGGAGGCCGAGGGGGAGTTCGGCCGCCTCAACATGCGCATCGAGAACGTGCCCACCGAGAACCCGCGGACCGGCCGTCTGACCGTGCTGTCCATGATCCGTTCCCTTCAGGACGCGTTGGATCCCGTACGGGTGGGCACGTAACCAGACACTTTGGTTTCGCCTGCAACCGCCGGAACCGAGTTGCGAGACCTCAGTCCTCGAGTCCATTGCTCGTCCGAAAGAACGCCATGACCAACGTGGAAACCATTGTCCGTACGCTGGAACAGGCCGGAGTGCGCTGGGTCTTCGGCATCCCCAGCGGTCCGGTGCTGCCGCTCATCGAAGCCCTGGGCCGGAGCCCGGTGGAGTTCGTGCTGACGGCCAGCGAGACCTCGGCGGGCTTCATGGCCACCACCGTGGGCCAACTCACCGGCGTGCCCGGGGCCTGCGCCGCCACCGTGGGGCCCGGGGCCACCAACCTCACCACCGGGGTGGGTTGCGCCTGGCTGGACTGCGCGCCCGTGCTGGCCATCACCTGTAACGTGTCCAGCCCCTGGCTCCAACGCAGGATTCAGATGCGCATCGACCACAACGCACTCTTCCGGCCCCTCACCAAGGCCACCTTCGCTCTGGGCGCGGACGACGTGGCGGACAGGATGGCGGAGGCGGTTGCGCTTGCCACGGCCGAACCGCCCGGCCCGGTGCACCTCGACCTGCCCGAGGACGTGGGGGTGGCTGCGTCGGCGGGCGAGGCGCCGGCACCTTCGCCCGCGCCGGCGCTGGAGGACGTGACGGAGGAGGCCCGGACGGCGCTCGCGGCGGCGTTGTCCCGCAGCCGGCGCCCGCTGGTGATCACCGGCCTCACCTTCACCCGGTGCGCCGCGGCGGACTCGCTGCGTCGTTTCATCGAGGCCCACCGCCTGCCGTTCGTATCGACCCTGCATGCAAAGGGGTGCCTGCCGGAGACCCATGCCAATTGGGTCGGGGTGATCGGGCGAGCCCGCCGCACCGATGTCCAGCGAATGCTCGACCGCGCCGACTTGATCATCGCCGTAGGCTACGACCCCATCGAGATCAACTACGAGGAATGGGTGGGGGACACGCCGGTGTTCCACCTGGACACCACCCCCGCGGAACCGGGGCCGGGCGTCCGCTTCGCCTTCAACCGCGGCGGCGGTCTCGATGGCGCGCTACGGCGGTGGGAGGACTTGCCGCCGCGGCCCAATGACTGGACGCCGGCGGAGTTGGAAGCCCACCGGGACCTGCTGGACCGGGAACTCCGCCCGGAAGGGAGCGGCTTCGCCGGCCATCACGTGCTCGACATCCTGCGCGCGGCCCTTCCGGCCGACGGCATCCTGGCCTACGACGTGGGCGCCCACACCCACCAGATCGCCACCCAGTGGCGCACTGACCTGCCGCACACGCTGCTGGCCACCAACGGTTGGTCGTCCATGGGGTTCGGCATGCCCGCCGCCTATGCGGCCAAGATGGTCCACCCCGACAGAGCGGTGGTGGGGGTGGTGGGGGACGGCTGCTTTCAGATGACCGCGGGGGAGCTGGCCGTGGCTCGGCGGCGCAACCTGGCCGTCCCCGTCATTGTCCTCAACGACGGCTGGCTGGGGCTCATGAAGGTCAAACAGGAGCGCAGGGAACACCCGCTCTCGGGCGTCGAGCTGGGCACGCGGGCGGACTCGCCGCCCCACTACTTCGGCGTCCCCTGCCGGAGCGCCGAAAACGTTGAAGAGCTCAAGGAGGCCGTCCGGTGGGGTCTGAGCCTCGACGGCCCCAGCGTCATCGAGGCCTTCATCGACGTGGAGCCGTATTCCGCCACGGTCTTCGACTGATACCGGCGGCGTCTGCCGGATGCATCATGGCGCATCGTCACGAATTGCTGTAGGGTAGGGCGCGTATGGCCACCGAGCCCATCCGCAGGAACGTCTTCGTCCTGGCCACATGCCAGATGTTGTTCGGGTCTTCGCGAACGCTCCTCATCGCCACCACGCCCGTCATCGCCCTGGGCATGGGCTACAGGGCGCTGGCCACCACGCCGGCGGCGCTGGTGATCGTCGGCACCGCCATCGCCACCATGCCGGCCTCGATGTTCATGCGCGTCACCGGACGCCGTCTGGGGTTCATGATCGGCGCCGGCATCGGCGCCCTCTCCGGCGTGATGGTCCTGGTCGCCATCGTCCAGTCGCGGTTCTGGCTGTTGTGCCTCGCCGCCCTCACCTATGGCGTCTTCGCCGCCTTCGGACAGTACTTCCGCTTTGCCGCGGCCGACACCGCACCCCAGGAGTTCAAGAGCAAGGCCATCTCCCTGGTGCTGGCCGGGGGCGTCGTGGCGGCCTTCATCGGTCCCTACCTGGCCAAGACCGGGGAGAAGCTCGTCGCCACGGGCGAGTTCATGGGTTCCTACGCGTTCCTCATCGGGCTCATGGCGCTCATCGCCCTGGCGCTGATCTTCCTCAATATTCCCAACCTCACGCCGAGCGAGCGCGCGGCTGCCCAGCGCTCGCTGCCCCGGATCATGGCGCAGCCGGTGTTCATCGCCGCCACCCTGGCGGCCACCATGGGGCAAGGGGTCATGAACCTGTTGATGACCGCTATCCCCATCGCCATGATCGAGGCCGACTTCCAGTTCGCCGACACCGCGTTCGTAATAAGCTGGCACAGCTTCGGCATGTTCGCGCCGGGGTTCGTCACCGGGTCGCTGATCAAGCGCTTCGGCGAGGTGCGGATCATCCTGACCGGGGTGGCGTTGCAACTCGTATGCATCGGGGTGGCGCTTTCGGGCGAGGGCGTGATGGAGTTCTGGCTTTCCATGCTGCTCCTCGGCGTGGGCTGGAACTTCGCCTTCACCGGCGGCACGTCGCTCCTGACGACGTCCTACAACCCGGCGGAGCGGGCCAAGACCCAGGGCGCCATGAGCTTCATCAACTACGCCTTCGTGGCGGTGGTGTCGCTGTCGTCCGGGGCGCTATTGCACTTCTTCGGCTGGGAATGGGTGAACCTGAGCAGCATCCCGCTGCTGGCCATCGCGGCCGTGGCGACGTTGTGGTTCGCGCTCTCCAGGCCGCCGGCCGTGCCGCCGCCCGCGCCGGCGCCCGCCTAGAGCACCGCCACCACCTCGATCTGGAACAGCATGTCGCCGCGCACCGGGGACTTGATGGCGTGGCGGGCGGGACGGTCGTGCTCGTCGGGGAACATCTCAAGCCATGGTTTGTTGATGGCGTCCCGATACTCTTCCTCTTTCAGGTAGACCGTCATCCGCACGATGTCGTCGGGGCTGCCGCCGGCCAGCTCCATGAACTTGCGGATGTTGTCGAAGAGCACCTCGGCCTGCCTGTCAGGATCCGCCGGCAACTCCCCGGTCGAGGCGTCCCGCCCCGAGATGCCGGAGGAGTAGACGATGTTGCCGATCTTGGCTCCCATTGGAATGGGAGCGTTGTGTGGGACACCCGGCAGCTCAATGCTCACTCGCTTGGACATGGACTGGATCCTTTCGATGTGGTCCTGGAGTCCGCCGCTTCAACCGGCGGCGGGCTCCGGGGTCTTCGGTCCTCTGGCCGTGATCACCAACAGGACGGCGGCGATCGCCATCACCACCAGCGTGCTGAGCCCCAGCGACCAACTGATGCCGATATACGCGCCGGCGAAGCCCACGGTTATGCCGCTGAAGCTCCGCAGCCCCTGGGCGGCCATGTTGTAGAGACCGATCAGGCGGCCTCGCAGATTGACCGGCGCCTCGAGTTGCACCAGCGTTTGCGCCATGGAGAGGAAGGCGAGGTTGAGGATGCCGGCGGTGAACAGGAACAGTAACGCCAGCACGTACTGGGACGCGGTGGCGAAGGCGATCATCGCCACGCACCACAAGATGGCCAGCACCATCGCGGTGGAGGCGCGCGCCTTCAGCAGCCCGCGCACTTCCAGCAACAGGCCGCCGGTCACGGCGCCCGCGCCATTGGCGGCGAACAGCGCCGCGTAGCCGAGGCTCAGATCGCCGGCGCCGAGCGACAGGGCGAACGCGGGCATCAGGGCCTGAAACGCGTTGCCCACGAAGAAGGCGTAGAAACCCACCAGCAGGATCATGGACAGCAGCACCCGGTTGTGCGAGGCGCCCCACAGCGCCGAAAGAGCATCCGCCCAAGTCCCTTTCGTGCTCTGCCGTCCGGAACCGTGCCCGGTGTAGGGCACCAGCCGGCACCAGATCACCAGCGGCAGGTAGATGAGCGCATTGACCAACAACGCCAGCGTGGGTCTCAGCAACAAGAGAGCACCGCCTCCCACCGCGGGGCCGAACAGGATCCCCAACTGCCGTCCCGTGGCCAGCAGCCGGATGCCGCTCTGTAGCGTCTCCGGCCCCACCACGTCGTAGATCATGAGCTGGCGCGCCGGGTTCCACAGGGCGCCCGCCAAGCCGTGGAGGCACAACAGAACGACCGAGTGCCACATCTCCAGGCGGCCCGTGTAGAACAGCAAGGCCCAGGCGAGGCTCACCGAGATGAACAGCACTTGAGCCCACTCCATGACCCGGCGGCAGTCGAAGCGGTCCGCCAGCGCGCCGAAGTACCATGACAACGTCAGGGCGGGCAGCCAGTGGCTGATGACGGCGAAACCCTGCAGGGTCTCGGAGCGGAACGTCTGGTAGACGATCCCGTAGCTGATGACGTGCTCGATGTTGTCGGCCATCATCGACAGCATGTTGCCGACGAAGAACCACGCGAAGTCCCGGTTCCGGAGCGCGGCGAACGCGGGCGGCGCCTGGGCGGGTGGGGGTGCGGGTGTGCTCATGGGGCGGTGAAGTCGTCAGATGCCGGTGCGATGCCGTACACGCCGGTCATGCAATCTGCTTCGAGGCCGCGCGCAAACCGACCCACGTGCTGTAGCACATGGCCAGCAGCACGATGGTGAAAGGCAACCCGGTGGAGACCGTCATGGCCTGCAGCGCCCCCAAGGCTTCGGCGCCGCCCACCAGCAGCAGCACTGCCGCGACCACGCCCTCGAACGATGCCCAGAACACGCGCTGACTCTTGGGCGCCTCGGTCTTTCCGCCCGCGGTGATGGTATCGATCACCAGTGAACCGGAATCCGACGAGGTGACGAAAAAGACCAGCACCAGGATGATGCCGATCAACGAGAGCACTCCGGCGAGCGGAAACTGCTCGGCCATTACGAACAGCTTGACCTCCTGCGCCGCGTTGGCTACCGACGCCGCCGGATCGGCCACGACCTGCGAGATCGCCGTGCCGCCGAACGCGGCCATCCAGAGGGTGCAGACCACGGTCGGGATCAGGATCACGCACACCACGAATTCGCGTACGGTCCGGCCGCGCGAGACCCGGGCGATGAACATGCCGACAAAGGGCGACCAGGATATCCACCAGGCCCAGTAGAACGAGGTCCAGCCTTGGGAGAAGTTGGTGTCGGTCCTGCCGAAGGGGATGGACAGCGGAATCAGTTGCTTGAGGTAGGCGAGGCCGCCGGTCGCCGCGGTGGCGAAGATATCGCCGGTGGGTCCGACGAAGATGATCACCATCAGTAGCAGGAAGGCCAGCACCATATTGACCTCGGACAGCACCTTGACCCCGCCGTCGAGACCGCGAAGCACCGATACCAGGGCCGTGCCGGTAATCACGGTGATGAGTACGACAATGGCCACCGCGCCGGTGCCCCAGCCGTACAGGTGGTTGAAGCCCCCCAGCGCCTGGGTGGTGCCGAAGCCAAGCGACGTGGCCAACCCGAACAGGGTCGCGAACACCGCCAGGGTGTCCACCATGTGTCCCCACCAGCCCCATACCTTCTCACCCAGGATGGGGTAGAACGCCGAGCGCAGGGTGAGCGGCAGGTTGTGGTTGTAGGCGAAGAACGCCAGCGCCAGGGCGACCACCGCATAGATCGCCCACGGGTGCAGCCCCCAATGGAAAATGGTTGCGGCCATGGCCAGCTCGCGCGCCGCGGCGGGATCGCCGGCGGCGCCAGCCAGCGGCGCCCAGTCCGTACGCATTCCGTTCTCCACCGCCGTGCCGCCCACGGACGACGCGTAGTGCGACAGCGGCTCGGAGACGCCGAAGTACATGAGCCCGATGCCCATGCCGGCGGCGAACAGCATCGCGAACCAGCCGCTGTAGCTGAAATCCGGAGTGGCGTCCTGACCGCCCAGGCGGACCTTGCCTACGGGCAGAAAGATCAACAGCATGGCAAAGATGACGAACAGGTTGCCGGACAGCAGGAAGAACCAGTCGAAGGTGCTCGTGATGGCCGGACGCAGCCAGCCGAAAACGGCCGCGGCCTGTTCCTGAAGCATCAGCGCATACAGGACGAACAGAACAATGGTGAGACCGGAGATCAGGAAGACCGGATTGTGGATGTCCAGTCCGAAGGGCGTGATGTTGTCCTGCCCGACCTTGAAGCTGGATTGTCGCGAATCATGCATGGCTGGCGCTCCTGGGTGAGTTGATTGCCTGGTTGACCGGGCACTATCCGCGACATATCGGGTGCGGTGACAACGGACGCCAGCATTGCAACGGCGAAGACCATTGCGGGCGCACAACGGCAAGAGTCGGCCTGCGTGAAACGGGAATTAAACGTGATCCGTCAACGGCTTGTCAAGGCCCCGGTCTGTGTGTGTCCGTGGAGGTCCGGCGAAGGCGGGAAGAGGGTCGTGTTGCGACGGAATGCGGAAAAAGTGAGGGCAGCCCGGAAGGCCGCCCTCACCCATGGTTGATGGTCGTGTGCCGCTAGCGGCGACCGCGGCCCCGGCGGCCCTGCAGCATGCGTTCCAGCATGCCGTCCGCCTTGGCCAACTGCTCGGGGGTCAGGACCTCGCGGACTCCCAGCACGGCGTCGGTCCTTGCCTGCAGCAGGTCTCCCCGGATCTTCGCGATGGCGGCCACCTTGGCGTCGATCTTGGCCTTGTCCACGGTCTCCTGCGAAACCATCTCCCGGAGCTCGATGCGGGCGACCCGGGCGTCGGCGCGCAGACCGATCCTCTTCTTGCGTGCGTCCGTGAGAACGCTCTTGATCTTCTTGACCTGCTCGTCGGTCAGCTCGAGCTTCTCCGCCATGCGCTTGATTGGCTTCTCCTGCCCGCGGCGCCCGCGCCGGCCTTCGCGTCCGCGCCAGTGCCGTCCGCGGCGTTCCTCGCCGTCGGCCCGGGCGATGCGGGGACCGTCGCCCCGACGCCCTTCGCCCTGCTGGCTCCAGGCAACGCCGCCGGAAAGCCCCACCAGGAGCAGGGGTACCATCATCAATGCCGTGCGCTTGCGATTCTTCATTTGCCGTTCTCCTTCTTGTGTGAGTGGTTCGATCCGGATCGCTGTGTCACGGATTAGACGCGCCCTGGTTCCCGGGGTCCCGTCAACTCCCGTCGCGCAGCGATTCGAGCCGGGAGATCATGCGCTCGCGTTTCTTCCTGCGCTGCTCGCGGAAGTTGTCGGTGCGTTCCTCCAGCTTGCGCGCCTGGGCCTCGTCCAGGGCGGGCCTGATCTTGCCATGGAACTCGAGGATGATCCGGTCCGCTTCTTCGAGAGACCGGATCCGTGCCTGGTACAGGCTCCGGCGGGTCTGGCTCAGCAGCGGGCCGATCTCGGCCATCTGCCGATCCGTCAGGTCGAGCTCCCGTTGCAGCATGCGGATGTACCGGCCGCTCGACCCGTGCCGCCGGCCGCCGCGGTGTTCCGTGCCGTCCCTGGCGTCATGCCAGGCCCGCCCCCACAGGTGCTTGACCGGGTAGACCTGCCCGACGAGGGCGCCTCCCATCAGCCCCAGGAGGAACACGCCCACCACTGCGATAAAGGCTTTGCGTTTCATGGTCTCCGAGCTCCTACCCACGCGATCAGCACCGCGTCGGGTTCGTCCGCGGACAACGCCTCCTGGCCCGATGCGTTCTCCAGCATGGCTACGGTGGCGGGGACCTGTTCCGGGGTCTCCGGCAGCATGTCGCGCCACAGGCCCACGCCGCCCAGGCACAACACCACCAGGACGAAGGCCGGGGCGAGCCGCCGGCTGAAGAGCAGCAGCGCGTCGCTGAGCGATGAACGCCGGCTTTCTTCCTCGCGGATCCTGGCGATCACCCCCGGCCATGCCGGCCGTCCAGGGGCGGTCTCCGGCGCGGCGGAGAAGAAGCGCCGCCAGAGCTGTTCCTCCTCGAGGGCCGCGCGGCAGGACGCGCACGACTCGGCGTGTTGCCCGTGCGTGTCCGGAATCGTCCCCGCGGCCGTCGCGCCGGGGGTTTCCAGCCATTGCCTGAAATTCTCACAGGTCACGAATCACCTCCGAGCAAGACATGCGGGGCCAACGCCTGCCGCAGGCGCTGGCGTGCCCGTGCATGGCGCGATTTCACCGTGCCCACCGAACAGTTCAGCATGCCGGCGACTTCCTGGTAGGAGTGCCCCTCCATGTCCTTCAGGGTTATGACGATGCGCAAGCGATCGGGCAGGCCGGCTACGGTGCGGGTCACCAGGCGGCTGGCGGCGGTCTCCGAGGCTTCCCGCTTCCCGTCGTCCGGGGGTTCTTCGGCGGAGAGGACGTCGTGCAGGCCCCGGATGGCCTCTTCCCCGAACTCCGCGTCCAGGGAAACCTTGCCCGATTGTTTCTTGAGCTCGTCCCGGGCGCGGTTGATGGCGATGCGGGTGATCCAGGTGCCGAACGCCGCGTCTTCACGAAACTTGCTGAGCGAGAAGTACGCCTTGACGAACACCTCCTGGACCACGTCGTCAACGTCGCCGTGATCCGGCCCGAGGAGCCTTCCCACCAGCCGGTGCACACGCGCCTGGTGGCGTTCCACCAGGAGCCGGTAGGCGTCCGAATCGCCGTCCCGGACCCTTCGCACCACGTCCCTCTCCGTGTCTTCCAGGGTGAGGGGATAGGGTAGCGCTCCCGTCATCCTCAATCGCCTACCTCGCTCCCATGAACTGCTTCCTTCAGTTAGACGATAGCGGGTTCCCGGGAAACCGCCCCGGCCGCCCTTGACGTCGACGCGGATCAACCGCGGAAGGCGGGGAGAACGTCACGCGCTATGCGGCGCATCTGCTCGGGTTGGTCCTTCGAGGCGAGCACGATCTGCATGGTTCGGACACCGGCGGCCGCGAACTCCTCCAGGCGGTCGATACACTCTTGCGCCGTGCCGCAGATCACCCACCGGTCCACGCTCTCGTCGTCGAAAGGCATGCGGTGGTAGGCCACGAGCATCTCCCGGGCCTCCTCCCGGGCGGTCCGGCGGTCTCGGCCCACGTTGATCCAGCAGTTCATGGCCGGGTGGACGGCCCCGGGCCGGCGCCCGTACCGCCCGGTGGCGCCGGAGGAGATTTCGGCATAACGCTCCGCGTACTCCGCGGGACTGATGTGGTTGGTGAGCCAGCCGTCCGCGAGCCGGGCGACGCGGTCGAACGGCCCGGTGTGCTTGCCGGCGTTGGCCTCCACGAAGTGGCCGTAGCGGTAGTTCTCGACCTTCACCGGGTTGTAGTGGCCGGCGGCGATCCAGATCGGCGGATGGGGCTGCTGTATGGGCTTGTATCCCAGCGATACGTCCCGGTAGCGGTAGTGGCGTCCCTCGAAGTCGACGGAGTCCAGTGTCCAGAGCGCCTTGAGCACTTCCAGGCACTCTTCGAAGACCTTGCCCCTTACCCGCCGCTCGAACCCGGCCACCTCGCATTCCTTCGAGAGCAGTTCCGGCGGCCCGGCGCCGGGCCCGACGCCCATGATGGTGCGCCCCTGCGAGACGATGTCCAGGGTGGCCCATTCCAGGGCGGTCACGACCGGATTCCTCAGGTGCGGCTGCAGGATCCCGGTGGCGACCTTGATGTTCCGTGTGCGGGCGGCGATGGCGGTCAGGGTGACGATGGGATCGTAGCGGGGCTTGGCCAGCATGCTGTCGCCGACCCAGAGGGAATGATAGCCGAGCTCTTCGGCTTCCACCGCCAGCTCCAGCAACCCCTCCATCGAGAACCCCGGCAGGAACACCGAGGCGCGGTTGTTGGCGTAGAGACCGAAGTGTAGTCGAGCCGCGTCGGCCATGTCGTTATGGGAAGGGGTCGATCAGTGTTCCTTAATCGGCGCTGCCATCCGCTGCTTCGACGAGCTGTGGATCAACCGGTGGCGTTGGCCATGGCGACGCGGCGCACCACGGGCCGGGCCAGGCCGGCCACGGCCAGCACCACGCCGATGACGTCGGTCATGGCGCTCGGGGCGATGAGCATGATGGCGGCCGCGAACACGACGATCCGCTCAAGCGCCTCGGTACGGTCCTTGAAGTCGCCCACCAGCGCGTAGGCGCTGAGGATCACCCCCGCGGCCGCCGTGGCCGTGGTCAGGATGATCTCCACGGGATGGCCCCGCATCAGCAGCGGCGTGCCGAAGACGAAGGCGTACGGCAGGATGTACACCGGCAACGAGATCAGGCCGGCGAACAGACTGGTGCGCCAGAAGTCGCTGCCCGCCACGGTGGCGCCGGCATAGGCCGCCAGGGCCACCGGCGGCGTGACCATGGACAGCATGCCGGAGAAGAAGATGAACAGGTGGGCGGCCATGGGCCACACGCCCACTTTGATGAGCACGGGCGCCACCATCAGCGCCAGAATGATGTAGGCGATGCTGGTGGGTAGTCCCATGCCCAGGATCATGGAGGCGAACATGGTCAGCAGCAGGATGATGGTGAGATCGCCGCCCGCCATGCCGATCACGAGACCCGAGAAGCGCGTGGCCAGGCCGGTCATGAGGATGGTGCCCATGATGATGCCGACGCAGGCCACCGCTGTACCCAGGGTCACGAAATCCCTGCCGGTGCCCTCGAATACGTCGATGCCCTTCTTCACGGCGTTCCAGGCTCCGGCCGGGGCGGACGAGACGAAGCCGCGACGGTCCTGGAAGAACATGGTGACGGCGGCGATGCTTACTCCCAGCACGGCTATGACGGCCATGGCCCGCAGCACCGCCTGGACCGGGGACCACCGCAACAGCAGCAGCACGATGAGCAGGCCGATGCCGGCGATGAACGTCAGCCCCTGGGGCTCGCGTATCACCTCCCTGATGCTGGTCAGCTCACTCTTCGGCAAACCCGTGAGCCCGGAGCGCAATGCGTAGAAGTAGACCCCCGCCAGGACTCCGATGAAGTACAGCACCGCCGGGATGAAGGCGGCCTTGACGATCTGGAGATAGTCCACCGCCAGGAACTGCATCATGAGGAACGCCGCCGCCCCCATCACCGGCGGCATGAACTGCCCTCCGGTGGACGCCGCCGCCTCCACGGCTCCGGCCACGTGGGGCTGGAAGCCCACGCGCTTCATCAACGGTATCGTGATGGAGCCCGTGACCATGACGTTGGCCACCGCGCTGCCGCTCACCGATCCCATCATGCCGCTGGAGACCACGGCCATCATGGCCGGGCCGCCGCGGTACCTTCCCACCAGCGAGCGGGTGAACTCCATGATGAACGCCAGCGCGCCGGTGGCTTCCAGCAGCTTGCCGAACATCACGAACAGGAACACGAACTTGAAGGTGATGTAGGTGGCGACGCCGAAAACGCCGTTGCCGGACAGGTAGACGGTGGTGACGATGCGGTCCAGGTCGAAGCCGCCGTGTCCCCCCACCCACCGCGGCAGGTGCTGGCCGTAGAAGACATAGAGCAGGAACACCCCCGCCGTAACCACCAGCGCCCAGCCCACGATGCGACGGGTGGCCTCGAGCACGACGATGACGCAAATCACGCCCAGCACCAGGTCGGTCTGGGTGACGAGCCCCGACTTGAAGGCGATCTCCTCGTGCTCGATGAACACGTAGCCGAAGGTCGCCAGGCTGAGGGCCAGCCAGAACAGGTCCAGCGCCACCTGGGCGGGCCGCTCGTGCTCCGTCGCCTGGGTCAGGAACACCAGGGCGAACAGCACCAGCAGGAACAGGCTCCGTTCCTGGAGGGGCGGCAACGGACTGAAGGCGTTCCAGACGGCGTACGCCGACAGCCCGATTGCCAGTATCCGGGTGATGAGCCGGCCTACTGTTTCCAGAGTCCGGCCTCCTTCCAGTATTTCACGGCGCCCGGATGGAAGGGCACGTTGATGTTTTTGGTCAGCACCGCCGGGTTGGCCTGGGCGTACTTGAAGTAGCGCACTTCACCGGCCATGCCAGCGAGGTTCTCGTGGAGGAGCTTGGTGACCGTATAGACCAGCTCCGCGTCGGCGTCGGCCCGGACGTAGACGTGCGGGCCGCCGATGTCCACGGTGTCGATGTCCTTGTCGAAGGTCGGAGTGTCCTTGGAAATGCGGATCCGCGCCATGTAGGGCAGTTCCTTCAGCACCTTGTCGACGGCCGCGGGCTCCGGACCGAAGTAGGCCGCGCCCTTCTCGGCGTGGAGCCGCAACGCTCCGGGGATCGGGCTCAGGCCGGCCACGATGCCCGGCGTCGCCACGATGATGCCGTCACCGAGCTGAGTGTACAGGTCGCTCATGCCCGCGTATACAGGCTTGATGTCCTTGTAGGTAAGGCCGTGGGCCTTGTACAGGGGCTTCAGGAACGCGTCCCAGGTCCGTCCGGTGCCCACCCCCACCCGGTGGCCCTTGAGGTCGGCAAACTTGCGTACCGGGCTATCGGGGAGGGTCATGTAGGCGAAGGAGTGCGGGTACAAACCCAGGATCGGCGCGATGGGGTGTTTCTTGTCGAAGCCCTTGAGCCCATGGTAGCCGGGGTAGCCGTTGTTCGACGATATGATCCCCATGAAGATCTGCTTGCGGTCGATCAGACGGATGTTCTCTCGCGAGCCCTCGGTCACCGCCGCGGTCACAGGGATCTTGAGCTTGTCCTCGAGCAGCTTGGCGATGCCTCCGGCCATGACATAGAATCCGCCGCCGATGCTGGCGCCGCCTACCTCCATGCTGGCCGGCAACTTCTGCGCGGTTGCCGGCTGGGGACCAGACGCCCATGCCATGGCGGCTACCGACGCCGCCGCCAGCAATCCCTTGAGTCCTGGGCACTTCATGGCTTACCTCCTCAAGATTTCTTTCCGAAGGTCGCGGCAACGGACCGGAGGCGTGCCGGACGGCGCGTCTCGACGGTCCGCCTGCCGCTCGCTATGCTCGGGTCGGAATGCGGCCTACTTCTTCCAGAGGCCGGCTTCCTTCCAGTAGCGCACCGCCCCCGGATGATACGGAACCCCGATCTGGGTGGTGAGCACCGCCGGATTGATCTGGGCGTACTTGAAATAGCGCACATCCTCCGCCAGCTTGTCCAGATTCTGGTGGATCATCTTGAGGACATTGTAGACGAGCTCCTCGTCTGCGTCCGCCCGGACGGTGAGCAGGGGGCCGCCGATGTCGAAAGTCTCGACCGCCTTGTCGAAGGTGGGCGTGTTCGCGGGAATGGTCTGCCGCGTCATGTACGGGAACTGCTTGACCATCTTGTCGACGGCCTGGGGCTCCGGCGGCAGATACCTCGCTCCCTTTTCGGCGTGCAGGCGCAGGGCCGCGGGGATCGGGCTCAGCCCGGAAACCATGGTGGGCATCGCGACGATGTTGCCGTCGCCGAGTTGCGTGTAGAGGTCGCTCATGCCCGCGTACACGGGCTTGAAGTCCTTCTTGTAGGTCAGACCGTGGGCCTTCATCAACGGCACCATGAAGGCGTCCCAGGTCCGTCCGGTGCCCACGCCCACGCGTTGTCCCTTGAGGTCGGCAAACGAATTGACGGAACTGCCGGGCAGGGTGTGGAGCGTGAAGGCATTGGGGTAAAGGCCCATGACCAGGGCCAACGGATGTTTTTTCTTGAAGGTCAGGACCCCGTGGTACGCCGGGTACGAGTTGTTCGACGCGATGACGCCCATGAATATCTGCTTGCGGTCGATGAGGCGCACGTTCTCGCGGGAACCCTCGGTAACCGCCGCGGTTACCGGGATCTTCATTTTTTCTTCCAGAAGCTTGGCCACGCCGCCGGCCACCACGTAGAAGGCTCCGCCGATGCTGGCGCCGCCGATCTCCAGGCTCTTCGGCATCTCCGCCGCGGTCGCCCGCTGCGGGCCGGCCGCCCATGCCATGGCCGCCACCGCGACCGCAACCAGCAAGCCTTTGAGTCTCGGACTTCTCATGAAATACCTCCTGAGTTGTTTGACTCGTGACGGGTCGGTGTCGAAAGAACGCCGCCCAACGAAACCGCAAAATAGGATGGATGCTTTCGGCAGTCAACCGAAAAATCTCAGAAGGGGCCGCCGCGGTAGCCGAGCACGACTATTTCCGTTTTCCGGGGCAGCGCGGCCTTGCTGATGGCCAGCGAGCCGTCCGGCACGGTCCGCGTGGGGAAACCTTCGGTGAAGATCCGCACGCGCTCGAGATCGTCGCGGTAGTGCATGGGGATGGCTATCTTGGGCTTGAGCTGCCCGACCACCTCTCGGGCGGTCCAGGGCCCCATGGTGGTGCGGCCGCCGATGGGCACCAGCGCCACGTCGACCTTGCCGAACTGCTTCAGTTGCTTGGCCGTGAGCTCGTGGGCCAGGTCGCCCAGGTGAGCGACGCACAGCCGGCCGAGGTCGTAGGTGAACGCGGCGCCCTTGAAGAGGTTGCCGTTCGGGCGGCTCACGTAGATGGGCACGCTCTGCACGAGCACGTCCTTCACCGTTGTCCTCACCTGGTTCCACTCGTACGCATACTCCATTTCCCGGAGACCCCGCAGGATCAGCGGCCGGCCCCGCACGATGGGGATCCAGTTGTGGTTCTGATGCTCCCGGCCGATGGTGACGGCGTGTGCGGAGACGTCGGGCACCGGGTACCAACCCGGCGCCAGCGGGTCCATGACGATCCGCGTGCCGCGACTGGTGACGAGCTGGAAGAAGCTGTGGCCGAAGTAGTGGAGGGTCGCGTCGGGCGTTGCGGCATAGGCCGGGCGGAGGAAGCGGCTCACGAAGCTCTCCTCCTTGCATGCCGCGTAGAGACCGCCCTGGAAGAGCAGCAGGAGAAAGAGAGCGAAGGGTAACAGGATCCGACGCGCGCCGTGCATGTTCTCCAACCTCCGTCGAGGACCGGACGTCGGCGCCGGCGCACCGGAACCAACCAGCGTCCGAGTCCTCGCTCATCCTCGCGCAATGCTTTCCGTTTGACAAGCCGCTAGCCCGTGCCCTAGAAGGAGCGTTGCATGTGTGGAAGGGCAGAGGGCCCGTCCGTGCGCATGCGCCAGGCTTCCGCAGGAGTCAAACCCGATAGGAGGACATCCCTATGAAGGCACTATACTTGACCGTCGCGCTTCTTTTCCTGACCGTGTCCGCGGCGTGGGGCCAGAGCGAGACCCTGAAAAAGTTGGCCAACTACAGCGGGCCGGCGGCGGACTACGAGAAGATGCTGCACGAGGGCGCCAAGAAGGAAGGCAAGGTGGTCTGGTACACCTCGCTCAGCGGCAAGTCCTACAAGACGATCCAGTCGAAT
>CAZVUC010000035.1:0-65069 GCA_964630405.1 uncultured Syntrophobacterales bacterium | reverse complement strand
CTCCACTCGCAGCACATCCCCCGTCTTCAGCCGCTGGTCGCCGAAGCGCGAGGGCATGCTGCGCTCGTCCTCTCCGCCGGGGTTGATGATGCAGCCGCCGGTGCCGCCGGGGTGGCCGCCGTCGATGCCCTGGGGGGCGAGGGCGTGCTTGCCGGTGCGCATGGAGAAGCGGACCTCGTCCTGAAGGATGCGGTACTCGCGGACGAAGCCGAGGCCGCCGCGGTGGCGGCCGGGGCCGCCGGAGTCGGGCAGGAGCTCGAAACGCTCCACCCGGGTGGGGAACTCGGACTCGATGATCTCGACGGGGGCGATCTTGCCGTTGCTCAGGTGGAAGGACGTCGCGGAGGCGCCGTCCTTGCCGTTCCGGCCGCCGACGCCGCCGGCAAAGATCTCGTACTGAACGTAGCTGCGCTTGCCGTCGCGGGCGCGGCCGCCCAGGGCGATGGCGCCGCTGCCGGAGCCTTCGGCGATGGTCTTGTCGGGGACAAGGGTGCTCATGGCCTGGAGCACGGCCTCGGCCACCACCAGCGCGGTGGGCATGTAGGCGTTGACCGCGGCGGGAAAGTCGGGGCAGACCACGGTGCCCTGCCGGAAGCGGGTCTCCACCACCCGGGCCAGCCCCTGGTTGATGGGCAGGAACGGGTCGACCAAGGCGATGAGGCAGTAGTAGCAGCAGGCCCGCACCAGGGGAGGGCGGATGTTGGCGGGTCCGGTCGTCTGCGGGCTGCAATCCGAGAAGTCGAAGAGGATGCGGTCGCCGGTCTTCTCCACGGTGACGCGGATGCGTACGGGCTTGTCGAGGTCGATGCCGTCGTTGTCGACGCAGGCCTCGCCCTGGTAGCGGCCGTCGGGCCACGAGGCGATAACCTGCCGCAGCCGGCGCTCGGCGTGTCCCGCCAGATCCTCGGTGGAGGCCACCACCGTATCCTTGCCGTACTTGTCCAGCAGCTCGGCCAGCCGCCTCTCCCCCAGCCGGTTGGCGCCCACCTGGCCGCGGATGTCGCCCACCACCACCTCCGGCGTACGGCTGTTGGCGTGGATGAACCACTCCAGCTCGCGCACGGGCCGGCCGGCGTCCATGAACTTTACGGCCGGCAGATGGAGCCCTTCCTGAAAGATTTCCCGTGCCGTGCCCGAGCCGCTGCCGGGCACGGTGCCGCCGATGTCGCTCTTGTGGGCCATGCTGGCGCAGAAGCCCACCCACTCGCCCTGGTAGAAGACAGGAGTCAGGACGCCCATGTCCGGGGCGTGGGGGCTGCCGCCCCGGTAGGGGTGGTTGACGATGTAGGCGTCGCCCTCCTGCAGCTCGTCGGCGGGATACCGTTCCAGCAATCCCTCGGCGCAGGCGGGGAAGGCGCCCATGTGGAGCGGCAGCACCACGTGCTGGGCGATGACCTCGGCGCGCGTGTTCAGGATCGCGCAACTGGCGTCGTGGGATTCGCGGATGATGGTGGAGAAGCCCGTGCGGAAGAGCGAGGTCTGCATCTCCTGCACGATGCCGTCCAGGGCCGCGCGGATGACCTGGACGGTGATGGGGTCAGTGGTCATGTTCGTTCTCTGAATGTCATACTCGTACCGCTTCCGTCACCCTCGTATCCGCCTCCGTCATTCCCGCGAAAGCGGGAATCCAGGGGAGGAGGAGTGTGGCGGCCGAATGTCCCCGCCCAACCCCTCCTGGATTCCCGCTTTCGCGGGAATGACGGAGAGGAATGCGGCCATGACGGAGGGGGTGGAATGACGAGTCCTGGTGTCGGTGCCAGTGTCCCATCAACAACTTCGCTGCCAGCGTTCCATCAACAACGTCCATCGGCAGCTCCCGCCCGCTCCCGACGCACGGCCCCGGTCCGCGCCTCGTCCAGCGCGAATCTTCCGTCCGCCTCCTGCACCGCCACCCCGTAAACCTCCAAAGCGTTCTCCCGCGACACGTAGCCGTTTTTCACGTCCCGCAGAACGGCTTCGGCGTTGCGTTCCAGGGCGTCGCCGAGGCCGCCGCCTCCGGGGGTCTCCAGGCGGAACACGTCGGCCCGACGGACCTGGATGTCGGAGCACCGGGAGGGAATCTCTCGTTCCTCTTCGGAGCCCGGGTTGAGGATACCCTTGCCGGTGCGGCCGTTGCCGCCGCCTTCCACCCCCTTGGGCGCCACCACGTGCTTGGTGGAGCGGAGGGAGAAGCGGCCCTCGGGGTTCAGGAACTGGTACTCCCGGACGAAGCCCAGGCCGCCGCGGAACTCGCCGGCGCCGCCGGAGTCCCGCACCAGCTCGAAACGGCGCAGCCGGGTATCGAACTCCGACTCGATGATCTCGATGGGGGCGATGCGGGCGTTGGACTGGTTGACATTGGTGCCGGAGACGCCGTCCTTGCCGGAGCGGGCGCCGGAGCCGCCGCCGAAGATCTCGTACTGGACGTAGCTCCGGCCGGTCTTCTCGTTCTTCCCGCCGATGATGATGGAGCGGCTGGCGCAGCCGTCGGCGATCTTCTTGACCGGGGTGAGCCGGCTCAGGGCCTCGAACAGGGCCTCCACCAGGGCGTGGACGGTGGGGTTGTAGGTGTTGACCGGGGCCGGGAAGCGAGGGTTGAGCACGCTCCCCTCGGGGCAGTTCACCTCCACCACGCGGGCCAGCCCCTGGTTGGTGGGGAGTGCCGGGTCGGTGAGCGCGGTGAGGCAGTAGGAGCACGCCGCCCGCACCACCGACGGCCGGATGTTGGCCGGGCCGCGGGTCTGGTCGGCGCTGCCGGTGAAGTCGAACAGCAGCCGGTCTCCCTTCTTGTCGATGCGCACCCGGATCCGCACCGGTTTGTCGAGGTCGATGCCGTCGCTGTCCAGGAAGCGCTCGCCCTCGGCGCTCCGGTCGGGCCAGGTCGAGATCTCCTTGCGCACCCGTTCCTCGGTGAGCTGGAACAGCCGGTCGTAGCAGGCGAGCACGGTCTCCCGGCCGTACTTGGCCATCATCTCGCCGAAACGCCGCTCGCCCAGGCGCGCTGCCCCCACCTGCCCGCGGATGTCGCCCACCACCAGCTCCGGGGTGCGGCTGTTGCAGCCGATGATCTCCTCGATGTCCTTGCTGGTCCTGAAGCGGTCGATGTACTTGACCGGCGGCACCTGGAGCCCCTCCTGGTAGACCTCCCGTGCCTGGCTCCAGCAGCTCCCGGGCACCGGCCCGCCGATGTCGCTCTTGTGGGCCATGGTGGCGGAGAAGCCCACCCACTCGCCGTCGAAGAAGATCGGCGTCATCACGCACATGTCGGGGGCGTGGGGGCTGCCGCCGAGGTAGGGGTGGTTGGTGATGTAGGCGTCGCCCTCGCGGATCTCCTCCGGCGGGTAGTTCCGCAGCACCCCCTGGGCGCAGGCCGGGAACGCACCCATGTGGAGCGGCAGCACCACGTGCTGCGCCGCCACCTCGCCGTCGCAGGTGAGGAGGGCGCAACTGGCGTCCTGGGACTCGCGGATGATGGTGGAGAAGCCGGTGCGGAAGAGTGAGTTCTGCATCTCCTGCACGATGCCGGCCAGCCGCGCCTGGATCACCTGCAGGGTGATGGGGTCGGCGGAGGCGGCGTTTGCCACGCTGGATTCGGGATGTGCCATTGGTTTCTTCCGGCAAGCTGCGTGCCTGCGTTGTTACGTCCGCAACGCTACCCCTTCGCCGTGATGATCAGGTTCTTGTAGTCGTCCACCCGCGCCTGCTGTTCCGGATGAATGACCGTGGTGGTGTCCATCTGCTCCACCACCGCCGGGCCGGTGAGCTCGTGTCCCGGCTCCAGGCGGTCCCGGTCGTAGATGGGCGTGTCCTGGAAACCCAGGTCCCGGCCGAAGAAGATCCGGCGCTCGCCGGTGCGGGCGTCGTCCACGCTTGCCCCGGTGGCCTGGAACGGCGACAGCCGGGTCTGCGGCACGCGCCCCTCGGACACCAGCCGCACGCTCACCAGCTCCACCGGCTCGGACTCGGCCTTGTGGCCGTGGGCCTGCTCGTGGACCTCGTGGAAGCGCTGCTGCGCCAGTTCCATGTCCTCGGGCTTGAGCGGCGGAGTCGGGCAGGGCACCGTCAGCTCGTAGCCCTGCCCGGCGTAGCGCAGGTCCAGGTAGGGCGTCAGCACGATCTCCTCGTCCGAAAACCCCTCTCCGGACAGCTCCTCGCGCGCCTGCCCCATGAGCTGGTCGAACAAGGTGTTGATGTCGTCCGGTTCCAGTTCCTGCATGGGCGCCAGCTTGGAGCGCACGTGGTCGTGCTTCACGTCCGACATGAGCAGCCCCAGGGCGGAATTGACCCCTGGCGTGAGCGGCACCAGCAGCGTCGGGATGCCCAGGTCCAGCGCCAGCCGGCCCGCGTGCATGGGCCCGGCGCCCCCGAAGGCCACCAAGGTGAACTCCCGGATGTCGTAGCCGCGCTGGGACGACACCGCCTTGATGGCCTCTTCCATCTTGACGTTGATGATCCGGAGGATGCCGTCCGCCGCCTCGTGGAGGCTCAGCTCCAACGGGCTGGCGATCTTCTCCTCCACCAGCGACTCCGCCTTGCCTTTGTCCAGTGTGAGGCGCCCTCCGAGGAAGTGGTCGGGGTCCAGCACCCCCAGGATGACGTTGGCGTCCGTGACGGTGGCTTTCTCGCCGCCCCGGTCGTAGCAGATGGGGCCGGGGTCGGCGCCGGCGCTGTCGGGCCCCACCTGGAGCGCGCCCACCGAGTCGATGCGGGCAATGGTGCCGCCGCCCGCGCTTACGGTGTGGATGTCGAGCATGGGCAGGCTGATGGGCCGCTGGCTGATGCGTCCCTGGGTGGTGACCACCGGGCGCCCCTGGTGGATCAGCGCCACGTCGCAACTGGTGCCGCCCATGTCGAAGGTGATGATGTTGTCGATGCCGACCTTGCCGCTGGCGCCCAGGGACGAGATCACGCCCCCGGCGGGTCCGGACAGCACCGTGGCCACGGGAATCCGGGCGGAGGTCCTGAAGGTCGACACGCCGCCGTTGGACTGCATGATGTAGAGCTGGGGGGTGGCGACTCCCAGCTCCCGCAGACGCGTCTCCAGCGCGTTCAGGTAGCGGCTCATCACCGGCGCGATGTAGGCGTTGATGACCGTGGTGCTCATCCGGTAGAACTCGCGGATCTGCGGCAGCACCTCGCACGACAGCGAAAGGCTCGCCTCCGGGAACTCCTCGGCCATGATCTTCTTCACCGCCAGCTCGTGTTCCAGGTTCAGGAAGGAGAACAGGAAGCAAACGGCCACGGATTCGACGCCCTTGGCCTTGAGGCGGCGGACGGCTTCCGCCGCCTGCTCCGGGTCCACGGGCGTCAACGCGTTGCCCTGGAAATCCACCCGTTCGCGGATCTCCTCGGTGGTGTAGGGGGTGGCCAGCAGGCGGGGTTTCTCGAAGAAGAGGTCGTAGGTGACCGGACCGTAGCCCCGGCTCTGCTCCATGACCTCGTAGATGCCGCGGAAACCCTCGGTCACCAGCAGTCCGGTGACCGCTCCCTTCTCCTCCAGCAGGGCGTTGGTGCCCACGGTGGTGCCGTGGGAGAAGAAGCTGACGTCCCCGGCCGGGACGCCTTGGTCGAGCAGCTCCTGGACGCCGTTGAGCACCGCCTGGAACGGCTCCCTGGGAGTCGAGGGCACCTTGGTGATGCCGATCTCGCCGCTGTCCTCGTTGAAGAAAACGAAGTCGGAGAAGGTCCCTCCGGTGTCCACCGCCACTCGATATCGCGCCATCGGAGTTGCGTTAACACGATTCGTCAGGGGGTTCAAATCGGGCCGGAGAGGGCCCGGAGCGGCCGTTCCGGAGGCGGGTTTCGGCGCCATGCGGGCCGCTTGACACTGGCCTCGGTTTCCCGATAGAGCAGTGCCATAATCGTTTCGCGGCCGCGCCGGCCCCCCGCCTGTTGCGGGCCGCCGGCTGGGCCTGAGAGGAGCACTCATGATCGAAGGGTTGCAGGGCAAGGTGGTGATCGTCACGGGCGGTGGGCACGGCATCGGCAAGGCGTACTGCGAAGGCTTTACCAAGTCCGGTTCACGGGTAGTGGTGGCGGACATCGACGGCGATGCCGCGGAGGAGGTGGCGCGGGATCTGGGGAAGATGAGCGAGGCCGGTTCCATGGCGGTGACCGTGGACGTGTCCGACGAGGAATCCGCGAACCAGATGGTGGCCAAGACCCTCGAGCGCTTCGGCCAGGTGGATGTGCTCGTGAACAACGCGTCGATCTTCGCCACCATCCCCATGAGCCGGGGCCGCATCGAGGAGATCAGCCTCGAGGAGTGGGACAGGCTCATGGCCGTGAACCTCAAGGGCGTGTTCCTCTGCTGCCGCGCGGTGCTGCCGCCGATGCGCCAGCAGAAGTCCGGCAAGATCATCAACGTCGCCTCCGGCACGGCGCTTTCCGGCCCTCCCGGACGCATCCACTACGTGGCTTCCAAGGCCGGCGTGATGGGTTTCAGCCGCACGTTGGCGCGGGAGGTCGGCGACGACAACATCCAGGTCAACATCCTGTGCCCGGGATCGACGCTGTCCGAGGTGAATCCCACCGAGGAGATCCTCAAGATGCGCCAGAGCAATATCGGGCAGCGCGCCCTCAAGCGGGTACAGGTGCCACAGGACCTCGTGGGCGGGGTCCTGTTCATGGCCTCCCCGCTGGCCGACTTCATGACCGGCCAGACCCTCGTGGTCGACGGGGGTCAGAACATGCACTGACGGGGGCGTAGTAAAACTCCCGTATTGTCAAGGAGTTACGGGCATACACGCCGATACCATCGGACGGCTCACCGACTTGCTGGGTTCCGCCTCCGTCCTCACGGATCCGGATGATCTGGACCTGCATTCCTGGGATGCGTTGAGCCAAAGCCGTATCCATCCCTCGCATCCCATCGTCCCGGTTCAACCCCTTTGCGTCTGCACCCCGGCATCCACCGCCGAGGTGCAGGCCGTCGTGGGCCTCGCCAACGAGGTCCGGGTTCCGCTGGTGCCTTACGGCGGCGGATCGGGCCTGATGGGCGCGGCCGTCCCGCTGACCCCGGGCATCGTGGTGGACCTCCGGCGGATGAACGCCGTACTGGACGTCGATCCGGTTTCGTTCACCGTCCGGGTCCAGGCCGGCATGGTGCTGGAAGCCCTGGAAACGGAGTTGGAACGGTCCAGCCTCATGCTGGGCCACGACCCCTGGACGCTGCCGGTGGCCACGGTGGGGGGAGCGGTCTCCACCAACAGCCTCGGCTACCGCGGCGGAAGGTACGGCTCCATGGGCAGCCAGGTGCTGGGGGTGGAGGCGGTGCTGCCCCAGGGGCAGGTGTGCAGGACCCGCGCCGTCGCCAAGAGTTCCACCGGTATCGACCTCAATCACCTGTTCATCGGCGGCGAGGGCTGCTTCGGGGTCCTCACGGAAGTGACCCTGCGGGTGTTTCCGGTTCCCGAGGAGAGGTCGCTGCTGGCCGTCCGGTTCGACTCTTTCGCCCGGGGTTTCGAGGCCGTCCGGGAGTTCTTTGCCGCGGGCCTGCGGCCGGTTCTGTTGGACTACGGCGACGAGACGGAGGATCCGGAAGGCCCGTCGATACTGTATCTCGGGTTCGAGGGGAAGGCGGAACTCGTGGATGCCGAGGAAGGGGTGGCGCTGGCGGCGTGCCTGGAGCGCGGAGGCGGGCGGCTGGACGACGAGAGAGCGCGACGGTTCTGGCGGGAACGCCACGCCGCCGCCCGGCGGTTCGCCGCCAACCGAGGCGAGCGGCGGCGCCGGAGCCCGACCGGAGTGCATCAGGATTGGGTGCACGTGGCCTTGCCCGCATCCAGGGTGCTCGCGTTCCGGCGGGAGGCCATCGCCCTGGCCGCCGCGCGCGGAGTGCGTTTCCGGGAGAGTGGCCTTTGGACCGGCCCCGAGTTCTTCTCACTGCGCCTGTCCAAGGAAGGCGGCGAGCCGGCCCGGGCCGAGCTCGGCGAAGCGATCCTGGCACTCCTTCGAAGCGTTCACGGGTTCGACGGATCGGTGGAGTACTGCCACGGGGTGGGAGTCAAGCTCGCACCGCTCATGGCGGGCGAGCACGGCGACAGCCTGGAGCTCATGCGCTCGGTGAAACGCTGTCTGGATCCCAACGGCATCATGAACCCCGGCAAGCTGGGCCTCTGACGGCCGCAGGGGAATCCGATCCCGGCCGGCCTTTGACAAATACATGGAATATTCGATAGGATACGTTCAAAGCATGAGACAAAAGGCCGATCGAACACGACAAGACAGCCTGGATCCGTATGGAAAGAACTGCACCCGCTGAGGTGCGGTTCTTTTTTTTCAGGCGTCCCACGACTGGAGGGTAGCTGTGTTGCGCGAGCAGTTGGAAACATTGGCTGTGCTTCAAGGAATCGATCTGGAGGTGAAGAAGCACAAGGACGCGCAAACGGAACGGCTCAAGGAAATCGAACGGCGCGAGGGCGAAATTGCCCGTCTGGCGGCAGAAGTGAAGATGCTGAGGGATGCGTGGGAGGAGAAGGACGGAGTCCGGAAGAGCAAGGAACAGACGATCCACGATGCCAGCCGAAAGGCCACCGAGAAGCGCATGCGCATGAACCAGATCAAGAATATCAAGGAGTTGCAGGCGCTACAGCGCGAGATCGGAGCGATCAAGGAGTCCAACTCCATCGTCGAGGAGGAGCTGATCGAGGTCATGACCGACCTGGAGGGGCAGGAGGAGATCCTGAAGCAGAAAGAGGAAGAGCTCACCGGCCTCCGGGATGACTGGAACGGGAAGAGGGAGTCCCTGGAGGCGGAGGTCGCCGCCCTTGAGGAGAAGATCGCGCAGACGCGCGATGCGCGCGAAGCGACGGCGTCGCGTCTCAACGACGATCTCATGGGAAAGTACGAGATGCTTTTCAACCGGCGCGGCGGCACCGCGGTGGTCGCCGTGTCGTCGGCCATATGCCAAGCCTGTTACATGAACATCCCGCCGCAGCTATGGAACGACGTGCTGCGCAACGAGCGCGTCAATCTCTGTCCGAGCTGCCAGCGCATTCTCTTCTACAACCCGCCGACACTAGTGTCCTGACGGGTTCCCAGGGGTTGCAACCTCGCCCCGTAACCGGGAAACTGGCTCTCGGGGGCAGCGGATCAGACGGTCGCTTCCGCGGCAACGCGGAGGAGGAAAGTCCGGACTCCACAGGACAGGGTGGCCGCTAACGGCGGCCTCGAGCGATCGGGGGAAAGTGCCACAGAAAACACACCGCCCGGCGGGCTCCGGGTCGAACCGGACCCTCGGGTAAGGTTGAAAAGGCGAGGTAAGAGCTCACCGGTCCGTCAGTGATGGCGGATGCATGGTAAACCCCACCCGGAGCAAGACCAAATAGGAGGGTCGGGTCGTCCGCCCGAAAACCCTCGGGTAAGGTCGCTGGACCCCGTGGGCAACCACGGGGCAAGATGAATGACCGTCCCGTCTCCTTTTGAGAGGCGTTACAGAATCCGGCTTAACGATCCGCTGCCCCCATCCCACCACCGGCCAATGGCCGGACCGCATGACGTTCCGGGCGCGAAGAATGGCGTTCCGTGCCCGGTCGGAATTCTCCCCATATCTTGTAGTCCAGGCCCGCGGCAGACCCTGGATGCCCCCCAGATGTAGGGCAAAACGGTGAATTTTCGGGCAAATTCGCCCGGTTCTTCGTCTCCGGAAATATGACGTTTTTGTGTTGACACGGGCCAGATGGTCTGGCTATATTCCCGTCAGGTGGGATAAAGTGGGATAAAATCCCATATGGTGTCAGCCATGTTTCGCGGCAGATACGAGCATACGATCGATACCAAGGGGCGTCTGAGCATTCCGGCCAAGTATCGCGAAGTCCTCCTGGGCAAAGGTGACGATCGGCTCATTATCACAAATTTCGTCGTCAGCTCCAAGCGGTGCCTCGATGTCTATCCGCTGGACGAGTGGCTCGCCCTGGAGGAGGCGGTCCGCGGCAAGCCCAAGTTCGACGCCCGAATGGTGCGGTTTCAGACCTACTATCTCGGCGGGGCGACGGAATGCGCGGCGGACACGCACGGCCGCATCCTCATCCCGCCCACCCTACGCAAGTACGCGGATCTCAAGCGCGACGTGATGCTGGTGGCGGCTAGCGAGAAGTTTCGCATCTGGGACAGGGACGCCTGGGACAAGGTGTTCACGGAGGCCGAAGAGCAACTCATGGAAGATCCGGATTCCTTCACCGACCTGGGCTTGTAGGCCCCGGGGAAGGCGCCGAAAGAAAGGAGCGATCCATGATCGGACTCGACAGGAAGCCCATTCAGGACATCGCGGTGATCGACGTCAACGGCGATATCGATCTCCGGGAAATGGTTCGGATCAAGGACGTGATCGGAGGCCTGATCGAAAAGGAGCGTCTAAAGGTCGTTCTGAATCTGAAGGCGGTGGACCACATCAACTACCTGAGCATCGGGGTGTTGCTGGACCGCCTGAACCTGTTGCGCGAGATGAACGGCGACCTGAAGCTCTCGGGCATGAGCCCCTACCTGAAGGATATCTTCCGGGTGGTGGGCATGGACAGGGCGTTCGAGTTCTACGCTTCGCTGGATGATGCCATCGAGAGTTTCGACGACGATTGGGAGGGCACGGCTACCTGTCACTGAGCGATGGTCCCATGAGCTACGCACACCAGCCCGTGATGCTTCGCGAGGTCCTCGAGATTCTCGCGCCCGCACCGGCGCGACGGTATCTCGATGCCACCGTGGGAGGGGGCGGGCATGCGCGGGAGATACTCAGTGGTTCGTCACCGGACGGAGTGCTCCTGGGCCTCGATTGGGACGATCAGGCCGTCGACGCGGCGGGGCGCGCCCTGGCCCGCTTCGGGAATCGAGTCATTCTCCGCCGGTCGGGTTTTGCCCGGGCGCGGGAGGTGCTGGAGGAGATGGGGTGGTCGGGCGTCGACGGCATGCTGCTGGATCTGGGACTGTCCTCTCATCAGGTGGACACGCCGGAGCGCGGGTTCAGCTTCGTCAACGACGCCGCCCTCGACATGCGCATGGACCGCCGCCGTCCGGTGGACGCGCGCGAACTGGTCAATACGCTGCCGGTGGCGGACCTCGAGCGGCTCATCCGGGAGTTCGGAGAGGAGCCGCAGGCCCGGCGCATCGCGCGGGCCATCGACGCCCAGCGGCGCCAACGGCCCATCGATTCGACCCGGGAACTGGCGGACACCGTGGCCCGGGCGGCGGGCGGCACCGGAGTTCGCCGGCCCCGCCGGTCCCGGACCCCGGCGACCCATCCGGCCACCCGGACGTTTCAGGCGGTGCGCATCGCGGTGAATCGGGAGTTGGAAAACCTTGAGGACTTTCTCGAGTCGGCATACGAGCTCCTGCGCGCGGGCGGGCGCTTGGTGATCATATCGTTCCACTCGCTGGAGGACCGGCTGGTCAAGCGCGCGTTCCGGAAGTGGGGCCTGGACTGCGTCTGCCCGCCGCGTCTACCCGCGTGCGTCTGCGGCTGGAACCGGAAGACCAGGGCCATTACCCGCAAGCCGCGGGTGCCAACCAGCGAGGAGGTCCGGGCCAACCCCCGCGCGCGCTCCGCCAGGCTCCGGGCCGTGGAAAGGATCGCGTCATGAATGTACGGGGGCGGGTCCTCGGCCGGCAGGATCCGGTGGACAACGGGCCGGCGGACCTGCGCCGCAACGTGTTCTTCCCGGTCTTGCTGAGCTGTCTCCTGGTGGCGTTGGCCCTGCTGCTGGTGTGGCAGCGTCTGCGGGTCGTGCAACTGGGCTACGTGCTTTCCACGGCCTCCAAGCTGGAGCAGCGGCTGGAGCAGGAGAACCGCGAGCTGCGGGTCGAGCTGGCGACGCTGACCGCACGTGAGCGCGTCGAGGCCATGGCGCGGAAGCGGCTGGGGCTCAGAGACCCCCATGCGAAACAGGTGGTGTTGTTGCCGTGAACAAGAAGACGGAACAGGACTCTTCCGACAGACTTCGATTCCGGCTGCGGTTGAGCGGCGGCCTGCTCCTGGCGCTGCTGTTGGCGGTGGCGGGCCGGGCCATTCAGCTCCAGGCCTTCGACGGCGCGCGGCTGGCGCGGCTGGGCGAGCGGCAGCACCTTCAGGAAGCGATCTTCGTGCCGAAACGCGGCTCCATTCTGAGCCGCAACGGCGATCCGCTGGCCATCAGCGTCGATGCCCAATCGGTCTACGTGAGACCGCGGCGGCTGCGCTCGCCTGAGAAGATCGCACCGAAGGTCGCCCGCGCCCTGGGCATGAAGCCCCGGGAGGTGAAGCGCCGGTTTGCGTCCAAGAAGCCCTTCGTGTGGCTCAAGCGTCAGGTGACGCCGCGTGAAGCCAAACGGGTCAAGGCGCTGAAGGCGGAAGGCATCGGGCTGTATCACGAGACCCGGCGCTACTACCCCAAGGGCCATCTGGCCGGCCAGACCCTGGGTCTGGTGGGGCGGGACGCCCAGGGGCTGGAAGGAGTCGAGCGCAGCTACGACCGCTACATCCGCGGCGAGCCCGGCTCGTCGGTGGTGGGGCGGGATGCGCTGGGCCGGCGCGTGCTGCTGACCGGCCTGGACGATCACAAGATCCCGCCCGGGGCGAACGTCCATCTGACCCTGGATACGACACTGCAACACTTGGCCGAGAAGCACCTGGAAGCCACCGTCAAGCGGTTCCGCGCCAAGGGCGGCACGGTGGTGATGGCGGACCCGTTCACGGGTGCGATCCTGGCCCTGGCCAGCTACCCGTTCTTCGACCCGAACCAGTTCCGCTCCCAGCACCGGAACCGCTGGCGCATCCGCGCCGTCACCGACACCTACGAACCGGGCTCGGTCTTCAAGGCGGTGCTGGCCGCCGCGGCCCTGGAGGAGGGCGTGGTGGGCCGGGAGGACCTGATCTTCTGCGAGTTCGGCCGCTACCGGTACGGGGGGCGGATCATCCACGACTTCAAGGAGCACGGCTGGCTGTCCTTCGCCAAGGTGCTCCAGCTTTCCAGCAATATCGGCGTGACCAAGGTGGCGCACAAGCTCGGCAGGGACCGGTACCACCGTTACATCCGGCGCTTCGGCTTCGGCCAAAAGACCAACGTCGACCTTCCCGAAGAAGTGCCCGGCACCGTGCGGCCGCCCCACACCTGGTACAACATCGATCTGGCGGCGACCTCCTTCGGCCAGTCCGTTTCCGTGACCCCTCTGCAGATGGTCATGGCGTTCTCCTCCATCGCCAACGGCGGCCTGCTGATGAAGCCCTACGTCGTGGAGCGGGTGACGGGTGAGAACGGCAGGGTGCTGCTGGAGCGCAGGCCGGAGTTGGTGCGGCGGGTGGCGTCCCGGGCCACCGTGCGCACGGTGGCGGGGATCCTGAAGGGTGTCGTGGCGGAAGGCGGCACCGGCGCTCGGGCTGTCCTGGCGGGGTTCGAGGCGGCCGGCAAGACCGGCACGTCCCAAAAGGCCGACAACGTCAAGGGTGGCTACTCGGAGACCAAGCGGGTCGCCTCCTTCGTCGGTTTCGTGCCCGCGGACGAGCCGCGTTTCGTTCTCCTGACCCTGGTGGACGAGCCCACGGTCAACGTATACGGCGGTGTGGTGGCGGCGCCCCTGTTCCGCCGCATCGCCGGACCCGCCCTGCATGCCCTGGGAGCGACGCCTAGCCGGCGTCTGCTGCCGGCGGTCAACCCGGGCCGGGAAGGCGGCGTCATCCGGGTATCCCGGACCGCTTCGCGGGGTCGCAGCGCCCACCGCGCCGGCGGCCGGCCGAACCTCGTCGGATTGAGCATGCGCGAGGCCGTGGCCGAGGCCAAGAAGCGCAAGCTGTCGGTGGTCCTCCGGGGCCATGGCTATGTGGTGAGCCAGCGCGTCGAGGGCGCCGGCGGCCGGCTGGCCCTGACGTTGAAGGAATGACCCCGATGCTGCTCCGGGACTTGCTGCATACGCCGGACATCCGGGACGAGAAGGGGTCCATGGACCGCCCCGTCCAGGGACTCGCGTGCGACTCGCGCCGGGTCCGGGACGGGTACGTCTTCTTCGCCCTCTCCGGGCAGCTCGCGGACGGGCATGATTTCGTCGGGGACGCGGTGACCCGGGGCGCCGCGGCGGTGGTGCTCCAGCGGCCGGTGCCGGTGCCGCCGCCCGCCGCCTGCATCCGGGTGCCGGACACGCGCCGGGCCATGGCCCGGGCGGCGGCGGCGTTCTACGGACATCCGAGCCGCGGCCTGGTGCTGGTGGGGGTTACGGGGACCAACGGCAAGACCACGGTCACGTATCTGCTCGAGGCGATCCTCGGCGCCGGCGGAGACGGGTGTGGCGTGATCGGCACCATCAGCCAACGCTACGCCGGATGGCAGCGCCCTTCTCCCCTCACCACGCCCGAGTCCATCGACATCGAGGAGCTCCTGTCCGACATGCTGCGCGCGGAGGTGAGGTTCGTCGCCATGGAGGTGTCCTCCCACGCCCTGGACCTGGGCCGGGTTGACGGACTGGACTTCGACGCCGCGGTGTTCACCAATCTCTCGCGGGATCACCTGGACTATCACCGCGACATGGAGAGCTACTTTCTCAGCAAGGCGCGGCTGTTCACGGATTGCCTGCCGGCCAGCACCAAGGACCGGCGGGTGGCCGTCATCAACGCGGACGACCCGCGGGGCCGGGAATTGAGCCGCCTGGCGGGGGACGCCGGGCTGGCGACGCTGACCTACGGCCGGTCGCCGCGCTGGGACATTCATCCGCTGGACGTCGAAAGCGGCCTTGACGGCTTGAGAGGGACCCTCGCGTGCGGGCCCCGGCGAATCGAGTTCGAATCGGGGCTCATCGGCGAGGTGAACCTCGAGAACATCCTGGCGGCCGCGGGAACGGCCTGGGCGCTCGGCCTCGAACCGCGCGCCATCGCCGACGGCATCGCCCGGCTCCACCGCGTGCCGGGGCGGCTGGAGCCGGTTCCCAACGATCTGGACAGGACCCTGGTGGTGGACTACGCCCACACGCCGGATGCGCTGGCCAAGGCCATCCGTACCCTGCGGCTCCTCACCCGGGCGAGGCTGATCACGGTGTTCGGTTGCGGCGGCGACCGGGACGCGGGCAAACGGCCGCTCATGGGCGAGATCGCCGCGTCAACCAGCGACTGCGTCGTGTTGACGTCCGACAACCCGCGGGGCGAGGAGCCCATGGCGATCATCCGCGACATCGAGGAGGGGGTCCGCAAGCGCGGCATGAGGCGGCTCCAGGAAGGAGACGCCGCCGGGCAGGCCGGGTATTGGGTCGAGCCCGACCGCCGTTGCGCCATCCGCCTGGGCATTTCGCTGGCGTCCCCGGGCGACGTCGTGCTGGTGGCGGGCAAGGGTCACGAGGACTACCAGATCCAGGGAGACCGGCGGCTGCATTTCGACGACCGGCAGGTGCTGCGGGAAGAAGCCCGCGTTCCGGGCCAATAGGGACGGCGTGTGACGCGGCCATGGAGTGGGATCTTGAAGAGCTGGCGCGTGCCGCCAGGGGGACCGTCATTCAACGAGGCGCCGTGAGCAGGTTCACTGATATCAGCACGGATTCGCGCCGGGTGGAGAAGGACGGCGTGTTCGTGGCGCTCCGCGGCGAGTCGCGGGACGGGCACGTGTTCGTGCCCGAGGCCGTGCGTCGAGGCGGCGCGTGTCTGGTGGTGGAGCGGAACGTGGGCGGCTCCAGGGGCGCGTCGGTCATTCGCGTACGCGACACCCTGCGGGCCCTTGGCGACATCGCCCATTTCCACCGGCGGAAGCTCGCGCCCCGGGTCCTGGCCGTTACCGGCTCCAACGGGAAGACCACTACCAAGGAAATGCTCTTCGCCATTCTGCAACGTGCGCGCACGGCGGACGGTCCGTTGCGCGGCAAGGTGCTCAAGACCGACGGCAACTACAACAACCTGGTGGGCTTGCCGCTGACGTTGCTCCGTCTGCGAGGCAGCCACCGCGCGGCCGTGGTGGAGATCGGCACCAACCGGCCCGGAGAGATCCGGCGTCTCACGGCCATCGCCGATCCGGAGGTGGCTCTCATCACGTCGGTGGCGCCGGCCCATCTGTCGGGCCTCGGAACGCTCGCCGGGGTGGCGCGGGAGAAGGGCGCGATCTTCCGGGGATTGAACCCCCGGGGCACGGCCGTGGTGAACCTGGACGACAGCCGCGTGGCGCGCCAGGGCCGGCGCTTCACGGGCCGCGTGGTGACCTACGGCGCGGGCGGTTTCGTCCGCGGCGAGGACGCGGAGATGCTCGCCGGCGGCCGGCTGCGGTTCAACCTGCGCGTGGGTCGCTTGCGGGAGCCGGTCCGGTTGCGCCTGTGCGGCGCCCATAACGTCGGAAACGCGGTGGGGGCCGCGGCCATGGCTCACGCCTTCGGAGCGGACGTGACGGCGATCCGGCAGGGCCTCGAGGCGGTCCGGCCGGTGCCCATGCGCATGCAGGTGGAACGCTGGGCCGGGGTCGGCATCATCAACGACGCCTACAACGCCAATCCCGCGTCCATGGAAGCGGCGCTGGCGGCGCTGGCGGCGATTCCCGGCCGGGGGCGCAGGATCGCCGTGCTGGGCGACATGCTGGAGATGGGCGCGGACGAGGCCGCCTGCCATCGTGAAACCGGGGCGGCCGCGGCCGGTCGCGGCCTGGACGCCCTCTACGTCCTGGGCCGCTTCGCCCGCGACGTCCGGCAGGGGGCCCTGGAGGCCGGCATGGCCGGCACCGCCGTCAGGGTGGCCCGCAGCCACCGGGCGCTCGGGTCGGCCTTGCGGACCGAGCTCCGCAAGGGCGACTGGGTCCTGTTCAAGGGTTCCCGCGGCGCGGCCATGGAAAACGTGCTGGCGGCGATGAAGGACGAAGGAGCGTAGCGCGGTGCTGTACCTGTTGTTGTTTCCGCTGCACGCCACGTTTCCGGTCTTCAACGTGTTCCGTTACATCACGTTCCGCGCGGCCCTGGCGGCGCTCGTGACGTTGCTGCTCTCGTTCATCATCGGCCCCTACCTGATCCGGTCGTTCAGGGAGTCGCAGATCGGGCAGTTCATCCGTGACGACGGTCCGGACCGCCATGCCGGCAAGGCCGGCACCCCCACCATGGGGGGCACCCTGATCGTGCTGTCTCTGGTGCTGTCCACGGTCCTGGTGGGGGACATCACCAACGTGTACGTGCTGGTGGCCCTGGCCGTCACCGTGGCGTTCGCCGCCATCGGCTTCATCGACGACTGCCTCAAGGTCCGACGCAAGAGCAGCCACGGGCTGAACATGTGGAGCAAGCTCGTGCCGCAGACGGCGGTGGCGGCGGCCGCCGCCGCCGTGCTGGTGATGCAGCCGGACTTCAGCAGCACCGTCGCGATTCCCTTTCTCAAGAACGTCCGTCCGGACTTCGGGCTCTGGTACATCCCCTTCGCGGTGCTGGTGGTGGTGGGAGCCTCCAATGCCGTGAACCTGACGGACGGGCTGGACGGCCTGGCCATCGGTCCGGTGATGACCGCCGCGGCCACCTACGCCCTGATCGTGTACCTGGCGGGCCACGTGAAGTTCGCCGAGTACCTGCAGATCCCCTACGTGTCGCGGGTGGGCGAGCTGTCGGTGTTCTGCGCGGCGGTGGTGGCGGCGGGCCTGGGGTTTCTCTGGTTCAACACCTATCCGGCCCAGATCTTCATGGGCGACGTCGGCAGTCTGGGACTGGGGGCCGCCTTGGGGATCGTCGCGGTCATCAGCAAGAACGAGATTCTGCTGCTGGTGGTGGGGGGCATCTTCGTGGTGGAGGCCGTGTCGGTGATCGTTCAGGTGGCGTCCTTCAAGCTGCGTGGCAAACGCGTGTTTCGCATGGCGCCGATCCACCATCACTATGAGCTCAAGGGTTGGCCGGAGCCGCAGATCATCGTGCGGTTCTGGATCGTGTCGATCATTTGCGCGCTGGTGGCGTTGAGCACGCTGAAGCTGCGATGAGGGTTTCGGGAGTGAGCGTTTCAGCGGCGGCGCGGAGCGTGGAGCCGGCAACGAACGGAGAGCCGGAGATGGATCTCCGAGACAAGAGGATCATGGTGTTGGGGCTGGCCCGCACCGGCTTGGCCGTGGCGCGGTTTCTTGCCGCCCGCGGCGCGCGCGTGGTGGCCGTCGACGCCCGCGAGGAAGACCGGATGGGTCAGGCCCGGAGCGAGCTGTCGCGGCTGCCGGCCACGTGTCATTTCGGGCCCGAGCAGCCGGGCTGGCTCGACGGCGTGGATGCGGTGGTCCCCAGCCCGGGCGTGCCCCGGGGCAATCCCCTGCTGGTGGACTCCCTCCGGCGAGGCATCGAGGTGCTGAGCGAGATCGAGCTGGCGGCGCGTTTCAGCAGCACTCCCATGGTGGCCGTTACTGGCACCAACGGAAAGACCACCACCACCCGGCTGCTGGCCGGAATCCTCGAGGCGGCCGGTCTGCGCGTGTTCGCCGGCGGCAACATCGGCAGCCCGCTCATCGAGTACGTGGACGGCGACTGGGACTGGGGGGTGGTGGAGGTGAGCAGCTTCCAGCTCGAGTGGGTGCGGGATTTCCGGCCCCGGGTGGCCCTGTTCCTGAACCTCAGCGAGGACCATCTGGACCGCTACGACGGGCTGTCGAGCTATGGCGCCGCCAAGGCCAGGATCTTCGCGGCCCAACACGCCGGCGACGTCGCGGTGCTGAACCGCGACGACCCGTGGGTGTGGGGGTTGCGCTCCGGACTCGGCTCCCGGGTGGTCTCCTTCGGGTGGGCGGAAGCCGAGCCGGGCGCCTTCGTGGCCGGAGAGGACATCGTCTGGCGCGGCGACGGGGCCGAAGAGCGGTTCCCGCTCCGGGACGTCCGGCTGCGCGGGGTCCACAACATCGAGAACGTCATGGCCGCGGTCTGCGCCGCCAGGGCCGTGGGTGTGGACGCGCGCTACATCCGGAAGGCGGCCCGGCGGTTCCCGGGCGTCGAGCACCGCCTCGAGTTCGTGCGGGAGCTGGACGGCGTCCGGTACTACAACGACTCCAAGGGCACCAACGTCGGCGCCGTCCGGAAGTCCCTGGCGAGCTTCGACGAGCCCGTGGTGCTCATCGCCGGCGGCGTCCACAAGGGCGGCAGCTACCGGGTCCTCGAGCCGCTGGTGCGGGAGCGGGTCCGGAAGCTGATCCTGCTGGGGGCGTCCCGGGAGCTCATGAAAGAGGAGCTGGGGGCGTCCACCGACACCGTGGTGGTGAAGGACTACCGCGAGGCGGTGCGGCAGGCCCGGGCCGTGGCCCGCCCCGGAGACGTGGTGTTGTTGTCGCCCGCGTGCTCGAGCTTCGACATGTTCGAGAACTATGCCGAGCGAGGCCGGGCGTTCAAGGAGCTGGTGCGGGCTCTATGAGCGAGATACGCAACATGGACCGCTGGATGCTGCTGAGCCTGGTGGTGCTGCTCGCCATCGGCATCACCATGGTGCTGAACACCAGCTACCTCTTCTCCCAGGAGCGCTTCGGCGACGGCACCTACCTCTTTCGGAAGCAGCTGGCCGCCGTCGGCCTCGGCCTGCTGGGACTCTCCGTGGCCGTGCTGCTGCCGCCCTCGGCGTACCGCCGTCTTACCGGGCCGTTGCTGGTGGTGACCCTCATCGCCATGGTGCTGGTGCTGATCCCCGGCATCGGCGTCACCCGCGGCGGCGCCCATCGCTGGCTGGGCGTGCCGCCGTTCGTCTTCCAGCCCTCGGAGGTCGCCAAGGTGACCTTCGTGCTCTACCTTGCGTACACCCTCTCCAGAAAGGTCGACCGGCTGGAACGGTTCGTCCCCGGCATGCTCCCGCCCTTGCTGGTGGCGGGCGCGTTCGTGGCTCTGCTGCTGGCGGAGCCGGACTTCGGCTCCGCGTTCATTCTGGCCGTCATCACCATGGCCATGCTGTTCGTGGCCGGGGGCCGGATCCGGCACCTCGCCGCCGTGACGCTGGTGGCGCTGCCGGTGGGAACGTTTTTCATCCTGTCGGCGGACTACCGGGTGAAGCGGCTGCTGGCCTTCCTGGACCCCTGGAGCGATTCCGCCAACAGCGGCTTCCAGATCATCCAGTCCTTCATCGCCTTCGGCTCCGGTCAGCTCTGGGGCCGGGGATTGGGACAGAGCCGGCAGAAGCTCCACTACCTCCCGGAGGCGCACACGGATTTCATCTACTCGGTCATCGGCGAGGAGTTGGGGCTGTGGGGCGCGCTGCTGGTCCTGGGGCTCTTCGGCATCCTGCTCTTTCGCGGCTTGCGGCTGGCCATCGACAGCGAGGACCCCTTCACGCGGTTGATGGTGTTCGGCCTCACCATGCTCCTGGCCCTCCAGGCGCTGGTGCACATGGGCGTGGTCATGGGCCTGGTGCCCACCAAGGGGCTGGTGCTGCCGTTCGTCAGCTACGGCGGCTCCGCCATGGTGGCGCACCTGACGGTGGCGGGGATGCTCCTGAGCGTTTCCTGGCGGAGGGCGAGGGAATGAGGCTGATCGTGGCCGGCGGCGGCACAGGCGGGCATCTCTTTCCCGGCCTCGCGGTAGCGCGTGAGTTTCGCCGGCGGAACGGCGAGATGCGCATACTGTTCGTCGGCAGCCGTTGGGGCATCGAGAGCCGGGTCATTCCGGAGACGGAGTTCCCCATCGAGTTGTTGCCGATACGAGGGCTCAAGGGGCGGGGTCTGAGGGGACTGTTGGAAGGACTTTACGGAATCCCCGTGAGCCTGTGGCGCTCGCGGGCCATCATCCGGGGCTTCGATCCCCAGTGCATCATCGGCCTCGGCGGTTACGCCTCCGGGCCGCTTCTGCTGGCGGGGGTGTCGCGACGCATTCGTTGCGGGATACTGGAGCAGAACCTGCGCCCCGGCTTTACCAACCGCATTCTGGGACGTCTGGTGGACCGGATCTTCACCAGCTTCCGCGAAAGCGTCGAGTATTTCCCCGGGGCCAAGGTGGTTCTGACCGGCACTCCGGTGCGGTGGAGGACGTTGCCCGAGGTGGACCGGGACGAACGCTTCCATCTCCTCGTCTTCGGCGGCAGCGCCGGCGCCCGCCGGATCAACGAGGTGGTGCTCGCGGCGTTGGCGCACCTGGGCGAAGCGGCGGCCGGTTTCCGGGTGACGCACCAGACCGGACGGGCGGACGAGGAGTCGGTGAGAGAGGGTTACGCGTCGCTGCCGTGCAAGGCGGAGGTGCTGCCTTTCATCGACCGCATGGACCGCGCCTACGCCTCGGCCGATCTGGTGATCTGCCGGGCCGGCGCCTCCACCCTGTCGGAGCTCACCGTGTTCGGTAAGCCGTCGGTGCTGGTGCCGTACCCGTACGCGGCCCACGACCATCAACGGCTCAACGCGCTGGCCCTCCAGGAGGCCGGCGCCGCCGAAATGATCGCGGAGCCGGAGTTGACGCCCGTGGGGCTGGCCGGGACCATCCGCGCGTTCCATGGCGACGCCGCGCGGCGGGCGGCCATGGGCCGGGCCGCGGCCGCTCTCGGCCGCGGGGATGCGGCCGAGCGAATCGTGGACGAGTGTCATGCCCTCGTCCCGGGGTGGTCATGACGACCCCCTTCGAGCGGCGCCACCGGGTGCACTTCGTCGGCATCGGCGGCGTGGGGATGAGCGGAATCGCGGAGGTGCTGTTGAACCTGGGCTACGAGATAAGCGGCTCCGACCTCCAGGAGACGGAGGCCACCCGGCGGCTGCGCTCCCTGGGAGCGGAGGTCCGCATCGGCCACGACGCCGCCAACCTGGCGGAGGGCCTCTCGGTGGTGGTGATCTCGGCCGCGGTGAAGTTCTCCAACCCCGAGGTGGTGGCGGCCAAGGAGCGGCAGATCCCGGTGATTCCGCGGGCGGAGATGCTCGCCGAGCTCATGCGCATGAAGTACGGCATCGCGGTGGCGGGGAGCCACGGGAAGACCACCACCACGTCGATGATCGGCCACGTGCTTACCGAGGCGCGGATGGATCCGACGCTGGTCATCGGCGGACGGGTGCGGTCGTTGGCCGGCAACGCGCAGATGGGCACGGGCGACATCCTGGTGGCCGAGGCCGACGAGAGCGACGGCACGTTTCTGCTGCTCTCGCCCGCGGTGGCGGTGGTGACCAACATCGACCGGGAGCACATCGACTACTACGGCGCCACGGAAGCCCTGGCCGACGCGTTCCTGGAATTCATCAACAAGGTGCCGTTCTACGGCATCGCGGTGCTGTGCCTCGACCACCCGACGGTGCGCGGCCTGCTGCCGCGGGTGCGGAAGCGCGTGGTCACCTACGGCCTGTCCGCGGATGCCGACTTCACCGCCGAGGGGGTCGGGACCCGGGGGATGGAGTCCACGTTCGCGGTCCGGTATCGCGGCCGCGCGCTGGGCACGGTCACGCTGCCCATGCCAGGGCGGCACAGCGTGGCCAACGCCCTGGCGGCCATCGCCGTGGCCGCCGAGCTCGGCATCGACTTTGCCGCCGCGGCGGCGGCGTTGGGCGCGTTCGCCGGCATCCATCGCCGGTCGGAGATCAAGGGAGAGGTCGCCGGGGTGCTGGTGATGGATGACTACGGACACCATCCCACGGAGATCGAGGCGACCCTGCGCGCCATTATCGAGGGTTGGGACCGGCCCCTGACGGTGGTGTTCCAGCCCCACCGCTACAGCCGGACGAAGGACCTCTTCGAGGATTTCGTTTCCGCGTTCGACCGCGCCCACCGGCTGATCCTCACGGACATCTACGCGGCGGGCGAGGATCCGGCGCCGGGGACCAGCGCGGAGGAGCTGTACCGGGCCATCCGGCGGCGGGGCCACATGGACGTGGAGTTCATCGCGGACAAGGACGACGTGGCCGTCCGGCTGCTGCCCAGGCTGGCGGACGGGGACATGGTCCTGACCCTGGGAGCCGGGGACATCCACAAGGTAGGGGAGGCGCTGATTGATTCCTTGCGGGAACAGAGGCCATGACCACGGACCGGTTTGCCAGGGACCTGAGCCGCATCGCCGGGATGGCGGTCAAGGTGGGCGAGCCGTTGGCCCGTTACACCTCCTTCAAGGTCGGCGGTCCGGCGGACTACTTCCTGGAGGCGCACACGAGCCCGGGGCTGACCGCCTGCCTGAAGGTGGTGGAGCGCCACGGCGTGCCGGTGCTGCTGCTGGGCAACGGCAGCAACCTGCTGGTGAGCGATCTCGGCGTGCGCGGCGCCGTGCTGCGATTGCGGGGGGAGTTCCGCAGGGCGCGCTGGCATGGGGCGGGAGCCGACGTCGGCGCCGCCTACGCGGTGAGCCGGCTGGTGCGGGAGACGGTGCGCCGCGGGCTGGGCGGATTGGAGTTCGCCGAGGGCATTCCCGGCAGCGTCGGCGGCTCGCTGGTGATGAACGCCGGGGCCTACGGATCGGAAATGGAGCGGGTTGTGACCAGGGTTGACGCGGTAACGCCCGCGGGCGAGGCGCTGGCACTCGGCCGCGAGGACCTGCAGTTCGCCTATCGCGAGGCGCGCCTCCCGGCAGGGGCCATCGTGACCCGCGTGGGCATGGCCCTGACACCGGAAACGGCGGCGGCGGTGGACGCCCGCATGCGGGCCATCATGGCGCAACGGCGGGAAAGCCAGCCGTCGGGCCATCCCAACTTCGGGTCGGTGTTCCGCAATCCGCCGGGCGACCACGCCGGCCGGCTGATCGAGGCCTCCGGGTTGAAGGGTCTCCGGGTGGGCGGCGCCGAGGTCTCGCGACGGCACGCGAACTTCATTCTCAATCTCGGCGGCGCCCGCGCCCAGGACGTGAGGGGGCTCATCGAACGGGTGTGCAGCGAGGTGGAGAGCCGGTTTTCGGTGACGCTGCAGACCGAGGTCCGCCTCGCCGGGGAGTGGCCGCAATGAGCTTGGCGTCGGGAACCCACCGATCCCGGCGCGTCGGCGTCCTGTACGGCGGCCCTTCGGCGGAAAGGGAAGTGTCGCTGGTGTCCGGCAAGGAGGTGGCCGGGGCGTTGCAACGAAGGGGCTATCGGGCGGTGTCGCTCATCGACGCCGGCGCGGACCTGGCCGCGCAGCTCCGCAAACGGCGGATCGACGTGGTCTTCAACGCGCTTCACGGAAAGATCGGCGAGGACGGTTGCGTGCAGGGACTGCTGGAGGTCATGGGGATTCCCTATACCGGCTCGGGCGTCACCGCTTCGGCGCTGTGCATGGACAAGGTGCTGGTCAAGCAGGTGCTGGTGCGGAACCGCATTCCCACGCCTTCGTACCAGGTGGTGAGCGCGGACGAAACGGCGGCTTCGAGGCTGCCTTTGCCCGTGGTGGTGAAGCCTCGAGCCGAAGGGTCCAGCATCGGAGTCGGCATCGTGCGCCGGCAAAGGGACATGGCCGGGGCGGTCCGCGAGGCCTGGCGGTTCGACCGGGACGCGCTGGTGGAGCGATACGTGCCCGGCAAGGAGATCACCGTAGGGCTCCTGAACGGCGAGGCCCTGGGCGTCACCGAGATCAGGCCGGCGAAGGGCTTCTACGATTTCAACGCCAAGTACACCTCCGGCATGGCCACGCACATTTTTCCGGCCCCATTGCCCGGCCCCCTGTACCGCAGGGCCATGGCACTGGCGACGCGGGTCTGCCGGACGCTGGGCTGTGAAGGAGCGCCGCGCGTGGACTTCCGCATCTCGCCGGAGCGGCGGCTGTACGTGCTCGAAGTCAACACGCTGCCGGGGATGACCCCCCTGAGTCTCTTGCCCGAGATCGCCGCCGGGGTCGGCATCGGTTTCGAGGACCTGGTCGAACGGATCCTCGACGGCGCCGCGCTGAAAAACAGGGCGGCGGGTCTCGCACGGGAGGCAGGCAATGCGTAGTCCGTGGGTCTCGTCCAGGAAGCGGTTGGGCCGCCGCGCGGGAATGATGGGCGCGTGCACGCTGGTGCTGCTCGGGTGGCTGTTCTACCCCGGTTATTTCGTCGATCTGTACCGCCAGAGTTGGCGGGTAGCGGAGCAGGCGGCGGGCGGGGTCCGGACGGCGGCCGGGGAGACCTCGAGCTTCATTCTGGCGCACTCCTACTTCGCCGTCCGGGAAGTGAAGGTCTTGGGGGCGGAGAAGATCAAGGGCGCCGACATCGTGGTGATGTCGGGGCTGGGACCCAACACGCGAATCTGGAACATCGATCCCGTCGAGGTCGAGGAAAGGGTACGGCAACACCCTTGGGTGAAGCGGGTCCTGATACGGCGGGAACTGCCGGCGCGGCTGGTGATCAGCATCGAGGAATGGGAGCCCGGAGGCATCGTCGCCCTGGACAAGCTCTACTACGTCGCCGACGACGGGGTGGTCTTCAAGGCCCTGGACGAAGAGGACTCCGTGGACTTCCCGTTCATCACCGGTCTTCGCGCCGCCGGGCTCTCGCCGCGGGACCGCGGCACGCGGGAGAAGCTGGCCGAGGCCCTGTCCTTCGGACGGACGGTGGAGCGCACCACGCTGGGCCTGTCGGAGATCCGCTTTCAGCCCGGCGGGGGCATCGTCCTCTATCCCGTATCCTACCCGGTGCCGTTCCACGTGGGTTGGGGAGACTGGGGAGCCAAGCTGGAACGGTTGCAGTGGTTCGTGCGGGAGTTTCCCGGGCAGGGGGCCCGTTTCGAAGCCGTCGACGTGAGTTTCGAGAGGCAGGTGGTCGTGCGTCCGCGGGGACGGGTGTGATCCGATGGTCGGGACACTAGGAAGGGGCACCAGAAGCCATGGCTAAGAAGACGAATGTTGTTGTCGGACTCGACGTCGGCACCCACAAGGTCTGCGCGGTGGTGGGAGAGCAGACCGACCAGGGCCCGGAGGTGGTGGGCGTCGGCATTCACCCGTCCCGTGGATTGAGGAAGGGCGTGGTGATCAACATCGAGGCCACCATGGAATCCATCAAGAAGGCGGTGGAGGAGGCCGAGCTCATGGCCGGCTGTGAGATCAATACCGTCTTCGCCGGCATCGCCGGCAGTCATATCGAGGGGTTCAACAGCCAGGGCGTCGTGGCGGTCAAGAACAAGGAGGTGACCGATGACGACGTCGAGCGTGTCATCGACGCGGCCAAGGCCGTGCCCATCTCTCTGGACCGGGAAGTGCTCCACGTGTTGCCGCAGGAATTCGCCATCGACGGACAACGCGGCATCCAGGAACCCCGGGGCATGTCCGGCGTCCGGCTCGAGGCCAGTGTCCACATCGTGACCGGTGCCGTGGCCGCGGCCCAGAACATCGTCAAGTGCTGCAATCGAACGGGCCTTAACGTCGCCGACTTCGTGCTCGAGCCGCTGGCCTCCGCCGACGCCACCCTGACTCAGGAAGAGAAGGAGCTCGGGGTCGCGTTGGTGGACATGGGTGGAGGGACCACGGACATCGCGCTGTTCCAGGGCGGCTCGGTGAAGCATACCGCGGTGCTGGGCGTGGGGGGCAATCACCTTACCGGCGACATCGCCGCCGGGTTGCATGCGCCGATGGCGGCCGCGGAGCAGTTGAAGCAACGTTACGGTTGCGTGGAAGCCGAGGCGGCCCATCGCAACGAGTTGCTCGAGGTGCCCAGCGTGGGAGGACGGAGCCCGCGGTCGGTGTCGCGGCAGATCCTGTGCGAGATCATCGAGCCCCGTCTGGAGGAGGTCTTCCAACTGGTGCGGCGGGAGATCGGCAGGTCCGGCTACGAGGACCATCTGGTCTCGGGCATCGTCATGACCGGCGGCTCCACGCTGCTGCCGGGAATGATCGAGATGGCGGAGAGAATCTTCAACGTGCCGGTGCGTCAAGGCGTGGCCGGCAACGTCACCGGGCTCGTGGACGTGGTGTCCAGCCCGGTCTACGCCACCGGCACCGGGTTGCTGCTGTACGGCCTCGGCAAGCAGGAGAGAAATCACTTCCGTTTCCGGGACAACGACCACCTGTTGTTCAAGGTCCGGGGCCGGATGACGGAATGGTTGAGGGAGTTTTTCTAGCCGGAGATTGGGCGGAGGCGGGCGGCCCGATGGTGTCCGGCTGTTCGCTCGAGACGAAACGACAGAACGTCACACACGAGGAAAAGGAGGAGGGTTATGTTTGAGATGGTGGAACCGATTGATTCCGGAGCCCGGATCAAGGTCATTGGCATCGGCGGGGGCGGCGGCAATGCCGTCAACACGATGATCGAGGAGGGGCTCAAGGGCGTGGACTTCATCGTGGCCAATACCGACAGCCAGGCGCTGGACGCGAACCGGGCGGAGATAAAGGTCCAGATCGGGGATTCCCTGACCAAGGGACTCGGAGCCGGAGCCAACCCGGAGGTGGGCCGTCGCGCGGCGATGGAGGACAAGGAGCGTATCCGCGAGTATCTCACGGGCGGGGACATGATCTTCATCACGGCGGGCATGGGCGGCGGCACCGGCACCGGGGGCGCGCCGATCATCGCCAGCGTGGCGAAAGAGCTCGGGGCGCTGACGGTGGGCGTGGTCACCAAGCCCTTCATCTTCGAGGGGAAGCGCCGCATGCAGCAGGCCGAAGAAGGCATCCGGGATCTCAAGGACAAGGTGGATACCCTGGTGGTCATCCCGAACCAGCGGCTCCTCAGCATCGCGGGCAAATCCACGACGCTGCTGGAAACCTTCAAGGTCGCGGACAGCGTGGTGACACAGGCGGTCCGGGGCATCGCGGACCTGATCGTGACGCCGGGGCTCATCAACCTCGACTTCGCCGACGTCCGCACGGTCATGAAAGAGATGGGATTCGCGCTCATGGGCGCGGCCTCGGCGGCGGGCGAGAACCGGGCGGTAGAGGCGGCGCAGCAGGCCATCTCCAGCCCGCTTCTGGAGGACATCTCCATCAACGGCGCCCGCGGCGTGCTGATCAACGTCACCGGCGGGCCGGACATGAGCCTGTTCGAGGTCAACGAAGCGGCGACCCTGATCCAGGGCGAGGCCCACGAGGACGCCACCATCATCTTCGGCGCGGTCATCGACGAGGAGCTCGAGGACGAGCTGCGGATCACCGTCATCGCCACGGGGTTCGGCGACAGCCAGGCGCGGGTCATGCCGGAGCCGGCGGCGGAGACGGCCGAGCCGCGGAAGCCCGCGGCCCAAAGACAGGGGTCGCTGGGTCTGGGGGCCAAGGACAGCGGGGACAAGAAGGTCATCCACCTCGGGACGCTCGTGGACGACGAGTTCGATGGTCCCGCCTGGCAGCACGAAGAGCAGGAGTCCGGCGCCTCGCAACCTTACGACCTCAAGGAGGAAGAGGTGAGCGAGGAGGACTTCGATATCCCGACGTTCCTGCGCAAACGAATGGACTAGGCCGCATGCAGCCGGGGGAGCGCCTGAAGGCTATCCCCCGTGTCTCCCCCGCTGCAACAGAAGCGGGAGGGCGCCCCATACGCCCAGGAACAGGCCGGCCAGGGTCCAGCCGATCTGATGACGGCCGCTCTGCCGGGCGATGACGAGGCAAAGAACCGCGTCGCAGAGGTGGATCGCGGCCAGCGTCAAGACCAACCGGTCGACCTCCAGGTCCGGCGCGACGAGGTAGACACCCGACACGTATCCGAGCAGTTGGATGAGATCCGTCATTTTCCCGGAGAGAAACGGGTCAAGGCGGCACGCTGATGTCCGGACCCTTGACCCATCTTCTCGGGGTACTATATTTGAGCACGACCGAAAGATAAACGGGTATGGCCGTAAGAACCATCGAGTGGCGCGGCGGCGAGTTGCTGCTTATCGACCAGCGGCGCCTGCCCCGAAAGGAAGTGTACCGGGTCTGCCGCAACTACCGGCAGGTGGCCCAAGCCATCCGCACCATGGTGGTCCGGGGCGCCCCCGCCATCGGCGTCACCGCGGCCATGGGGGTCGTCCTGGGCGCGCGCCGCGTCCGAAGCCGGAAGGCGATGGAACCGGCCATGGAGCGGGTGTTCCGGACCCTGGCGGAAACCCGGCCCACGGCCGTCAATCTTCACTGGGCTCTGGCCCGGATGCGGCAAACCTACGAGGAACACCGGGACAGCGACCTGGCGGTGCTCAAGCAACGGCTCGAGGAAGCGGCCCTGGCCATGTACGAGGAAGACATCACCGCCAACCGCAGCCTCGGCTCGCTGGGCGCCGGGCTCCTGAAGGGCTCCCGGCGAATCCTCACCCACTGCAACGCCGGCGCCCTGGCCACCGCGGGCTACGGCACTGCACTGGGCGTGATCCGGGCCATGAAGGAATCGGGCGCGGCCATCGAAGAAGTGTTCGTGGATGAAACCCGGCCCTTTCTCCAGGGTGCCCGGCTCACGGCTTGGGAGTTGTGCAAGGAGGACATCCCCACCACGCTCATCACCGACAACATGATGGGTTACGTGATGCAGCAGAACCGCGTCGACGCGGTGGTGGTGGGCGCGGACCGGGTCGCCGCCAACGGCGACGTGGCCAACAAGATCGGCACCTACACGGTGGCGGTGCTGGCGCGAGAGCACGGCGTTCCGTTCTACGTGGCGTGCCCCACCTCCACGGTGGACCTCACCTGTCCTTCCGGAGCCCACATACCCATCGAGCAGAGGAGCGAAGACGAGGTCACCCACATCGCCGGCAGCCGCATCGCGCCGCACGGGGTAAAGACTCTCAATCCGGCATTTGACGTGACCGATCATTCACTGGTCTCGGCCATCATCACGGAGAAGGCGGTGGTCACCGCGCCCTACGAGAAGAATCTCCGCGAGGTCTGCGGGCGGTAGCCGCGTTCCCGAGAATCCCATCCATGGCCGTGATAGAGCGACAAGACGAACTGGAAGCATTCTTCCACGAAGCCGGCAAGCCGCGCGAGCAGTGGCGCGTGGGCACCGAGTACGAGAAGGTCGGCATCGAGCGGGACACGGCCAAGGCATTGTCGTATTCCGGGCCGCGCGGCGTCCGGGTCATTCTCGAAGGCCTGGTGAGCGACTACGGCTGGGAGCCGCAAGAGGAAGAGGGATTCCTCATCGGCCTGAAACGCGGCAACCACGCGGTCACGCTGGAGCCCGGCGGCCAGATCGAGCTGAGCGGCGAACCGTGCGACGACATTCACTGCAGCAACGTCGAGTTCTCCCAACACATCCGCGAGCTTATCGACGTGGCCGGCCGGTTCGACGTGGCCTTCCTCGGGCTGGGGATACAGCCCTTCAGCCGCGTGGACGAGATCGAGTGGCTGCCCAAGCGGCGCTATCGCATCATGGGGCCGTACATGGCCAAGGTGGGGACCCTGGGCCACCGCATGATGAAACAGACCGCCACGGTGCAGGCGAACATCGACTACGGCGACGAAAGGGATGCCATGGCCAAGCTTCGGACGGCCATGGGCCTGGCGCCGATCATCGGCGCGGCCTTCGCCAACTCCCCCATCTCGGACGGAAAGCCCAACGGCTTCAAGAGCTACCGGGGCCACATCTGGACCCGCACCGATCCGGACCGGTGCGGTCTGCTGGAATTTTGTTTCTCCCCCGAAGCGACCTTCCACCATTACGTGGAGTACGCCCTCGATGTGCCCATGTACCTCATCTCCCGGGAAGGGAACTACGTGGACATGACCGGGGTGCCGTTCCGCCGTTTTCTGGAGCAGGGGCATCAGGGCCATCATGCCACCATGGCGGACTGGCAGCTTCATCTGACCACGCTGTTCCCGGAGGTCCGCCTGAAGCACTACATGGAGTTCCGTTCCGCCGACAGCCAGACGCCGGAACTGATGCCGGCGCTGCCGGCGCTCATCAAGGGCATCTTCTATGACAACGACTGCCTCGCGGCGGCGTGGGACCTGGTGAAGGCGTGGTCCTTCGACGAGCGGATGACCGCTTATCACGACTCCCATCGGGACGGCCCGGCCGCGCGGTTTCGCCGGTATACCCTTGGCGACCTGGCGAAGGAGATGGTTGACATCGCCTGGGAAGGCCTGGTGCGCCAACACGCGCTCAACAAGCGCGGCGAGGACGAGACCATCCACCTGAAGCCGTTGCGCGACCTGGTCCACCAGGGGCTGTGTCCCGCCGACCTCGTGCTCTCCAAGTGGCGCGGCGAGTTCCGCCAGGACCTCCGGGCGCTCATCGAGGACAGTTCCTACAAGTTGCCGTGAGGCTGGACTTTCCTCCCGCTTCGCGCTAGTATGCGGTTCATCTTTCCGGAAAGCTCCGGAGCGGCCAGGCTGAGCCGGCCGACTCCACGCATGGAGAACCGGAAAGACGCAGGAAAGACGCGATTTCCCGCTTGGATCCGGGGGAGCCGGACCGAGACGGATGAGACATTCTGGCGCCTATCGTCTCCAACGGTAGCGGGATGGCCTTCCGGATCGGTCCGGGAGGCTTTTTTGTTGGGGGCTTTGTTCGAGGAGGGTTGCCGAATGGGACGGAAGATGACGGTGCCGGAGATCCGGGGCATGAAGGAAAAGGGCGAGAAGATCGTTTGCCTCACGGCCTATGACTACTGTTTCGCCCGCATTCTGGACGAGGCCGGCATCGATCTCATGCTGGTGGGTGATTCGCTGGGCTCCGTGGTCCAGGGGCACGACAGCACGCTGCCGGTCACCGTGGACGACGTCATCTACCACACCCGGGCGGTGATCCGGGGCCGGCGGCGCGCCCTGGTGGTGTCGGACATGCCGTTCATGACGTTCCAACTCGGGGCTGACGAAGCCAAGCGCAACGCCGGCAGGCTCGTCCAGGAAGGGGGCGCGGAGTCCGTCAAGCTGGAAGGAGGCGTCACCCAGGCCGCCACCATCGAGGCGCTGGTGAAGATGGGCGTGCCGGTCATGGGCCACGTGGGCCTCACTCCGCAGTCGGTGCATCAGTTCGGCGGCTACCGGATCCAGGGGCGCGGCGAGGCCGATGCGCGGGCCATACTCGACGACGCCATGGCGGTGGAGCAGGCGGGAGCCTTCGCGGTGGTGCTGGAGGGCATCCCGGTGCAACTGGCCAAAGAGATCACACAGCGCCTGTCCATTCCCACCATCGGCATCGGCGCCGGCATGCACTGCGACGGGCAGATCCTGGTGGTCCACGACATGCTGGGCCTGTTCGACGACTTCACGCCCAGGTTCGTCAAGCAATACGCCAACCTCAAGCACACCATCGGCGGCGCGGTGCAGAGCTACATGGAAGAGGTGCGGACGGAAGCCTTCCCGGCGGAAGAGCATACCTTCCACTGACGGCGGCCCCGGCCTTCCCACCGTATTGGACTCGGTGATGGCGGCGTTGCCCAGTATCCGCGGCGTCCTGGAGATGCAGGCATGGAGCGACCATGCCCGTCGCGGGGGAAAACGCATCGTGCTGGTGCCCACCATGGGTTTCCTGCATGACGGCCATCTGAGCCTCGTGCGGGAGGCCCGGAAGCATGGCGATTGCCGGGTGGTTTCGATCTTCGCCAATCCGGCCCAGTTCGCTCCGTCCGAGGACTTCGACAGCTACCCGCGGGATCTGGAGCGGGACGGCCGGTTGCTGACCGAGGAACGGGTGGATCTGCTGTTCAACCCCTCGGCCGAAGACATCTACCCCGCCGGGTATCAGACCTACGTGGACGTAGAGGAGGTGAGCCGCCCGCTGTGCGGAGCCCACCGTCCGGGCCATTTTCGCGGCGTGGCCACGGTGGTGCTGAAGCTCTTCAATATCGTACGCCCCCATGTGGCCCTGTTCGGGCTCAAGGACTATCAGCAGGTCCGGGTGATCCGGCGAATGGCCGAGGACTTGAACGTGGATGTGGACATCATCGAGTGCCCCACCGTGCGGGAGCCCGACGGTGTAGCCATGAGTTCCCGCAACCGCTACCTCGGGCCCGCCGAACGCAAGGCGGCGCGGTGCCTTCAAAGCGCCTTGGGCAAGGCGGAAGCGCTGGTGCGCGGCGGCGAGACCGCGGCCGGAAGGATACGGGAGGCCGTGGTGGAGGAGATTTCCCGCCAGCCGCTGGCGCGGCTCGAGTACGCGGACCTGTGCGATCCCAGGGAGCTGCATCCGGTGGAAGAGGTCAACGGTCCGACGCTGCTGGCCCTGTGCGCATGGGTGGGCAACGCCCGCCTGATCGACAACCGGATCCTGGGAGGCGACGAACCGTAAGCGGCGCCCCGCGCCCACCGGCTCCAGCAGACACGGAAACGGATACGTCCCATGGCCTCGACCAAGGAAACAGCCCAGAAGACCGTCACCGTCAACCGGCGGGCGCGCCGGGAGTACTTTATCGACGAGTCCTTCGAGGCCGGAATGGTGCTGCTGGGCAGCGAGGTCAAGTCGCTGCGGGACGGGCGCGCGAATCTGGCTGACAGCTATGCGCGTGTCGACAAGGGCCAGGTGGTGCTGGTCAACTCGCACATCAGTCCGTATCCGGCGGCCAACATGTTCAACCACGAGCCCACCCGGCCGCGGAAGCTGCTGCTGCACAAGCGCGAGATCTCGAGACTTATGGGAAAAGTCAAGGAACGCGGCTTGACCCTGATACCATTGAAGCTATACTTCAAGGATGGGCGCGCCAAGGTGGAGCTTGGGCTGGCCCGCGGCAAGAAGCTCTACGACAAGCGCGCCACGGTCAAGGAAAAGATGGTCCGGCGGGAGATGGAACGCTCCATGAAGAGCCGCAGAAGTTGACCGGCCGGACCGGGCTCATCTATTGGGGGCGATATGGGTTCGACGGGGGTGGGAAGTCAAAGTGGCATGCCGGGGTCCTGCGGCCCCGTAAAAAACGCAGGACTGCAAGTAACTGCAGACAATAACGAATACGCCCTGGCTGCTTAGACAGCCAGCGTCTTGCCGGCCTTCTCCCGCGGGGTCGGACAAGGCGTCATTCAGCGGGATGGACCGATTCCCCTGCCGGAGGGGTTGAGGTCGAGATCCAAACCGGCTGGCCGCGCCAGACCCTGTCGTCGGGGGCTTGAGCGGCGAGACTCAAACGGCGACTAAGCATGTAGTCACTTCTGGCGGAAAGCCTTCGGACGGGGGTTCGATTCCCCCCGCCTCCACCAACACAACACCTTCCGGGGTCCCACGGGACGACGGGCACCCCAGGGCGGGCCTACCCGTGCCCGGGGATGCCTTCGTAGGCGTGTTCGCCCCATAGCTCCTTGACCCTCCGGTTGCGGCCGCAACTGAAGCGGTAGTAGCGGTACCGAACGGGATTGTTCTTGTAGTAGTCCTGGTGGTAGTCTTCCGCGGCGTAGAACCGCCCGGCGGCCAGGATGGGGGTAACGATGGGTTTGTCGACGATCGTTTGCGCCGCTTTCCTGGAAGCCTCTGCCAGGGCGCGCTCCTTCTCGTCGGCGACGAACACCGCCGTTGCGTAGGACTGGCCGCGGTCGCAGAACTGGCCGCCTCCGTCGGTGGGGTCGACCGAGCGCCAGAAGGCCGCCAGCAGCATCTCGTAGCTGACTCTGGCCGGATCGTAGGTTATCTCCACCGCTTCGTAATGCCCCGTGCCTCCGGCCGTTACCTGCCGGTAGGTCGGGTCGTCGGTCTTGCCGCCGGTATAGCCGGAGATCGTCGATACGACTCCCGGCACCTTGTCGAAATCCGACTCGACGCACCAGAAGCAGCCGCCGGCGAAGACCGTCTTCTTGAGCTCCTGGGCGCTTGCGCCGTTAGCGAACAGCAAGAGCGCCGCGGCAACCGTGAACAGCATCCGTTTCATAATCTGCCTCCGTGTGGCTCGGCCCCGGCCGGAGCCCTGACGATATTCATTTCCGGCAGCGAGTGTCCTGCGTCCCAAGTCGAGACGGGACGTTCATATCAGCGATCTCGACTGGCACCCGTCGACGTTGATGCAGGCCCCGGAGATCCAGTTGGCCCGGTCCGAGGCCAGGAAGACCACCACGTCGGCCACCTCCTGCGGGGTGCCGAAGCGGCCCGCGGGGAGCTCGCGCTCGACGAACCCCGCGATTCCCTCGGGGTCTTCTTTCTGACGCCGGTCCCATGAGCCGCCGGGGAACAGGATGGAGCCGGGGGCGACGCTGTTGACGCGGATGCCGTCGGGCGCGAGCTCCCGGGCCATCTCCTTGGACAGGCTGATCATGGCCGCCTTGGCGGCGTTGTAGGTCATGGGACCGCCCCACTCGCGGCCGTAGATGGAGGCGATGTTGATGACGCAACCGCGTTTGCGGTCCTGCATGGACGGCACCACCAGCCGGCAGAGGTCCAGGGCGGAGAAGAAGTTGAGGGAGAAGCCCCGGCGCCAGTCGTCCGCCGGGGCGGACAGGTTCCCGCCCGGGCGGGAACCGCCGACGTTGTTCACCAGCACGTCGACGGCGCCGAACCGTTCCCGGGTCTCGTCGAACCAGCGGCGCGCGGCGCCCTCGTCGGTGACGTCCAGGGCCGACGCGACCACCTCCGTGTCTCGGCCGCCAAGGGCACTCACCGTCTCGTCGAGGCCGTCCCGGCCGCGGGCGCACAGGCTGAGCCGGCAGCCTTCCCCGGCGAGCCCCGATGCGATGGCCCGGCCGATGCCCCGGCTCGCGCCGGTGATCATGGCCACCCTGCCGTTCAGACCGAGGTCCATGGCCGCTCCATTTGGTGCCGTGGCGGCGCGATGCCCGTCCGCTCGTGGCACGCTCGTCGTGTTTCCGTCATGACGCCAGGCGGGACTCGTTGCGTTTGCCGGGGTTCCGCAGGCCCATCCAGCTCCATTGGTCGGGATAGCGGCGCACCATGTCCTCGATCTCCTGAACGAACAGGCGGGCATTTGTACTGAGATCGGCCTCCCTGTCGCCGGTTTGAACGAACTTGATCTCGGGCTCGACGTGAAGCGTAAGCCGGTTTCGGTCGTCGCGGATCATGAAGACCGGAAGCACCGCGGCACCGGTGCGCCGGGCGATGGTAATGGGTCCCTTGGGGGCCGTGGCCCGGTGCCCGAGGAAATCCACCTCCACCCCGCCGCTCTTGAGCTCGTCCGGGATCAGCAGCACGATCTCGTTGCGCCGCAGCGCCTCGATGATCTGCGCCACCGACTCGTGCCTGGGGCGGGCCGGGATGATCTTGACGCCGGCCCGGGCGCCAATCTCGTGCTGCAGCGCGGCCATGCGCGTCTCTTCCGCCAACTTGGCCACCGCGCTGAACTCATAGCCTTGGGCCGCGAGCCGCGGGCCGATGATCCCGAAGTTGCCGAAGTGGGCGCTCAGGGCGAGCACGCCCCTGTTCCGGGCCAGCGCCTCACGCAGCCGTTCCTCGCACTTGATCTCGATCCGCGCGCACAGGTCGTCTTTGGGCATGTACAGGGTGGCGAAGGTTTCCAGCACCCCTTGCATGATGTTTCTCCAGGCATGGCGTGCCAGCGCGCGGCGCTCTCGCTCGGTCCGCAACTCCTCGCCCATGGTGTGTGCGAGGGTGTCGTGCATCCGCTTCCGGTACCGCCACAGCAGCCGGTAGCTCACCTGTTCGGTAAGCCTGGCGATGTAACGCGGCGCGGACGCCGGCAGCCAGCGGAAGCTCGCAACCAGCGCTCTGATGAAATATTCGCCGACGCGATAGCGGAGACGGTAGCGCAGGCCGCGGCGTCTTTCGTTCCGACCTTTCTTCATGCGGTGTCCGCGGTTCTCGACCCCTTACGCGTCAAGGTCCGGAACCCCCGACGGGCGGCTCCGGACCTTGACCGCAAAACGGACGGCTACGGCGTGTCGTTCCGGCAGACCCGCCACGGCCGAGCGGCAAGCGGAAATCACGACGCGTGTCCAGGAGCGCCTCCCTTCGTCCCCACCCGGCCCAATGCAGACAGACCCTGGAGCCGCCGGACGATCCCGGGGATCCTCTCCGCCGCGAAATCGACCTCCTCCGCCGTGTTGTAGCGGCTGAGACTGAAGCGCACGGCTCCTTGCAGCCACTGCGGCGGCACCTTCATGGCCCGCAGGACGTGAGACGGCTCCACCGAGCCCGCGGTGCACGCGGAGCCCGTGGACGCGCAGATCCCGAACTCGTCCAGCAGCACCAGAATCGATTCCCCCTCCAGGTATTCGAAGGCGATGTTGAGCGTGTTCGGCAAACGCTCCGCCTTGCCGCCGTTGACCCGGGCGCCCGGGCAGGCGGACACGAGGGCGCTTTCCAGTTGATCCCGGAGCGCGGTCAACTGTTCGTTTTCGGAGCCCACGTCCGCGGCGGTCAGCTCCGCGGCCTCGCCCATGCCCACGATGCCCGCGACGTTCTCGGTCCCCGCGCGGCGGTTGCGTTCCTGGTGCCCGCCGACGATGAAGGGCCGCAACGTGATCCCCCTTCGGACGTACAGCGCTCCCACGCCCTTGGGGCCGTGGAACTTGTGGGCGGAGATGGTCAGGAGGTCGATGGGTCCGTCTTTCACGTCGAGCGCGATCTTGCCCGGCACCTGCACCGCGTCCACGTGGAAGGGGATGCCCCTGGCCTTGACGATCTCGCCGGCCTCGCGCACCGGAAAGACGACGCCGGTCTCGTTGTTGGCGTACATGATCGAGACCAGGGCCGTGTCGTCCGACAGGGAGTCCCGAAGCTCGTCCAGGTCCAGCCGGCCGTCTTCGTCCACCCCGAGCCAGGTGACCCGGTAGCCCTTCTTCTCCAGATGCTGGCCGAGCCCCAGCACCGCGGGATGCTCCACCGCCGTGGTGATGAAGTGCCGTTTTTCCGGCGCGCCGTCGAGGATTCCGCGGATGGCGGTGTTGTCTCCCTCCGAGCCGCAGCTCGTGAACATCACCTCCACCTCGTCGCCGGCGCCCAGCAGCCCCGCCACCTGTGTCCGGGCGCGGTCCAGCGCCCGTCCCACCCGGCTGCCGAAGCCGTGGATGCTGGACGGGTTGCCGTAGAGCTCGGTGAGGTAGGGCAGCATCGCTTCGTAGACCGGCGGCGCGATGCGTGTGGTGGCGTTATTGTCGAAGTAGATGACGTCGGACATGGCGTGTCACCTCGGTGCCGGGGTCTGCCGCGGGCCCGCGGGCTCAGACCACGAACGAGGCGCCGCACCCGCAACTGCGTTTGACGTTGGGGTTCTGGAACACGAAGGCCGCCTCCATGAGGGTTTCCCTGTAGTCGAGCTCCGTGCCCGCCAGGTAGAGCAGGCTCTTCAGGTCCACGATGACCTTGGCCCCGGCCTGCTCGAACACGCGGTCCGTGGGCTTCGGGTCGTCGAGATCCATCTTGTACTGCAGCCCGGAACAGCCTCCGCCCACCACCTTGAGGCGCAGCCCGGTGAGGTCCCTTTCGTCCCCGTCGAGCAGCTCCCTGATCCGGCCGGCCGCCTGTTCCGTGATCTGGACCCCTATCGCCATCTTCCCGATCCCTTTCCGCTACTTTCCGGCGGACGCCGCCGCCGGTTTTCCCGCCGCAGCCCGTTTGGCGTAGAGCGGTGAGAGCCCGCGCAGCCGCGTGACTTCCTCCTCCACCCGACGCACCACGTAGTCCACCTCTTCCTCGGTATTGAACCGGCCCACGCCGAACCGGATCGAGCCGTGGGCCAGATCCTCCCGGACCCCCATGGCCTTGAGCACGTGAGACGGCTCCAGCGCCGCGGACGTGCAGGTGGAGCCGGACGAAACCGCCACGTCGTTGAGGCCCATGATCAACGACTCGCCTTCCACGTAGCCGAAAGCCACGTTCAGATTGCCGCACAGGCGTTCCGTGGGATGGCCGTTCAGGTGGAGTTCGTCGAGACGCGAGAAGAGGCCGGCTTCCAGCCGGTCGCGCAGCCGGGTGATATGCGGCAGCTCCGTGGCCATTTGCTCGCGGGCGATGGCGCACGCCTTGCCGAATCCCACGATGCCGGGCACGTTCAGCGTCCCGGACCGCATGCCGCCCTCGTGGCCGCCGCCGTGGATGGTCGGGCTCAGGCGCACCGCCGGCTTCCTGGCGCTTACGTACAGCGCGCCGATCCCCTTGGGGCCGTGGAGCTTGTGGGCCGTCATCGAGAGCAGGTGGATCCGGCACGCGGCCACGTCGATGGGCATCTTGCCCACGGCCTGGGTGGCGTCGGTGTGGAAGAGAACCCCGTGCTCCTCGGCGATGCGTCCGATCTCCTCCAGCGGCTGGACGGTGCCCACCTCGTTGTTGGCCGCCATGATCGAGATGAGCAGCGTCTTTTCGTCGATGGCGGCCCGCAACTTGTTCAGATCCACGGCGCCGTGGGAGTCCACCGGCAGGTAGGTCACCCGGCAGCCGTGCCGTTCGAGGAACTTGCAACAGTCCAGGACGGCCTTGTGCTCCGCCGCGCAGGTGACGATGTGGTCCCCGCGGTCCCGGTAGAGTTCCGCCACCCCCTTGATGGCCAGGTTGTCGGACTCCGTCGCCCCGCTGGTGAAGATGATCTCCTTGGGCGCCGCGCCGATGAGGTTGCCGACGTTCTTCCGCGCCTCGTGCACCGCCGCATCCGCCTCCCAGCCGAACGTGTGCTTGCTCGCCGAGTTGCCGAACCGTTCCGTAAAGAACGGCAGCATGGCATCGACCACCTGAGGGTCGACGGGGGTGGTGGCATGGTTGTCGAAATAGACGGGGAGCTTCATTGAACACACCTTGAGGACCCTTTCATTTAGGCCCGAAGCCTCGTGAATGTCAAGAAACAGCCGGTACGGAACGGTGCTTGGAGCACATCTCCTTCAGGTATTGGCCGGTGGCCGACTCGGGAACCCGCATGATTTCCTCGGGGGTGCCGGCGGCGACCACGTGGCCGCCGTTGTCGCCGCCCTCGGGCCCCAGGTCCACGATGTAGTCGGCGCACCGGAGGAAGTCCGGGTTGTGCTCGATGGCGATGACGGTATGGCCGGATTCCACCAGCCGGTCGAGGATCTCGACGAGCCTCCTCACCTCCTCGAAGTGGAGCCCGGTGGTGGGTTCGTCGAACAGGTACAGCGCGGTGCCGCCGGAGCTCTTGCCCAGCTCCCGGGCCAGCTTGACGCGCTGCGCTTCCCCGCCGGAGAGGGTGTCGGCCGGCTGACCCAGCCTGAGATAACCCAGCCCCACCTGCCGCATGCTTTCCAGCCGTCGCTGCAACAGCGGGATGTTGCCGAGGAAGTCCAGCGCTTCGGTGACCGTGAGGTCCAGGACGTCGGCGATGCTGGCGCCCTTGTAGCGGATCTCCAGGGTTTCCCGGTTGTAACGGCGGCCGCGGCAGACGTCGCAGGTGACCGATACATCCGGAAGGAACTGCATCTCGATGTCCACGGTTCCGGCCCCGAGGCAGGCCTCGCACCGTCCCCCGGCGGCATTGTGGGAGAAGCGGCCGGCGGTGTAGCCACGCAGCCGGGCCTCGGGGAGACGCGCGAAGAGGTTGCGCAGGGGATCGAAGAGTCCACCGTAGGTGGCCGGCGTGGAGCGGCTGCTGCGGCCGATGGAGGCCTGGTCCACGTAGAGGACCCGGTCGAAGCGGTCCAGGCCGGCGACCTCCGCCAAGGCGCCCCCGCTCGTTCCGGACCGCCCGCGCGCCGCCTCGTGCAGGGTGTCCACCACCAGGCTGCTCTTGCCCGAGCCGGATACGCCGGTGACGCAGGTCATGAGCCCCACCGGGAAGTCCACGCGTATGTTCTTGAGGTTGTGACGACGCACGTTCCGGAGGGAGAGGACGCCGGACCGTCCGCGCGCCGGCCGGCCGGCCGGCGGCATGGCGGCCGACAGGCAGGCGCCGGTACGGGAAGCGGGGTTCCGGCGCAGGTCTTCGACGCTCCCCGCGGCCAGCACCTCTCCGCCCTCGGCGCCCGCCCCCGGGCCCATGTCGATGACGTGGTCCGCCGCGGTGATGACGTCCCGGTCGTGCTCCACCACCAGCACCGTGTTGCCCGCGTCCTTGAGCTCCCGGAGGATGCCGAGGAGCCGCGCGGTGTCCCGCGGGTGGAGCCCAACCGTCGGTTCGTCGAGCACGTAGACTACGCCCGACAGGCGGGCGCCGATGTGGGCGGCAAGCCGGATCCTCTGGCACTCGCCTCCCGAGAGGCTGTCGGAGGCCCGGTCCAGCGACAGATACCCCAGCTCCAGCTTCAGCAGGGTGTCAACGCGTTCCCGTATCTCCCGGAGGATGTTGCCGGCAACCTCGGCGCCGCGCCGGTCCAACCCGACGTCTTGGATGAAGCGCCGGAAGTCTCCCAGGGGCAGGGCCGACACCTCGGCGAGGTTCATGCCGGTGATCCGCACTTGGAGGCTCTCGCTTCGGAGCCGTGCGCCGCCGCACTCCGGGCACGCGCGTTTCACCGCCGCCGCATCGCCCCGGGGTCCCTCTGTGTTGCCGAGGCCGTGACAGGCGGGGCAAGCGCCGTGGGGGCTGTTGAAGGAGAAGAGCTGCGGCGTGGGCTCGGGGAACGGCGCGCCGCAGTCAAGGCAGGCGGACCGCTGCGTGTAGCGGCGGGACTCCCCGGCGGGCGAGTCGTGGAGGTCGATCTTCAACACCCCGTCACCGTGCTCCAGGGCCACCTCGATGGAGTCCGCCAGGCGCTTGGCCACGCCGTCGCGGACCGCCAGCCGGTCCACCACCAGGTCCGCTCGTCCGGACGGCGGGGCGCCGGCCAGGCCGTCCAGCTCCACGATCTCCCCCTCCACCTTGACCCGGACGAACCCGGCCCGCATCACCGTCTCGATCTGTCGCCGGAATTCGCCCGGGTCGCCGTGCGGCAGCGGCGCCAGCACCTGGACGCGGGCGCCGCCAGGGAGCTTCAACACGTCGTCCACCATCTGCTGCACCGTGTGCACCGTGATGGCGCTGCCGCAGCGGGGACAGTGGGGGCGGCCCACGTGCGTGAACAGCAGTCGCAGGTAGTCGTGGGTCTCGGTCAGCGTCCCCACCGTGGAGCGGGGATTCTCGTGAAAGCGGCGCTGGGGCACCGCAATGGCCGGGGACAGCCCCGAGATGGAGTCCACGTCCGCCCGCGCCAGCGGGTTCAGGAGCTGGCGCGCGTAGGTGGAGAGGGATTGCATGTAGTGCCGTTGCCCCTCGGCGTAGACGGTGTCGAAGGCCAGCGAGGACTTGCCCGAGCCCGAGACCCCGGTGACGACCACCAGCCGGTCACGGGGGATCTCCACGTCGACGTTCTTGAGGTTATGGACGCGAGCGCCCTTGACGACGATGTCCATGCCCCTCCGTCATTCCCGCGAGAGTCCGGCGGCGAGCAGGATGGCCTGCTTCATGCTGGAGGCGTCGGCCACGCCCCGGCCGGCGATGTCGTAGGCGGTGCCGTGGTCCACGGAGGTCCTGACGAGAGGAAGCCCGAGGGTCAGGTTGACGCCGTCGGTGAAGTGCAGCAGCTTGAAGGGCCCCAGGCCCTGGTCGTGGTACATGCAGATGGCCGCGTCGAACTCTCCTCCCGCGGCCCGGTGGAAGAGGCTGTCCGCGGGGACGGGACCGGCGACGCGCATGCCCCGGCCCGAGCAGTCCCGCACGGCGGGCCGGATCACCTTGCGTTCTTCCTGGCCGAACATGCCGTCTTCCCCGCCGTGGGGATTCAGCGCGGCCACGGCCAACCGGGGCTCCGCCACGCCGAACCATTGCCGCAGGGACCGGTGGGTCAGCTCGATGGTGGTGCGGACCCGCTTGCGGGTCAAGGCCGCGGATACTTCCGTGAGCGGCAGATGCACCGTGACCAGAACCACCTTGAGGCGTTTTCCGAAGAGCATCATGCGGACTTCCCGGGTGCGGGTGAGTTCCGCCAGCAGCTCGGTGTGGCCGGGATAGGAGTGGCCGGCATCGTTCAGCGCCTTCTTGCTGATGGGCGCGGTGGCCATGGCGTCGGCCGCGCCGGCGCGGATGACCTCCACCGCGCGCACGATATAGCGGTAGGATGCCTCGCCGCCGGCGGCGGTGGGTTTTCCGGGGCGGGACCGGGCGGTCACCAGGCTTGTGACGGGTTCCACCGTGACGGGGGCCTCGGCGGGAATCTCTTGTCCGGGCTCCCGGGTGGGCCAACGCGGGGCGCCGGCGCGCGCCAGCAGCGACGGATCTCCCACGATCAGCATACGGCAGGAACGCCGCACGCTCGCATCGCGTGCCGCCTTGATCACCACCTCGGGCCCTATGCCCGATGGATCACCCATGGTCACCGCGACGACGGGTCTCGACATGTCTATTGGGGTTGAGCCGCGGAGGGGGGCGCCCCGTGGACCGAACCGCTACGGGGCGGGGTCGGTGCCGCTGTCCTTCTCCGGCTTCGCCCGTTCGCCTTCAAAAGGCTCGTTGAGAGGCACGTCCGCGTCGTCGCCCGCTTCCGTCGTGAAGAGCGGCACACCGAACAAACTGACGATCTTCCGGTCGCCCTCCACGGCTTCCTCGCCGAAGATATACGTCAACGGATTGAGGTAGTCCCAGAAGTCCTTCTCTTCCTCGCCGGCCGAGGCCCTGGCCATCAGATTGCCGACCGTGCCCCTCTCGGCCTTCTCCGCCTCGAAGGCGTAACCGTCGAGCTTGACCTGCACGCGATGTTTCTTGCGCAGGTCGGTCCTGAGCCACTTGGCGAACCTCTCGTCCAGCGTCTTCCGGTACAGCTCTTCGCGAATCTGGTCCGAAACCCCGGCGAAGGGCATCCGTTGACCGCCCTGGCGGTCTACCACCTGCACCAGGTGGTATCCCAGACTCGTGCGGACCGGCTGGCTGGTGGCTCCCTTGTCCAGAACGGCGGCCACGCGTGCCAAGGAATCGGGCAGACTGTCGGGTTGGAGCCAACCGATGTCGCCGCCATCCTTGGCCCCGGCCCCTTGAGAGTGGGCGCGCGCCAGCGCGGCGAAGTCCGCTCCGTCCACCACCTCCTGCCGGAGCTTTCCGAGGCGCGAAAGCACCGCCTGGACCTGGTCGGACGGCGCTCCATCCTCCACCTCCAGCATGATATGGCGGAGATGCACCTTCAGGTCGGATACGAAACGGTGCGGGTTGGCGTCGTAGTAGCGTTGGGTGTCCCCGGGCGTAATGTGAACCTTCTGCCGCACGTTGCGGTCGATGAGCTCGCCCCGTTCCAGCTCGTTGCGGACCTCTTTCCGGTACTGCTCCATCTCCTTGCCGTCCCGCTTGAGCGCGGCGGTCAACTCGGCGAGGGTCAGGTTGTTCCTTTTCGCCATGGACTGGATGAAGTTGTCGATGTCCGCGTCCTGCACCCGGATGCCGGTGCCCTTGACCTCCGCCTTGATGAGCTCGGCGGTGATGAATTCCTCCACCAGCCTCTTGGGTACGCGGCCGGCGGTCAACTCGTCGATCCGTATGTCCTGCCCCAGTCGGGTCTGCGTGAACTCGCGCAGATCCGAGTAGGTGTGGGGAACACCGTTGACCACCACCACGATCTTCTCCACGACCGTGCCGGAGGCGACCGCGGGGAACGCCAGCGCCAGCGTCAGCACCGTTGCCGCGCGCCGGCTCGAGGTCCGTTTGCAAGGGCTCTTCATGGTACCGTTCCTCGTTGTCATGGTGTCGTATGTTGCAGGTCGCTAGTGGCCCTGTAACATACCGTCCCGGCAGACCTCGTGCAATAACTCGCACGCCTCGTCGATGATGGCGGGCCAGCCGGACTGTCCGGGGGCGTACGAGAGACGCCCGTTCGGGGAGAACCGGAAACCCCGTGGATCCTCTTCGGCAAGCTGGAGCAGCCGGTCCACGTTCAGGGAGGAGCCGGCGTGGAAGGTGAGGGACAGGCGGCCGTCCTGGTAGATGATCTGGGTGGCTAGGGCGCCGATGAGCGCTCGCCGCAGCTTCATGACCCGGAACAGGTTCTCCACCACCTCCGGGCAACCTCCGTAACGGTCGCGGATCTCGTCCCGGATCTCCGCCAGTTGCTCCGCGTCGTCCAGGTTGGCCAGCCGCTTGTAGAACAGCAGGCGTTGATTGGCGCTGGGTATGTAGTCGTCGGGAAAGTAGGCCGGAATGCCGAGGCGGATCTCCGGCTCCACCGCGACCCGGCGCTCTTCTCCCTTGAGCTCGTGAATGGTCTCCTCCATCATCTGGGTGTAGAGTTCGAAGCCCACCGCGGCGATCTGGCCGGACTGTTCCCGGCCGAGCAGGTTGCCGGCTCCGCGAATCTCCAGGTCATGCAGCGCCAGCTTGAAGCCGCTGCCAAGCTCGTCCAGCTCCTGCAGCGCCCGCAGCCGCTTTTCCGCGTCCCGGGTCACGGTGCCGCTGCCGGGAAGCAGCAGGTAGGCGTAGGCGCGACGCGACGAACGGCCCACCCGGCCCCGCAGCTGGTAGAGCTGGGCCAGGCCGAACCGGTCCGCCCGGTTGATGATGATGGTGTTGGCGTTGGGATAGTCCAGGCCGGATTCGATGATGGCGGAGCACACCAGCACCTGAGCCTCGTTCTCCTGGAACAGCCCCATGTTCTTCTTGAGCTCCGCCGGGGTCATCTGGCCGTGGGCCACGGCGACCCGGGCCTCGGGCACCAGATCCATGATCTTCTGGCCCACCCGCTGGATACTCTCCACCCGGTTGTGCAGGAAGAACACCTGCCCCTCGCGGTTGATCTCCCGCAGGATGGCGTCGCGGATGACGCCCTCGTCGTAGCGCGTCACGTAGGTCCGGACGGCGAGCCGGTTGGGGGGCGGCGTCTCGATGACGCTCAGGTCGCGGATGCCCACCAGCGACATGTGCAGGGTCCTGGGAATGGGAGTGGCGGTGAGGCTCATGACGTCCACGGTGTAGCGGAGCTTCTTGAGCTTCTCCTTGTGGCCCACGCCGAAGCGATGTTCCTCGTCCACCACCACCAGGCCCAGGTTCTTGAAGGCCACGTCGCTCTGCAGCAGGCGGTGGGTGCCGATGACGATGTCGATGAGCCCGTCGCCCAGGTCCTTGAGCGACTGCTGCACGGTTTTGCCGGTGACGAAGCGGCTGAGGCTCTCCACCCGCACCGGGTAGGGCTCGAAGCGGCCGCGGAAGGTCTCCAGGTGCTGCTGTGCCAGGATGGTGGTGGGGGCGAGCACGGCCACCTGCTTGCCGTCCATCACCGCCATGAAGGCCGCGCGCATGGCCACCTCGGTCTTGCCGTAGCCCACGTCGCCGCAGATCAGCCGGTCCATGGGCTTGCCTTGGGTCATGTCCTGGAGGGTGGCGGCGATGGCCTGCTCCTGGTCCGGCGTCTCCTCGTACTCGAAAGCCGCCTCGAATTCCCGGTACGCCTGGTCGGGCGCCGGAAACGTGTGGCCCTCGTGCACCTCCCGGGTGGCGTAGACCCGCAGCAGCTCCTTGGCCATGGCCACGATGGCCTTGCGCGTCCGGGCCTTGAGCTTGAGCCACGAGGTGCCGCCCAGCCGGTCCAGCACCGGAGCGGCGCCGTCCGCGCCGATGAACTTCTGCACCAGGTTGATGCGGTCGATGGGAAGATAGAGGCGGTCGCCGCCCTGGTACTCCAGGTGCAGGAACTCGCCTTCGGTGCCCGCCACCTTGAGGTACTTGAGCCCGCGGTAGATGCCGATGCCCTGGTCGAGGTGCACCACCACGTCGTCCTGCCGAAGCTCGCTCAGGCTGGTGATGAAGTGGCTCGGGGTCTCCCGCTTGCGCACCGGCAGGTCCCGCTTGCGGCGGCCCCACAACTCCTCCAGGGTGATGATGATGAGCCGCTCATCCGGGATGCGCACTCCCTGGGTCAAGCTCCCGAGCAGAATCTCGGGGCCGTTGGCGGTCCCCGCCGCGGCCTCATGGAAGGGCCGCTCGGATACGGGCAGATCCACGTCGTAGTAGGCCAGCAGTTGCCGGAGCCGTTGCGCGTCGCCCGGATGGCCGCCGACGAACAGCACCCGCTGGTCCCGCCAGCGGCCGAGATGCTCCACCAGCGGCGCCAGGGACCGTTCCGATCCCTGCTGGGTGGTGAGTTCGCTGTGCAGGTCGGAATTGGTGTAGGAGCGCACCGACAGCGTGGAGGAGGGGTCCTCGGGGGATGCCAGGACATCCAGGCTCTCGCTGTGGATCTGCCGGAAGGCCGCGGCCTCGCCGCGCCAGCCGTCCGGGTCCAGGTACAGGGCTTCGGCGCGGGGATGGAAACGGCCTTCCGCCTCCGCCTTGGACGCCCTTTGGGCCACCAGCTTGCCGAACCGCTCCAGCTCCTCCTCCACCCGCGCCGGCTGATCCCACCAGAGGATGCCGCTCCGGGGAAGATGGGCCAGCAGCGACGGCAGCGGACGGTCGTGGAAGTAGGGCGCCAGGAACTCCATCCCCGCGGACCGGACGCCCTCGCGCACCGACTCGAGCAGCGCCCGCTTGTCCTTGCGGGTGAAGCCCAGCTCGTCCGCCCGCTCCTCGATCCGGAGCAGCGTGTCCCGGCTCGTTTGCGGCCCCGGCGCAAACTCCTTCATGGGCAGCAGCACCAGCTCTCCGTGCCGTGACCGGGAGCGCTGGGTCCGGGGGTCGAACTCGCGTATGGAGTCGACGCGGTCGTCGGTGAACTCCATCCGGATGGGCCGCTCGTAGCCCGGTGGAAACAGGTCCACGATGCCGCCGCGCACGCTGAAGTCCCCCCGTTCCTCCACCAGCGGCGCGCGGGCGAGACCCAGGTTGGCGAGCCGCCACAGCAGTTCTTCGCGGTCCACCTCCTGGCCCTCGGTGAAGTGCGCGCTGCGGAAGCTCTCCCTGGGCACCACGCGCTGCATCACCGCCGCCGGCGTCGTCACCAGCACCGGCGCGGACTGCTGCCCGAGCCGGTGGAGGCCTTCCATGCGCGCGGCCATCTGGTCCGGATGGGGAGACAGGCTCTCGAAGGGCAGGATGTCCCAGCCCGGGAACAGATGGAGCCGCCGCTCGAGCGGAGGGGAGCCGGACTCTTCGCCAAGGAAGAAGGAGAGGTCGAGAAACAGCCGTTCCGCCTCCTTCACCGTGGGCGCCAGCACCACCAGCGGAACGGCGAGCTGCCGGGCCGCCAGGAATACGGCGTAGGCCTTGGCGCTGCCCTGAAGGCCGGAGATACGTTTTTCGCCGCGCCACTCATGGCTCAGGAGCCGCGAGATCTCGTCGTTGAGTGAAAGGGATGCCACCGGGCCGGTTACCTTACAGGGAACGGTCGGGGAGTGTAGCCGAAGGGAGGCGGCGGCCGCAACGGCCCTTCGGTTCCGCTCGCCCTTCGACCAGCCCGGGACAGGCATGGCGGAGCGTCGGCGAAGGGGAGTCGACGGGCTTCCCTGGACTTCCCCGGCGCCGGTGCGATAGAGTGTCAGTCTCCGCTGACCACACTCCCACGGAAAAAGGACCCCATCATGGCAAAGAGGAACCCGAGGCTCGCGAGCGCGGTGCAGGCGATACCGGAACGAGGCTATCCGGACCTTCACGAACACCTCCGCCGTCTGGACGACGCCGGCCTGTTGATCCGGGTGGCGCGCCCGGTGGACAAGGACCGGGACATGCATCCGCTGGTGCGGTGGCAGTTCCGGGGAGGCATCAAGGAAAGGGACCGCAAGGCGTTCCTGTTCGAGCAGCCGGTGGACGCCAAGGGGAAACGGTACGACATCCCGGTGGCCATCGGCGTGCTGGCGGCCAACCGGCGCATCTATCGCATCGGCCTCGGGTGCGACGAGGACACGGACATCAACGCCTTGTGGGCGGAGGCGAAGACGAACCCGGTGCCCCCGGTGGAGATCCCTTCGTCGGCCGCGCCGGCGCACGAGGTGATCATCTCCGGAGCGCAGCTCAAAAGCCGGGGCAAGGGCATGGACGGCATCCCGGTTCCCATATCCACCCCCGGCTGGGACAACGCGCCCTACGTGAGCGCCGCTCATTTCGTCTCCCGCGATCCCGAAAGCGGGGTGCACAACATCGGCACCTACCGGGCCATGATCAAGGCGCGGGACCGGGTCGGTTGCAACCCGTCCATCGAGCTGGGGCAGGGGATCTACCGGCATTGGCTGAAGTACCGGGAACGGGGCGAGAAGATGCCGGTGGCGCTGTGCATCGGCGGCGTGCCCGCCATCTCCTACGTGGCCGCGCAGAAGCTCGCCTACGACCTCGACGAGTTCTCGGTGGCGGGGGGGCTCGTCAAGGCGCCCATCCGCGTGACCGAGGCCCGCACCGTGCCGGTGATGGTGCCGGCGGACGCGGAGATCATCGTCGAGGGCTTCGTCGACACCGAGTGGCTGGAGCCCGAGGCGCCGTTCGGCGAGTCCCACGGCCACGTGAACCCCAAGGAGTACAACCCGTTCATGGAGGTGACCTGCATCACCCGCCGCCGGGACGCCGTCCTCTGCTCCATCATCAGCCAGGTCACGCCCTCCGAGTCCAGCGTCATCAAGAAGATGGCCTACGAGCCCCTCTACCTGGAGCATCTCCGGGACGGCATCGGCGTCAAGAGCGTCGTGCGGGTGATGCTCCACGAGCCCTTGACCGCCACCCAGAAACTCACGGTGATCCAGATGCGCAAGCCCAGCCCCGCGGAGGTGTGGCGCGCGCTCATGGGGGCCGTGGCCTTCCGTCCATCCATGTCCAAGATCGTCATCGCGGTGGACGAGGACATCGACCCCGACAACCTCGATGCCGTGTTCTGGGCCATGGGGTACCGCTCCAAGCCGCACCGGGACGTTCAGATCATGCACGGCATGGACGTGGGCCACGCCCCGAGGCACGACGCCCGGGGCTCCGCCGAGGACTCGTGCCTCCTGTGGGACGCCACCCTCAAGGAGAAGCTGCCGCCCATCTCTCTCCCGACCCGGGAATACATGGAGCGGGGCCGAGCGCTATGGGAGGAGCTGGGGCTGCCGGAGCTGGAGCCGCAATCGCCGTGGTTCGGCTACTCGCTGGGAGACTGGAACGAGGAGTTGGAGCAGGAGGCCGCGCTGGCCACGCGTGGAGAGTACTGGAAGACCGGCACGAAGATCGCGCGCCAGCGCCGCTCCACCAAGGACATCCTGCCCAACGAGTCCTTCTACGGAGAGGACGAGGACTGACCGGGGCGAAAGGGACAAGGGCCCATGGACTACAAGACCCTCAAATGGACCGTGCACGACAATCCGTCGCGGCCGGGTGAGCCCTGCATCGGCGTCATCACCCTGAGCCGTCCGGACCAGCTCAACGCGGTGGACCCGCTGATGCGGCTGGAGCTCGATGCCCTGTGCAACGAGATCGCCCGCAACTCGGTCCTCAAGGTGGTGATCCTCACGGGCGCGGGCCGCGGCTTCTGCGCCGGCGGGGACCTCACCTCGGAGGGCGCCGTGCTGGGCGCCTTCGAGGGCTCAAGCGGCATCGAGGGCCCCTACAAGGAGCTGGCGGAGTACTTCCTGAACGATCTCCGGCACCGGGTGCTGCAGAGCGCCATGCGCAAGCTGGAGGACCTGCCGCAGCCCACCATCGCGGCGGTGAACGGTCCGGCCGTGGGCGTGGGGCTGGAGATGACCACGCTGTGCGACATGCGGCTCGCGTCGGACCGGGCGCGCTTCGGCGAGGTGGCGGTGCCTGCGGGATTCGTTCCCGAGAGCGGCGGCTCCCGCAACCTGCCCAAGCTCGTGGGCATCGGCCGGGCCATGCGCCTGATCCTCACCGGTGAGATCATCGACGCCGGGGAGGCGCTGCGCATCGGGTTGGTGGACGAGGTGGTGCCGCACGAAGAGCTGATGGAGCAGGCGTTCGCCCTGGCCGGCAGCATCGCGTCCAATCCGTACTTGTCCGTGCGCCACGCCAAGCGGCTGGTGAAGATGTACTGGAACTGGAACCGGACCGACGAAGGCTACCGCCAGGAGCTGGAGTCGGTGCTCGAGATCACCCGCACCAAGGACTGCCAGGAAGGCATGCGGGCCTTCAGGGAGAAGCGACCGCCCCATTACACCTACCCCTACGATGCCGGCTGGCCGTTCCCGGACAAGGACGCGGACAAGAAGGACGACGGAGAGCAGGGGTGAGGCCCGCCCGATAGCCGCAACAGGACCATGCCGGAACCTTCCCGCCCGTGGCCGGGCTATCGAGAGATTCCCCCGCGGCTCAACATCGCCGACGAAGTGCTGGAGAGCCCCGTCGCCGCGGGCGGCGGAGACCGGGCGGCCATGCTCTGGCGCGGCGGTTCCATCAGCTTCCGGGAGCTTCGCGGCAAGGTGCACGGCTTCGCCCGTGGCCTGAAGGAGCTGGGGGTTTCGCCGGGCGACCCGGTGCTCGTGCAGATGCCCAACTCGGTGGAGTTCGCCACGGCCTTCCTGGCGGCGGTGAAGCTCGGCGCGCTGCCCGTGGTGGTCAACTCTCTGCTGGGGGTGCGGGAAGTCCGGGCCATCCTGGAGCAGACCGCGCCCCGGCTGGCGATGGCCGAGGGCTCCCGGGCGGAAACCCTGCGCGGGCTTCGCGGGACCGCCGGCGTGCGGACCCTGGTGTGCGCGGGGGCGTCGCGGAGCGACGAAGTGCCCTTCGAGTCCCTCATCCGCGATTCTTCGGAGGCCGTCGCCACGAGGGACACTTCGGCCCATGAGCCGGCCTTCATGGTATGCACCTCCGGCACCACCGGCCGGCCCAAGTGCATCGTCCACGCGCATCGATGGATCGTCGCCCTGGGGGACCTGAACCGCTACCGTCTTCCGCCGGAGCCCGTGGACGTGGTGATGGCCACGGGCGAGTGGAGCTTCATCAGTGCCCTGGGCCACAACCTGCTCTTCCCGCTCCGGAACGGGGTAGCCTGCGCGGTGCTTTCCGGCCGCGCCACGCCCGAGAACGTCCTGGAGCACGTGGCGGACCTGGGCGTGACTCTGCTCCATTCCGTGGCCACGGTCTACCGGCGGATGCTTGCCACGGAAGGCATGGAGGACGCGTACGACGTCCGCACGCTCCGGGGCGCGCACTCCACCGGGGAGGCGCTTCGCGAAGCCACCTATCGGCAGTGGAAGTCGCGTTTCGGCTGCGAGATGTACGAGCACTACGGCGTGTCCGAGTACCAGCTCGTGGTGGGGCAGGGCGCCCGGCATCCGGTGAAACCGGGCTCGGTGGGGGTGCCGGCGCCGGACGTGGGCATCGACATCGTCGACGACGACGGCCGCAGCGTGCCGGCCGGCTCGGTCGGGCGCACCGTGATCTCCGCCGACGATCCCGGGCTCTTCCTCGAATACCACGGCGACCCCGGCCGGACCGAGGCGGCCCGCCGGGGCGGCGTCTACGACACCGGCGACCTGGCGTACAGGGACCAGGAGGGTTATTTCTTCATCGCCGGGCGCAGCGACGACTGCTTCAAGACCCGCGGCCTGTTCCTGGTGCCCACGGAGGTGGAGAACGCGCTCCAGCGCCGACCCGCGGTGGCCGAGGCCGTGGTCGTGCCCGAGCCCGATCCGGAGATCGGCAACCGCGTGCTGGGGGTGGTAGTGCCGGCGGCGGGTCACGATCCCTCGGCCGAGCTGGCCGAGGCGTTGCGCGATGGCCTCAGGGAGGAGCTCGCGCACTACAAGGTCCCGTACCGGATCGAGTTTGCCGAGACGATTCCCAAGAGCCCCGTGGGCAAGATCCTGCGGAGCGAAGTGGCTTCGGGACGGGAGCGGCGATCGTCGTAGCCGTGACCGGTCCGTGTCTCCGTCCGTAGAGGAACATCGATGCCGGAGTTCATCACCGCGGCCACCGAGGAAGACTACCGGGAGGCGAAGGCCTTGCTGCGCGAGTACGAGGCCGAGATCGAAGTGGACCTGTGTTTTCAGGGGTTCGAGGAGGAGATCCAGGCCCTGGAGCGCGTTTACGGCCCGCCGGGAGGAAGGTTCCTTCTCCTGCGCCAGGGAAAGCGCACCGCGGGCTGCGTCGCCCTCAGGGATTTGGGTGGCGGAATCTGCGAGATGAAGCGCCTCTTCCTGCGCCCCGGTTTCCGCGGCACGGGCCTGGGGAGAAAGTGTGGGGAGCGGATCGCCCGGACAGCGCGGGAGATGGGCTACACCGCCATGCGGCTCGACACGTTGCCTTCCATGCACGCCGCCATCGCCCTGTATCGTTCCATGGGCTTCACCGAGATCGCCCCTTACACCGAGAATCCCTGCGAAGGCGCGCTGTTCATGCAGTTGGGGTTGAGGTAGGGAGCCAACCGGGAGGGAGCCCCTTCGCGGGGAGACCCATCCTTCGGATGACCACGGTTTCATGTTCCAGGGCATCCAAAACAGACTTCGACGGGCCGGGGGGTCGTTTGCCTACCGGGAGTTCCGGCTTTTCTACGTCGCGGTGGTCAGCGCCTCCATGGGCAACCAGATCCAGCGGGTCGTGGACATGTGGGTGGTGTACGAGATGACCGGCTCCACGGCGTACCTGGCGCTGACCGGTTTGGCCCGCGGCATCCCCATCATCGTCTTCTCCCTGGCCGGCGGCCTGATCGCCGATCGTGTCGACCGCAAGAGCTTCATCATGTTGATGCAGCTCGGCAGCGCGGCGGCCAATCTCCTGCTGGCCGCGCTGATCGTCGCCGGGGCGGTCCAGTTGTGGCACATCCTTGTGATCTCCATGGTGAGCTCGTCTTTCGTGGCCATCAGCGCGCCGGCCCGTACCGCCATCACGCCCGCGCTGGTGCCGCGGGATCTGCTGGTCAACGCCTTCGCCTTCACCTCCACGGCGTGGAAGCTGGCGCAGATCATCGGCCCGGCCTTGGCGGGGCCCATGATCGCCATCGCCGGCAGCGGCGTAACCTATGGATTCAACGGTTGCATCTATCTCGTGAGCGCCGGGGTGTTGCTGTTCATGAGCTACCGGTCGGCCCCCGCGGTCGCCGGCCAGTCCGCGCTCAAGAGCCTGGTGGAGGCGCTGTCGTTCGTCAAGCGGGAATCGGTCATCGCGGTGTTGGTGTCCATGGACGTGGTGGCGGTCTTCTTCGGCGCCTACAGGATCCTTCTGCCGGTGATCGCGGTGGATCTCGGCATGGGCGCGACGGGCTTCGGCCTGTTCTCGTCGGCGCCCGCGGTGGGAGCGATCCTCGGCGCGGGCGCGATCATGGCGTGCGGGAACATGCGCTACAAGGGCCTGGTGGTGGCGGGAGGCATCCTCGGCTACGCCGCGTCCCTCGCGGGTCTCGCGCTGTCGCCATGGTTTCTCATGTCGCTGGCCGTGGTGACGCTGTTGGGCGTCTTCGACGCCGTCCAGACCATCCCGCGCAATACCGTGATACAGCTGGTGACCCCGGACGCGCTGCGGGGCCGTGTGTCGAGCTTCACCCGCATGCTGAGCGTCGGCATGCCCGGTCTGGGCGAGGCGCAGATGGGCGTGGTGGCCGCCGTCCTGGGCTCGCCGGCGACGCTGCTCCTGGCTGCCGTGGTCTGCGCCGGCACGACCATGGGCATGCTCGGCTGGCGCCGTGACCTGCGCCGGGCGGACCTGGGGGACGCCTAGGAGCTTGACTCCGCGCCCGCCGGTCAATAAGAGAACAGGCTGGTGGCGCGACACCAGCAAGGACTCGTTGAAAGGCCGTTCGGCCGTTGATGAAAGGGAGGTCCACGACATGGCAGACCTGTCGCACAAGGTGGTTCACGAAGCAGCCGGCGAGTTGCTCGCCGAGTTGGCCAACGAAACCGGGCGTCCGGTGTCCTGGGCGGTCCTCAACGCCCACCGGGAGCTCTTGCACTACACGCGCATGGACGGCGCGCCCTACCGTTCCAGCGTCCTTTCCCACAACAAGGGATACTCCGCGGTGTGGTTCGGGCGGGACTCGGTGGAGATCGAGAAGATGGTAGGCACCCGCGGCATCGCCGCCTATGGCGACGCGAACCTGACGTCCATCGGCGGCGGGGTGCTGATCAAGGGCGAGGACGGCGCCGTGGCGGGCGCCATCGGGGTGAGCGGACGCACCATGGAAGAGGACATCGAGGTGGCGGTGCGGCTGGTGGACAAGATCAAGGCGAAGGCGGGCCTGTGAGGCCGCGCCGGCCAAAGGAGGGGACTCCAATGAAGATGTTTCGTTCCATGATCCTGGGCATTGTGGCGTTGTTCCTGATGGCGGGAGTCGCCGGGGCCGCGGATGAGCCGTTCTACAAGGGCAAGACCATCCGCGTCATCGTGGGCTACAGTCCGGGTGGCGGTTTCGACACGTTCTCCCGGCTCCTGGGCAGGTTTCTCAGCGAGAACGTGCCCGGGAATCCCTCGGTCATCGTGGTCAACATGCCCGGGGCCGGCAGCGTGGCCGCGGCCAACCGTGTCTATGCCATGCAACCCGGCAACGGTCTCACCATCGTCGTCTTCAACGCCGGCCAGCTCATCCAGGCGGTGACGGGGAACAAGAACGTCAAGTTCGATCCGAGGAAGTACATCTGGCTTGGCGACCCGGCGATCGGAAGCCTTCCGGAGGTGCTTTGGGTTCGCAGCGATCTGCCCATCAAGACGTTGGAGGATTTCAGGAACGCCAAGACCCCGCTGGCCGCGGGCTCCACCGGCGTCGGCTCGGCGTCCACCACGGCTACGTTTTTCCTGCGCTATCTGGGCTATCCCATCAAGCCGATCATGGGCTATCGCGGCACGGCCAACGTCATGGCCGCCATGGAACGAAAGGAGCTTGACGCCCGGGTCATGTCCCAGGCGACCATGCAGGGGAACTACCGGCGCTATATCGAGAGCGGGCTGGTGCGTCCGATCCTGGCCATGGGAGAGGAGCCGCGGGTCAAGCCCATCCCCGGCATCGCCACGCTCAGGGACATGAACCTCAATGCCGAACAGAAACACCTCGCGGACTTTCTGGTCGGGACCTGGAAGCTGCTGAGGCTCTTCGCCGTACCGCCCGGCACGCCGCCCGACCGGGTGGCGACGCTCCGCAAGGCATTCATGGACACCCTCAACAGCCCGGAGTTGCTGGAACAGGCCAAGCGCCAGAAGCTCATCATCTCTCCAGCCTCGCCGGAGACCGTTGAGAAGACCATTGCCGACCTTTACAAGGCGCCGCCGGAGTTGCTCACCAAATACAAGGAGCTCGTGACGCCGAAGTAGGTCCCGGGTTCACCACGGGCGGTTCGTTTCCGTTGCAGTCCGGCGCCTCACGGGCTGGACACGGGCTGCTATTGTTGAATATCCAATCGTAGAAAATGGATATTCAACAATCTATCGAGCGCCCTTTACCGGACCCCACGACGTGGGATTACCCCGCCAAACCGCGTTCCATGATGTAGCGGGCGGTGGCGCGGAGGCTCTCGGCGGCGGGAATGAAGTCCATGTCCAGGAGCTCCCGGGCGCGGGTATTGACGAGTTCCTGCCTCCTGCTGAGGAGCGGGACGATGGACTGTATTTGCCGGTCGAACAGTCCCGCCAGCCGGATCACCAGGTCCGGCGCGGTCCTCAAGGCGATCCGTCGCCGGGGATAGGCGTCCTTCAGCGTCCGGGCCATCTCGGCGAGCCACATGAAATCTGCGGAGCCGATGATGCGTTTGCCCACGGTGCGCGGCTCCGTGACGGCGCGGACGTGCATCCGCGCCACGTCCTCGACGTCGACGATGGAGATGCCTACGTTCGGCAGCAGGGGGTCCTTGCCGCGGAGCAGCCGTTCGATGACGCGCAGCGAAGTGCCGTAGTGGTCGTCGAGAGGGGATCCGAGGATGAGGCAGGGATTGATGGCGGTGAGCTCCATGTCCGGAGCGCTGTTCTCGACGAAATCCCACGCCGCCCGCTCGGCCAGGGTCTTCGATTTCAGGTAGGGCGTAATCCTGGCCCAGGATGGGTCGCTCCAGTCCGATTCGTCGAAGCGCTCCTTGCGGAGTTCGCGGGGTACGTGGGTGACGGCGGCGGACGAGGACGTCAGGACCACGCGCCGGATACCGGCCGTGTGAGCCGCTCGCAGCGCCCTCAAGGTGCCGTTGACGGCGGGCCGGACCAGTTCACTCTCGTCCCGCGGCTGGACCATGGGCAGGGGCGATGCCGTGTGCATGAGGACGTCCACGCCGGACATGGCGTCGAGCCAGCCGTCGTCGCTGTCGAGGTCCAGGGTGACGAAGTCCAGGCGCTCGTCGAGCTCGTCGCCGGGACCGAGACGGGGCCGGACGGCGGCCCGCACTTCTTCGCGGCGTGAATCCGATCGCAACGAGCCGATCACCCGGTAGCCCTTGCGCAACAGCTCCAGGACGATGTGCTTGGCGACGAATCCGGTCACGCCGGTGACCAGGACGGTCTTCGTTCCCGTCATCGATCGGCCCCCGCGGCAGCCCCGCTTCCTCAGGTCTGGTACAGCCCGTCGATGAACCCGCTGTCGTCGATCTTTCGCAGGTAGTGGTAGTCCCACAGCGACATGGGCTCGACCTGCGCCGCCGCCGGATCCTTGCGCTTGGCCAGCTCGTACACGTTGCCGACGGCCTCGAAGGAGGCGTAGGGCTTGGGGCTCAGGATCTTCGAGATGCTTTCCCACAGGCGCGTGGCCGCCTCGACGTCGAGCTCGCCCTCGTTTTGATACCTTTCGCGGATGATCTTGATGGACTCCTCGCGGTGGGTCTTGAAATAGGCGATGCCCTGGCAGGTTCCCTTGAGGAAGCGCTCGACGATGTCCGGGTTCCGGTCGACGAAGCGGCGTCCGCTGGACATGGTGGTGAACCAGACCATGGGAAGGGGGCTCTGGGGGATGACTTTCAGCCCCGCGCGCTGAGCGAAGAGGTCCGCCGGCGGGTTGACCAGCGCCGCATCCGCCTTGCCGTCCCGCACGGCCTCCCACGTGGTGCCGCCGCGAATTCTTTCGAGCTTCACGTCGCCCCGGTCTTGGTCAAGTCCGTTCTGCTTGAGAAAGAGCCAGTTGTTGAGACCCGGGTGGTTCCCCCGGGTGGCCACCACCTTCTCCTTCAGATCGGACAGCCGTTCGATGCCGGAGTCCGCCCTTACCACGAGCCGGTGGTCCAGGAGGCTGACGGTCTGGCCCAGGTAGAGCCACTGGTCCCCACGGGTCCGCGCCGCGTACGTGGAGACGTGATTGCCGCCGACGAACTCCACGCTGCCGTCGGCCACCTGCTTGTGGGCGTCGTCGGAGCTGATGTAGGCGTCGTATTCGACGTCCAGACCATGCCGTTCCCATGAGCCCGACTCCGCCGCCACGTGCAGGAACGCCAGGTGGCTGCTGGACCGGTAGGGGAAGTGTATCTTGTCCATGGGTTCTCCCTTTTGAGTTCCGTGTTTCGTCACCGGATGGGTGCGCTACCCATCCTACACGAGCATCGTATCCCCTGCGAGTGCCGCAAATGGGTTGAACGAAAGGCCGAAAGGGGGGTAAATGTCAGGACACCGCCCGGATTCCGATGAAGCAACGCTGGGGACAGCACAAACGCCCGGAGGAACGATGAACAGAATCAGCACCATTGTTTGCGTCATGGTCGCGGCCGCGTTGTGCCTGCTCGGCACCGCGCAGGCGGCCCCGGATTATACAGGCAAGACCCTGCGGCTCATCGTCGGCACATCGCCGGGGGGCGGCTACGACACCTACGCCCGGGCCATCGCGCGCCACATGCCCAGGCACCTGCCGGGGAAGCCGAATATCATCGTCCAGAACATGCCGGGAGCCGGCAGCCTCATCGCCGCCAACTACCTGTACAACGTGGCCAGGCCCGACGGGCTGACCTTCGCCATGCTCATCAGCGGCCTCGTCATGGAGCAGGCCATGGGCACGGAGGGGATCAAGTTCGACGCGGGCAAGTTCCAGTGGATCGGGGCCCCGAGCGTCGGCATGCCGGTGTGCGCGTTCATGGGCTTCAGCGGCGTCAAGACCCTACAGGACCTGGTGACGTCGAAGAAGCCGATCACCATGGGGGCGGCGGGCAGCAGCACCCGGGAGCAGCCCAGGATTCTGAAGCAGTTGATCGGCGCCAACGTGAAGCTGGTGCCCGGCTATCAGGGCACCGCGGGCATTCGCGCGGCCATGACCCGGCGGGAGGTGGACGGCGCCTGCTGGCAGTGGGTGTCCATGAAGATCACCGCCCGGGACATGCTGAACGCCAAGGGGGACGGGCGGCTGATACCGGTGCTCATACAGGGCGATTCCAACGATCCCCAAGTGAAGGGGCTTCCCAAGTATACCGACTTCATCAAGTCGCCGGAGGACATGGAGGCGTTCAACGCGTGGATGGCCCAGTACCGTTTCTTCCGCCCGTTCGCCGCTCCGCCCAAGGCGCCGGCCGACGGCGTCGACGCCTTGCGCCGGGCGTTCAAGGCGACGATGGAAGACCCGGAGTTCCTGGCCCTCGCCAAGAAGACCAGGATGGTCATCGACCATGTCCCGGCGGCGGATGTCGCGGCCCAGGTGAACCGGGTGCTGTCCACGTCGCCCGCGGTCAAGGTCAAGCTCAGGAACATCATCGGGAACTGAGGCTGCTCGCGACGGGTAACGTCATACCGGAAAAGGAGAAGGCGCATGGCCAAGCCCAGGATACGACACATCGCCATCAACACGCACGACCGCGACAAGATGGCGGACTACTACAAGGAACACTTCGGGCTGGAGGAGAAGTCGCGCGGGCCCAACGGGACCATCTACCTGTCGGACGGTTTCGTGGACGTGGCGCTCATCAGCAGTCCGAACCTGCCCTACGGCATCCATCACTTCGGCTTCGTGGTGGATAGCGTCAAGGCCATCGAGGAGTCGGTGAAGAAGACGGCCAACGCCAACACCTACGGCGCCATCGCGGAAAGCTGGATCACCGATCCCGAAGAGAACCGGGTGGACGTGTCCGAGCACGGCTGGCCGGTTTGAGCCCGTCAGGGGCCGGAGTCCGCGGGTTGCGGGGGCGAGTCTCGAACCCGCCCCCGCCGCGTGACGACGGCCAAGTCCGGAGCGGAGGTTCTCATGAGCGAGTGGTCCAAAGCGCGTGTTGTCATCGACGAGATGGTGAACCGGCATTTCGAGAGCGCCGAGTACCGGCGCATCTTCGGCGTCCGCCTCACGCCGGCGCGCCAGGCCATCATGGACCTGCACTACCCTCACTACATCAAGAGCCGCCGCGACTGCTGGGCGGCGGCGTCGGCCAAGGCGCCGCTGGACGTGAAGCGCGCCATCTGGGAGCACGAGAAGGACGAGCTGATCTTCGACGAGCGGCTGGGCGCGGCGCACCTGACCGACGACGACATGGCCGGAGCCACAGACGAAGCCAACCTGCTGCCGGGGGCGCGGGCGGCGTTCTGGGCCTGGTTCCACCTGTGCACGACGCGCTCGTGGATCGAGAGCCTGATGATCAACCACACCACGGAACGCAAGAACAACAACGAGATCGTCGAGGGCGGCGGCTTCACGCACCGCATGGCCATGAAGAAGGCCCGGGAGATTGTCGGCTCGGTGGAGAAGCTCGACGCCAATACCCAACTTCACATGACCGCGGACATCGGCCACTCCGACATGTTCGACCCGGTGTTGGAGAAGTACGTGCGCGACCCGGACACGGCGGCGGCGGTGATCCGCGCGTCCCGGGACTGTCTGGCCCTGGACCGGGCCTACCGGGGAACGCTGGGGTCCGCGATGATGGAGGTGCCGGAGGATCGGGCGGCGTGATGGGCACGGTGATGGGCCGGAACGGGATGGTCGCCTGCAGCCAGCGCCTGGCTTCGCTGGTGGGCGTCCAGGTCCTGTCCCAGGGCGGCAATGCCGTGGACGCCGCGGTCGCCACCGCCGCCATGCTCGGCGTGCTCGAGCCCATGTCCATCGGCATCGGCGGCGACGCCTTCGCCCTGCTGTACGTGGCCGAGACCGGTGAGATGAAGGCGCTGGACGCCAGCGGGCGCTCGCCCTACGGGACCGATGCGGAGTCCTTCCGGGCTCAGGGCCTTCACGAGGTCCCCCAGACCGGAATTCATTCGGTGACGGTGCCGGGCGCGGTGCACGGCTGGGAGACGCTTCTCGATGAACATGGGACGCGTACCCTGGGAGACCTTCTCGAACCGGCCGTCCACTATGCCGAAGAAGGTTTTCCGGTCAGCAGGTTCACCAGCCACGAATGGCGCAATCTCGAGGACAAGCTGAGGAAGAACGAGGAAGCCGCCGCGGGATATCTCGTCGACGGCCGGGCGCCGGGGCCGGGCGAGGTGTTCCGGCAGCCGGATCTGGCCCGCACCCTGCGCGGCATCGCCGAGGGGGGCGCGGATTTCTTTTACCGCGGCGAGGTGGCGGAGAAGCTGGTGCGTTGCTCGCGGAAGCTGGGCGGCGTCTTCAGCATGCGCGATTTCGAGGACCACGCTTCGGAATGGGTCGATCCCATCCGCTGCTCCTATCGCGGCCATGAGGTGTACCAGTTGCCGCCCGCCACCCAGGGGTTCGTGGCCCTGGAGATGCTGAAGATCCTCGAGGGCTACGACCTCCGGTCCCTGGAGCACAACGGCGCCGAATATCTCCACCTGTTCATCGAAGCGAAGAAACGGGCCTTCGCCGACCGCGAGCTGTACCTCGCCGACCGCGGGAGCATGACCGTGAGCTGCGACGACCTGGTGTCCGAGTCGCGGGTCGCCGCCATGAGGAACGGCCTCGCCACGGCTCGGGCGGCGGCGGACGTCGTCGCCGCGCCGGTGCCGGGGGATACCGAGTATGTGGCGGTTGCCGACGGCCAGGGCAACCGGGTCTCCTTCATCCAGAGCCTGTTCATGGGCTTTGGCTCCGGGGTAGCGGTGGAGGACACGGGCATGGTTCTTCAGAACCGGGGGCACATGTTCAGTCTGGACCCCGGGCATCCCAACTGCTTCGGACCGCACAAGCGCCCCAGCCATACCTTGATGCCCGGTATGGTGTGCAAAGGGGGAAAGCCCGTGCTGGTGGTGGGCCTCAAGGGCGGCCACGTGCAAGCCCAGGTCCAGAGCCAGCTCATCGCCAACGTGGTGGATTTCGGCATGGCGGCGCAGGATGCCCTGGCCGCGCACCGGTTCAATCATCTGTCGGGAGCGGAGGTGTCGCTGGAACCGGGTTTCTCCGGCGAGACCGTGAGCGGCCTGGAGGCCCGGGGACACCGCGTGGTCTCCGGATCGCCCGAGAGCTTCGGGGGCGCCAACGCCATCGCCGTCGACCCGGAGAGCGGCGTCCTCATGGGCGCGTCGGACCCGCGCAAGGACGGCTGCGCCATCGGCTTCTGAGGTTTTCATCAAGGGAGAGATCGGAATGGACGTCAAGGAATGGCGCAAGGCGATCGGCGACATGGTCCGGGACCATATGGCTTCCGACACCCTGACCCGGTACTATTCCATCAGGCAGACGCCGCCGCGGGCGCAGGTGGTCATCCGGGAGCTCGCCCACTTCGTCCGGCACCGCCGTGACTGCTGGGCCCATGTCTCGGGCAACTGCCCGGAGTGGTCGGTGAAGCAGAAGATCCTCCAGCACGAGTACGGCGAGGTGATCAAGGACGAGTATTCCGAGCACGGACACATCAGCCTGATCCTCAAGCAGGGCAGGTCGGTGGGCCTCGGCGTGGACGACATCCTCGAGGCGGAACCCATCCCCACCACCCGCGCGACCTTGTACGGCTGGGCGTGGATCACACGCGAGAAGCCCTGGCTGGAGGGGTTGGCGGCGCTGACGGTGACGGAATGGTGCAACGACGACCGGCTGCTGGCGGATCAGGGCGGCGGCAACTCCACCCGCATGGCCCGGCGCTGGATGGAGGACATGGGCATCAAGATGAAGGACATGCCCAACTTCGAGGTCCACGCCCAGGCGGACGAGGAGCACAGCGACATGTTCCTGGACGATCTTTCCCGGCACGCCAACGGCCGGTTGCAGGAGCAGGCGCTGCAGGCCGTCAAGGAGTCATTGGAGCTCCTGACCATCTATCGCGCCGGCATCGCGGATGCCATGGAGAGCATTCCGGCGGAAGACTGACAGGACACTGGAGAGGGCGGTGACATGAGCGAGTGGGCGAAGTATGACGAGTTGCTGAACCAGATGACCCGGGACACCTTCGTGGCGCCGGACGTGAAACGCTTCTACGAGGTGCCGTTGACCGTTCCCCGGGCACAGATCATCGCACAGCAGTTCGGGCTCTTCGTGCGGGGCAGGCGGTCGGCGTGGGCCTACCTCATCGCGCGCTGCCCGCACATGGAGATCAAGAAGGAGCTGCTGGAGCACGAGACCGAGGAGATGCTGTTCGATCCCCGGTGCGGCTCCGACCACTACACCCTGTGGGTGCGGCATGGAGAGGCCGTGGGACTCACCGCGGACCAGATGGACAATGCGCAGCCGCTGCCGTCCACCCGGGCGGCGATTTGCGGCTGGAGCTGGCTGGCGTTCAACCTGGGGTGGCTCGAGGGCCTCGGCGGCGTGGCGGTAATGGAGCGGGTCAACCTGGACCCGATCATCCCCGGCGGCGCGCACCAGACCCGCGCCCAGGCGCGTTGGATGGGGGACCTCGGGCTCGCCGAGGAGCAGCTTCCGAACTTCAAGCTCCACCGTGAAGCCGACACCGACCACAAGGGACAGACCATGAAGCTGCTGGCCGACCACGCCAAGACCGACGTCCAGTGGGAGGGCATCCTGGACGCCTCGCGGCAGTCGCTGGAGTTCTGGCAGGTGTTTCTCGGCGGCGTCGCGCGGGCGATGGAATCCATCGACTGATTGGCTAACGCGTGCGTCCCGGCCGGAGCGCGCACGCCCTGACGGGAAAGGGTAACCCATGGCACGGCTGAGGCATATCGCAATCGCAACCAAGGATCCGGAAAAGACCGCGGCATTCTATCAGAAGGTCTTCGGTCTCAAGTTCGTCAAGCAGGTACCGGATTCGCCCCGTGGCGGCGGCGTGTTCCTGTCCGACGGGCATATCAACTTTGCCTTCCTGAACTATCCCTCCGACGAGGCCGCGGACATGGTGGGAGGGGCCAGCTACGAGGGGCTCCATCACATGGGGTTCCAGGTGGACGACCTCGAAGAGGCCAAAGGGCGGCTGGCCGGGACGGAGGCGGAGTTGCTCGGCGATGCGGTGGGTTCGCATCACAGCTTCTACTTCGAGCAGAAGGTGCGGGGTCCCCATGGCGTGATCATGGACATGTCCACCAGCGGCTGGGATCTCGAGCCGCCGGAAGCCGCCCCCGCCAAAAAGAAGGCCTGACGGCGCCGGCCGCCAGGCCCGGCACACGGCGCTAGAGGCCGGTGGCCATCAAGGCGTCCGCCACGGTTTGCATCGCTTCCTCGGTGAGCTCCTCGGAGGGCCAGCGCGGGTAGCGCCTGATCTTGAAGCCGCGGGCGCGCATGGCCTCGCGATGGGCGCTGCGGCCGAAGCGCTGACCCAGCCGGCCGATGGTCCTGCCGAAGTCATCCGCTTTCTTCTGCAGCGGGATCGCCTGTTCGTAATCCTTCCTCTCCAGGGCCTCCCACAGGGCCGCGCAGATCTCCGGAATGGCGCTGGTCAAGGGCGGGATGGCCCCGCTCAGTCCGTGCGGCGTGGCCGGCAGGAGGTCGATGCTGTTTCCCGACATGACGGCGAAGTCCTCGGGCATGGCTTCCAGATACCCCAGCAGAGGCCCCTGGGCGTAGTAGCTCGCCTTCATGCCGCAGAGGGAGGGAACTTCCTTCTGCAGCGCCTTGGCCGTCGGCGGGGTGAAGGCCCATCCGGAGTACTTGACGTTGTCGTACAGGAACAGCGGGGTGCCGTTGACCGCCTCCGCCACTGCCTTGTAGTGCGCGGTGATCTCCCACGGGGTGTGGTCGGTGAAGTAGTACGGCGGCACCACCGCCACGGCGTCCACGCCCAGTTCCTGCGAGTGGCCCGCCAGCCGGCAGGTGGTTTGTACGTCCGCGGCGCCCACGTGCATGATTACCGGGAGACGTCCCCGCACGCGTTCCACCACGAATTCCGCCGTGGCCACGCGCTGTTCGGTGGTCATGACCGGTCCCATGCCGGTGGAGCCCAGCACGAAGAGGCCGTGCACGCCGGCGTTGATGTGGAACTCCAGCATCTCGGCGAGGACGTCGAAATCCACCTCGCCGTCGTCGTCGAAGGTGGTCAGGGTCGGGATGAAGATGCCGCGGAATCGGGGTTTCATGAAGGCCTCCCTGTGAGGATTGCAGCCCGCACGGGCGGGTCCGTGCCCGGACCGGCGCCTGGGCTCCGAAATCAAGAGGGGCATGCCGCCGAAGCCGGAAGCATGCCCCTCTCTTCGCTTGCGGGAACCTTTCCCCGCTACTTCACTCTGATGTCCATGCCGTAGATGCGGGAATCGGCCGGAGGCTGATAGTCGATGTCTTTCGACATGCCCCACAGGAACTCGTGCCGCCACTGGAAGCAGGCGGGCGCCATGTCGGTGATCAACTCCATGGCCTGGGAGAGGTACTCGTTCCGCTTCTCCGGATCGAACTCCTGCTGCTCCTTGTCAAGGGCCGCGTCGATGTCGGGATGGGAGAAGCCGATCCGCGGCGAGCCGCCCTTTCTGAAGTACTGGTGGAACGCCGAGCTCGGATCGAGAACGCCGCCACGGCCCATGTAGAAGAACGGCACCTTGCCCTTCTGGACGTTGGCCCAGAGGGTGGGCCACTCCGGCGTCCGCAGCTTGGCCTTGAAGCCCGCGGCGTTGAGCATCGGGATCATGGCCTCGGTCACCTGCTTGTCCAGGATGTAGCGGCCGACCGGGGTCTGCAGC
>CAZVUC010000034.1:0-20386 GCA_964630405.1 uncultured Syntrophobacterales bacterium | reverse complement strand
GAATGACGGAGAGGGCGCGGAATGACCGCGGGGCGCGGACGTTGCGAATACGTCATTCCCGCGAAAGCGGGAATCCAGGCGGGGTGAGGTGGGGTTCTACTAGATCCCGTAGAACCGCTTGGCGTTGTCGTACAGTATCTTCTGCTTGAGCCCCTGGGACAGGTCGGGGCGTTCCAGGAACTCGGGGATGTCGGTGCCGAACTCCGTCACCGCCTTCTCGTGGGGGTAGTCCGACGGGTACATCAGGGTGTCCTCGCCGAGCTCCCGCGCCACCACGTCGAGGATCTTTTCGTCCAGCTCGCAGGTGACGAAGACGTTGCCTTCCTGGATGTATTCGCTGGGCAGCTTCTTGAGCGGGAAGTGCTTGCGCTTGCGGTCCACGTGGAACTTGTCGTCCATGCGTTCCATCATGTACGGGACCCAGCCGGCGCCGGCTTCCAGATAGCCCACCCGGAGCTTCGGAAAGAGCTCGAACACGCCGTCCAGCACCATGCTGGCCATCTGGATCATCTGGGCGATGGGGTGCTCCAGCGTGTGGATCATGGACATGGTCTGGAGGTAGTCGAAACCGAGCCCCTGGCTGGGCGCGCCGTGGATGGCCAGCGGGCAGTCCAGGTTCTGCGCCTCCTCGTAGAGTGGGTGGAAGTCGGAGTGGCCGAAGCCCTTGTGCAGCACGTTGACCGCAGGCAGGAGGCCGGCGACCATGCCCTGCTCCGCGACCGCGTGGCGCAGCTCTTCCACCGCCTGCGGCACGTCGTGTACCGGCAGAATCGCGACGCCCTTGAGGCGCGGGCTCTTCCGCGTGTACTTGTCGTGGAACCAGTTGTTGTAGGCCCGCGCCAGCCCGCAGGCCCAGTCGGAGTCCTGGATCAGGCCGAAGCCCAGCCCGGCGGTGGGGTAGAGCACGGCGGCCTCGATGCCCGCCCCGTCGATGAACTCCAGCCAGCTCTCGGGCGAGGTCTGGCTGGCCTTCCTGACTCCCTTGACCGCGCCTCGGGGCCAGCCGTCCAGCGAAGGGAACAACCCGAATACCTTGTGCCTCCGGTGGCCCTCGTACGGGCCTTCGAAGTATTCCTCCAGCTCGTCGTTGTCTTCGAGAATGTGTCCGTCGGCGTCGATGATGGGAACGCTTGCCATGGATCGCTCCTCCTCTCCTGCTCCGAATGCCTACTCCAGTCGCGGCAGCGTGTCAAAGCGCATCCTTGACATTGCGGGTGAGTCTTTCTAACTGTTCGCACTGGACCGCCGCATCCGCCGTTCCGGGTTCGACCGGGAAATCCGCAGCACGAACAGGAGTGAACGTGAGTCTCAAGCTTGGCATAACCATCCCTACCTACACCTGGCCGGACATGGACTACCGGATGGCCCACACCGTGGTGCAGGACTACGCCAGGAAGACGGAGGCGCTGGGGTTCGAGTCGCTGACCGTGTGGGATCATCTGACGGACGCCCCGGGGCTCTACGGCGGCTCCTGGATGGACCCCCTCATCTGCCTGTCGGCGGCGACGGCATGCACCGAGCGCATCAAGCTGGGCACCCACATCCTGGTGCTGCCGCTGCGCCACCCCGTGCTGCTGGCCAAGGAGATCGCCACCCTGGACTACATCTCCGGGGGCCGTTTCTTCTTCGGGGTTGGACCGGGATGGAGCAAGCCGGAGTTCGACGCCATGGGCATCGACCTGCGTGAGCGGGGGCGCCGCACCGACGAGATCCTGGACGCGTACAAGCTGCTGCTCACGGAGAAGAACGTGTCGTTCAAGGGCGAGTTCTTCCAGTTCGACGACGTCACCATCGATCCCATGCCGCCCAAGTATCCGGAAGTCTGGGTGGCCGGGGGTTCACGCATCCCCGACGAGCTGTCGCCGGACAAGCCCTACATGGTGAAGACCGTGATGCGGCGCATCGCCAAGCACGCCGACGTCTTCACCTGCCGCGCCTCGGGCAAGCTGGAGTGGGTCAAGCGCGACCTCGAGACCGTGAGCGAGTTCCTCAAGTCGGAGGGGCGGGACCCCGCCACCCTGGGCTTCGCCCACGTCCAGGCCATCTACGTGGTGGACACGCAGGACCCCGAGGAGGCGCTGCGGCTCCAGCGCCCCCACATCGAGCGCATGATGGGCACCAACCGGAGCTGGGACCACCTCCAGGAATGCTACATGGTGGGCAGCGTCGACCAGATCGTGGCGAAGCTGAAGATCCTGGAGAACGCGGGAATGGAGCACGTGACCCTGCAGCCCGCGGGTCCGGACATCGAGCAGGTGGACCTGATCGCGGAAAAGATCGCGCCCCACTTCGCCTAGCCCAACAGGAGAATCAACTTGCGCACGCTGAATCTGACGGTGGTTGACGCCGACGGTGCCCGCTCGGACCTGGAGTTCCCGGTGGCGCGGATCCTGGACGCGGGGTTCACGGGCAAGAACCGGGAAGGGGCCATGAAGCACGTGGAGGAGCTCAAGGCCCACGGCGTGGCCGCGCCGGACCGCATCCCGGCCTATTTCGCGGTGACCCGGGAGCTGGTCACCACCGACGATGAGATCGAGGTGCTGGGCGACGACACTTCCGGAGAGGTGGAGGTGGTGTTCCTGTTCAAGGGAGATGAGACCTACATCGCCGTGGGCAGCGATCACACCGACCGTGAGCTGGAAAGGGACAGCATCCCCAAGTCCAAGGTCATCTGCCCCAAGGTGGTGTCCCGCGAGGTGTGGAAGCTCGCGGACGTGGAGCCCCACTGGGAACGGCTGAAGCTCCAGAGCTGGATCGAGGTGGACGGGCAGCGAACGCTCTACCAGGAGGGGTCCCTGGCCGACTTCCTCGCCATCGAGGACTTTCTCGGCGGCGTGAGGTCCGTGGTGAAGGACGGGGCGCTGGACGGCATGGTGCTGTACATGGGGACCATGCCCAGCCTGGGCGGGCAGCTCCTGTTCTCGCCCACCTTCGAGGGCCGTCTTTCCGACGAGGTGCTGGGGCGCGAGCTGTCGTTCCGCTACGGTATACGCCCCATGGACTGGCTGGCGTAGCCGGCCGCCGGCTGCAAACATCCGAGGCATATCGTGAGTGACAATCGAGAACGACGGATTCGCGTCGCATCCATCCAGATGGGCATGGACGACGGCGGCAAGGAGTCCAACGTCCGGCGCGCCGCGGCGCTGATCGACGGCGTGGAGGGCGCCGACCTCATCCTGCTGCCCGAGATCTGGAACGTCGGCTACTTCGCCTTCGACGACTACGGCGCCCAGAGCGAGAGCCTGTCCGGCCCCACCGTCTCCATGCTGCGGGAGAAGGCCGCGGCCAAGGGCTGTTATCTTTTCGGCGGCAGCATCGTGGAGGAAGACGGCGGCTCGTACTACAACACCAGCGTCCTCATCGACCGGCAGGGCGAGGTCATCGGCACCTACCGCAAGATCCATCTCTTCGGCTACCAGTCCGAGGAGGCACGCCTGCTCAAGCGCGGCGAGGCGCCGACCGTCGTGGACACGGAGCTGGGCAAATTCGGGCTGTCCACCTGCTATGACCTGCGGTTCCCGGAGCTCTACCGCCGGATGGCGGTCGCGGGAGCCGAGGTCTTCCTGGTGGCTTCGGCCTGGCCGTATCCGCGTCTGGAGGCCTGGCTCTTGCTGAACCGTGTCCGCGCACTGGAGAACCAGTGCTACCTGGTTTCCAGCAACTGCACCGGCAGCAACCGCGGCAAGGGTTTCGTCGGCCACAGCACGGTGGCCGACCCCTGGGGGACGGCGTTGGCGGCCGCCGGCGACGGCGAGTGCGTGGTGAGCGCCGAGCTGGACCTGGGCAGGATCCCCCAGATCCGGACCACGTTCTCGGCGTTCAACGACCGGGTCCTGATCGACTGACGGACGAGATTGAAAGGAGAAGAGATGCCGAAGGAAGAAAGAGAGTTTTTCGATACCGACACCATCGACTGGCGCCCCGCGGGCGCGGGATCGGGGGCCACGGCCGAGGGGATCATGGAGAAGATCCTGAGCGAAGACCCGGACACGGGGGACTACGCCCGCATGGTCAACTTCCCGGCAGGGGTGGAGACCGAGGAAACCGTGGTGCATGATTTCTGGGAAGAGGTCATCATCATCGAGGGCAGCCTCATCGACACCCGCCTCAACCAGGAGTTCCCCAAGGGCTACTACGGCTGCCGCCCGCCGGGCATGGTGCACGGACCCTACAAGAGCCCCAACGGCTGCATCACCTTCGAGCTGCGCTATTTCAAGAAGTAGGCGGCGCGAATACGGCCCACATGCCGCAGTTCACCACCGTCGGCCGCTCCATCCGCCGCGCTGAAGGGGTGGAGAAGGTCACCGGCAAGGCCCGGTTCACGGCCGACCTGGATTTCCCCGGGCTGCTGGAGGGCAGGGTCCTCCGCAGCCCGTTTCCGCACGCGCTGATCGAAAGCATCGACGTGAGCGACGCCGAGGCGCTCCCGGGCGTCCACGGCGTCCTCACGCGCGAGTCCGTCCGGGACATCGATCCCTACTACGGCCACTGCCTGCGGGACCGGCCCCTCATCGCCACCGACCGCGTGCGCTACGTGGGCGAGCCGGTGGTGGCGGTGGCGGCTGAGAGCGGCGACGTCGCCGAGGAGGCGCTGTCTCTGGTGCGGGTGCGCTACCGGGAGCTTCCGATGGCGGCCACCATGGACGAGGCACTGGAGCCGGACGCCCCGGTGTTGCACGACGCCAACGCCCTGGTCGGCGAATACCACGAAATGGCGGCCGTGGAAGAAGAGGCGCCGCGCAACGTCTGCCACCACGAGCGGCTGGAGGACGGCGACGTGGCCGCGGGCTTCGAGCAGGCCGACGCGGTCTTCGAGGACACCTTCGAGTTCCCGATGATCTGCCACTACTCCCTGGAGCCCCACACCGCGGTGGCCCGGTTCGAGGGAGACGAGATCGCTCTGTGGACCTCCTCGGCCCACCCGTTCCTCATCCGCGCCGAGATCGCCCAGATGTTCCGGGTGCCCATGCCCAACGTGCGGGTGACGGTGCCCTACGTGGGCGGCGCCTTCGGCGGCAAGTCCTACTTCAAGATCGAGCCCCTGGCGGTGGCGCTGGCGCGCACCGCGGGCGGGCGTCCCGTGCGGCTCGCCCAGAGCGTCTCCGAGTCCATGCTCACCATCCGGCGCCACTCGGCCCGCTGCCGCGTGAAGACCGGGGTCCTGCGGGACGGCACGGTGTTGGCGCGGGAAGCGGAACTGCACCTGGACACGGGCGCCTACGCCGACAACGGCCCGCGGGTGGCCAAGCGCGTGGCCACCCGCATCCACGGGCCCTACCGGATCCCCCACTACCGCATCGACGTCTACGCCGTGTACACCAACACCGCGCCCGCGGGTTCCATGCGCTCCATCGGCGGACCCCAGTCCATCTTCCCGCTGGAGTCCCACATGGACGAGATCGCCGGAGGCTTGGGGCTCGACCCGTTGGCGTTCCGCCTCAAGAACCTCCTGCGCCGCGACGAGGAGTTGAAGCCCGGGGCCAAGCCCATGGACGCGGACCTGCACATGGACCTGCGCAAACTGGCCTCCATGGTGGACTGGGACGAGAGCCAGGGTCCGCCAGCGGACAACCTGGGCATCGCCGTCGGGGTCACCGACTCCGAGGCCATGCCCGTGTCCACCGCCATCCTGCGCCTCCTGAGCGACGGTAGCGTGGTGCTCATGGCCGGCAGCACCGAGGTGGGGCAGGGGGCCCGGACCGTGCTGAGCCAGGTGGCGGCCGAGGAGCTTCGCCTTCCGCCGGAACGGATCGTCATGCGCGCCACCAACACCGACGTGACGCCGTTCGACCGCTCCACCGGCGCCAGCCGTTCCACCACCGTGATGGGTACGGCGGTCAAGTTCGCCGCCGAGGACCTCACCGGGCAGATTCGGGCGGCCGCGGCCGAGGCCATGGGCTGCGAACCGGACGACGTGACGCTCGATGACGGCTGGGCAGATTCGGGCGGCCAGCGCATGGACTACGGCGCGGTGGTGCGGGCCTACTTCGCCATGCCTGGAGGCGAGTTCATCGGCCGGGGCTACGTGCGCGCCGGCGGCGGCATCCCCGCGCAGTTCCCCGTGTTCTGGGAGACCGGCATGGGCGCCGCGGCAGTGACGGTGGACGAAGAGACCGGCGAGGTGCGGGTGCCTCACTACGCCAGCGTCGCCGACGTGGGCAAGGCCATCAACCGGCTTCAGGCCGAGGCCCAGGACGAGGGCGCCGCCATGATGGGCATGGGCCACACCCTGTGCGAGAGCCTGCTCTACGACGGCGGCCAGCCCCTCAACCCCAACCTCATCGACTACAAGGTGCCGGGATTCGCAGACATGCCGCGCCGGTTCGAGGTGGCGCTCACGGAGAACCAGGACGGCCCGGGACCCTGGGGCGCCAAGGGCATGGGCGAGTCCGGCATCGTCGCGGTGGCGCCGGCGGTGGCCAATGCCATCGCCCGATCCACGGGGGTGCGGATCCGGGAGCTGCCGCTTACGCCGGAGCGCGTCTGGCGGGCCCTCAAAGCGAAGGGTTGAGAAACGCACTCGAACGACAAATACAGGAGCACACCATGAAGTTCGGCATTCAGCTAAACCCGCAGGTCTCCAACGAAAAACCGCCCGAGACCCTTTTGCCCACGCTGGCGGAGCAGACCCGCGTGGCCGACGAAGCCGGCTTCGAGGCCATCACCATGGGCCAGCACTACAACATCACCGGCTTCCAGCGGCTCCACCAGGTGCCGCTCCTGGGCCGGCTCTGCGCCGAAGCCAAGCGGGCCAGCGTCGGCACCGCCACCACGCTCCTCGGGCTCCACGACCCCGTGGTCATCGCCAAGGAGCTGGCCACCATCGACGTCATGAACGAGGGCCGCTCCGTCTTCTCCTTCGGCCTCGGCTACCGTCAACAGGAGCTGGACGCCTTCAACCTCACGAAGAAGCAACGGTTCGACCGTTTCGTGGAAGGGGTCGAGATCGTCCAGCGGCTCTGGACCGAGGAGCACGTCTCGTTCTCGGGCAAGGCGTTCGAGCTGAAGGACGTGACGATTGCGCCGCGACCGCTGCAAACGCCACGTCCACCCGTATGGATCGCCGCCAACGGCGACAAGGGCGTGAAGCGCGCCGCCCGCATCGGCGACGGCTGGCTGGTGGGACCGCACTCCGCCATCGAAGAGTTGAAGGACCAGACCGCGCTGTTCCGCCAGGCCTGGGACGACACCGGCAAGCCCGGCAACGGCGCCCTCGTCATGGTCCGGGAGTGCTTCGTCGCCCCCACCCGCGAAGAGGCCGTGGCCAAGGCCCGCCCCTGCCTCGACAAACTCTACCGCGACGTCTACGTCAAGTGGGGCCAGGACGAAGCCATGACGAACCCCGACGAGCTCACCTGGGACTTCGACCGCCTCGCCCGCCACCGCTTCATCCTCGGCTCCCCCGAAGACTGCATTGAGGAAATCCGCTCCTACGAGGAGTCTCTCAAGCCGGACCTGCTCCTGCTGCGCTTCGACTGGACCCCCGGCCTGGACCAGAAGGACATACTGGACGCGATGGAGCTCTTTGGGGCGGCAGTGCTGCCGCGGGTGTAAGGACGATTCTCCGTCATTCCCGCGAAAACGGGAATCCAGGAGCGGTGGGGGGATGATCGTGCTCCATAGTCAGGGTTTCAGATCCCCCTCCTCGAACGGAATCGGCTTGACGACCGGCTTCACCCGGTCGCCGTCCTTCTCCACCGATATCCAGTTGAGGCAGTTCCTGTCGTCCCGTTCGGGGTAGTCGTCGCGGGTGTGCTGGCCGCGGGACTCGCGGCGTTCCAGGGCGCAGGCGGCGACCATCTCGCCGACCCAGGAGAGGTTGGAGCATTCGAGGGACTTGACGAGGTCGCGGAGGTTGCCGGCCTTGAGCCGGGGGACCTTCTCGCGGCGGATTTCCCGGAAGCGCTCCACTCCGGCGGTGAGCCCGCGTTCGTTCCGCACAACGCCGGTGCTCTCCCAGGCGGTGTTCTTGATCTCCTCGTGCAGCTCGGTGGGGTCCAGGCCCTCGTCGCGCTTGAAGGCCTCGATCCTCGCGGCCTCGTCCGCGGTCTCGCCCGGGTCCACATCATCCAGCTCCGCGTCCGCCGCGTAAATCGCCGCGTACTTGCCCGACCGGGCTCCCAGAGCGAAGGCGCTGGCGATGGCGTTGCCGCTGAGTCGGTTGGAGCCGTGGGTGCCGGTGGCGGACTCGCCTGACGCGTACAACCCCTCGACACCGGGGACCTCGCACCGCTCGTTGATGTCGAGGCCGCCCAGGAAGGTATGCAGCGCCGGCACCCATTCGAAGCGGTCGGAGCGGGCGTTGACGCCGGCCTTGCCGAGCTTGGGGGTGTACTCGAACTGGATCTCGTCATCCCATTTCTCGTCCGGGATGTAGGAGGGGTCCAGGTAGACCGGGCCGCGCCCTTCGAGCATTTCCTTGTAGGTGGCGCCCACCAGAATGGCCCGCGTGGTGCCTTCCAGCCGCTCGGGGTCGTACTTCTCCAGGAACCGTTCGTTGAGGGCGTTGAAGAAGCGGCCGCCCTTGCTGGTGAATGGGGACAGGCCGGCCATGGAGATGGCCTCGCCGCCGGGCGCCGGGATCAGCGTGAACTCCAGGAACTCCAGGTTGGCCAGCGGCGCGCCGATGTCGAAGGCCGCCACGTAGGCGTCACCCGTGGTGAGGAAGTTGGCGCTGGTGTACTTCTGGATGCCGATGGCGCTGCCCGCGGCCAGCACCACGGCCCGGGCGCGGTACGCGTGGTAGGTGCCCTTCTGGACGTTGATGCCGAAGGCCCCGGTGACCCGCCCGTTCCGGCGCAGGAGCTTGGTGACCATGGTCCACTGGTGCACCTGGACCTCGCGGTTGAAGACCTCCTTGCGGAGCGAGCCCAGCATGCCGACGCTGCCGCCCACGGGCGGGCAACTGCGGGCGTAGGAACTGCCCAGGCGTTTCTCCTGGTAGAACTGCTTGCCGTCCGGGGTCTTCTTGAAGTGCAGCCCCATCTCCTCCAGCTCGATGACCCGGTCGGTGACCTCGTCGACGATGGCCCGGACGATCTTCTGGTTGGGGATGTAATCGCCGCCAAGGATGGTGTCGCGGAAGTGCTGGTCCTTGCTGTCCCGGGGGTCGGCGTGGGCGAAGGCCGCCTGGGGGACCCCGCCGGAGGTGGGGCTCGAGCCGCTGCGCCCCAGCCGTCCCTTGTCCACCAGCACCACGTCCATGTTGCGCTTGGACGCCTCCAGCGCCGCCATGCACGCGGCCAGCCCGCCGCCGATGATGAGGACGTCGCAGTCGGTGGTCTGGACGGAGTCGCTCATGTGTCGGCTCAGGAACCTGCGGCCGCCGCGGCCTTTTTCTTCTTGGGCCGCAGCACCACCTCGATGGCGTCTTCGGGACAGACCAGCTCGCACAGGAAGCAGTTGACGCAGTACTTGTTGCCGAAGGGAAAGACCTTGTCCTTCTTGTTGGTGAAGCGGAAGACGTCGGCGCCGCAGTCGTAGACGCAGATGCCGCAGCCGTCGCATTTGTGGGGGTCGACTCGTATCACGCTTGTGTCCTTTACACCGACGATCTATAGCCGAATTGAAGGGTCAATACCATTGAAGACACAGGAAAGAGCGGGGACGCGACATGGATAACGACGCATACGTCACCTACCACGGCAATACCGAGGCCGACAGGGAGATCGCGCAACGCAGCGTGCTCTTCATCGACAACGAGACCGCGGCCCGGGTCCTCACCATGGAGGACACCATCGACGCGGTCGAGGAGTCCTACCGGGAGTACGGGCTGGGACGGGCCACGGCCACGCGGGCGACCCACTCGGTTCCCCGGCCCGGAGGCGAGGGCTGGTACACCTGGGACCCCATGGCCTCCGCGCTTCCGGGAATGGGGGCGTTGGCCATCCGGATGAAATCCGACATCCTGCCGCCGTCCGGGGCTCAGGTGAAGAAATACTGCGTCGCCCCGGGCAAGTTCTGCGGCCTCATCGTGCTGTTCAGCACCGAGGACGGCGCTCCGTTGGCGATCATGAACGACGGCCACATCCAGCACATGAGGGTGGGGGCGGCCGGGGCCATCAGCGTGAAGCACATGGCGCGGGAGGACGCCTCGACCCTGGGCATCTACGGCACCGCCGGCATGGCCACGGCCCACGCCCTGGCCATCGCCAAGGTGCGGCCCATCACCCGCATCGTCGCCTACAGCCCCAATCCCGAGCACCGGGCGGCGTTCGCCGAGCGCACGAGCCGGCTCATGGGGATCGAGGTGGTCGCCGTGGACCACCCGCGCCAAGTGACGGAGGGGGCCGATATCGTCGCCGCGTGCACCAACTCCCTGGAGCCGGTGGTCAAGGGCGAGTGGCTCGAGCCCGGCACGCACCTGTTGTCGGTGTTGCCCAACGAGATCGACGACGAGGTCTTCCGCCGCTGCCACCGGTACGTGTACTCGCGCACCTCGAGGACGGACTACCACGTGGCCGACCCGGAACGGCGGCCCGCTGTCGGCTATGAGCCCATCGACACGGAGTGGCTGGAGAGGGAAGAGCGGTTGCTGAGCGAGGACAAGCGAGTCTTCCTGTCTGACGTGATCGTCGGCCGCTACCCCGGCAGGAAGGAACCCGAAGAGATCACCTGCTTCGTCACCCAGGGTATTGCCATCCAGTTCGCGGCGTCGGCCCAAAAGGTGTACGAAGGCACCCGCGATCGGGGCCTGGGAAGGAAGCTGCCCCTGAGCTGGTTTCTCCAGGACATCAGCGACTGACCGCGGCCTTCTTACGCGATCAGCCGTATGCGTGCGCGCATGTGCCACTCGCCGTTCCACCGAAGAAAAGCGGTCTTGTCCTGAGCAAGCTAGAATACGCCTATTCGTATAAACTCACCTTATACGAAATGTCGTGTGAGCTTGATGCAGCTCGCCGTCGAACACGCCCCGTTTCCCACCCAGAAACTCCATGGCGTCGATCCAGGCCCTGGCTTCGGCGGGGGTGATCTCTTCGCGCGCACGGTGGTCGTGTTTCTCGGTGAACCGGTCGAGGGTGTCGTGCAGGGACCGGGCGGCGTGGATCTGGATTTCCTGCAGTTCGGCGAAGTGCGCATGTCTGGCGTGAGTTTCCTCGGCCACGAGGAAATGCGGGATGCAGATGCCGGAGGAGCCGCGGTACTTCTCGGCGAAGGTCTCGTCTCCGAGCAGGTCCAGCAGTTGCCGCAGGTGGACGGACTCGGACCGCCCGGCAACCACGCAGGCGGGACAGGCGGTCCTCTTGAGCCGGGCGCGCAATCCCGAGCCGGCCCGGGCCAGCCAACCGCGGAGCACACGCCATCCGGTGGCAGGCGGTGCGCCAGCCGTGGCGCGGAACCGGTTCAGCAGGTCCCTGGCGATGATGGCGAAGCCCAGGTCCGGGGCGCTGGAAGCGGGCAGGTCGCGCAGCAGCCACGTATGCGGGTTGCAGAGCCCGAAGGACTCCCGCAGCCCTTCCCGCGTGGGCACGTCCGTCACGCGTTCGTAGAAGACGCTGTCGAGGTAGGCGCGGCTGTCGTCGATGACGATGCCGCAGATGGGGCAGCCCGGCCCGTCGAGCCGGTCGAAGAGCTTGAAGTAGAAGCTGTCCTGGCGCGGCGGTTGGTTCACGCTATCCTTCCCCCGCCCCGACCCCTCCTGGATTCCCGCTTTCGCGGGAATGACGGAGGAGGCGGGAATGACGGAACGAGAGGCGGGAATGACGGACTATTTCCTCAGCGCCCGCCAGATCTTCTCGCCGGTCACGGGCAGGTCGGTGATGCGCACGCCCACGGCCTTGTCCACGGCGTTGGCGATGGCCGACGGCACGGGGATGAGGCCGCTCTCGCCCAGGCCCTTGGCGCCGTAGGGGCCGGCGCCGTTGCCGTTTTCGAAGAGGATGTTGACCTGCTCGTCGGGCAGGTCGGAGATCTTCGGCAGCCGGTAGGTGAGGGCGTCGGGCGTGAGCATCAGGCCGTTCTCGTACACGGTCTCCTCGAACAGCGCCTGCCCCAGCCCCTGCAGGAAGGCGCCCTGCTCCTGGGTATGGCAAACCTGGGGGTTGATGGCTTTTCCCGCGTCGGCGATGGAGACGTACTTGAGCACCTTCACCTCGCCGGTGTCCCGGTCCACGTGGACCTTGGCGGCGCCCCATCCCACCTCCCAGAACGGCGACCGGGCGCCGAGCGGGGCCTCGGGGACGCGTTCGGTCACTTGCCGGCCTTCTCCCGTGATGACGCCGCCCGCGCCCTCGACGTGCCGCACCAGCGCCGAGAAGGGGAAGGCGATCTCCCCCAGGCGAACCTCGCCGTTGGCGAGGGTCGCGGCGGCGTCGGGGCTCTTCCCCATGGAGCGGGCGGCCTCGATGAGCTGGTCGCGGACGGCCACGGCGGCCTTCTGCACCGCGAGCCCCATGACCGTGGTGGCGCTGCTGGCGTAGGTGCCCATGTCGAAGGGGGTCCAGTCGGTGTCCAGGGGCGCCACCTCGACCGCCGTGGGTCGCACGCCCAGCTCCTGCGCGGCGATGCGCGCGAGGGCGGTGTTGGAGCCCTGGCCGATCTCGATGGTGCCCTCGTGCAGGGTGACCTGGCCGCCGTCGTCCACCTCCACCCGCGCGGACGAGATCTTGAAGTTGCCGCCGCCGTCCTTGCAGGCGCAACTGACGCCGATGCCGCAGTCCGGCTCCAGCTCTTCCCCCCAGCCGATCTCACGGGCGGCGCGCAGGAGTCCTTCCCTCAGGTCGGTGTCCAGGGGGGTTTCCCCGGGGGCGAACTCCTCTCCCTTGTCCAGCAGGTTCTTGAGCCGGAACTCCACCGGGTCCCATCCCATTTCCCGGGCGATCATGTCCATCTGCGATTCGTAGGCCCATGCCACCTGGGGCGTGCCCATGCCGCGGAAGGCGCCGGCCGGCACCGTGTTGGTGTACACGGAGTAGGCGTGGGAGCGGATGTGGGGGATGCGGTAGGGGCCGGGCGCACGGAAGCCCGTCTTCTGGGCGACCCGGGGACCCGAGTCCGAGTAGGCGCCGCCGTCCACGTGCACGAGGCAGTCCCGCGCCACCAGCTTGCCCTCCCGGTCCACGCCCGTGCGGAGCCTGACGCGGGCGGCCGGCTTGCTCACCGTGCGCGACTCCTCTTCCAGCGACAGGTGCAGGAACACCGGCCGCCCGGCCTTCCGGGACATGGCCAGCGCCACGGGCTCTAGCTTGGTGTGGTTCTTGTTGCCGTAGGTGCCTCCCACCAGCGGCACCACCACCCGCGCCTTCTCCCGCGGCACGCCGAACATCTCGGCCAGCTCGTTGCGGACGATGAACTGGTGCTGGGTGGAACACCACAACGTGAACCCGTCGTCGCGCCACTCGGCCACGACGAGTTGCGGCTCCATGGAGTAGTGGGCGATCTTGGGGAAGTCGAAGGTGTGCTCGAAGATCCGCTCCGAGACGGCGAACCCCTCGTCGACGTCGCCTTGGGCGCGCTCGTAGTGAAAGCTCACGTTGGCGTACTTTTTCGCCTCGTCGTCGACCCCGGGATATCCCGGAAAGCTCGGGGCGTCGTCGCTCACGGACTCGTGGAGGGGCGGGGCATCGGGATCGAGCGCCTCTTCCATGGTCATCAGCGCGGGGAGCGGCTCGTACTCCACGTCGATAAGCGCGAGGGCGGCGGTGGCCGCCTCCAGGGTCTCGGCGGCCACGGCCGCCACGGCGTCGCCGTCGTAGCGGACCTTGTCCATGGCCAGCACGGGCGTGTCCTTCACCAGCGGGCCGTGGTACGGCTCGATGTCCCCGAGGTCCGCGGCCGTCAGCACCGCAACCACGCCGGGATGGGACTCGGCCTCGGATGTGTCGATGCCGAGGATGCGGGCGTGGGCGTGGGGGCTGCGCAGGACCCGGGCGTAGAGCATGCCCGGTTGCGTCAGGTCGGCCGTGTACACAGGCTCGCCGCGCACCTTGGCGGCGCCGTCGAGCCGGCGCTCGTCGAGCGGCCGCGGGGCCGATGCACTTTGCCCGCGCCGCAATTCGGCGGCCCGGCCGATCGACCGGATGATGGAAAGGTAGCCGGTGCAGCGGCAGATGTTGCCGTCCAGCGCCGTCTTGATGTCTTCCTCCGAAGGGTCCGGATTCTCGTCCAGCAGGGCGCGGGCCGCGAGGATCATGCCCGGAGTGCAGAAGCCGCACTCGAAGCCGTTTTCCTCCCAGAACGCCTCCTGCACAGGGTCCAGCGCGTCGTCGCTGCCGAGGCCTTCGATGGTCGTCAGCGAGCGTCCGTCGATCTCGTGGGTGAGGGTGGTGCAGGCGCTCACCGGGCGGCCGTCCAGCAGCACCGTGCAGGAGCCGCAGACCTCCACCTCGCAGCTCGTCTTGGTGCCCTTGAGGCCCAGGTCGTTGCGAAGGAAATCCGCCAGCAGCAGCTCCGGCGCCACGCTGGCGCGGCGCGCCTGGCCATTCAGTTGGAATTGAATCTCGATGTCGTTCATGGGTTCCTCGGTGGGGATGGCTCGCGCGTTCTCGCGGCGGGTTGGTTCATCTGTAGCAGATCACCGGGCGGGCCGCGACAAGCGCACCCGTCATTCCCGCGAAACAGACTGTGTCAAAACCCGCAGGGCAGGGACCTACCGAAGACGTCATTCCCGCCTCCCCTCCGTCATTCCCGCGCAAGCGGGAATCCAGGTGGGGTGGGGCGGTGGCACTCGGCCGTACCACCCCTCCGCCGCCCCTGGATTCCCGCTTCCGCGGGAATGACGGAGGGGGATTGGGAATAACGGAGGGGATGCGACGACGGTGGGGATGGGACGGATGCCGTGTGGGCTGCCCCTTGGTAGGGGCGCTGTCCGACGCGGTTCAGGACCAGTACGTGGTGCGGTCTACCGGAATGTGCGCCAGCACTTCGCCGGGGATGTAATCTTCCACCTTGATGCGGGCCATGGCTTCGTCCGGGACCTTGGACACCGGCGAGAAGGGGCGGTCCAGCGGCCGGGTGGCGTCGATGATCATCACCGAGGTCTTGGTCTCGTCCACCACCGTGGGGTCGAGATAGTTGCCGGTGAAGGTGGGCTGCATGATCGACACCTGCCGGTGGGGCTGCACGCGGGTGGCCACCGCCCACAGGATCTCGGTGGGGTTGTAGACGTCGATGTCGTCGTCGAACACGAAGATGTTCTTGGCGTGGAGCTCGGTGAGGGCGGCGGCCGCGGCCCGGCCGGGGTCGCCCTCGGACATCTTCTTCATGGCGATGAAGATGTTGTAGTGGGCGTGGCGGCCAGCCTTGCAAACAGCGGTGACTCCGGGCACGGCCTCGCGGATCCGCCTCAGGTAGGCGCCTTCCCGCGGCAGGTCCAGCCAGGGCTTGTCGCCCTCGGGGGTGATGACGGACTGGTACATGCCGTTGGTGCGGAAATTGATGGCGCGCACCTCGTAGCGGCAGGCCGAGAAGAAGCGCTGCGGTCCGAGGTAGCCCGGCGCCTCGCCGAAGGGGCCGTCCACCATGCGCTCGCCGGGAATCAGCGCGCCCTCGATGACGATCTCTGCGTCCGCCGGAATCAGCAGGTCGTCGCCCCACGTCGTCGACGGCGTCACCCTCAGCGGCTCCCCCAGGTAGGCGCCCATGACGTCGTACTCGCTCACCTCGAAGGGCCCGGTGTAGCAGGCGCCCATGTAGAACGCCGGGTGGTGGCCCAGCACCGTGGCCACCGGACACTCCAGTCCCTGGTCCTCGTGGTCCCGGAAGATGATCCACTGGTGGTGCTGCGAGTGGTAGTGGGTGGTGACGTTCTTCGACTTGATTTCCATGCGGTGGTAGGAGGCGTTGTAGATCCCCTGGCGCCGGTCCCTGGCGATGGTGCACAGGGTGATGTAGGGGCCGCCGTCCATGTAGTGGTGGCGCATGACGGGCAGCTCGTAGAGGTCCACGGCGTCGCCGCTCCGGACGTTCTCCATCACCGGCGCCTCGCGGTTTTCCACCACCACCGGCGCCACCCGGTTGCGCTCGATGTCGACACAGGCCTCGGCCATCTGCGCCCGGGTCATCTCCTTGGGCAGCCCCAGCGCGATCTGGGTCTTGCGCTGGGAGATGGTGAAGTTCATCACCAGCTTGAAATCGCTGACCCGGCCGTGCAGGTTGCGCGGCCGGTCGAAGACGAGCAGCGGGAACTTACGGTCGGCGCCGAGGTGCTTGATGATGGCGCTCACGTCGTAGTGGGCGGGGTCCACCTCCCGCTGGACGTGGACAACCTCGTTGGGGATGTCCCGGCGGCAGTCCTCCAGGAAGCTGCTCAGGCTCTTGGGCATGCAGGTGCTCCTTCGGCCGGGGCCCGTGGAGTCAGGCCCCGGGGGGGTCTCGTCTTGCGGGGGGAGTTCCGGAAGCTATTCGATGTCCGAATGGCGTCGCGGCATCACCACGAGATTCGCCGTAACCTCCGAGACTTCGGGAATTTCCTTGATGGTTGTCACCACGCCCTCCACCGTTACCGGTGACGAAACCATGCCGGATACCGTCACCGTCCCGTTGTGCGCCTTCACGTCGATGGGCAGATCGCGGTACAGCTCGGACCGGAGCAGGGTCGCCTGGGACTTCCGGGCCAGCGCCAGGTCTTCGAAGGCCTGCCTAGAGTCCGGCGTTACCGCGAACGCTCCCTGCCGGGCGGCGGTGGTGACCACCTCGCTGGCCGCTTCGGTGCCCATGGCCAGGTTGAGCATCAGGTGGTACCGGCCGGCGTCCTGCCAGTCGTTGCCGAACAGGGCCATGAGCCGCCGGCTACGCGCCCTGTCGGTGTGCTCGAGCTGCCTCCGGATGACGCCCTCGTCCACCGCGAGGCGTGACCGGAGCCGGTCCACGCGCAGCTCCATGGGGCCGGTCACACAGACCTTCAGCACATGGGCGACCCCGGGAAGGAGCTCGTGTCCAACGTGGCCGTGGTAGACCATCGGGCCGGCCTGCGCCATCTCGCACATGGCGGCCTGGAGCGCGATGCGGTAAGGCCGCAGGTCATGCAGCCACTGGTCCCACCAGTGCGCCTCCTTCTCGGTGATCTCGTCGAGTTTGGCGCGGGGCACGCCGTAGTTCCCCAGAGTGGCCGCCAGCTCCTGGCGGCCCACGCACTTGTAGTCCAGGGACTGCGCAACCCGGTTGGCGACTTCCTCAGCCCCGGAGATGCCTTCGTAGATCATGATAACGGACATGACGGGCCTCCTTTCCCCAATCAACCAACGGTACGCCGAGCACGACTCACATCCAGCCTGAGCATACTGACAGGACAGGGAATAGGCAACGCCCCGGAGAGCCCGGGCGGGGCGGGAGGCGTGGGCCAGCCGCTCGTGTTATGTGAGATGAGCAATGTCCTGGCACTCGATCCGAACACTCACGTCGTGGACCTGCCTCCCGGCGATTTGCGGCCTGCTGCTCGCGGCTTCAGCGGAAGGCTTTCCCCCTCCCGCCGGCGAGGGTTCCGTCCAGCCGACGCGCATGGCCCAGGCCGCCGCCACCGTTCCCATCGGGCGCATCCAGGGCCGGAGCCACATCTCGCCCCTGCGCGGGCAGCGAGTGACGACCGTCGGAGTCGTCACGGCCGTCGATACCGACGGGTTCTACCTGCAGGACCCGGCCGGCGACGGCGACCCCCACACCTCGGAGGGCCTCTTCGTCTTCACCCGGCGCACTCCGGCGGTGGCCGTGGGCGACGAGTTGCGCGTGCGCGGAGTGGTGGCGGAGTTCCAGCCCGGCGGCGCCAAGACCAACAACCTGACGATCACCCAGATCACCCGTCCGAAACTCACGCGCCTGTCCCGCCGCAACCGGCTTCCCGCTCCGGTCGTGCTGGGGGCGGGCGGGCGCGTTCCACCGGACCGGATCATCGACAACGACGGGTTCGCCGTCTTCGATCCGGACGAGGACGGACTCGATTTCTACGAGACCCTGGAAGGCATGCGGGTCACGGTAAGGAGCGCCGTCGCGGTAAGCCCCACCAGCCGCTTCGGCGAAATCTTCGTCCGGGCCCGGGGCGCCGCGCCCTCCGGTCTGAGCAAACGCGGCGCGCTGACCATCCGGGGCCGCGACTTCAATCCCGAACGCATCCAGATCGACGACGATTTCGGACTCAGCCCCATGGCGACGCCGCACGTCAGGGTAGGGGATTCATTGGGCGACGTCGCCGGCGTGATGGGCTACGGCTTCGGCAACTACGAGGTCCGCTTCACCGAGACGTTCTCACCCGGGCGAGGGCCGCTGAAACCGGAAACCACCCGCCTGAAGCCCGGTGACGGATACCTCACCATCGCATCCTTCAACGTGCTCAACCTCGACCCCAACGACAGGGATGGGGACACGGACGTGGCGAGCGGCCGGTTCGACGCGGTCGCCGCCATCATCGCCAGGAACCTGCGGTCCCCCGACATCGTGGCGCTCCAGGAAGTGCAGGACAACGATGGCTCCGCCAGGACGCGGGTCAAGGCCGCCGACGCGACCTTGCGGCTGCTGGTGGGGCGCATCGCCGCCCTGGGCTCCGTCCGCTACCGTTTCATCGACCATCCCTTCATCGGCGGCGGCACCAACGGCGGCCAGCCCGGCGGGAACATCCGCGTGGCCTTTCTCTACAACCCGGCGCGCGTGGAGCTCGTTCCGCGCTCGGTGGCCACGGTCACCGACCCGGCGGACCAGCGCACCAACCCGGACAACCCGTTCTTCAACAGCCGGCTGCCGCTGGCGGCCTCGTTCCGGTCCCGGGCGCCGGGCGGCGCGGCCGTGACCGTGGTCAACAACCATTTCAACTCCAAGCGCGGCAGCGCTCCGTTGTTCGGGCGGGTGCAGCCCTTCACGGAACGGCAGGAGGACCCCTCGGTCAACGGCGGCCTGGAGCACCGCCGCGGGCAGGCCCGCGCCGTCCGCGACTTCGTCGCCCGAAAGCTGGCGACGCGCACGGACACGCATGTCGTCGTGGTCGGCGACTTCAACGAGTTCGCGTTCGTGTCACCGCTCAAGATCCTCGAAGAACGCCTCCACAACCTCACCAACGACCTGCCGGCCGCCGAACGCTACAGCTACATCTTCGAGGGCAACGCCCAGTCCCTGGACCACATCCTCGTGAGCCCCTCACTGAAAGCGTCGGCCGAGCTGGACATCGTGCACGTCAACGCGGAGTTCGCCGAGACCGCCGCGCGGGCCAGCGACCATGATCCGATGGTGGTGCGGCTGCGTTTGCCTTAACGTGTCCTTCATCGTATTTCCCTTGCTGACCTGGGAACATGACATGACGAGACCGAGAATCGCCCTGATCCTCACCGGAGGCACCATCGACTCGGTGGGCGCCGACCGCCTGGACCTCGCCTGGTACATCGAGAACAACAAGCGGCTCGGCGACGGCGAACTGGTGGGCGCCGTTCCGGAGCTGGCCACCGTCGCCGAGGTGGAGCAGGTGCCGTTCCGGCGGCTGCCGAGCCATGCGCTGGTGGACCGAGACTGGCTCGACCTGGCGGGGTTGCTGAACGGGACCTTCGAGCGCGACGGCGCCGACGGCGCGGTCATCACCCACGGCACCAACACCCTGGAGGAGACCGCCTACTTCCTGAACCTGGTGCTCAAGACCGACCGGCCGGTGGTGCTGGTGGGGTCCATGCGGCCGGCGTCGGCCCTGGGCGCGGACGGCTACCTGAACCTCTACAACGCCGTGCGGGTGGCGGCGGACCCGGCGTCCCGAGGGCAGGGCGTGCTGGCGGTGATGAACGACCGCATCTACGGCGCCCGGGACCTGACCAAGACGGCCACCTTCCGGGTCGAGGCGTTCCAGGGACGGGATCTGGGACCGCTGGGCTTTGCCGACGCCGACGGCCGGGTGCGTTACTACCACCGCACGGCCATGCCGCACACCACCGCCACGGAGTTCGACGTGAGCGGGCTGGAGGCGCTGCCCCGGGTGGACGTGGTGCTGTCCCACGCGAGCGCCGACGGCGCCATGATCGACGCCTGCGTCGCGGCGGGCGCCAGGGGCATCGTCTGCGCCGCCACCGGCGCCGGGCGTCCCACCCCCGCCCAGGACGAGGCCTTCGACCGCGCCGGCCGTCAGGGCGTCATCATGTGTCTCAGCAGCAGGGTCGGTTCGGGAAGGGTGGTGCAGGGCCCGTCGCTGCGGAAGAGAGGCTTCGTCGCCGCCGACAACCTCCAGCCCTGGAAGGCCCGGGTGCTGATGGCGCTGGCCCTCAGCGTCACCAGCGACCCCGACACGATTCAGCGGATGCTCGATACGTATTGACGTCCGACCAACTGACGTCCAACCAACAGAGGTCCGACCAACTGAGGTCCGACCAACTCCGTCATTCCCGCACCCCCTCCGTCATTCCCGCGAAAGCGGGAATCCAGGTGGGGTAGGGTGGGGATGCCTCGGCCGCCACGCCCCGCCGCCCCTGGATTCCCGCCCCCGATC
>CAZVUC010000033.1:0-70955 GCA_964630405.1 uncultured Syntrophobacterales bacterium | reverse complement strand
CGGCGCCGGTTTGCGGAGCGCGTTCCAGGGCACTAGTGTGGCGTCTGGTCAATTCGCGTAATAAGATGGGGAGGATTTTTCGTTGTCGGCAAGGCGCGATGACGAGCAGTGGGGGGCACTAGGCGGGTAAGAGCATCTCTTCTTAAGGCGAAAATGCTTAGCATATTATGGTGCGAATCAACCAAGCAGGACACTAGCCTGCTCCACGCATATGGGTACAGGCCCTAATCCCGGATGTCCTGGGTGAACCACTCTGTGGGCAGCTCGCGGCCCACGCCCTTCTCCTTGGCCATCTGGTAGACTCGCCCGGCGCAGGCCGCGAACTGGAGGCCCTGGGTGCCGGCGTTGATGAAGAAGGTGGTCTGCTCGGGGCTCGTGCGGCCCGGTTTGCGGCCGGCCTTCACGTCCATGAAGTAGTGGAAGTAGTCGCCGGAATAGGCGTCCTGCGCGGGGTTCGGGATGCGCGCGATCTCGTCGGGCTGTCCCGCCACGTAGCCCACGTTTCCGTGGAGCCGCACCATGCCCTCGTCCATGGTGAGAACGGTGTTCCGCCCGAGCATGACCGAGACGTCGCAGGCCTCCACCGCGCGAGGACCGATCTCGCAGGAGCGCACGCAGGTGATGTGGGCCCCGGGCTTGAGCCACTCGGGGTTGTCGAACACCACCCGGGTCGAGTCCGTGCAGGCGGAGACGATGTCGGCGCCGCGCACCACGTCCTCGGGCCGGTCCACCGCCGTCACCTTGAGGCCCAGGCTCTCGCTCATCTCGGCGGCGTACGCCTCCCGGTTGGCCTTGGTGGGGCTGTACGCCCTCACTTCCTCGATGTTGCGCACCTCGTTGAACGCCATGAGGTAGGTCCGCGCCATGCCGCCGGAACCGAACATGCCCACTACCGAGGCGTCCTCGCGGGCCAGCTCCTTGGCGCCCAGCCCGGCGCAGCCCCCCACCCGCATGTGCTGCAGCACGCCGTCGTTGATGATGGCCAGGGGCTCGCCGTTGGCCACGCTGAACACCATGATGAGCCCGCAGTAGTTGCCGGGCTCCATGCAGTACTTCTCCTCGGTGCCGCCTTCGGGCCAGTGGACCACGTCCGACTTCATGCGGATGGCGAATGTGCCGATGGTGCGGCTGGCCCCCTCCATCGTGCCCCAGCGGTAGTAGCCGTCCGGACGCCCGCAGGGAAACCATACGTCGAGCCGCGGCCGGTACACCGCGTTGTTGCGTGCGAGATCCTCATAGCCCGTCTCCAGCGCTTCGAGGCAGGCTTTCATGTTCATCAGCTCTTCCACTTCCTGGTTGTTGATAAGCAGCATTCGTGTTCCTTCCGGTCGATGGGTTGGTCAGGCCCTATTTCCTATACGATGCCGGGCACGTTGAAAAGGGACGTCCGCAACCGCGAAGTTGATGATCGCAGGCGCGGCTTGTATGCTCTCAGGCCGACCATGGACGCCGACATCATCGCAAAACAGCGGAACGCGATGGAGGAACAGGGCCTCGACGCCCTCATCGCCAGTTCCCCGGAAAATCTCGCCTACACCACGGGCTTCGTGGTGCCCTCCCAGCTCCTCATGCGCTGGCGCCACGCCATGTGCATCGTCGAACGGTCCGGACACGCCACCATGGTCACCATCGACATGGAGGAGACCACGGTCAAGGCGCACGCCGCCTTCGACGACATCCGCGTCTACCGGGAGTTCACCGACGATCCCATGCGCGAGGTGGCCGGCGCGCTGACAGACCGGGGTTTGGCCGGGGCCGCGGTGGGCGTGGAGATGGACCATCTTCCCGCCGGAGACTTCGCCACCCTCCGCGGCCTGCTGCCGGACACCCGCTTCGTGGCCGCCGACGGACTCTTCGGCAAGCTCCGCCAGGTCAAGACCGCGCGGGAGATCGGACTCCTCCGCACCCTGAGCCGCCTCACCGACTCGGCCATCGGCGGGACCCTGGAGGGCGCCCGTCCCGGCATGACCGAGCTGGAGATGGCCGGAGAGCTCACCGGGCGGATCTTCGCCGGCGGGGCGCAGGACTTCAAGCTCATGATCATCGCCTCCGGCGAGCGCAGCCAGTTCCCCAACGTGGGCCCCACCGACCGGGCGCTCCGAGAGGGGGACCTGATCCGCATGGAGATTTTCGGGGTCCTCGACGGCTACCACGCCGGAGTGTGCCGCACCGCGGTGGTGGGCGAGCCGACGGCGGAGCAGGCGCGCATCTGGGACAACCTGATCGAGTGCAAGCAACTGGTCATGGACCTCATCAGGCCCGGGGCCCATGCCAAGACGGTATACCGGCGGTTCCTGGAGAAGTTCGACGAGCTGGGGCTGGAGCCCATCAGCTTCGTGGGCCACGGCATCGGCGTGTTCCTGCACGAGGAGCCCTACCTGGGGCGCTACGGCGAGGAGGTGCTGGAAGAAGGCATGGTGGTGGCCATCGAGCCGCTGGTCTACATCCCCGGCCGCATGGGGCTTCAGAACAAGGACATGCTGCTGGTGACCCGGGACGGCTGCGAGCTGCTGTCCGACGCCACCGACACGGACAGGCTTATTCGAATCGGCTAGCGGAGCGAAAATGAAGATCCAATCCATCGAAACCATTCCCGTCAGGCTGCCCACGCGCCGGGTCCACCAGTGGGCCAACCTCAAGACCCCCATCGGCGTCTACCTGCTGGTCCGGCTGGAGACCGATGACGGCTGGACCGGCCTGGGCGAGGCGCCGGCGCTCAAGGACTGGGGCGGCGACCACATGCGCTACTACGGCGAGACCCCCGCGTCGGTGGCCGGCGTGATCCACGACATCCTGGCGCCGAGCATCGTGGGCGAGGACCCGCGCCGGATCGAGTGGATCCACACCCTCATGGACCAGGCCGTCAAGGGGTACCCCTACTCCAAGGCGGCCATCGACATGGCCCTCCACGACGTGGTGGGAAAGGCCGCGGGGGTGCCCGCCTACCAGCTCCTGGGCGGACTCTACCGGGAATCGGTGCCCATCTCCCACAGCATCGGCCTCATGGACATGGACGAGGCGGTGGCGGAGGTGCGGCGCGTCCAGGCGGAAGGCATCAGGACCATCAAGCTCAAGGGCGGAGTGGAACCGAAACGCGACGTCGAGCTGCTTCGCCGCGTCCGCGAGGCCCTGGGGCCGGACATGAACCTCACGGTGGACGCCAACAACGGCTACAAGTCCGCCAAGGAAGCGGTCCGGACCACCAAGGCCATGGAGCCGTACGATATCCTTTACATGGAGCAGCCCGTGGAGGGCCTCGACGCCATGGCCGAGGTCACCCGCCGGGTGGACACCCCCGTCATGGCCGACGAGAGCGCCTGGACCACCTGGGACGTGCTGGAGATCATCGAGAAGAAGGCCGCCGACATCATCTCCATCTACACCACCAAGCCCGGCGGCCTGCTAAAGGCCAAGAAGGTGGCCGCCATCGCCGAGGCCGCGGGGTTCCCATGCAACGTCAACGGCTCCGTGGAAATGGGTGTGGGCAACGCTGCCAACGTCCACCTGGCCGCCTCCACCCGGGCGGCGAACCTCGCCTGCGTGATCCCGGTCACCGTCCCGGACGCCGAGGCCTCGGGACGCGTCGCCGGCATCTACTACAAGGACGACATCGTCACCGAGCCGTTCGAGTTCGCCGACGGCGCCGTCAAGGTATCGGACCGGCCGGGGCTGGGCGTCGAGCTGGACGAGGAGAAGGTGGAGCGGTACCGGACGGACAAGTGATCCGTCATTCCCGCGGAAGCGGCAATGACGATACGGGGTGTCGGACTCGGTCATGAGCATCGGGAAGGTAGCCGTCCTGGGGGCGGGCAACGGCGGGTGCGCCACGGCGGCGGATCTCGCGATCCGTGGTTTCGAGACACGGCTCTATTCCCGTTCGGAGAAGACGCTGGAACCGTTGCTCCGGCGCGGCGGCATCGAGTTGGTGGAGGACGGGCGGGAGACCCTCGGGCAGGCGCGCCGCATCACTTCCAGGCTCGCCGAAGCCGTGACCGGAGCGGACCTTGTCACCATCGCCGCCCCCGCCGTGGCCCACGAGTTCATGGCCCGCGCCCTGGCGTCGCTGCTGACCGAAGACCAGATCGTACACCTCAACCCCGGGCAGACCGGCGGCAGCCTGCACTTCGTGCACGAGTTGCGGCGGGCCGGCTGCCGCGTCCCGGTGCGCTGCTGCGAGACCGTGACCCTGACCTGCATCTGCCGCATGGCCGGCCCCGCGCGGGTGGAGGTCTACCGGCGCACCGCCAACCTCGGGTGCGCGGCCTTCCCGGCCGAGGCCGGTCCGGACATCCTGCCCGAGATCGCCACCGTGTTCCCCAACATCGTGCCCGCGGAGAACGTGCTGGAGACGGGCCTCTCCAATATCAACGCCATCATGCACCCCGCCGGAATGGTGGGGAACGCCGGGTGGATCGAACAGCACAAGGGCGATCTCCTGTTCTACGGCCAGGCCCTCTCGCCCTCGGTGGCGCGTCTCATCGAGGGAGTGGACCGGGAACGGCTGGCCGTGGTGCGCACGCTGGGTCTGCGGCCGCGCACGTTCGTGGAGATCTTCCACGCGGCCGGCCTCACCTCCCACGCCGCCCTCGATAGCGGCGACGTCTACCAGGCGACCCAGGAAAGCGAGCCCAACAAGACCATCGTCGCGCCCACGACCCACGACCACCGCTACGTCCACGAGGACGTGGGCTACGGCCTCGTGCCCATGGCCGAGCTGGCTGCGCTGCTGGGCATCGGCACCCCCGTCATCGACGCGCTCATCACCCTGGCCTCGGAGATGAACCGTACCGACTACCGCCGCGAGGGGCTCACCCTGGCGCGGATGGGGCTGGAGGGCGCCGATCCCGACGGGCTTCAGGCGATTGTCCGACACGGTTTCCGGTAGAGACCGGCTTCGACACCCTGATGCCCGGGCCCCGGATCAACCCCGGGCAAGCTTGAGCCGGGGTCCGGACGGGGCCTGCGCGGCTCGCGTCTTTCATTCCCCTCCCCTTTGTTCTAATGTGGCCGCCATGCACGCGGGCTTGTGTTTCGACGGCTTCTACTCGATCCAGGAGATGATCGAGCTGGCGCAACTGGCCGACGACATCGGCATGGACTCCATCTGGATGTCCGACCATATCTGCTTCCGGGACTCCATCGCCTCGGCCATGGCGTTTCTCGCCAAGACCCCGCGCATCAAGGTCAACCCGGCTCCCCTGAGCCCCTATTCGCGCCACCCCATGGTCACCGCCATGGCGCTGGTGACCATGGAGGAATTCGCGCCCGGAAGGGTGGCGGCCACCGCGGGCACCGCCAACCCCACGGCGCTCCGGGAGATCGGCATCGAGGCCGAGCGGATGCTCAGGACCATGCGCGAGTACATGACGCTGCTGCGCGGGCTGCTCGCGGGCGAGACGGTCGAGTTCGAGGGCGAGGTGTTCACCATGCGTGGGGCCAGCATGGGGCTTACGCCCGGAAGCGAGATACCCATCTACATGACCGCCGTGAGACCCGGGATGCTGCGGCTGGCCGGCGAGACCGCGGACGGCGTGCTGCTGTCCGCGGGCTGTACGCCCGCCTACATCCGCTGCTGCGTCGATGAGGTGGAGAAGGGGGCGGCCCGGGCCGGAAAGCCGGCCAGGGGAGACGTGGCCGGCTTCATCGCGGCCTCGGTCTCCGATGACCCGAGGGAGGCCATGGACGCCACCAAGACCTTCCTGGCCTATATCTTCCGCAACAAGCACCACGCCGAAAACCTGCGCCTCGGCGGCGGCACGGTGGACCAGGACCGGCTCGCCGACGCCATCGGCCGTCGGGCATGGGACGAGGCCAAGGGCCTCATCAGCGACGAAGTGGTGCACGCCCACTCGGTCACCGGCACCCCCGGGGAATGCCGGCGGCGTCTGGACGAGTTCGTCCAGGGCGGCCTCGACCTCCCCCTGCTCATGCCCCTGGGCACCCAGGAACAACGCAGGCGCGTGGTGGAGATCGCCCGGGAAGACTAGACACTCCTTTCCTCATTAAATTGGAGATGTTATGGCACAAAACGTAACAGAGCACCTGAAGGAGCTCGCGCGCCGTTCCGAGGGCAAGTTGGCCGGGTTGACGGAATTTCGGCGCAGCCTGCACCGCCACCCGGAGGCGGGCTGGACCGAGTTCCGCACCACCGGCATGGTGGTGAACCGGCTGCGGGAGCTGGGATACCGCGTGGAGACCGGAAAGGACTGCGTCCATCCGGACGCCGTGCGCGGCTGGCCGGAAGAGACGGTGGTAAGCGAGAGCCGGGCCGCGGCCGGCGACCTGGCCGGGGACATCGAGATCCCCGGAGCCGTGGGCATACTCGAACGGGGCGACGGCCCCACCGTGGCGCTGCGGTTCGACATGGACGCCACCGAGGTTTCCGAGTCCGACGACCCCACGCACCCGCCGGTGGCCCAGGGATTCGCTTCCGGAAGGCCCGCGGTCATGCACGCCTGCGGACACGACGCCCACGTCACCATCGGCCTGGGCGCGGCCGAACTGCTCGCCGAGGATCCGGACTGGCGCGGTCGCGTGAAGCTGCTGTTCCAGCCGGCGGAGGAAGGCGGGCGCGGCGCCCATCCCATGGTGGAGGCCGGGGTGGTGGACGACGCCGACTACTTCGCCTGCCTCCACATGGGCGGCCCGACGCTGCCGCTGGGGGAAGTGGCGCTGGAGGCCACGCACTTTCTGTCGTCGGTCAAGATGGAGGCGCGCTTCCGGGGTGTGGCGTCCCACGCCGGCGGCGCCCCGGAACGGGGCCGCAACGCCTTGCTGGCGGCCTGCCAGGCCACCCTGGCCCTGCACTCCCTGCCCCGCCACGGCCAGGGCGCCACTTTCGTCAACGTCGGCGTGCTGAACGCCGGGACCGGCACCAACGTGGTACCCTCCGACGCGCTCATGAAGTACGAGGTGCGCGGCGGCACCGACGAAATCTGCGAGCTCATGGAGGAAGGCGCGCGACGCTGCCTGTCGGGCGCGGCCACGCTTCAGGGCGTGGAGGTCGACACCGAGATCACCGGCCGCACCATCGGCGCCAAGTCGGACAACGAGATGAAAGACCACCTGGCCTGGATCGCGGGATCGTCGCCGGTGGACTTCCGCGTCCACGACGCCCGGCCCCTGGGCGGCGGGGAGGACGCCACCTACTTCATGCGCCGGGTCCAGGAACGCGGCGGCAAGTCTCTTTACTTCCTGCTGGGGGGCAGCACCCCCACGGGACATCACACATCCACCTTCGACGTGGACGAGCGGGCGCTGGCCCACGGCGCCATGCTCATGGCCGGCATGGTGCTGCGGCTCACCGGGTCGGGGCCTTCCTCTTCGTCATTCCCGCGAAAGCGGGAATCCAGGGGTAGTTGAGGGGCACGGCGGTGCGCTTCCCAACCCACGGTGCCTGCCCCTGCCGATGACGGCCACACGCCATGAACGGACATTCCCATGACCGCGCCTGCGATCAGCGTTGATGCCACGGCACTGGTGGACCTCGCCGGCGAGCTCATCAAGATCCCGAGCTTCTGCCCGGACGAGACTCCGGCGGCGCTGTTCCTGCGGGACTACCTCTCGGAACGAGGCTACCGGGTGGAGCTTCAGGAGGTGGAGCCCGGCCGCCACCAGACCATCGCCACCATGGAGGGCGCGGACGGCGGCCCCAGCCTGATGTTCAACGGTCACATCGACATCAACTCCCTCACCCGCGGCGGCAAGCGCGACCCCTGGACACCCGTGGTGGAAGGCGACCGGCTCTACGGCCACGGCGTGCAGAACATGAAGGGCGGCGTCGCGTCCATGATCGCGGCGGCCGAGGCCGTCCGCCGCGCCGGCGTGAAGCTGCGCGGTGACCTAGTGCTGGCCTGCGTGGTGGGCGAGACCCAGGGGGGCGAGGGCACCCACTTTCTCATGGAGAGCGGCCTCCGCACCGACGCGGCGGTGCTGACGGAGCCCTTCGGCATCGGCAACCTCGTCACCGTGCACGGCGGCATCGTCCACTTCGCGGTGCACACCTACGGCGTCACCGGACACGTGAGCAGGATCGAGGAAACGGTGAACGCGGTCGGGCAGATGACCCGGGTCATCGAGGCGCTGCGGAACGTGGAGTTCACCTACACTCCCCGAACCGACCTGCCCGCGCTGCCCCGCCTGAACGTGGGCAGCATCATCGGCGGCCGCGGCGACGGCTACGTGCTGAGCGAGCCGCCCTACGTGCCCGACCTCTGCACCATCATCGTCGACGTGCACTTCGTGCCGGGGCAGAGCGCGGACTCGGTCATCGCCGACGTGAGGCGCGCCCTCGACCCCCTCAAGGACAGCGACCCAGGTCTGGAATACGCCATCGAGATCCCGCCGCCGGCCTACTTCAAGGGCTGCCGGCGGCTGGTGATGGACCCGCTGGACGTGCCCGCGGACGCCGCCATCGTCCAGGCCGTGGCCCGGAACCATGAGAAGATCACCGGCTCGCCGCCCAAGCTCATCGGCGCCCACCTGCCCATGTCCTACTCCGCCGGCGACAGTTGCTGGCTGTGGAAGCACGGCATCCCCTGCCTCCACTACGGCCCCGGCGGCGGTTTCCTGGATCCCGGCCCGGACGGCAGCTACATCTTCATCAGCGAGATGGTGACCTGCGCGGAAGTGCTGGCGCACACCGCAATGGACGTGTGCGGAGTGGTATGAGGGACAAGGACTACGACGTCACCGGGGCGGTGGACCTGCACGTGCACTGCGGGCCGGAGGGAATCCCGCGGCGGTTCGACGCGGTGTCGCTGGCGCGGCACGTGGAGCAGTCGGGGCTCGGCGGCGCCGTGCTCAAGTCGCACATGGCGGCCACCGGGAGCTGGGCGCAAATGGCTTACGACGCCACCGGCGTGCGTCTCCACGGTTCGGTGGTGCTAAACCATTACGTCGGCGGCATCAATCCCGCCGCGGTGCGGGGCGCCTTGGGTCCGTCGGCCGGCGGCGAGCCCTATCTCAAGGTGGTGTGGCTGCCCACGGTGCACGCCGCCGCCCATCTGACGGCGCGGCACCACGAAGGCGAACGATACGACATTCCGCCCGAGTGGTGCGGCGGCACCGTCTCCGCCCTGGCCAGGCCCCTCGATGAGGTCGAGCCCATCAACGTGCTCGCCGCCCACCTGCGGCCGCCCCTGGACGAGATACTCCGCATCGCGGCCGACCACGACCTGGTGCTCGCCACCGGGCACGCGGGGCGGGACGAGGTGTTCTACGTGATGGAGCGCGCCGACGCCCTCGGCGTCCGGAAGGTCATCGTCACCCACCCCTGCTACGACCCTCCGGCCATCGGCGCGCCGGAGCTCGCGGAGCTGGCCGCCGCCGGCGCCTACATCGAGCTGAGCTTCATCCTGGTGGACCTGGGACTGGTGTCGTTCGCGGACACCGCGGCTATCATGAGGCGGGTCGGCTCGGAGCGGACGATCCTGTCGACGGACGTGGGTCAGGTGGACCGGGTTGCTCCAGGGGAAGGGCTGGCGAAGCTCGGCGCCGGACTGATCGCCGAAGGAATCCCGCGCGGCGACGTCGATACCGCGATGAAACACAACCCCCGGCACCTGATGTCGGCCCGCTGACCCGGTCCTCCCCAGCCAACCAACCCCGTTCGCCCCGAGCCCTTCGACAGCCCCCTACCAGGCCATCTCCAGGCACTCCAGCACCTGCGACGCCGAGTGGATCTTCTTCGGGTTGTTGTGGGTGCTGATGTCGTCCAGAGCGGCCTCGGCCAGGGACGGCAGCGCGTCCCTCGGGATCTGCAGGTCCCGCAGCCGGAGCGGCAGCTCCATCTTCACGTTCATACCGTACACCACCTCGGGGGCCTCGGCCGCGGCCTTGACGTCGTCGGGCTCGCGGACTCCCATGACCCGGGCCATGCGGGCCATGGCCTCGGTGGTGCCGTCCAGGTTCCAGCGCATGGCGTAGGGCAGCATCAACGCGTGGATGTTGGCGTGGGGCACGGTGAAGCGGCCGCCGATGACGTGGACGATGCCGTGGTGGATGCCCGTCCAGGCGCTGTAGACGCCCATGCTGGAAAGGGTGGCGGCCACCTGCATCTCGCCGATGGCCTCGAGGTCGTTCATGTCCGCCACCAGCCGCGGCAGGTAGGTGGTGATGGGCCCGATCGCGGCCATGCAATAGGCCTGGCTCAGGATCTGGGTCTGGGTCGAGTAGACGGCCTCCACGCAATGGGCCAACGCGTTCATGCCCGAGGCCGCCAGAAGCTTGGGCGGCGCGGTCTGGGCCGCCTCCGGGTCCAGCATCACGGTACGGGGCGACATCTTGGGATCGGCCAGGATGAGCTTGTGACCCCCTTCCGCCAGACCCGCGGAGTAGCTGTACTCGCCGCCGGAGAACGTGGTCGGAATGGCGATGTGCGGCAGCTTCGGCGCCGGCATGGGCGGCACTTCCTTCTTGTCGGGCGGGATGAAGTGGGTAGCAAGGTCCTTGAGCGGACGGCCCTCGGCCAGGAGCGCGGCCATGCCCTTGGCGGTGTCGATGGAGCTGCCGCCGCCGACGCTGACGAACGCGTCCGCGCCCGCATCGACAGCCTGCTTCGCCGCCACCCCGATGGAGTCCGTGGGCGAATGCGGCTGCACCGTGTCGAAGACTCCGACGCACATATCGCCCAGGGCCTCGCGTACCGCATCCAGCAGGTACGTCCTGGTGATGGACGGCGAGGTCACCACGAACACGCGCCCGGCGTCCAGGCGCCGGACCTCGTCGGCCAACTGCTTCACCACCCCTGGGCCGAAAACGATGCGCTCCACGCGCGGATTGCTGTACTCGAACGCTGAAACCGCCATCCGTCACCTCCTCGATGATCCGTAAGATGTGGGATACACGGGCGGTTTTGTCAACGGCGCGGAACCCAACCCACACCGGGCTGCGCCTCTGGACCCCGGATCAAGCCGGGGTGACGCAGAGAAGGTGCGGACACTGTTGTCGTTACCCCGGGACCCTCCTTCCGTTCCTCCCGGCCCCTTCTGCCGTCCCCTCGGCACCTTCTGCCGTCACCCCGGCACCCTTCCCGTCACCCCGGGCTTGACCCGGGGGTCCAGAAATGACCCGGCGTGCTTCTCACCACCGGGAACTGACCGGGTATTGGCGCACCGCTTCATCCGGCGTCAGGATGGTGGCATTGGCACCGAGAGCCGCGGCCACCAGAAGGCGGTCGAAGGGATCGCGGTGATGGGCGGGCAGTTCGGTGGCGCGATAGATGTCCGTTCGCTTGAGACTCAAGCATTCCAGGCCCCAGGTGTCGATCTGGCGTTCGAGCCACTGCCGCGGAGGGTCCGGAAGGAAGAGCTTTCCGGCGTTCCACTTCAGCGCAATCTCCAGGGCCGAGACGTCACTCCATAGGAGCACCGAGTCCGGAGCGTCGATGGCTTGCGCCGATTCAGGCGAGAGTCTGGCGGGTTCCGTGGACAGCCAGATGAACGTGCAGGTGTCCAGCAGGTATCGGGTCAAAGGCCCCATTCCTTCAATTGTTCGTCGGTGAGCGGATCGAACGCATCGGCGACGTATTGAACGGGTGGGGATGTAAGCGTACCAACCTTCGGGCGCTGGTTATAGGGCGGTTCAACCGCGGTCAATTTGGCGACCGGGGTGGAGCCTTTGAGTATGATGATCGTCTCACCTCCCTGTATCTCCTTCAACAGCCGGGAAAGATGCGTCTTGGCGTGGTGGATCGTAGCGGTCTTCATGGTGGAACCATATAACTTAGTCTAAACTAAGTCAATATTACTTACCCACTCCGCCAGCCCCTCAGCCGCCGTGGCTGAGAATCCACACGCCGCCGACGATGAGGGCCGCCGCCAGCCCGTCCCGCAGGGTCACGGTCTCCAGTGCCCTGAGCGTGAAATGGGACAGCACGAAAGTGATGAGGGGCGAGATGCGCCAAATGGGCGCCACCAGCACCGAGGGCGCCAGCAGCAGCGCCTTGTAGGTGCACAGCGACGCGAGGGCCTCGGTGATGCCGGCGATGGCGAAGAGCACGAAGCTCCTGGACGGCACCCGCTCCTGCCGCCAGGCGTGGATGCCCAGCGAGGGACCGCCGGTGAACAGGAACACCGTGGCGGTGATATGGTTGATCAGGGTCCCGAGGGCCGGTACCGCGGCGGCCACCAACCCCCACTTCTTGAAGATGGGGTTGATCCCGAACGCCAACGAGGACAGCAGCGGATACATGAAATAGACCAGCCGGTTGGGGGCCTCCTCCCCTTCGAGCGGGCTGACCGTCAGCAGCAGCACGCCGACCACGATCACCACCACTCCGGCGGAGATCTCCCAGCCCACCTGCTCCCCCAGCAGCGCCCACCCCAGCACTACGGTGATGAGCGGCGATGAGTTCTTCACCGTCACCGACTTGGACGCCCCCACGCTGTCGATGCCCAGGTTGAGAAAGACCTTCCCCAGGCAGGCGGCGACGCCGGTCAGCATGAAGGAGAGCACCGGCGGCCAGTCCAGCATCATGAACTCCCGGCGCCAAGCGGTCGCCACCACCAGGGTCGCCAGGGACCAATACTGCGTCCAGAGCGTTGCCATGGTGACGTTCGACCCCGCCATGCCCTTCTTGATCAGGGTGGGGACGACGCCCCAGATAACGCCGGCAGCCAGGGCGTAGAGGATGGCTTCGGTGGTGGCGTCGATCATGGGTTGGAGCGAGTCCCGGGGGCTCGTGATGTGAAACACCGACTCAAGGAACCCTCGAACAGGGTGAAGCCTCTACTGCACCCGAACCGTGCGAACATCGTAGGATTCGAGCATTGCGTCGGCCGTTACCAGGTTCAACCCTTCAATCCGAGCCTGGGCCACCAGGACGCGGTCGAACGGGTCGCGGTGATGCGGCGGCAAAGCGGCGGCTGCGAGCGCGTGTGTATCTGTAATGGCGAGGCCCACGAACCGGCTCAGCCGCATGCGCTCGGGGACGTAGATTGCCGGAGGCTCCGGAAGCGGAAGCTTGCCGGTGGCGTACTTGATGGCGATTTCCCAGACGCTTGCCGCCGAAAGGTACCTCTGGGTAGCCGGGTCGGCCAGGGTTTCGAGGAGATCGGCCGGGAACCGCCCGCGTTCCGTCTGGAGCCAGAGCCAGCAATGGGTATCGAGGAGAAACTTCACTTCGGGGTCGAGTTCACGGCGCCGGCCTAGTCGCGTCCTTCGAACGCGCGCACCAAGTCTTCGTCCAGAGGGTCATCGAAATCATCGGGGACGACGAAACGCCCCTCGTCAACGCCGAATACCGGACGGCCTTCATCGATCGGCACCAGGCGCGCCACCGGCCGCCCCGAGCGCGTGATGACGACCTCTTCCCCCTCGACGATCACGCGCAACAGGCGGGACAGGTGGGTCTTGGCTTCATGGACGGTGACTTCGTGCATGATGCGCATGGTAGACTAAGCAAATGACTAAGTCAATCTTGCTGCTCGTTGATTCGGTCCCCGGCCGATGCTAGTGTCCTGTCCTGGGAGCCAACCATGAGCGACGTCCGTTTCATCGACACCACCGTGCGCGACGGCAACCAGAGCCTGTGGGCGCTGAACATGCGCACCGATCACATGCTGGCGGTGGCGGAGCACATCGACGAGGCCGGGTTCGAGTCGGCGGAGTTCTTCGTCACGGTGATGTTCAAGAAGCTCGTGCGGGAGCAGAAGGAGAACGCCTGGGACTGGTTCCGGCTGGGCACCCAGCGCTTCAGGAAGACTCCGCTCAGGCTCCACGGCGGGCTCAAGCTCATCGAGAAGATCCCGGTGTGCGTGTTCGAGTTGATGATCAAGCGGATCATGGACTACGGCATCACGCTCACGCGCACCTCCAACTCCTGGAACAACTACGACGAGTTCGACATCGAGAAGACCGAGCTCAAGAAGCTCGGCATGGACACGGTGGTGAACCTCATATACTCGGTGTCGCCGCGCCACACCGACGAGTACTACGCGCGGAAGGCGCGGGAGGCCGCGGCCATCAACCCGGTGCGGATCTGCTTCAAGGACGTGGGCGGCCTGTTGACGCTGGAACGGGCGCGCACGCTCATCCCCATCGTGCTCGAGAACATCGGCGACACCCCGGTGGAGTTCCATGCCCACTGCAACAACGGGCTGGCGCCCCTGTGCTATCTCGAGGCGGTGGACATGGGCCTGACCACGCTGCACACGGGCATCCCGCCGCTGGCCAACGGCTCGGCGCAGCCGTCGATCTTCAACGTGGCGCGGAACCTGCGCGCCATGGGGCACAACCCCCTCATCGACGAGGAGGCACTCAGGCCGGTGACCGAGAAGCTCCGCTACATCGCCCGGCGGGACAACCTGCCGGTGGGCCGGGTGGTGGAGTACGACGAGTCCCAGTACACGCACCAGGTGCCCGGCGGCATGATCTCCAACTTCCGCCACCAGCTTGCTCTCATCGACATGCGCGGCAAGCTCGACGCGATCCTGGAGGAATGCGTGCGGGTGCGCGAGGAGTGGGGCTATCCCATCATGGTGACGCCGCTGTCCCAGTTCGTGGGCACCCAGGCGGCCATCAACGTCATCGTCGGCGAGCGCTACAAGGAGGTCACCGACCAGGCCATCCAGTACGCGCTGGGCTACTGGGGCAAGGAAGGCGCCGAGTACATGGACCCGGAGGTCAAGGACAGGATCCTCGGCCGCCCGAGAGCCAGGGAATGGGAGCACTGGGAACTTCCCGATTCCTCCATCCAGGAGGTGCGCCGTCAAATCGGCGCCACCCACCTTTCCGACGAGGACTTCCTGCTGTGGGTCTTCGCCGGCGAGGAGGCGGTGAAGGCCCTGCCCGACGGCGGACGGCCACGGGAGTACCTGAGCGCCGGCACCCCCCTGGTGCGGCTGGTGGGAGAGCTCACCCGCCAGGACAAGGCCAATCACATCTACATCCGCAAGCCCGACTTCTCGCTGACCCTCGGCCGGAACTGACCCGAACCAGATTGACATGGTCCCGGCGATCGGATAATCCCGAAGGACGGGATTCACCCCCGCGCGACCGCACCATCACATCCCAGGAGGGAACACCGTGACCTCAACCAATCCGCGACGCATCATCGACGGCGACGGACACGTGGTCGAAGACATTGCGGCCATCATCGGCAACATGCCGCCGGAGTACACCGGCAAGACGTTCTCGGAGGCGCGCGCCAAGAGCCCGTTTCCGCCCATCGACCACCTGCACTCGGCCAACCGCCACTACGTCCCGGAAGGGGCCTTCGCCAACGTCGGGCCGGAGGGCTGGGAGGTGTTCCTGGAGGACGTGCGCATCGACGCCACGGTGCTCTACACCAGCGCCGGGCTGGCCTTCGGCAAGATCGTGAGCCGGGACTGGGCCATCGAGCTGGCGCGGGCCTACAACAACTGGATCCACGAGACCTATGTGGCCCGGAGCCCCCGCTTCCAGGCCATGGGGCTGCTCCCGTTGCAGGAGCCCAAGGCCGCGGTCGAGGAGCTGCGCCGCATGGTGGAGGAGCTGGGCCTGTGCGGCGCCATGCTGCCGTCCACCGGCGCCAACATGCCCCACCTGGGCTCGGAGCGCTACTGGCCCATCTACCAGGAAGCGGAGCGGTTGGGATGCGCCATCGGCATCCACGGCGGCGCCCACGAGGGCATGCTCATGGACGACCTCACCCCCTACGCGCCGGTGAACGCCCTGGGCCACCCCATGGGGCAGATGATCTGCTTCGCGGGCATCGTCTTCAACGGCATCCTGGACAAGTTTCCGGGGCTGCGGATCGGCTTCCTCGAAGCGGGTTGCGCCTGGTTGCTCACGTGCCTCGAGCGCTTCAACGGCTCCTGGGCGAGCCACGTGCAGTACGACCCCCGCGGGCGTTTCCTCGATCTCGGCGACGGCATGAACATGACCGACTACATCTGCCGCCACATCGACGAGGACCGCATCTTCGTGGGCGTCGAGGGCGACGAGCTTTCCATCGCCGAGGCGGTGCGGGTGGTGGGCAACAAGCCGTTCCTGTTCTCCTCGGACTACCCCCACGAGGTGGACGCGGCCACCTGCAAGCACGAGCTGCAGGAGCTGGAAGAGAACCAGGAGCTGAGCGACGACGACAAGGACGCCATCCTCTTCCGCAACGCCCAGCGTTTCTATCGCCTGGGCGAGGGAGTGGCGCAGACGGGAGGCCAACGGTGAGCACGTTGAAAGATCAGACCGTGGTGGACGGCGACGGCCACGTGGTGGAGGACCACGAGGCCATCTGGCAGCGGATGCCGGAGGACTACCGGGTCAGCAACTGGTCGATGCGCAGTCCCTTCGGGCCCAACGACCACCTGCACTCGACCAACCGCCATTTCGTTCCCGAGGGCGCGTTCGCCAAGGTGGGACCCGAGGGATGGATCGAGTTCCTGGAGGACGTGGGGGTCGAAAGCACGGTCCTCTACCCTTCCAACGGCCTCACCCTCGGCCGGGTGGTGAGCCGCGACTGGGCCATCGAGCTGTCGCGCGCCTACAACGACTGGATTTACGACGAGTACACCAACCGGAGCCCGCGCTTCCAGGCCGTGGGGCTGATCCCGCTGCACGAGCCGGACGAAGCGGTGGCGGAGCTGCGGCGCATCGTCGAGGAGCTCCACTTCGCCGGCGCCATGCTGCCGGGGACCGGCGCGGCCCAGCTCCAGAACCACCTGGGCGATGAGCGCTACTGGCCCATCTACGAGGAGGCGGACCGGCTCGGCTGCGCCCTCGGCATCCACGGCGGCGTGCACGACAACATGGGCCTCGACGACATGAGCCCATATGCTCCGGTGAACGCCCTGGGCCACCCCTTCGGTCAGATGGTGAACTTCGCCGGCATCGTCTTCAACGGCGTGCTGGACCGCTACCCCAACGCCCGCTTCGGCTTCCTGGAAGCCGGCGCCGCGTGGTTCGTGAACTGCCTGGAGCGGTTCGAGCGCTCCTGGAGCAGCCACGTCCAATACGACCCCAACGGACGCTTCCTCAAGCTCAAGGACAACGAATCCGTCACCGACTACGTCCTCAAGCACGTGGACGCCGGCCGGATCTTCGTAGGCGTGGAGGGCGACGAGCTGACCCTGCCCTTCGCCGTGCGCATCGCGGGCAACAAGCCGTTCCTCTACTCTTCCGACTTTCCCCACGAGGTGAACCACGCGACGGCCAAGGAGGAGATCCAGGAGTTGCGGGAGAACCCCAGGCTCACGGACGACGACAAGGCCGCGATCCTGCACGGCAACGCCCGGCGCTTCTACCAGCTAGGCTAGCGGGCTCACCGGGCATTTCGTGGCGACGCGCCGCCAACCTCCCCTCTCGGTGCCCTTCTTCTACGGCTGGATCGTCGTGGCGCTGACGTTCTGCGTCAATCTCACGGCCGCCGGCACGCGCTCCGCCGCGACACTGCTGATCAAGCCGCTGGAAGCGGAGTTCGGCTGGAGCCGGGGCATGGTTTCCGTGCCGGGCAGTCTGAACCTCCTCCTGTTCGGAATCGGCGCGCCGGCCGCGGGCTGGCTGGTGGACCGCTACGGCGTCCGCCGGGTGGTGTTCTACTCCCTGGGGATGGTGACCGCCGGTCTGGTCGCAACGGCGTTCATCCAGCAATGGTGGCAGCTCCTGTTGTTCTGGGGGTTGGTAGTGGGCTTCGGCACCAGCGCCACTCCCGTTCTGGCCGCGGCCGTGGCCAACCGCTGGTTCGTGAAGCACCGGGGCGTCACCATCGGCCTCCTCACCAACGGCAACGCGGCCGGCCAGATGGTCTTCCTGCCCCTGCTGACGCTCGTCATCCTCGCCAGCGGCTGGCGCGGCAGCATGCTGTTCCTGGCGGTCGTCGCCTTCGGCCTCATGATACTGGTGTCGCTGTGGATGCGCGACGAGCCGGAAGACGTGGGCCTGGAACGCTACGGACTGGCGGCCGCCGGGGGCGCGGCCGCGGACGCCGCGCGGTCGGGGCCGCCGGCATCCGCCACACCCATTCGCGACGCGTTCCGCAGCCCTACGTTCTGGCTGTTGAGCGCCGGCTTCTTCGTCTGCGGCGTGACCGCCAACGGGCTCATCGGCCTGCACCTGATCCCCCACGTGGTCGAGGAGCTGGGCATCCCCTTCTTCACCGCCAGCCTGGTCTTCGGCGTCATGGGGGGCATCAGCTTCATCGGCACCATCGGCGCCGGCTGGCTGGTGGACCGGGTGGACGCGCGCAAGGTGCTGGCCCTGGCCTACTTCCTGCGCGGCTGCGCGCTGTTCCTGCTGCCCTACGTCGACACCCTGCCCGGACTGATCGTGTTCGCCACGGTGTACGGCATCGACTGGTACGCCACCGGCCCCGCCACCACGGCCATCGCCGCGGACACCTTCGGGCGGCACGCGGTGGCGCGCATCTTCGGCTGGATCTTTCTGGCGCATCAGCTCGGCGCCAGCTCGGCCGGCAACATCGCCGGCATCGTCTACGACGTCTTCGGGCAGTACGAGTACGCGTTCCTCGCCGGCGCCACCATGGCGATCATCGCCGCCGCCCTGGTGCTCCAGATTTCGCCGCAGGCGCCCCGTCTGACCCCGGCGGCGAGCTCCGCGTAACCCGCAGTGCCCACGCCGCCTTGAACGAACACCGCCCATGGAGGCTCCCATGCAACTACCGCCCATCGCCGCCACCACCATCGGCAGCTTTCCCCGGCCCAGGTGGCTGGCCAACGCCATCCGCAGCACGGTCACGTTCAACCTGGAAGGAGACCTCTTGCAGGAGGGCCTCGACGACGCCACCACCCTGGCCATTCGCGGCCAGGAGCTGGCGGGCCTCGACCTCGTCACCGACGGCGAGCAGCGGCGGCCCCACTTCATCGACCACATCCTGAATTCCCTGGAAGGCGTGGACACCGTGAACCGGGTCCCCAAGGGCGTGTACCGGCGGCGCGACGACGTGCACGAGGTGCCCCGGGTCCACGGGCCCATCAGCCGACGGACACCGGCGGTTGTCGAGGACTTGCACTTCGCCAAGACGCGCACGGACCGGCCGCTGAAGATGGCCGTGCCCGGCCCCATGACCGTGGTGGACAGCACCCTGGACGACCACTACCGTGACGAGGCCGCCATGGCCATGGACGTGGCCGCAGCCCTCAACCAGGAGCTGCGCGACCTCCAGGCCGCCGGCGCCGACGTGGTCCAGATCGACGAGCCCGCCATGACCCGCTACCATGAGAAGGTAGCCTCATACGGCGCACGCGCCCTGGACCGGTGCATCGAGGGAATCGACATCCCCACCATCGTCCACCTGTGCTACGGGTACCCTGGCGGAAAGAGCCTGCAACACGAGTACGAGTACCCGGAACTGTTCCCGCTGCTGCTCGAAACCAACATCGGCGGGTTCGCGGTGGAGTTCGCCCGCAGCAACTACGACCCCGCCATCCTCGCGCCCTGCAAGGACCGCCTCGTCATGTTCGGCGCCGTGGACCCCAGCGATGTTCCGGTGCCGCCGGTGGAATCGGTGGTGACGCGGGTCCGTGACGTCCTCCGTTACCTCGACCCGGAAAGGCTCCTGCTGGCGCCGGACTGCGGCCTCATGACCGTGAGCCGGGAGTTGGCCTTCGCCAAGGCCAGGCTGCTGGCGGACACCGCCGCCGAGCTGCGCCGGACGCTGTGAGCCTGTCACCGGCAACGCCCGACGACGCACGGACCGGCCTCGGACCGGTGCGCGCCCCGTTTCCGGCAAACCAGGAACCGCGTTGATGTACCGTGCCGTGAAACTTCCCGACGGGATCACCGGCCGCCTGTATCTCGGCAGCATGCCGGGACGCTACGAGGTGTTCGACGACGCCTGGCGGGCCATCGTCGATCACGAGATCACCCGGGTGATCTGCCTCGTGCCGCCCGATGAGCTGCAGGACAAGTCGCCGCTCTACGCCCGCGCGCTACGGGAAGCCAGGATCCCGTGGGCGCATGAAAGCTTCCCCGTCGAGGACTTCGAGGCGCCGGCGGACCGCGAGGCCTTCTGGACCCTGGCGCGGGAAACAGCCCGGTTGCTGAGAGCGGGAGAAGCCATACTCGCGCACTGCGCCGCCGGCATCGGCCGCACCGGCACCTTCGCCGTGTGCGCGCTGCTGGCGCTGGGCATGAGCACCGCCGCGGCGCGCGCCGCGGTCCGAAAGGCCGGCGCCGGGCCCCAGACCGCGGCCCAGGAGGACGTGGTCCAGTGGGCCGCGGGACTGGACCCCGCCGCCTGAAATTCTTCCTTCCCGGACCGCATCATGATAGAAAGAGGCAATCAGGGAGCCTTCGAGGGAGGGAACGAGGATGAGCCGCATCACACCGCCTCTCAACTTCGCCAAGTGGATCGAAGATCACCGCCACCTGCTGAAACCGCCGGTGGGCAACCAGGTGGTCTACAAGGACACCGAGTTCACGGTCATGGTGGTGGGCGGTCCCAACACGCGCAAGGACTACCACGTGGACGAGGGCGAGGAGTTCTTCTACCAGCTCGAAGGCGACATGACGCTCAGGATCATGGAAGACGGCGCGCCCAAGGACATACCCATCCGGGCGGGCGAGATCTTCCTGCTTCCCCCCAAGGTGCCGCACTCGCCGCAACGGCGGGCCGACACCGTGGGCCTCGTCATCGAGCGCCAGCGGCGCGACGGCGAGCTGGACCTCTTCCAGTGGTACTGCGACGACTGCCACGCCAAGATCTACGAGGAATCGGTGCAGCTCACGGACATCGTCGCCCAGCTCCCGCCCATCTTCGAGCGCTTCTGGAGCAGCGAAGGCAACCGGAAGTGTGACGGCTGCGGATCGGTGATGGAGCCGGTCAACTGAGCCGCCGGACGGACGCACCCGTCTCCACCTTCTACCGCGGATTGGCCAACGGTCTGACCCTGGGGCGCTTCGCCGCCCCCGTCCCTTTCATTTACCTCATGCTCGAAAGCCACGGCGGAGCCTCCCGCTCCGCCGGCGCGCTGCTGTTCGTCCTCTATCTGCTGACCGCGTTCTCCGACGTGCTGGACGGATACTTTGCCCGCAAGGCCGGCTCCGCGAGCGCCAGGTGGGGACGGCTGGATGTGCTGGCGGACGTGTGGTTCAACACGTCCGCGCTGCTGGCGGCGGCGTGGCTCGGGTTGGTGGGCTACTGGGTGCCGCTGGGGACAACCGCTCTCGCGGCGCAGTTCCTCTTACGAAACCGGACCTCGGCCTCCGACACGCGACCAAAGCTCCGCGAGGACCTCCCGGGAAAGGCCGCCGGCGTCGTCTACTACCTGCTGGTGGGCGCCGTGGCCCTGGGAATCTGGCTGGACGGCGGCCGGTGGTCCATCTGGATCGGGTGGGCGGGCGATGCGGTCTTCGTGTACACGGCCCTCGTATTCGCACGGAATGTCTGGCGTAGCGCAAACGCCGAGGCACCTTCGACCCGGTTGTAAACACCCACTTGTGCGTTCAGACCTCTCGGTTCACGACCTTGCCGTGCCGATCAACAGGGTTCCCTACCCATTTCGGCTGAAACTTGCGGAATGAACGGTTAAACCGTACACTGGGTTCTACATGGTCATACGTTCCGTTCGCCATCGGGGACTGCGCCGGCTACTGGAGCACAACGACCCCAGGTTCTTGCGACCGGAACTGGCAGGCAGGGTCCGCAACGTCCTGACGGCGTTGCTTCTTGCCGAACGCATGGACAGCTTCATCGCCGACGCGCCGCCCGGTTGGCATATCCACCGACTCGCCGGCGAACGGCGGAACGAGTGGAGCGTTTCCGTATCGGGCAACTGGCGGATCACGTTCGAAGAAACATCCGGTAGCATCGGCCGCCTCAATCTGGAGGACTACCACTAGTGAACAACGACGGTATCAAGGTCAAGATGACCCCCGCCCATCCCGGCGAGTTCATCCGCGCGGAGGTGCTGGAACCGTTGAGTCTGAACGTGACCCGGGCGGCGGAGATTCTGGGGGTGCGTCGCGCGACGCTTTCGGACCTGCTGAACGGCCGCGCTACGCTGTCGCCCGAAATGGCGCTACGCATCGAAAAAGCGTTCGACGTGAGCATGGACCTGTTGCTCCGGATGCAAGCTTGGCACGCCGCCGCCCGGATGCGCGCCCGAGCGGATGACATCTCCGTCGAGCGTTATCAACGGGCCTGAACGCCAAGAAAATCACACATCTGTTCGACTTTGCCGATCCCCGGCGTACAGCTTCAGCGGCATGAGGCAGGCCGCCGAGAGGAGAACGCATACTCCCGCCATGACGAACGCGGAGCCGTAACCGTGGTGGTCCACCAGGTACCCGGCGATGATCGGCGTCGGCAGCACCGCCACCTGGGCGATCACCGTGGTCAGGCCTTGGGACGACGCCTGGACGTTGGCGCCGGACACGTCCGAGATCACCGCGGTCATCACGTTCATCAAGGTGTAGAAGAAAGTCCCGATTACGATGATGACGAGGGTCAAGGCCGTGACGGGCGGAGCTACGGCCAGGAGCATGTAGAGCACGCCCAACACGATCATCGACGGAACCAGGACCGGCTTCCGGCCGTAGCGATCGGACATGTAGCCCAGGGGGGTCTGGGAGAAGATGCCCACCACGTGGAGCAGAAAGAGGTAGAGCCCCAGCGCGTCCGCCGTGAAGTGAAGCTCCGCCACCAGGTAGACGGGCAGGAAGGTAAGGACCACCACCCGCCCCATGGTCAGAAGGCCCCGAGACGCCGAAATGGCCACGAACGAGCCGTGGGCCAGCAACGCCAGGATTTCACGGAAGCGCGTGGTGCGGGACGGTGCCCTCACGTCTTCTCTGAAGGTGCCGAGCAGGCCGCGCAAGACGAGAAAGCCAAAGAGCACTCCGGGAACGATGTGCCACCAGAGGACCGCGTCCCAGGCCAACGCGGCCACCAGCGCCCCCTGCGCCACGGGCGACAGGCTGTCGCTTATTGTGGCGCCGGTGCCGTGGACCGCCATGGCGGTGGCCCGGCGTTGCGGGAACTTCGAAGTGAGGGTGGCGGCCGCGGTGGGGTGCCACAGCGCGGTGCCGAAGCCGATGAGCACGCTGGCGGCGAAAGCCGCCCAAAAACCGCCGCGGCTGCCGAAGAGCAGATACGCCACGCCCATCATGACCAGGGAGGACGCCAGGATCACGTCTCGATGCCGGTACAGCGCGTCGCCCAGCATGCCGGCGGGCAGATTCAGAGTACCCTGCCCGAACTGCCGGGCTGCCGCCAGAAACCCGACCTGAACCCCGCTGAGGCCGAGACCGGTGGCGATGAACGGCAGCGCCATCGGGAAGAGCTGCTGAAACCAGTGGATCACGATGTGCCCGCCCGTCACGATGCCCAGCAGGCGGCGCCGTTCCCGCCCCAGGTCCCGGGCCTCCGCCGCGAAACGCTGGAGGTTGGAGCGGATGAAGGAAGGGGACGGCGTCATCGACATGTCTCTGCGAACCTTACCACGTCCACGGGTTCAGCAACCCCACGCCGGTGGCGACGAAATCGGACTCGTTGCGGGTGACGACAACAAGACCATGCCGCAATGCGGTGGCGGCGATCAGGCCATCCACCGCGGGTATCCTTTCCGGACGGGCCATGAGGCGGCCCCACGTATCCGCCACCTCCGCGTCAACCGGCAGAATGCGGTCTCCGATCCACGCCGGCAATTCGGTTTCCAGCCAAACGTTGAGCCGTGCCCGTCGACGACCTTCGCCGAGCAACATCGCCCCCTTCCGGATCTCCCCCAAGGTCAGGACACTCACGAACATCGAGGTCTGCGGTGTGTCCAGAAACCACTGGGAAACTCGGACCGAGGGTTTCGGCTTGAGCAGCTCCGACAGCGCGCAGGTATCGATCAGAAAGCTCACAGGTCGATATCACGCGGCAACGACCTGTCCCGCTTGATGTCCAGATCGACGCCCACCCGGGAAGACGCCCGCAGGAACTCGGCCATGGAGGGGCGCGGACGCTTCAGACGGTCATAGTCGTCCGCGGACAGCACCACCGCCGCCCTGCGTCCCCGTACCGTAATGGTTTGCGGACCCGATACCGCGGCATCGCGCACCAACTCGCTGAAACGCGCCTTGGCTTCCTGTACCTGCCAGCTATGTTTCATGGCTTGCTCCTGACCATTCTGACCAGTTAACACGCCCCATCCTGGAGTTCAATGGTCGGCGCTCTCCGTTCTTCGGGAGAACAGGTCCGCGTAGACCCGCGGCAGGAAGACCAGGCCGAAGGAGCCGTTGGCCAGCATGAATGTGAGGTGGGCGGCGAGGCTGTAGGCGAGCAGGTCGGCCTCGGCGGCATAGCCGCCGAAAAAGAAGATCCAGGCGGCCTGGGAGGTGCCGAGGTGGGCCACGGTCACGGGCAGCGCGGCCACCAGATAGACGATGGGCAGGAACGCCAAAAGCGGCAGCACCGGGATCTCGATGCCGAAGAACGTCAGCGCCCTGGCGTGGACCAGGAGCGAGAGGAAGAACACCGAGCCCTTGAGCACCAGGATCGCCAGGGCCTGGCGAAGCCGGACCTTCCGGAACGTCGACAGCAGCACGTTGCCGCCCGTCCGCCGCCCCAGCGCGCCGAGCCCGCCGCGGGCGATGCCGAGAACAATGATCCACAGCAGGAGCAGCACCGCCGGCAACACGAAGAAGACCGCCGGGGCGCCGCCGGGAAAGGCCGCCGAGCCCAGGGTGGCGAAGAAGATCAGGTTGGTGGCCTCCAGCAGAATGAGCAGCACGACGGTGCTGGTGATTTCGCCCAGGGGCGTGCGGAAGCGGCGGTTCAGGTAAAGCGCCAGCGCGGCCTGGGCAAGCTGCGTGTTGATGATGGCAACCACGTAGGTGGATGCGCGCACCGGTAGGAGCTCCCGGTAGCGGATCGGCCCGTGGAACCAGCGGATCAACGCGGTAAGCACCGCGGAGTCCGCGAGGAAGAAACACAACGAGAAGGAGCCCATGAGGGCGAAGAACGGCAGCAGCCGCGCACCGGAGACTGCCTCCCAGAAAGCCTGGAACGGGATGCGCCAGAAGATGATCCCGAAGATGACGATGGTGAGCGCCACCGGGATGAGACGCGCCCAGACGTTCGGCTCCTTGGGCGGAGCCGTTGCTTCACGAGTGGCGGAGTCGTTCACGTACCTTGTCCGTAGTGTCCTGCCTGTGATTGCGCCGACAATTCGGCCAGCATATCGTCCACCCCGGTCAGCGAGAACGGCAGGAGGTTGCGTGTTTCGGTGGCGTCCCCAAGGTGCTCGTTGAACAGCGTATCGAAGAGGGTCCAGTTCCAGCCCCAACCCAGCCGCCCACCCATGACGGCCGTCGCCTCGGCCAGCCGGCCAGGCACGCTCACCACCAGCGGGCGCCGGTCCATACGCTCCGCGGCGCGGCGTAGCAACTCGACGTAGGTCAGGGTGTCGGGTCCCACCAAGTCCAGGACGTGGACGGGCGCGGTCTCCACCGTTAGCGCCCATTGGATGGCGCGGGTCACGTCCGCCAGCGCCACCGGCTGGGTGCGCACCCTTCCGCCGCGCACCAGCGGCACCACCCGCCTCCCGGCCAGGTGAAACAGCGTGCGCGTAGACGGCGTACTCCCGCCCAACACCATGGGCACGCGGAACACCACGGTCTCGAATCCGGCCCGGCGTATGGCCGACTCCGCCAGGGCCTTGGAACGCAGGTACTCGTTGGGCGAGTTCAGTTCCGCGTCCGGCGCGCTCAGGTAGACGAACCTGCGGACGCCGGTGGCCTTGGCGGCGGACGCCACGCTCCGGGTGGTGCGGGTATTGGCGTCGTGGAGCCTCTCGCCGCGCCGGGGCTGAAGCGCCCCCGCCAGGTGCACGACCGCGACCGCGCCTTGAAGCGCGTCCGCCAGCGTGTCGGGATCGCCGTAGTCGACCTGCCGGACTTCGACCGGGAAGCGTTCGAGGGCAGCCGCCTGCGCCGGGCCCCTCACCAGGGCGCGCACACGTGGGGTCTCCGAAAGCGCCGGTTCGACCAGACGGTGGATCGACGCGACCCCCACCACGCCATTGGCCCCGGTAACTACGACTTGGATGGCGAGACTCCCGGCCCCACCCCTCCTGGATTCCCGCTTCCGCGGGAATGACGGACTTGAGGCCTCAGTGGCATCTTCGTGACGATGGCGCTTCGCAGCGATGGCGTTTCGGCGGGGACGTACTCAGCTCAGCATCCGGTGCGTGGGGGCGAGGAGCTTCTCCACCGGCACGCCGTGAGTGCACGAGCCCGCACAGGCCTGGGTCGGACAGGTGAGACAGGCGGCGGCGCCGTCGCCGAGCAAGGCGTACTCGCTGCGCGCCAGCTTCTCGTCCTGGTAGTCCCGGGCGTACATGCGCGTGCGCAGCACGTCGGCGATGGGGACCCCGTAGGGGCAGGCGTCCTCGCAGTCGTTGCAGGCGTGGCGGCAGTAGGAGGCGCCGTTCATGCGCGCGTAGCCCTTGAGCAGCTCGAAGTCGCCGCGGGCCGCGGTGGTCCAGCCGGAGGCGCCCAGGTATTCCCCGACGGTCCCGGTATCCGTCATGGATATGATCAGCGCGTGTACCTGGGGGTTGGACAACACCCAGCGGAACGCCGCCTGGGCATAGGTGGCTCCGTCCTTCTCGAACGGCCGCATGTCGTTGAGACGCGCGCCCATGAGGGTCTTCATGGCGATGACGCCCACGTTCTTCGCCTTCGCCTTGTCGAGCACCCGCGGCAGATCCGGTTGACGCGCGATGAAATCGAAGCCCTGGGTGAAACGTTCGTAGAACTTCGGATCCTGGCCGAAGTTGTAGGCCACCAGGATCACGTCCACCATGTCCCGGTCCAGCGCGTAGTCCAGACACTGGATCAGGCGTCCCGCGTGACCGGACAGGCCCGAGAAGCGGATCTTGCCCTGCTTCCGGGCGTCCTCGACGAACGCGTGCCACTCGGGGTTCTCGAGCCGGCCCACGTCGTTCACCGCGTGGGTGAAGTAGACGTCCACGTAGTCGGTCTGCAACCGCCTCAGGCTGGCCTCCAGGGAACGCATCATCGAGTCCCGTGTCTCGGTGGAGCTGGTGTGGGTCTTGGAGGCGATGAAGACCTTGTCCCGCTTGCCCCGGAGCGCGTTGCCGATGGTGATCTCGGAGTCGCCGCCGCGGTAGCTCTCGGCCGTGTCGAAGTAGTTGATGCCGCGGTCCAGGGCATCCAGCACGAGGTTTTCCTCGCCGGCGTCGAGGCGGCTGGACCCGAACGAAATGTCCGAGATCTCGAACCCGGTGCGCCCCAGGCTGACGTAGCGCTTCACCTCGGCCCGGGTTTCCGCCCGCGCCGCCTTGCCGCCGGCACTCGCAAGGGGCAGCAGACCCGCGGCGACCCCTGCCAGAGCACCCCGCCGCAGAAGCTCCCGCCGGCCCAGCTTCTCACCGTCGTCGGACTTTTTCATGGCGTCTCCTCGGTCCCCGGATGGGAAGATCTACGCGCACGATACGCTCCCGGTCAGTACACATCAAAGATGGCGAAATGTCCAACGGGAGACGGGCCGGCGACCGCCTGCCGTCACTCCCCCGCCACGCCCACCAGCGAGTTGAGCAGCGGCTCATCGGCCGCCAGGTCCGCGCTGGGGCCGTCGTAGACAATGCGGCCGCGGTTCATCACCAACGTGCGCTCGGAGAACTCCAGGGCAATGCCGGTGTGCTGCTCCACCAGGATGATGGCAAGTCCTTCCTGGGCACGCAGGGTGTGCATGGCATCCACCAGTTGCTCGATGATGACCGGCGCCAGCCCCTCGGTGGGCTCGTCCATGAGCAGCACCGTGGGGTTCCCCACCAGCGCCCGGGCGATGGCCAGCATCTGCTGCTCGCCGCCGGAGAGCTGGTTCCCCTTGTGGCTCCTGCGCGCCGCCAGTTGCGGAAACAGCTCGAAGACCCGGTCGAAGGTCCAGCCGCCCGCCCGGCGCGCCACGGCCAGGTTCTCCTGCAGGGTCAACGACGGGAACACCTCGCGTTCCTGGGGAACGTGTCCGAGGCCGGCGCGCGCCCGGTCGTAGGTCCTGGCATCGGATATGTCGCGGCCCGCCAGCTCGATGCGTCCCGAGTGCAGCGTCGTGTAGCCCATGACGGTCCCCAGCAACGTGGTCTTCCCCACCCCGTTGCGGCCGATGATGCTCAGCCGTTCGCCCCGGTCGAGGGCCAGGTCGATGTCCTCCAGCACCACGGTCCGGCCGTAGCCGGCGCTGACGGCCGCCAGGTCCAGAACACTGCCGGAGGCGACGCTCAACGCCGTCCTCCGTGCAGCTCGGCGTTCTCGCCCAGATAGACCTCCTGCACCCTGGGGTCCGCTCCCACCTCGGCGGGGGCGCCCTCGGTGAGGATCGCGCCCTGCACCAGCACCGTCACCCTCTGGGCGAAACGGAAGACGATGTCCATGTCGTGCTCGATCATCAGCACCGCCATGGACTCCGGCAAAGCCTCCACCGCCTCCAACAGCACGTGGCTCTCCGCCGACGGCACCCCCGCGGCGGGCTCATCCAGCAGCAGCACGATGGGGCGCAGGCCCAGCGCGATGGCCAGCTCCACCAGCCGCTGCCGGCCGTAGGGGAGCTCCCGCACCAGCCGCCGGGCGTCGCCGTCGAGCTTTATGGACTCGAGCAACTCCATCCCCTCGGCGATAACGTCGGCACGGGCATCGGCGCGCTGCCACAGCCTGGCCGCAACGGCCCGCCGCTCGCTGATGGCCATACAGACGTTCTCCAGGACGCTCAGGCCACGGAACAGCGTGTTGATCTGGAAGGTCCGCGCCAACCCGTGCTTGACGCGGCGCGCCTGGGACCAGCGGGTGACGTCGTGGCCGCCCAGCAGGATGACGCCGCCGGAGGGCTCGACGGTGCCGGTGATGAGGTTCACCAAGGTGGTCTTTCCCGCGCCGTTGGGGCCGATGAGAGCGTGCCGCGCGCCCGGCCGCAACGCCAGGGAAACCTCGTCCGCCACCACCAGGGCGCCGAAGCTCTTGCACAGGTCCCGTACCTCCAGCAGGGGCTCGCTCATGGCGCCTCCCGCCGTGCGCGGACGCCGTAGCGCTCCGCCAGTCCCAGCATGCCCTCCGGGGCGTAGAGGATGGTAGCCACCAGCAGCGCGCCGATGCCGAACAGCCAGTACTCCGGGCTGAGCTTGGCGAGCTGGTCCTGCAGGATCATATACACCGGCGCGCCGATGAACGCGCCGTAGAGACGGCCGGTGCCGCCCAGGATCAGCATGATCATCACGTCGCCGGAGCGTTCGAAGCTGAGGACGTCGAGCGCCACGAACTCGGTGGTCTGGGCCAGCAGGCCCCCGGCGATACCGGCCATGACGGCGGCGATGGTGTAGGCCCGGAGCATCTGGCGGTACACGGGGCAGCCGATGGCATGCATGCGGCGCTCGTTCTCCCGGATGCCCCGTAGCGACTGCCCGAAGGACGAGTTCACGATGGTGCGGGCGGCGACGAACACCACGAACAGCACCGCCAGCGCGTAGAGATACGCGGTCTGTCCGTAGAGATCAAACTCGAAGAGCCCCAGCAGCGGCTCCATCACCACGCCCTGCAGGCCGTCGTCGCCCCCGGTCCAGTGCTCCTGCTCGTTGGCCAGTTCCTGCAGCAGGATGGTGACTGCGAGAGTGAGCATCAACAGGGTGAGTCCGCGGGTGTACAGGATGACGGCGCCGCACACGAAGCCCACGACACCGGCCACCAGGCCCGCGATCACCAGTCCGCTCAAGGGCTCGCTCCAGCCCAGGTGCGCGGACAGGATGCCCGCGGTGTACGCTCCGGTGCCGAACAACGCCGCGTGTCCCAGGGATACGATTCCCGCATAGCCCAGGATCAGATCCAGGGACATGGCGAACAGCACCATGATGAGGATCTGGGACCCCAGTTGCAGGTAGTCCGGGAACAGGAAAAACCCCAGCGCCGCGGCCAGCCAGGGCAGCAGTTCGGTTGGCCGGATGGCCCCGGTCCGGAGCGGGTTGCGGTACGCCGGTCGTTCCATGTGAACGCGTTCGTCCTGCGCGTGCGAATTCCTTACCGGGCGTAGAAGCCTTGCGGCCGCCACAAGAGCAGTACGATGGTCACCGCGAAGATGAAGAAGGCGCCGAAGGCGGGCAGGTAGTATTTTCCCGCCGTGTCCACGACCCCGAGGATCAGGGCCGCCAGGAACGCCCCACGCAGGCTCCCCAGGCCGCCCACGGCCACCACGATGAGGAAATAGACGAGGTATTCGAGTGCGTAGGTTGGGGTCAACCCGAGGATCTCGGTGCCCAGCGCGCCCCCCAACGCCGCCAGCGCGCTCCCGAGAGCGAAGGTCAACGTAAACAGCCGGCGGATGTTGATGCCGACGGTCTCGGCCATGCGCTGGTTGTCCACCGCGGCCCGCACCTTGGCCCCCAGCAGCGTGCGCTCGAACCCGTACCAGAGGCCGATGACGACGGCGAAGCTGATCAGCATGATGAACGTGCGGTAGGTGGGAAACCGCCGGAAACCCAGGTCCACCTGGCCCTTGAGATAGGAGGGTACATCGAGCTGCACGTTCAGGGGCCCCCATATGAAGGTGCACACGGCGATGCCCATGAACACCAGGCCGATGGTCAGGAGGACCTGCTGCAACTCGTCGGCGCCGTAGAGGCGGCGGTACAGAGTCCGCTCCAGCACGATGCTGATGAGCGCCACGGCAACGCAGGCCAGCGGGGCGCCCAGGAGGAACGGCGCCCCCCACTCCCGAATAAGGGACACCGCGATGTACCCGCCCAGCATGGCGAACATGCCATGGGCCAGGTTCACGAAGCCCATGAGGCCCATGGTCACGGAGAGCCCCACCGAAATGATGAACAGGATCATTGCGAACGCGAGGCCGTCGAACGCAATGCTGATGAGGGAGTTGATCACGAAGAAAGGGTTGAGGGCCTGCCGATGGTGTGGGCGCGCCGCCCCGTGCCTTCACGGAGCGGCGCCGTGCGGTGCGAAACCGCCGCTACTTCTTCTTCTGCAATTGCTTCCAGGGATCCTTGACCATTTCGAGCGTCGCGGTCTCGATGTTGGCGAGCGCGTTCCCGCGCTTCTCGACCTTGCGCAAGTACTGGTTCTGGACGATGTCCCGAGTCTCGGGATCGATCATGATGGGACCGCGCGGGCTGGCGAACTTCCATCCCTTCCACACCGCCAGGGCCTTGTCCGCGTCGATCTTGCCGTCGAGACGCCGCACCACCTCATGGATGGCGGCCATACCGTCCCATCCCTGGACGCTGAAGAAGTCCGGGATGGCGTCGGCGCCGTAGGCTTCCTTCCAGGCCTTCACGAAGGCCTTGTTCTCGGCCCTGTCGCCGGCGGCGGAGTAGTGGTGCATGGTGATGACGCCCAGGGGCACCTGCCCCATGTTGGGCAGCTCCGAGTCCTGGGTGATGTCACCCGGGCCGATGAGCTCGATGCCGGCCGCCCTCATGCCGAGGTCGTCGTAGGTCTTCATCACGCCGGTGGCCCACTTCCCGGCCGGGATGAACACGTACAGCGCGTCGGGCTTGGCATCCTTGACGGACTGCAGGAACGGCGTGAAGTCCGGGATCTTCGGGAACGGGAACGGTATGTCCGCCACGACCTTGCCGCCCGCCGCGGTAAACGCCGTGGTGAAGGCGGTCTTGCTGTCCTTGCCCGGCGAGTAGTTGGCGTAGGCCACGGCCACGGTGCGGATCTTCATCTTGTCGTAGGCGTGCTTGCCCAACGGGTAGGCCGCCTGCCACATGGTGAAGGATACCCGGGCGGTATAGGGAGACCGGGTCGTGATGGCCGAGGTCCCGGCGTTCATGATTAGAAACGGCACCTTGGCCTTGCGCGTCACGTCCGAGATGGCGAAGGCGTTGTTGGAATAAACCACCCCGGCCAGAATATCGATCTTGTCGCGGGTGATCAGCTCGGTGGCCAGCCGCTTGGCGACGTCGGGCTTGGGACCGGTGCTGTCACGCTTGATGATCTCGATCTTGTGTCCTCCCGTGCCCTTGGCGTTCAGCTTCTGGTAAAGCTCGAAGCCACGGTCCACCTGCTGCCCCAGTTGGGCGTTGGGGCCCGAGTAGGGAAGAATGATGCCCACCTTGACGGTCTCCGCCCATGCGGTTCCGGTCACCGCCAATACCAGCAAAGACGCGGCCAGAAGCCTGAGAACTTTCATGGTCATACCTCCTCCGAGTTTGGCGCCCCGGGGCGCAGGTGGGGGATCTTAACACTCCTGTCGTTAACGCGGCAACGGCTGCCGGTCTTTCCTACGTCGACGGCTACGGATAGGCCCGGTAAGGTCGCGCGTTCCCCGTCTTGGGCGCCACCGGACGGGCACGAAGCACCCTCACCGCGACGTTGATCCTGTCGGTCCCGCGATACCATATGCCGCTGGCCAGCACGACCTTGCCCCCGGCCGCGAGGCGCGTCGGTGAAAGCCTGCGCGGGAGGGTCCTTCCGCCGGACTTGGCCTCCACGTGAACGGCGACGTCGGTGAGCGCAAAAGACGCTTGGTTGGTGAGCTCCACCAGGACCTGCCCGCTCCGGAGGAACGGTTGCGTCTTCACGTATCGCTCCGGGGCGTCCGCAACGTCCAGCCTGACAAAGCTCTTGCGGGCGGCCTCGCCGATCTCCCCACGCACGTTGGCGGCGTTTCCGAACAGGCTCTTGGCGCGTGCGCGGTCACCCTCGGCAAGGACGATGTGGCCCAGGGCGTGGCTCGCAAGTGCGGTGGGCAGGAGTTGCATGCTGCGTTCGAGATCGCGCCGCGCCTGGACGCGACGCCCCATGGCGTCGTAGGCGAGTCCGCGGCCGAGGAAATGCTCATAGTATTCCGCGTCCCGCTCGATGGCGGCGTTGTAGGCTTGCACGGCCTTGGCGAATTGCGAACGCCGGGCCTGGATCTGTCCCTTGAGGCCATGAAACAGCGCCTCGCGCGGTTCCTGAGCGATGGCCTTTCCGACCAGGTCAAGGGCGCGCTCCGGCATCTTGTCCATCTCTCCGCGGGCACGCTCCGCCGCGGCATAGGCCGGCCGCTTGGCGCGCAGGTCCGCGAGCACATTGACGTACCGTTCACGTCCCGCCTCGCCGCCCGCGGGGAACCTGACAAGGGCCGCACGGTTGTTCTTCACCCGTTCGGCGGACGGCGGATGGGTGGCGAAAAGCCCCTTGAGCCAGTTTTCCTTCCGCCCCTTGCTCAAGGCCAGGAACTTCTCCTGGAGTGTCACCGCGGCGCGCGTGTCGTAGCCCGCCGCCTTCATGTACCGCATTCCGTGGACGTCCGCCTCGCGTTCCGCGTCCCGGCCGTGTTTCCGGCTGATGAGCTGCATCCCGACGCCGCTGGCCCCGAGGATGTAGTTCGTGTACCTCGAGTACCGCGAGGTCCCGGCGGCAAGCGCCACCCCCACCTGCGCCACCTGGAAGATCAGGTCGCGGGTCATGGCTTGGGCGCCGTGTCTCGCGGCCGCGTGGACGACTTCGTGAGCGAGCACCGCGGCCAGCTCGGCTTCGTTTTCCATCTCGAGGAGCAGGCCGCGGTTGACGGCGATCTTGCCGCCCGGAAGCGCCCACGCGTTGGGCGTGCCGTTGTTCAGCACGACGAATTCATAGGGCAGCTTGCGGTCGCTGACCTTCGCCACCCTGCGGCCGACCCGGGTGACGTACTCGTTGAGGGCCGGGTTTGCCTTGTACCGGCCGCCCTGCGCCTGCTGTGTCGGGCGGTAGTACTGCCTGCCGGTCTCGATCTCGTGCTCGGTCGAGAACGGGATGAACTCTCTCTCCCGGGTGACGGGATTCCTGGAGCAACCGGCGATGGCAACCGCCACCAGCAAGAGGACGATCGTCCGCGACAGTCTTGAACGTACGGCGCCGGCCACGTCTGCCTCCTTCAGCACGATCCCTTGATCACGTTGAAAGGTTAGCCGACCGGGGTTTTTGGCACAACATGTTGCCCGGCCGGATGGTGGGGACGTCATCCTCGGGAAGAAACAGGCCGCGGGCAAAGCTCGCGGGCAGTGGAATTGTCTTTCTGGCCGCAATGGCTATACCTTAGGCGTGTGAACGGTTCCAACCGAAGGCTACAGGAGACAACCGCATGGACAACAAATCCCTTTCCGCCGACGAGTTCGTCGAGCAGCTCAAGAAGGAGATCTCCGTCTTTCCGAAGCTACGCATCAACCACCCGTTCGTGAAGGCCATACGCGAGGGCACCGCCGCCATGGACCACATCCGCACCTGGGCGGTGCAGGACTACCAGTTCCGCGTCGCGGTGCCGCGCATCGCACTGCTCCGCTACGTGGCGTGCAGCGATCCCGAGTTCGCCCCCAAGCTGTTCGAAGTGGCGGAAGAGGAAACCCGCGGCCTGTTGCCCGGGAGTTCCGGCCATCCGGACATGTTCGTGGAGTTCGCCGAGGCCATCGGGCTCACGCGCGCCGACCTGGAGAACCCCACGCTGCTGCCGGCCACGGCCGCGCACCTGTACTTCGCCGAGTTGGTGATCCACACGCACCCGTGGTTCGTGGTGATGGCGGCGCAGATGGGCGCCGAGGGAACGTTCGGGCCGGCCGCGGCGGCGCTGGGACAGGGTTTCATCGAGAGCTACGGCATGGCGCCGGAATCGGTGCGGTTCTTCACCGTCCACGTGGAGGCCGACGAGGAGCACGGCACGCTGGCGGAGGACATCGGACGACGCTACCTCACCTCCCCCGCCCTGCAACAGCAGACCCGCGAGGTCATGTTCCGGCGCATGGAGCTTCTGTACGACATCTGGACCATCTAGTATCGTGTCCCGTCAGGACCATTGAAACGGCCATGAAGGAACAGGGCGCCATACGTCACATGGGGCGCAGCATCCCCATGCGGGAGGCGGAACCGCTGCTGCGGGGCCGGGGGACGTACGTCGGCGATCTCCGATTCCCGGGGATGCTCCACGCCGCGGTGCTGCGCAGCCCCCACGCGCACGCGAAGATCCGGGATGTTGACGCGAGCGCGGCACTGGCGATGCCGGGGGTGGTGCGGGTCCTCACCGGCGAGGACATCCAGGACGCCATCGAACCCTTCCCTCCAAGCTTCGAGTTCCATCCGACGCCCTGGCTCGACGCGATCAAGCCCGTGCTCAAGGGGCCGCGGGCGCGGGTGCTGGCCCTCGACAAGGTGCGCTACGTCGGCGAGCCCGTGGCCATGGTGGTGGCCGAGGACCGCTACCGCGCCGAGGACGCGCTGGACGGCATCGCCGTGGACTACGAGGAGTTGCCGCCGGTGGCAGACCCGGAAGCGGCGCTGGAGCCGGATGCGGTGCGGGTCCACGAGGATGCGGACGACAACGTCGTGTTCCATTTCAGCATCGCCAAGGGGGACACGGAGCAGGCCTTGAAGGACGCGCCGCACCGCATCGAGGAGCGGCTGCACCACCGCCGTCACGGCGGCATCCCCATGGAGGGGAGAGGCGTCGTGGCCATGGCCGAGGTCAAGCCCCGTCGTCTGACGGTGTGGTCGTCCACGCAGGTTCCCCACAGCGTGCGCCGCCAGGTCGCCGCCCAGCTCGGCCTGTCCGAGGAGACCATCCGGGTGGTGGCGCCCCACGTGGGCGGCGGCTTCGGCCCCAAGGTGCTGGTCTATCCCGAGGAAGTGCTGGTGCCCTACCTCGCCTTGGAGCTGGGCCGGCCGGTGCAATGGATCGAGGACCGGCGGGAACACTTCATCAGCACCGCCCATGCCCGCGACCAGATCCACTACGTGGAGGTGGCGTTCGACGACGACGGCAGGGTCCTGGCGCTGAAGGACCGCTTCCTGCTGGACAACGGCGCCTACAACCCCATGGGCCTCACCGACGCCTACAACACGTCGGCCCACCTGCAGGGGCCGTACCGGATACCCAACCTCGCCGTCGCCGGCACCTGCGTGGCCACCAACAAGGTGCCCAACGCCCCCTACCGGGGCGCCGGCCGGCCCGAGGCGGTGTTCGTCATGGAGCGCTGCATCGACCGCATCGCCGGGGAGCTGGGGCTCGATCCCGCCGAGGTGCGCTTCCGCAATCTCGTGCAGCCGGAGGAGATCCCCTACGACGCGGGCATCCTCTACCGGGACGGCCAGCCCGTGCGCTACGACAACGGGAACTTCCCCGCCACCCTCGTCAAGGCCATGGACGCCTGCGGTTACCACGACGTGCGCGCGCGGCAGCGGCAGGCCCGGCCCGACGGCCGCTACCTCGGCGTGGGCATCGGCTTCTACACCGAGGGCACGGGGGTGGGTTCTTTCGAGGGCGCCCGGGTAGAAGTGGACTCGTCGGGCAAGCTGCTCGTGTCGGTGGGCGCCAGCGGCCACGGCCAGGGACACGAGACCGTGTTCTCGCAGCTCACCGCCGACCTTTGGGGGGTGACGCCGGAAGACGTCACCGTGGTGGGGGGCGACACCGACGCCATCCGATACGGCGTCGGCACCTTCGCCAGCCGCAGCACGGTCAACGCCGGCACGGCCATACACGAGGCCACCCGGCGCCTCAAGGCCAAGGTGTTCGAGCTGGCAGGCCACCTGCTGGAAGCCAACCCCGACGATCTGACCACGCGGGACGGCCGGGTCTTCGTGGCGGAGCGCCCCGATCACGGCGTTTCACTGGCCGAGCTGGCCGGCGCGGCCGTGCCCGGCTGGGCGTCGAAGCTGCCCGAGGGCATGGAGCCCAACCTGGAGGCCACCTACTACTACGTGCCGCAGACCGTCACCTGGGCCCACGCCGCCCACGTGGCGGTGGTGGAGGTGGACGCGGGAACGGGGGAAGTGAAGCTCCTGGACTACGCGGTGGCCCACGACTCCGGCCCCGCCATCAACCCGCTGTTCGTCGAGGGGCAGGTGCGCGGCGGCGTCGCCCAGGGCATCGGCGGCGCGCTCTACGAGGAGTTCGTCTACGACGAATCGGGGCAACTCCTGACCGGCACCTTCCTCGACTACCTGCTGCCGAGCTGCGGAGAGGTGCCGGACATCAAGCAGGTGCACCTCGAAACCCCCTCCCCGCTCAATCCGCTGGGCCTCAAGGGCATCGGCGAGGGCGGCGCCATCGCCCCGCCGGTGGCCGTGGCCAACGCCGTGGTGGACGCGCTGAGGCCCCTCGGCGGGATTGAGATCTCCGAAACCCCGGTGACGCCCGAGCGGGTGCTGGCGCTGATACGGCAGAACCGCGCTGATTAGAAGTGCCGAGGCTGCCCGCATGTGGGCCGAATCCATCATTCCCGACCACCTCTTCGTCATTCCCGCGCAAGCGGGAATCCAGGGGTGGTGGAAGGGTGCTACAGCGGCGTTTCCCCGCCTCACCCCTCCTGGTTTCCCGCTTGCGCGGGAATGACGGAGTGGGGGAGCGGGAATGACGGAGGAGCAGAGGGCCCAACTTGCGGCAAGTGTACCCGCGTGTTAAGCCACCGTTCACTATGGCAACGTCCAACAACACGACTGCGTCTATGGGAGAGACCCTCGGGGAAGCCATCGCCTTTCTCGAGGCCAACTATCCGGACGAGGTCATCCGGGTCACCCGGGAGGTGGATCCGATCTTCGAGGTGACCGGGATTCTGGCGAAGCTGGAGCGGCAGCAGCAGTTCCCTTGCGTGATCTTCGAGAACGTCAAGGGCTCCTCCATCCCGCTGGTCACCAACATGCACGCCAGCTTCCCGCGGCTGGCCATGGCCATCGGGCTGCCCTACGACGCCACGCCGGCGGATTTCATCCACGAGTACGGCAAGCGCGAGGCGAATCCGCTGCCCCCGGTGGAAGTAGAGAGCGGGCCGTGCCAGGAGGTCGTGCTCACCGGCGACGACGTGGACGTCACCATGTTTCCGATCCTGCAGTACCACGAGCTCGACGCCGGCCGTTACATCACGCTGGCGTTCGACGTCATGAAGGAGCCGGACACCGGCATCCGCAACGCCGGCATCTACCGGCTGCAACTCAAGGGCAGGAACCGCTTCGGCATCCAGATCTCCGAGACCGCCCACGGCCACTACATCCTCAAGAAGAACAAGTCCCGGGGCCTGCCCACGCAGATGGCCGCGGTCATCGGCGGTCATCCGGCCATGAACATCGGCAACCTGAGCTTCACTTCCATCGACACCGACGAGTTCAGCATCGCCGGCTCCATGCTCGGCAAGCCGGTGGAGCTGGTGAAGTGCAAGACCATCGACGTGGAGGTGCCGGCCACGGCCGAGATCGTGCTGGAATGTGAGATCCATGCCACCGAGATGGAAGAGGAAGCCCCCTTCGGCGAGTATCCCGGGACCTACGGCCCCCAGCGCGTGAACCCGGTAGTGTACGTCAAGGCCATCACCATGAAGAAGAACGCGCTCTACCAGAGCTCGTTCGTGGGGCACGCCGACAACCTGCTGCTGTCGGGGGTGACGCGGAACAGCTACATCTACCACACCTGCCGCATCGCCAGCGCCGGCGTGAAGGCAGTGTACGTGCCGCCCTCCGGCCGCTCCCGCTACATCTGCTACATCCAGATGGACTCCATGATCGACGGCGACGCCAAGAACGCCGCCATGGCCGCCTTCGCCGCCGACCCGTTCCTGAAGTTCGTCGTCTGCGTGGACGAGGACGTGGACATCAGCAACGACAGCGACGTCATGCACGCCATCGCCACCCGGGTGCGCGCGGACCGCGACGTTTTCATGGTCACCTACTCCAGGGGCTCCCCGCTGGATCCGGCCTCCTACGACCCGGCCGGCGGTTCGCACCTGGTCACCAAGGTGGGCGTGGACGCCACCCGCAAGTCCGACTACCCGCTGGAGATCAAGGTCCCGGGAACGGACGCCATCGACCTGACGAAGTACTTCGGCGACCGTTTCAGGTAGGCCGGGGACCGGGAGCCGCGACCGCCCTCCCCGTCATGCTGATCGACGCCCACGCTCATCTCGACCACTACGACGAGCCGCGGGAAGCGCTGGCGCGGATCGAGCGCCGGCGCATCCTGACCCTGGCCAACTCCATGGACCCCGCCTCCTACGAGCGTAACCTCGCGTTGGCGCAAGAGTGTCCCTTCGTGCTCCCCTCCTTCGGCATCCATCCGCGGCGGGCGCCGGAACACGTCGACCACCTTGCGGACCTGGGTCCCCTGATCGAGCAGAGTCCCATGCTGGGCGAGTTGGGCCTCGACTTCCACTGGGTGCGGGACAAGGACGCCTACCCGCACCAGATCCGGGTGTTCGAGTTCCTGGTGCGGGAGGCGGCCCGACAGGACAAGATCGTCAACCTGCATACCAAGGGCGCCGAGCGCCGCATCCTCGACACCCTGCGCGCCTTCGACGCGACCAGGGCCATCATCCACTGGTACTCCGGCCCCATGGACGTGCTCGACGAGATGATCGCCGAGGGCTACCTGTTCACCATCGGGGTCGAAGTCCTGTATTCGGAGAAGATCCGGCAGGTGGCGCGCGCCGTGCCGCCCCGCCAACTGCTGTCCGAGACCGACAATCCCGGCGGCAACCGCTGGCTCGGCGGGGAAGTGGCGCCGCCGGACATCATCGCCGACGTGGTGACGGAGACGGCTCGACTCAAGGGGCTGCCGCCCGGGAAGCTCGAAGCACTGATCCAGGCCAACTTCCTGCGGCTCATAGGCGACGACCCCGGGCTCGCCGGCGTCCGGACGGTCCTGGAAAAAGAAGCGGGAACGGGATAACAACGGAAACGCACCGAGAACCGGGCACGAACCGGCCCACAAGGAGGATCCATGCTGTTTCTGACCAATGAGCACATCCAGGAAGTCCTGGACATGAAAACCTGCCTCGACGCCATGGAGGACGCCTACCGCGACCTCTCGAAGAACGAGGCGGCGTACCGGCCGAGGATCGACTTCTACGTGCCCCGGGAGCCCCACTACTACCGCTGGGGCACCATGGAGGGGGCCAGCCGGTCGCTGGGCTACATGGCCATCCGCATGAAGTCGGACATGCTGGTGTGGGAGAAGAACGGCGAGTTCGAGACCGAGGACAAGTACTGCATGGAGCCCGGCACCTATTGCGGCCTGATCTTCCTCCTGAGCGTGCGCAACGGCGAGCCGCTGGCGCTCATGAACGACGGCTACCTGCAGCACATGCGCGTGGGCGCCTGCGCCGGCCTCGGGGTCAAGTACCTGTCGCGTCGGAACTCCAAGGTGCTCGGCATGCTGGGCTCCGGCGGCATGGCACGGACCTACACCCAGGCCATTCACGAGGTCCGCGACATCGAGCTGCTCCGGGTGTTCAGCCCCACCAAGGCCAACCGGGAAGCCTTCGCCGCGGAGATGCGGGAGCAACTGGGGCTCACCGTGGAGACCTGCGACGACGCCGAAACGGCCTGCCGCGGCGCCGACATCGTGGCGCTGGCCACCGACTCCCTGGTGCAGGTGATGAAACCGGAATGGGTGGAGCCCGGCATGCACATCACCAACGTCCGCTCCAACGAGGCCGGCCCCGAGATCCTGGCCAAGTGCGACCTGCAGGCGCGCCTGGGGGCTTCCACCCTGGTGCTGGACAATCCTCCGCCGGGGACCGTCCACGGCAGCGACGGCATGTTCGCCTACATCGCCGGCACCGACGAGGAAAAGACGAAGATCCCGCCCTCGCCCATCCGCGAGATCGACAATGCCGACATCGGCACCATCCCGGACCTGATGGCCGGCACCTGGCCCGGGCGCACCAGCGACCGGCAGGTGACGTTCCTCAACAACCAGGGGACCCAGGGCCTTCAGTTCGCCGCGGTGGGCGGCACCGCGTTCGAGTTGGCCAAGGCCAAGGGCCTGGGCCATCCGCTGCCGCGGGAGTGGTTCCTGCAGGACATCCGCGACTAGTGTCGTGCGGACGGGCGATTGTAGCGAAACCAGGGGCGACCGCCGGCCGCTCCCGCACGAATCCGCGGCAAGCAGGGCAGTGAATGCCTGACATCGGTCCATCCACCATAGTACGGACGCGAATACGAGCCGCCCTGCTGCGCTGGTACGACCGCAACAAGCGTGACCTGCCCTGGCGCAGGACCCGCGACCCCTACGCCATCTGGGTCGCCGAGACCATGCTCCAGCAGACCCAGGTGGCGACGGTGCTTCCCTACTATCGCCGCTTCATGGAAGCGTTCCCGTCGGTGGAAGCCCTGGACCGGGCGTCGCTGGATGCCGTCCGGAGCGTCTGGAGCGGCCTGGGATACTACGGGCGGGCGGCAAACCTCAAACAGGCCGCGCGCCTGCTGGTGAGCCGGCACGGCGGCCAGTTGCCGGCGGACTACCAGGCGTTGCTGAGCCTGCCGGGCATCGGCCGGTATACCGCGGGTGCGGTCATGAGCATCGCCTTCGAGCAACCCTACGCCGCGCCCGACGGCAATCTGCGGCGGGTCTACACGCGTCTGCTCAGCCTGACGGAACCCAAGACGATCGACGCGGCAGCCGAGGGGATGGTGTCCCGATCACGTCCCGGCGACTTCAATCAGGCGGTCATGGAGCTGGGCGCGACCCGTTGCCTTCCCGCGTTGCCGCTGTGCGAGCGTTGTCCTCTCGCCCACTGGTGCCACGCGCGGGCGTCCGGCACCTTCGCCCTGCCGCAACGAAAGTCCGCGCGGACCAGGGCGGTGCAGTGGCCGCTGGTCCTGGTGGAGTCACGGTCGAGGATTCTGCTCCACCGCCGCCCCGACGGCGGACTTCTCGCGGGCCTGTGGGAACTGCCCACGCCGGAGACACTGCCGGCAAGGTCGGGCGGTGAAACCCTTCAGCGATCCGAGCCTGTAGCGGTCATCCGCCACGCGATCACCGACATGCGCATCACCGCGCCGATCTACGTACTGCAACGCAAACTACCGGTAAAGGGACCGGCATGGCGCTGGGTGAACCTGGCCGACCTCCACGCCCATCCCATTTCCTCCCTCAGCACCAAGGCCGTGCGGGTGGCCCGCGGCCATCTCCGGTAGTGAATTACGTGGGACGGGACACTAGCGTGGAGCGGCCGGACGTAGCCGGTACATCCACGCATAGGTCCTGGGACGGCTGGCGCGCAAGCACGGGGAATCTTCCAGGTCTCTTCGAAGCCGCTCCAGGTCCTCGGCCACGTCGACATCGTAGGTGCCGGCCACCATGCGGACCCGGAGCTTGAGTTGCCGCGCCCGGGCCAGAGTGTCCTCCAGCACCGACGCGGTGCTCCAGACGATGTCGTCGAAAAGACCCTCTTCGGGCCGGTTCAGGCCGATCAGGTAGTAGCCGCCGTCGTCCGCCGGGCCGAGGACGATGTCGCTCCGGCCCTGTTGCAGGACTTCACACGCCCTTCTGACCGAAGTTGCCTCGAGGGTGGGGATGTCGCTCCCGACGAGAACGACCTGCCGGTAACCCGCATGGCAGAGGTCCACGAACACCGCGTGCATGCGTGCACCCAGTGAGGCGCCCCGCTGGGGCAGCAGCGCGATGCCGTGTTCGGGAAGGCGCTGGAAATAGTCCCGGCTGCGCTCGGCGTACGCCACCCAGGTATCCCACCGTTCCGAAGGCGCCAGTTCATGCAGCACGTCCCGGAGCACGCACTCGTAGAACTCGGCCGCCTGCTCCGGATCGAGGGGCGGGCACAGCCGGGTCTTGACCCTTCCGGCCACGGGCGCGCGTCCCATGACCGCCAGGGCGGGCTTGAGGGAATTTACCTGCGTCACCAAATCAACTATAAATGATCGCGCCCTTGAAGTCGGCCTCTTGCGCTCGTGATCGCACGGCCGGACCGCCGATACCTCCGGAAGACGATTCCATGCTCAACTATTTCAAACTTGCGCCGGCCATCGCGCTGGCATGCTGCCTCATGGGCAACCAGGTGCTGGCGGCGCCCGCGGCGGAGCTCTGGCCGCGGTGGCAGAAGCACGATCCAGCCGACAGCCGCGCCATCGACCATTCGGCGTGGGGGGCGCTTCTGAAACGGTACCTGGTCACGGGCCACCCGTCGGGCGTGAACCGGGTCCGCTACGGCGACGTCGCCAAGACGGGCAAGTCCGCCCTCGACGGCTACATCGCGGGGCTGGAGAAGCTGCCCATATCCACCTACGGCCGGGACGCGCAGCAGGCCTACTGGATCAATCTCTACAACGCTCTGACCATACGGGTCGTTGCGGAACATTTCCCGGTGAAATCCATCCGGGACATCCGGCTGTCGTCCGGCCTGTTCGGGGGACTCTTCGGCGGCGGCCCCTGGAAAGCCAAGCTGGCCGCGGTGGAGGGCGAGAAGATCTCGCTGGACGACATCGAGCATCGGATCCTGCGGCCCATATGGCGGGACAACCGGGTCCACTACGCGGTCAACTGCGCCAGCATCGGCTGCCCCAACCTGCAGGCCGAGGCCTTCACCGCCGAAAACCTGGAGCGCCTCCTGGACGCCGGCGCCCGGGAGTACGTCAATCATCCCCGGGGCGCCGCCTTCGCCAACGGCCGGCTGCGGGTGTCGAGCATCTACGACTGGTTCCAGGCCGACTTCGGCGGCAACAGGGACGGCGTCGTGCGACACCTGAAGGAGTACGCGGAACCGGCGCTGCGGAAACGGCTGGAAGGCTACGGCGGCAAGCTCGACTTCCACTACGACTGGAGCCTGAACGCCGGCCGGTAACGGAGCCGGTAATCCGAGGAGAGATCTTTCATGAACCAAAGGATCGTAAAGATAGCGCTGGTGGTGCTGGTGGCAGCCCTCATCGCGGCCTTCTTCATCTTCGACCTCGGCAGATACTTCAACCTGGAGTTCATCAAGGCCCAGCGCGACGCCTACCAAGCCTACTACCAGCACAACCCGGTCATCACCCTCGGGGCGTACGCGGCCGTCTACATCGCGGTAACGGCTCTGTCGCTCCCGGGCGCGGCGATCATGACGCTGCTGGGCGGCGCGCTGTTCGGAGTGGTCACGGGCACCATCATCGTTTCCTTCTGCAGCACCATCGGCGCCACCCTGGCGTTCCTGGTGGCGCGCCTTCTTCTGCGGGACAGCATCCAGAGCAAGTTCGGAGACAGGCTCGAAACCATCAACAACGGCATCGCCAGGGAGGGCATGTTCTACCTCTTCACCATGCGGCTGATCCCGGCGATCCCCTTCTTCGTCATCAACCTCGTCATGGGGCTCACGCCCATCCGCACGGTGCAGTTCTTCTTCGTGAGCCAACTGGGGATGTTTCCCGGCACCATCGTCTTCGTCAACGCGGGCACCCAACTGGCCCAGATCGATTCCCTGGCCGGCATCCTCTCGCCCACGCTGCTGCTCTCGTTCGTGTTGTTGGGGCTGTTCCCTCTCATCGCCAAGAAGTCCATCGAGCTGGTGAACAGGCGGAGGCAACCGAAGGCGTCGTAGGCAGACCGACCGCGAGGTTCCGCGCAGCCAACCTGTTATCGAAGAGGACCGGGAGAACACACTCATGCGAAACATTCCACAACTGTCGCCGCTGGACGAATACAACCAGGTGTTGGGGTCCAACACGCACCCGTCGGACTGGACCAATCCCACGCCGGCCGACCGCTACAACCTGGTGGTGATCGGCGCCGGAACGGCCGGGCTGGTGACCGCGGCGGGCGCTGCCGGCCTCGGCGCCAAGGTCGCCCTCATCGAGCGGCACTACCTTGGCGGCGACTGCCTCAACGTCGGCTGCGTGCCGTCCAAGTGCATCATCCGCTCGTCGCGGGTGGTGGCGGAGATCCGCGACGCCGGCCTGTTCGGCATCGGCTGCCCGGACGACGTGCAGGTGGACTTCGCGGCGGTGATGGAACGCATGCGCCGGATCCGCTCCCACATAAGCCACCACGACTCGGTGAAGCGTTTCAGCGAGCTGGGCGTCGACATATTCCTGGGCGATGCCAGCTTCACCGGCCCGGAGACGGTGGAGGTGGACGGCCAGTCCCTGCACTTCAAGAAGGCCGTCATCGCCTCCGGCGCCCGGGCGGTGGCGCCGCATCCGCCCATCGAGGGGATCGAGGACGCCGGCTACCTGACCAACGAAACCGTGTTCTCCCTCACCCAGCGCCCGGAACGCCTGGCGGTGATCGGCGCCGGTCCCATCGGCTGCGAACTCGCACAGACCTTCCAGCGCCTGGGCTGCCAGGTGGTGCTGTTCCACAACGGCGACCACATCCTCAACCGCGAGGACGCCGACGCCGCGGACATCGTGCAGAAGCAGTTCCTGCGGGAGGGCGTTCAACTGGTGCTCAACAGCGCCATTACCCGCGTGGCGGCGGAGAACGGCCGCAAGACGGTCCATTTCGAGGCCGACGGCAACGCCGACTCCGTGGCCGTGGACGAGATCCTGGTGGGAGCGGGGCGGGCGCCCAACGTGGACGGCCTGAACCTCGAAGGCGTCGGCGTCGAGTTCCACCCGTTTCGCGGCGTGGTGGTCAACGACTACCTTCAGACCACCAACCCGCGCATCTTCGCCGGCGGCGACGTGTGCATGGACTGGAAGTTCACCCACGCGGCCGACGCGGCCGCGCGCATCATCATCCAGAACGCCCTCTTCTACAAGAGCAAGAAGCTGAGCTCCCTCATCATGCCCTGGGCCACCTACACGGACCCGGAGATCGCCCACGTGGGCATGTACGAACGGGACGCCGAGAGCCAGGGCGTCGCCATCGACACCTTCACGCGGGAGCTCAAGGAAGTGGACCGGGCGCTGGCCGACGGCGAAGAGGAGGGCTTCGTCAAGATCCACGTCCTGAAGGGCAAGGACAAGATCGTCGGCGGCACCATCGTCGCCCGGCACGCGGGCGAGATGATCAGCGAGATCACCCTGGCCATGGCGGGAAAGGTCGGCCTCGGCACCGTCGCCAACGTCATCCACCCGTATCCCACCCAGGCCGAGGCCATCAAGCAGACCGGCGATGCGTTCAACCGCACCCGGCTGACGCCCCTGGTGAAGAAGATCTTCCAGCGCTGGCTGGCCTGGACCCGGCGGTAGCGAGGGGGCCGTCGCGCGGCCTATTTCGCCTTCAGCCGCCGGCCCAGCGCGATCAGGAACATGACGCTCTTGCCGGCGGCGTGGGGCGAGAAGAACGCCGTCACGTCGTCGTCGAAGAAGGTGAGCCCCGAGGCGCCGAAGCCTTGGGCATAGGCCGCCAGGTAGAGGCGACCGGCGGTGATGCTGGCCTCCATCTGCGCCAGGCGGTAGCCGCGGTTCCCGTAACGCGCCAGCACCGGCTCCAGGTCGGCCATGAAGTAGACGTTGACGCTGGCATCGGCGGGGATTTCCTGGCCCAGTCCGAGGAAGCCGGCCTCCCGGCGGAACTCCCCCTCCTTCAAAAGCCGAAGGCATCCTCTTTCGCGGTCCAGGACGTAGGTGCCGGGCGCCGCGCCGTCCACGTGGTTGACGACGAGGTAGAGCTGGTTCATTGCCCGGGACCCGCCGGGGTCGACGTCCACGGCGACGCCGCGCGTGGCGTAGTGCAGGGCGTTGGACAACTGGGCGAAAGTGATGGCCTCGTGGGAGAAACGCCGGGTCGAGCCGCGGCGCACGATCGCGTCCTCGATGCTACCGGTAGGGAGCGATGCAGCCGGGGCGGTTTCCAGCGGGAGCTCGCGGATGATGGCGACGCTCTCGTCCGTCCCGGCAGTGGATGCGGCGGCCGCCGCATCCGCTTCCCGCCAACTCCGCACCTCGGCGCCGCTCTCCAGGCTGGACGCCGCGTGCATCTCCCGGATGGACGGGTAGTCGACCTCCTGGCGCGACAGCGGCCGCGTGACGAGGTCCAGCGCCGGCAAGGGCTTGCCGGACGGCGTGGTGGACGGTCCTGCCCGGCCCACCGGCACCAGGCACAGGGCCGCCTCCCTGTCCGGGTCCAGGCCGAGCAGACGATTCACCGACGCTTCGGCGAACCCCATCACCGTGCGGGCCGGGATGTCCCGCGCCGCGGCCGCCGCCAGGCAGTTGGCCAGGATGGTGCCGCCGTCCCAGAAGCAGTGCCGGTAGGCGCGGTCGCGATACTTCCAGCTATTGCGCCAGAACGTGGAAGCGAAGACCAGGATGGCCGGGGCATGGGCCACCGCCGGCTCACTGCCGGCCGCCTCCACCAGGGCGCCCCGGTGGTCGCCCTGGCGCAAGGGGGTCAGGGCGAACCGCTCGGGCGCGAAATGATAGACGCCCGCATCCAGATCCGGCAGCGGTCCGGCGACGACGTATATGTCGATGTGGTACAGCGCGCCCGTGCACGCCGCCGCCCGGAAGAGCATCTCGCCGCCGAAATAGCGCCGCCGCCGGGTGACGCCGGCAGAGAGGAACAACACCTCTCCCAGCTCCTGCCGGGTGACCTCACGCTCGCGTTGCGGAGCGGAGCGGGAAATGGCCTCCAGCGCGGGCACGCCGGACGATGCCAGATGCTCCTCCAGCGGCAATGAGTCCAGGTTCTCGTAGACCTTGAAGGGTCGGGGCTGATTGTCCCAGTCCAGGAAATGGGGGCCGCCGCGGATGCTCACGGGGGAGTGCTTGGTCCGCTCATGATAGTCCCTGGCGGACGCGATGTCCCAATTACCCATGGCGCCTCACGGATCCGTGTGGAAACATGCTCCCGGCGTCACACCGCAATCTGCCAGAAGTGCTTCACCAGCGTCCCCAGGGCATAGGTCACCGCCACCGCCGCGGCCACCAGGAGAACGTTCTGCAGCACGCGGCGCCGGACTTCCATGCCGGACATGAACGACAGCAGCATGGTCACCACCGCCACCATGCCGCCGCCCACGACGATGGACCACAGCGGGCTGGCCGCGCCCAGGAGCACCGGCAGGATCGGGAACAGCGCGCCAAAGAAGTAGGAGGCCGCCACGGCGACCGCCGCCGACAGCGGACGGGTCTCCTCGGCCGCCACGGCGTCGGGATCGAAGAAGTGGCGTTTGGCGTTCTCGATCCGTTGAACCTCGAGCTGGGACCGGGACGAGGCCAGCACGCCGGCCGCCATGGAGATGGAGCCGGCCACCGCCACCGTAAGGCTGGCCACCAGGACATAGACGGGGTCGCCCAACGAGGCATAGAAGCCGCTGACGCTGCCCAGCACCTCCACCAGGCCGTCGTTCAGCCCCAGGAAGATGTCGCGGACGCGTTCGGCATTGAGCCGCCTGCCGGTGAGGTCGGCGACGATCTCGTCCTCGTGGCCGAACTCGTCCCGCAGGATGGCCTTTATCCTCGGCCCCTGCGGCGTGTCCTTGTACTGGTCCCACAGCGTCCAGTACTTCTTGATGCCGTAGATCTCGATGGCCTCAAGGATGAGGAACGTCATGCCGACGCCGAAGAGTCTGCGCATCAGGATGAAGACGCCCAGCCTGAACCGTTGAAACCGATTCAGCGACACTTCCTCGAGGCCCGCCAAGTCGGCCCAGAAGGTAACGTGTCCCCGTTCCACGTTCACCAGCTTCGACAGGACGTTGTGGACCTCGCCGGTTTCGAGGTCGCGAAGCTTGACATACAGGGCCAGATCGAAGGCTTCGTCCCGGGCGGCCTTGCGGATGAGGCTGTGGTCCAGCGGTTCGGTCACGGCACCTGCCCCAGCGCCTTGCGCCGGGCCTCGGCCGGATCGCAGTCCGAGCCCCGGTCCCGTGTGATGAGGGAGCGCAGGCTCTCGGTGTGGTCGAGCCACGCCGCGCCCACGGCTTCGGGGACCTGGAACTCGTCCAGAGTCTCGCGCAGGATCTGCAGGCGGCGGGCGAACTGTCCGCCCATGATGGGATGGGGGGCGTGGGCCTGTTCGAGGGGACGGCCCTCGTACTCGATATCCGCGCCGAGCACGCGGGCGGTGAACTGGAACTCCAGCTCCTTGATCCGGCCGCGGTCGGCGTTGCGGAAGAAAAAGCCGATCATGAGGTCATCGAAAATCCGGTCGACGAATACGTCGATGACGTCGCGCAGGCGCTCGGCGCCGATCTCTTCGAACAGGGAGGGCGTAGGGTCTCTCCCCGACCCTACTCCTCGGCAGGGTTGAGCAGCGAGTCGAGCTCGCCCCGCTCGTGCAGTTCGTGGACGATGTCGCAGCCGCCCACGAATTGCCCGTCGATGTACACCTGCGGGATGGTGGGCCAGTTGGAGTACTGTTTCACGCCCTCCCGGACGGCCGGGTCCGACAGCACGTCGAAGCTCTCGAACTCCGCGTTGTGGGCGCGCAGGATCTCCACCGTGTGGGCCGAGAAGCCGCATTGCGGGAAGTTGGGAGTGCCCTTCATGAAGACCATCACCCGGTTGTTCTTGACCTGCTCTTGGATCCTGCTGAGTGCGTCATCCGCCATGGCTTCGCTCCTTCATTGGTTTGGCATCGGCGCCTGCTTCATGGGCCCGGCCGACCCGTCAGACCTCGACCTCGATGTCGGCCCCCTCCACCCGGACGTTGAACGTGTCGACGCCCGTGTCCGCGGGAGGTCCCGACGCCTCGCCCGTGGTGATGTCGAACATCGCGCCGTGCCACGGGCACTGGACGTCCTTGCCCATCACCTCTCCCTCGGAGAGCGGCGCGCCGCGATGCGTGCAGAAGTCGTCGATGGCGTAGAAGCTCCCATCCACGTTGAACAGCGCGACCCTCCGGCCGTTGACCTCCACCAGCTTGGGCTTGCCGGGTTCCACCTCATCCGTGGTCGCGACCTTGACGTACTCTGCCATGCGATTTCTCCCTATCCGCGGGCCGCTGCCGCCGCCGAACCCTTGACCAGCCAGCGCTCCCGCATCACCTTGTCCTGAATCCGCAGAAGACCCTCGGTCAACGCCTCGGGGCGCGGCGGACAGCCGGGAACGTAGACGTCCACCGGCACGATCTTGTCGACTCCCTTGCACACGGAATAGGCCATCTGGAACAGGCCGCCGCAGTTCGAGCAGCTCCCCATGGAGATGACGTACTTGGGATCGGGCATCTGGTCATAGAGCAGCCGGGTGCGCTTGGCCATCTTGTAGGTCAGGGTTCCGGCCACGATCATCAGGTCGGACTGGCGCGGGGTCGCCCGCGGCACGCACCCGAAACGGTCCAGATCCGCCCGCGGGCCGCCGGTCTGCATGAGCTCGATGGCGCAACAGGCAAGCCCGAACAGCATGTACCACTGGGACGAGGCCCTCCCCCAGTTCAACAGATCGTCGACCCGGGTGGTGAAAACCGTCTCGGGAAGACTGTTGGTAATCGGCATCGGAACCTCCTGGGTGAAACCGCCGCTGAATCGCGCTCCGGGCGCCTGTAGCATACGCGTGGCTAGTAAAGATAGACCACTGCGACGTGCCTTTCAAGTCCGCGCGCGGGGCCGCCATTGCAATATCCCCCGCGCTCCCCTAAGAGTGAAACCATGCGCATCTGCACCCTGCTGCCGAGCGCGACGGAGATCGCATTCGCCCTGGGCCTGGGCGACTCGGTGGTGGCCGTCAGCCATGAATGCGACTTCCCCGCCGGGGCCCGGGAGAAGCCCGTGGTGGTGCGCGGCCGGATCGACTCGGACAACTCCACCAGCCGCGAGATCGACGACATGGTTCAGCGGCATTTGGGCCGCGGCGAGGGACTCTACGGCCTGGACCTCGAACTGCTGCGCGGCATCAACCCCGATCTCATCGTCACCCAGGGCCTGTGCGACGTCTGCGCGGTGGGCTATGACGACGTCATGGCCGCCGCCGGCACGCTGAAACCGCCGGCAAGAGTGCTGTCGCTGTCGCCGAGCTCCCTCGGCGAAGTCCTGCGGGACATCGCCCGGGTGGGTAACGCCACCGGGACCTCGGAACAGGCGGAAACCCTGGTGGGCGCGTTGCGGGAACGCGTGGGACGCGTCGCCGCCCGGGTCCCCCAAGCCGGCCCCAGACCGCGGGTGGCCTGCCTCGAATGGCTGGATCCCCTGTACGCGGCCGGTCATTGGGTACCCGAAATGGTGGAGCTGGCGGGAGGAACGGACGTGCTGGCCGCGAAACACGAACCCTCGGCGCGGGTGGCCCTGGAAACACTGGTGGAGGCGGCGCCCGAGATCCTGGTGCTCATGCCCTGCGGTTTCGACGAAAGCCGGACCCTGAAGGAGTGGGAACCGTTCAAGGACCTTCCCGCGTGGCAGGGCATTCCCGCGGTTGCCAACGGCCGCGTGTTCGCCGTGGACGGCTCCAGATTCTTCAACCGGCCCGGGCCGCGGCTGGTGGACGGGCTCGAGATCCTGGCCGAGTGCATCGGCGCGGGGACAACGCCGGAAGCGGTCCGGCCGTAGGACCGGCCGCTCCTCCCTGAACCCATGTTCGCACGACTTCTTCTGCTGTTCACCGTCATTCCGCTGATCGAGCTCTATCTTCTCATCGAGGTGGGCTCGGTGATCGGCGGGCTCAACACGATCCTGCTGGTCCTCGGCACGGGTGTGCTGGGGGCGTTCCTCGCCAAGCTGGAGGGGCTCCGGACCCTGGGCCAGATCCAGCGGAACCTGAACCAGGGGATCGTCCCGGCCGAGGAGATGCTGGACGGCGTGATCATCCTGGCGGCGGGACTGCTGCTGATTACTCCCGGGATACTCACGGATGCCTTCGGCTTCCTGATGCTCATTCCGGCCACGCGGAACGCGTTCAAGCGCTGGCTGCGGCGCCGCTTCGACCGCGCCACCGCGCGCGTCCGCATCTACACTCAAGGCGGGCCCGGTCATTTCTGACGCTGCCGGCGGCGGCGCCCCCACAACTCCGTCCTCGGACAACCGGGACCTCTGGCGACTGGCCGTCCCGGCCTCCCTGGCCATCGCCAGCGAGCCGGTGCTGAACATCGCGGACACGGCCATGATCGGCCACCTGGGAGTGGAGCCGCTGGCCGCCAAGGCCATCGCCACGAGCCTCATCGGCGCGGTGATCTGGATCTTCGCGTTCCTCATCTTCGGCACCACCAGCCTGGTGGCCAGCCAATACGGCTCGCGCAACTACCTGGCCTGCGGCGAGATCTTCCGGCACGCCCTGGTGCTGGCGGTGGGCGGCGGATTGGCGGTAGCCTTCCTCTGCTTCCTGTTCGCCCCCCAACTGTACGCGCTCATGGGCGCCACCGCCGGCGTTGCCGAGCAGGGCGTCCCCTACTTCCGCATCCGTTGCGCCACCATTCCGATGCTGTTCTCCATCTACGCCGCGGTGGGCTTCCTGCGCGGCATACAGAACACCTTCTCCCCCATGCTGGTGGCGTTCCTGATGAGCGGCACCAACATCGTCCTGGACTACGCGTTGATCTACGGCGGGCTCGGTTTTCCGGCCCTGGGCCTGCGCGGCGCGGCGGTGGCGGCGGTGGCGGCCCACGCCCTGGGCATGGTCCTGTACCTGCGGCTGCTGTTCTTCTCGGACTATACGGGCCTGTATCAACTGAAGAGCCGGCAACTGCGCCTGCGCCGATTCCGCAGCATCTCCAGGATCGCCGGGCACCTGGCCGTGCGCACCGCCGGGCTGCGGCTCTCGCTGGTGTTCGCCACGGCCGTGGTGGCGCGCATGGGACCCGTTTACCTCGCGGCCTACGAGATCGTCTTCCAGCTCTTCATCTTCTGCTCCGACACCATCGACGGGCTGGCGGTGGCCGGACAGACCCTGGTGGCGCGGCACCTGGGCGGCGGCGACGCCCGCCGGGCGCGGCGCCTGGGCCGGATGCTGGTGATATGGGGCTGCGCCGGCGGCGCGGTCTTCGGCGCGGCCTACCTGCTGCTCCAGGAACCACTCCTGGCGCTCTTCACCTCCTCGGCGGCGGTGGCGGAGCTGGCCCGAGACGAGGCCTTCCTGCTGCTGATCGTGTTCCAGCCCCTGAACGGCATCGTGTTCGCCCTGGACGGCTTCATCCTGGGCGCCCACGACACGCGTTTTCTCATGTGGGCGATGCTGGCGGGTGGTCTTCTGCTGTTCGTGCCCCTCACCGGGGCCGCCTTCTACCTGGGGCTGGGTCTCTTCGGAGTCTGGGCCGGGTTCAGTCTGTTCATGCTTCACCGGCTCGCGGCCAACCTGTGGCGCCTGTGGAGCGGACGGTGGGAAGGGGCCTTCGCCGCGTACCACGCTCCCCGAGGGGGTTGAGGGACGGCGCTCTCCCTTGCTTTTCCGCCCACGCCGGGATATGGATCGGCTGGCTGGAACGCGGGGGCCGCGTCGGATACGGCGCTCGCGCCACCCCGCGCAGCAACCGCACACAAGGAGGAATACATCATCATGGCGGAAGTCGTTATCGTAACCGGAGGAGCGGGCGGTCTGGGGTCCTCGGTCTGTTCCGCGCTGGCGGAGGACGGGCTCCAGGTCGTGGTGGCCGACTTCAACGGAGAGGGGGCGCAGGCCCTGGCTGCCAAGCTCAAATCCGAAGGCCGGGAGGCGCTGGGCGTGGGCGTGGACGTGGGCGACAAGCAGAGCGTCGCGGGCATGATCCAGAGCGCGGTGGACGCCTACGGTCAACTCGACTACCAGATCAACTTCGCGGGCCTCATGGGCCGCTTCTCCATCGCGGACATGACCGAGGAGGAGTGGGACAGAGTCATTCGCGTGAACCTGCGGGGCGTCTTCCTGTGCAGCCAGGCCGCCGCCGCGGTCATGCGGCCGCGCAAGCAGGGACGCATCCTCAACGTCGCCTCGGGCCGAGGGGTCGCCGGGGCGCCCTACTCCGCGCACTACTCCGCCTCCAAGGCCGGGGTCATCGCCTTCACCAAGTCCATGGCGGTGGAGGTCGCGTCGGACAATATCCTGGTGAACAACATCTGTCCCGGACGCACGGAGACCCCCATGGCCCGGGCCGGCTACACCGAAGAGCAGTGGGCGGCCATCAAGGCGGTGGATCCCCTGCAGGGGGGGCTCACCCAGAAGGACGAGATCACGGGCCTGGTGCGCTATCTCGTGTCCGATGCGGCGCGCTTCATCACCGGACAGACGTTCCTGTTGCGGACGCCGTAACGCGACCGCGCAAGAGGAGTTTCCATTCACTGAGCCTTGGGAGGTGACATGTCACAGGTCGTGGTGGTAACCGGCGGCGCCGGCGGCATCGGGTCGGCCATCTGCCGTGCGCTGGCCCAGGACGGACACAGCGTGGTGGTGGCCGATTTCAACGGAGAGGGGGCGCAGGCCCTCGTTGCGGAAATCGGCAAGGAAGGCGGTGAGGCCCTGGCCGTGGGAGTGGACGTCGGCGACAAGGCCAGCGTCGACGGCATGGTGGGGGCCGCCATCGACAAGTACGGCCACATCGACGTGCAGCTCAACGCCGCCGGGGTGATCAAGCGCGCCCCGGTGCTGGAGATGCCCGCGGAGGAATGGGAGCGGGTGATCCGGGTCAATCTCACCGGACTCTTCCTTTGTTCGCAGGCGGCGGGCAAGCACATGGCCGAGCGCAAGTCCGGCCGGATCATCAACGTCGCCTCGGGCCGTGGGGTCACGGGGCAGAGGCTGGGCTCCCACTACGCCGCCTCCAAGGGAGGGGTCATCACCTTCACCAAGACCCTGGCCATGGAGCTGGCCCCCTACAACGTCACCGCCAACGCCATCGGACCCGGCGCCACCGAAACCGACATGGCCCGGGCCGGCATGTCGGAAGAACAGTGGACCCTGAAGCAGTCCACCTCACCGCTCATGGGGGGCTTCACGCAGAAGGACGAGATCACCGGCTTGATCCGCTACCTGATATCCGACGCCGCGCGCTACATCTCGGGCCAGCTCTTTCTCTTGCGCACCGCGTAGCGCCGGGGGCGGCCGAACGGAGACCGGAGGCCATGCATACCGAGAACGCCATGAGGGCCGTTTACACCATCCTGATGGTGGTCATCGGCTTCGTCATCCTCGTTCCCGTGCTGGCGCTCGTGTTCGGCAGCTTCTGGTCAGCCTCGCCGGTGGCCCCGGGTCACGTCACGCTGGACAACTGGGTCCGGGCCCTGAACATCAGCATCCCCACCGACCTGCCCACCCTGGTCTTCAACTCGCTGGTGTTCGCCTTCGTGATGGCCGCCATCTCCGTGGTGCTGGGCGTCGCCATGGCGTTTCTGGTGGTGCGCACCGACATGCCCTACGGCAACGTCTTCGCCAAGCTGGGAATCGTGCCCCGGGCGTTTCCGGTGATCATCGCCGCGCTGGCCTGGATCCTGCTCCTGAGCCCGCGCATCGGCGTCCTCAACGTCCTGTTCCGGGAGTTCTTCGGCACCAACCTGTTCAACATCTACTCATTCCCGGGGATGATCTTCATCATGGTGCTCTACGAGTCACCGATCGTGTTCCTCATCGCCCTGAACGCCTTCCGGCTCATGGATCCGTCGCTGGAAGAACAGTCCATCGCCTGCGGCAACACGGTGATGGGAACGTTGCGCCGGGTGACCCTTCCGGTGCTGCGTCCGCTGATCCTGTCCTCGTTCCTGCTGGTGTTCGTCATCGGGCTGATCACCCTGGAGGTGCCGATCCTCATCGGCGCGCCCGGCGGCATCTTCGTCTTCACCTCCGCCATCTTCAACATCATCGCGTCGGACTACCAGTCGCTGATCTACTACAACACCGCCGCGGCGCTGGCCATGATGGTAATCCCCTTGAGCCTGATCTCGCTGTTCCTATACCGCCACATGGTGAGGCGCGCCGAGAGCTTCGTCACCGTCACCGGCAAGGCCCGGCCAGAGAACGTCCACCACCTGGGCCGGTGGCGCTACGTGGCCTTCGCGGGCGCTTCGCTGTACTTCGGCGTAGTGATCGTGCTTCCGGCGGTTGTAATCGTGCTGCTTTCCTTCTCCCAGTTCGTGGCCACTCCCAGCCTGAGCGTACTGACGCAACTCACCCTCAACCACTGGAATGCCGCCCTGCAGGACGCGGTTTTCTGGCGCGCGCTGGGCAATACGATGCTTCTGTGCTTCACGGCCGCCACCGCCACCGTTACCATCGCCCTGGGGGTGGGCTATCTGCTGGTGCGCAGCGGCGTCAAGCTCAAGGGACCCATCGAGGCCGCCACCATGCTGCCGCTGGCCTTCCCCGGCACCATCCTGGCGGTGGGCTTCGTATGGGCCTACATCCGGACCCCGGTATACGGCACCCTGTGGATCCTGCTGCTCTACTTCATCGGCAACTACCTGCCGTTCGCGCTACGCACCCTGAGCCCGTTCCTGTTCCAGTTCCACAAGGAGTTCGAGGAAGCGTCCTGGACCTCCGGCGCCAGCGCGTTAGGCACCATCACGCGCATCGTCATACCGTTTCTCCGTGGCGGCCTGTTCTCCGTGTGGGTCCTGCTGTTCCAGATCTACCTGCGAGAGTTCGCCGGCGCCGTCATCCTGTTCACCTACGGCAACGAGGTGCTCTCCACCCTGCTCTTCCAGCGCGCCTTCGACGAGGGACAGTTCGGCATCGGCGCCGTCATCGGTGTGCTGATGCTCCTGATGTCACTGGGGCTGCACTTGCTGGTGTCGCGGCGGGAGGCGTAGCCGGCTCCCGTACCTTCTCCACGACCGCAAGCGTCGTGGGTATTTTCTGGTCGACCCTGAAATACTCATGAGTATTTTATGGTATAGTAGAAAATACTCACGGGCGCACCGGTAGGGCCGGCAGGGATGCAGCAGCGCTACGTCAAGGACAACATCGAAGCAGATCTCGCGGACCGGATGGTCTTCATCGGCGGATCGCGCCAAGTCGGGAAGACAACGCTGGCGCTTTCTCTGCTAGAGGGGCAGCAAGACGAGTCATCGCCAGCCTACCTGAATTGGGACGTGCTGGCCGACCGCGAGAACATCCTCGCGGAACGAGTGCCCTCCCGCCAGCCCCGCATCATCTTCGACGAGATCCACAAGTACGCGAACTGGCGGAACCTGATGAAGGGCCTGTACGACAAGAACAGGAGTTCCATCTCCTTCGTCGTCACCGGCTCGGCTCGTCTCGACTACTACCGCAAAGGCGGCGACTCCCTGCAGGGCCGGTACCACTACTACCGGCTGCATCCATTCACCGCCATGGAACAAGACAAGCAGCCGACCCAGCGCCTGCTGGAACAGTTACTCCGATTCGGCGGTTTCCCTGAACCCTTTCTCCGGGGCGAGGCGCGCTTCCACCGCCGGTGGCTCCGGGAACACTCGGCAAGAGTCCTCTATGAGGATCTGCGCGACCTGGAGAACGTGCGGGAGGTCTCGGCGCTGGAGTTGCTTCTGTCGCATCTCCCCGCGTGCGTCGGCTCCCCTCTTTCGGTCAACAGCCTCAGCCGGCTGTTACAGGCCAACCACGCATCCATCGAGCGTTGGCTGGGGATATTCGAGCGACTTTACCTCTGCTACCGCATTTCGCCGTTTGGAGCCGGCAGGATCCGCGCCGTCCGCAAGGAGAAGAAACTGTATTTCTGGGATTGGTCGCGCGTCGAGGACCGTGGCGCCCGGTTCGAGAACATGGTCGCCGGCCATCTGTTGAAGTACTGCCACTACATAGAGGACACCGAAGGCCACCACATGGAACTGCGTTTCATCCGGGATACCGACAAGCGCGAGGTGGACTTCGTCGTTCTGCGCGACGGCGTCGCGGAATTCGCCGTCGAGTGCAAGAGCGGCGACCGCCGCGCCGCGCCAGCGTGCGGCTATTTCAGAGAGCGCACGGACGTTCCCCGTTTCTACCAGGTTCACCTCGGCACCAGGGACTTCGGCGACGCCGACGCCAACACGCGCGTCCTGCCGTTGGCGACCTTCTGTCGGGAAGTGGGGCTGCCTTGAGCCAGGCGCTCATACCCTCGCCGCCACCCAGTCGTGCATGAACGGGAAGATCTCGGCGTGGTTGTCGTAGGAACAGTGGACAGCGCCGGGTTCGCCGGAGCGGAGGAAGCGTAGCTCCTTCTCGCACTTGGCTTCTTCGTAGGTCTGGCGGGCGCAGCGCGGGTCGGTGATGATGTCGTCCTCGCCGTGGAGGATGAGGAGCGGGCACTCGACCTTCTCGATGCTTCCGGCGAGGGTGAACCGGCTCAGGCGCTCGCGCACCTCGTCTTCGCTGCTCGACCCGGTGATCCAGCGAAACTGTCCTCTCAGGGGCTCGTAGAACTCGTAGATGTCCCGGTAGCAGTCGTAGGGGCCGAAGTGCGACACGCAGGCCTTGACCCGCTTCTCGTAGGCGGCGGCGCGGGTGACGTAGTAGCCGCCCATGCTCATGCCCATGAGGGCGATGCGGTTCGTGTCGACGTCGCCGCGAGCTTCGAGGTAGTCCACCATGGCCGTTACCGGCCGCTCGAAGTCCGGGATGGCCAGGCTGTTGCGCAGCCGGAGCATCCCGCCGCGTCCGGGGCCGTCGACGATGAGCAGGGCGAGGCCGCGTTTGGCGGCCTCGGGTCCGCCGACGAAGTAGACCTCCTCGGCGGTGGAGTCGGCGCCTCCGGTGAAGATCAGGACCGGCGGCTTCTCGCCGGCGCCGGCAGGGGCATGAAAGAAGTAGCCGGGCATGGAGGTGTCCTCGTAAGGCACCTCGACGCGCTCGATGTCGGGCGATAGCTCCGCCGCGGCGTGGAAGCTCTCGGCGGACTTGCGGTAGGTGGGGACCTTTCTGTCGTCGGTGAAGGGCAGCAGGAATTCGGCGACCCGGTAGTAGTTGGCCGCGCGGAAGAACGCCTTCCGGGCGCTTTCCGAATGTCCGGCGGCTTGTTGCTCGCGGCCGTGGTCGGCGACCCGGTCCGCGGTCTCATGCCACTCGGCGTGCCAGCTCTCCGTGTCGCCGGGCTTGATGCGTTGCGCCGTGCGGTGGATCTCGTTGAACTCGCCGCCGCCGTAGTAGCTTTCGGCCAGCAGCCGGATGCACGCGAAGGACCAGCTTCGGTTCCCCGGGAAGAATTCGAACATGGCCCTTCGCGTCGTTCCGGCGCCCGCGCCTTCAGGCTACTGGTAGAGCGCCTGGATACGCTTGGTCCAAGCGCCCTTGTTGTTGCTGACCTCGTGGGCGATGATCTCGGGCGCCTTGGCGAAGAACTTGACGCCCTTGAGCTCTTCGATGAGAGATCCCCTCGGCTTCATGGAGCTGTCGGCCGGGATCAGCCCTTCGTCGATGAAGTGCTTCTGTCCCTCGGCGCTGATGGCGTAATCCATGAAGAGCTTGGCGGCGTTGGGGTGAGGGGCCTTCCCGTGAATCGCCAGCATGTTGGGCCACCAGATGGCGGGCTCCCGGAACGTGGAGTAACCCAGCCCGGGATAGCTTCGGCCGAAGGTGAACGGCGTGTACGGCAGCGTGAAGATTCCGAGGGGGAACTCCTTGAGACCCACGGCCTGGTGGAGCGGCCCCCACTTGGGCTCGTACCGTCCCACGTTGACCTTGAACGCCTTCCAGAAGTTGGCCCACTTCTCCTCGTTGCCGCCGAACCACGCCTGCAACGACGCGATGTGCACGAGATAATTGGACCCGAGCCACGGCGTGCGAGAGATGATCTTGCCCTTGTACTTGGGCTTGATCAGTTCCTGGATGCTGCGGGGCGCCTGCTCCGGCGGGATCAGATCCTTGTTGTAGGAGGCTCCCGCCACGTGGATGAAGATCGGCACCAGGTTCCAGTCCTTCGGCAACGCCTCCATGTGATGCGCCACCTTCTCATAACCGGCCGGCTTGTAGCTCTGGGTCAGGTGGTTGAGTCCGCTCAACGGCCCCGGCGACGCGCCGAACCTGTCGATGGCGGATATCCCCGCCTGGGATTCCTGGCTCACCGTGCGGAGAACGCCCGGCGCGCCCACGTAGGTGCCCTCCACCGTGATGCCGTACTTCTTCTGAAAGGACTCGGCGGCCTTCCTGAAGCTGGAGAACGTGATCAGCCGCAGCTTGCCTTCCTTCTTGGCCGCGGCAATCAGTTCCGCGCTCGACGCCAGCGCCATGCCGGAAAGGCACAGAACCAAGCCCAGCGAAAGCGCCATCGCCTTTGTAATCAAGCTTCGCATAGGAACCTCCCTCGATTCGTCAGAGACGGTGATGTGCGGCCCACACTATAAAGGTACGGGGTGGGCGTCAAGACCTCCGCCCCACCCCACCTGGATTCCCGCTTTCGCGGGAATGACGGAGAAGGACACCGGAATGACGGAGCAGAAGACCGGAACGACAGGGAAGGAGACGGGAACGACGGGGACGGAGACGGAATGACGGTGGCCGGGCCGTCGCCGCCGCTTCCACCATGACCCTGTCTGGCCGTCACGACACGAACGCCGTGGAAAGGTCCACGCGTCCCTCCAGCCGCCCGGTCTCGATCAGCATCTCCATGGTGGCTTCCGCCTCCTTGCGCTCGGTGTCGGTGAAAGTGAACTCGATCTTGGGGTAGCCGGCGGAGGCCAGGATGTCCTGCTTGTCGCCGCCGTACCTGGCGATGAACTTGTCGGCGACCTCCTCGAGGTGGGCGTCGCTGTAGGCGATGGACTTGCGGCACGCGTCGAGGATCTGTCCGGCGAACTCCGGATGCTCCGCCAACAGGTCCTCGCGGGTGGCGAGCATGTGCTTGATGATCTCGGGGAGGCCGTGGAGGCCGCGCCAGGCGTCGCCGTCGGTGTAGAGGCAGCGGACGTCCGGGTCCTTCTCGCCGTGCCAGAAGACCTGGTCGATGAGCGTCACGGCATCGGCCTTGCCCTCCTTGAGGATCGCCACGAGCTCCTCCTGGGGATGGGACTCCCAGCGGATGGTGGAGTCGTCCACCTTGTAGTGCTTGCGCAGAAGGAAGCAATGCATGGCGTGGGGGTCGGAGTGGTGGCTGGCGATGAGCCGTCCCTCCAGGTCCTTGGGGGTCTGCACCGGGCCGTCCTTGAGCACGAAGACGCCGTTGCCCTTGGAGGTGGACTTCCACTCCGTGGACAGGCCCACGATGGGCGCGCCGCCGAGCTTGCGCTTGAGGAAATTCGGCAGATAGACGTTGGCGAACGCCACCTCGCCCCGGATCAGCACCTCCTCCAGCTCGTGGCTGGGCGGGTCGGCCACCTCGATGACCTTCAGGTCGAAGCCCTCGGGCTTCACGATGCCCTCAGCCAGGGCGTAGTAGGTCCGGAACATGCAGAAACGGTTGCGGTAGTGTGCGAGTGTCAGTTCCATGGGGACTCCCGATCAGTCCAGGCCCAGCTCCGCGCGGGTCTTGCTGCAGATGTCCAGGGCCGCCAGCGCGTAGACGCTGCTGCAACGCTCCATGTTCTTGATGCCGACGCCCCGGCGGGTGCCGGAGGGCCGGTCCCATTCCGCGCCGGTCTCCTGCTCGTCGGGGTCCACCAGGTGGGTGCCGAAGCCGGCGCCGTAGGTGATCACCGACACGCCGTACTGGTTGATGCGCGAGCCGTCGCTGGTGATGCCGTAGCGCACCGGCTCCGAGAACTCCATGTCCTTGCCGTCGTTGACTTCCTTGTGGGCCGCGCCCATGGCCTTCACCACGTAGTCGGTCTCGGGGATCTCGTAGCCGCCGGTGGTGAGGTAGAGCTTCACCCGGGTGTCGATGTCCCCTTCCTTCTCCGCAACCGCGGCGGCGACCTTCTCCAGCTCCCGCTGGATCTTCATGGTGGGCACGTCGGGCAGCGTCTTGACGATGACGTAGATCTTGCACACCGGGTTGGTGCCGGGCTTGAAGGGATTGCCGCCGTCGATGGCGCCGATCTGCACGGTCGGGAGCATGAACGGGTGCGGGAACATCTTCTGGTAGTCGGCCTCCCACGCCTGGATCGCCTTGGCCACCTCGAACGCCTTCATGACGAAGGTCTTGGCCGGGCCTTCCACGGTCACCTCGGCCCACGCCAGCCCGGCGTTGCCGATCTGCATGCGAAGGCCCGTGGGCTCGCCGATGATGCACATGTCGGCGGTGACCCCGTGGTCCATGAGATAGCGTGCCCCTACACCCGCGCCCCGGTAGCTCTTGCCGTGGAAGCGGTTGACCTGGGCCTTCTCGATCTCGCCCACGACCCCCGAGATGATGATGTCGCCCTTGAGCTCCGCCTGGGCCTTCACCAGCATGTCCACCGCCGTGATGTAGCAGGGGAACGCGCACTTCATGTTGACGAGTCCGCGGCCGTACACCCGGTCCTCCGTCACCCGCGTAGGCTCCGGATTGTCGAAGTGGTCCATGTGCCCGTTGAACATCAGCACCGGCCCGCCGCCGGAACCTCTCAGCGTGCCGATGACGTTGGGCCGCCCCTCCTCCACCTCCTGGTACTCCACCTCCATGCCCAACCGCTCGAACTCGCGCCCCAGGTATTCCGCCACCGGCGCTTCCTCGCCCGTGATGGTCACGATATCCGCGAGATCCCGGGTCATTTCCACCAGATGCGCACGGTCGAGCTGTGCCAAAACCTGCTTGCTGTCCATATGATCGAACCTCCTAGTCTTTCTCGTGCCTTAACGATAGAGAATTAATACAATACCTCAAATATGTCGGCGCCGGCCCGTCGTCGAAGACGTGCCCCAGGTGGGCGTCACAGACGCCGCAGAGAACCTCCACCCGCCGCATGCCGTAGGAATGGTCTTCCTCGGTGGCCACGTTCTCCTCGTTCACCGGCGCCCAGAAACTCGGCCATCCGGTGCCCGAGTCGAACTTGGCATCCGCATCGAACAGGTCCGCGCCGCAGCACACACAACGGTACACGCCGGGCTCCTTGGCACCGTTGTACTTGCCGGTGAACGGCCTCTCCGTGGCCTTCCGGCGGGTGACCTGGAACTCCTCGTCGGTGAGCTGCTCGCGCCACTCCTCATCCGTCTTGACGATTTTGTCCTTCATCGAACGCGACCCTCCAGAGGGGATGACGACGCCGGCGTCGTGTCTCCCGAACAGGTTCACGAAAGCGCGCAAGATACCTGTCACACGCGATCCCAAGACGAAGCTCATAACCATATAGGCTTTTGACGTCCAGAAAGCGAATCCGGTCCCGCCTCACTTCACGATGAGCAGGGCCGTGCCGAGCACGATGCCGATGGCGCCCACGGCGACCTTCCAGTTTATCGACTCGTGGGCCTGCAGGAATATCCACGACACCAGCAGCACGAACAACGGCCGGGACTGGGCGATGGGCTGCACCACCACCACCGGCGCGTGCTTGAGCGCGAAGTAGCCGCAGGTGGTGCCGATGGCGGACACCAGACCCACCAGCCAGATGTAGCGCCAGTGCCGGCCCGTCCAGTCCGCGACGCTCCGGAGCGGCCGGTTCGACATGGCGGGCAGGAAGCTCGGCAGCGCAATGAGGCTGGCATAGAAGTTGGCGCCGAGTGGCGACGAGAACTCGTGCACCACCACCCGGGTCAGCGCCGCCGACAGGGCCATTGCGAAGGCGCTGCCCAGGGCGAAACCCATGCCGGCCGCGTACCGCGTCCAGGTCTGGGCGGCGACGCCCTGCACGCGGCTCATGGCCACCAGCACGCAACCCGCCACCACCAGGACGGCGCCGGCGGTCAGCAGATAGGTCAGATTCTCCCCCAGAAAGAACACGCCCAGGGACATCGCGAAGAACACGTTGGTGGCGCTGAAGCTGCTGGCGCGGGCCGCCCCGATGTACTTGATGGCGGTGAACAACGTGGTGCGGCCCACGGTGATGCGGAGGATCCCGGCCAGCCCGATCATGAGCAGCGGCCACCCCCAGCCCGGGAAACCCGCATGGAGGTCGCCATTCAGGAGAGCCGCCAACGTCAGCACCACCAGCCCCGTGAACGCCGTGGCCGCCGTCCCCAGCACCGGATCGATGTCGTGGGTCGCCATGCGGCCGAAGATGTCCCGCAACGCCAGGAAGAACGCCGTGCCAAGGGCATAGACAATGGCGATGTCCATGACCGGTAGATGTAGCATGTCGGACGGGTTTCGTAAGCAGGGGCGGGGCCGCGGCGGCGTCTCTCTGGTTGATCGGGGCAACCGAAACCGCTATACCCCTCCCAACCCAACCTACCCGCCGGGAGCCGCCATGAACTTCGAGGGCACTATCACCGTAGAACATCCGAGAGACGCCGTGTGGGACTTCGTGCTGGACATCGACAAGTTCTCGGCCTGCATGCCGGGACTCGATTCCATCGACAAGATCGATGAGACCACCTTCGACGGCGTCATCAGCGCCAAGGTGGGTCCCATGTCGGGGAAGTTCAACTTCCGCTCCACCATCACCGACAGCAACCCCAAGGAGGCCCTCACCGTAAGGATCGAGGGGAACGATTCGGTGACCAAGAGCACCGTGGTGGCCGGCGTGGACGCCCGCATGGAAGAGCCCCGGGAGAACTGCACCGAGCTCAAGTACAAGGCACAGGTGGAGATCAACGGGCGCCTGGCCATCGTCGGCGACATGATCCTGCGCGCCACCACCTCGCTCATCCTGGAAGAGTTCAGGAAGCGGCTCGGCAAGGCGCTGGACGACGAGGCCGCCAAGGCCTGAGGCCGGCGGCGCGACTTACGAAAGGGCATATCCCATGGCCGATCACTACGATGTCATCATCATCGGCGGAGGCTCCGCGGGTTGCGCCGCGGCCAGCCGCCTCTCCGAGGACCCCGGACGCAAGGTGCTGCTGCTGGAGGCGGGTCCGGACCCGCGGCCGATTCCGGAGATGGTGGCCGAGGCCCAGAACCAGGTGCGGCTCTTGCTGGAGACCGACTACCTGGCCATGTACCCGAGCCCACGGGACGTGGACGCCAGCATCTGCTACAAGCTCGCCGGCAGGATCATGGGCGGCGGCTCGTCGGTGAACGTCATGGCCGCGCCCCGGCCCATGAAGGCCGACATGGACAACTGGGTGGCCGCCGGCAACACGGACTGGTCCTGGGACCAGGTCCTGCCGGTGCTCAAGCGGCTGGAATCGGACCAGGACTTCCCGGACAGTCCCATCCACGGCAACGACGGCCCGCTCTACGTGAAGCGCCCGTTCACCTTCGAGACCCCCGGGGCCGCGGACCCGGTGCAGGCCTTCATCGAGGCGGGCCAGCAGAAGGGCCTGCCGCTCCTGGAGGACACCAACATCCCGGATCCCGAGGGTGTGGGGCACCCGCCCTTCAGCATCAAGGACGGCAAGCGGCAGTCCACCGTGGTGGCTTACCTGGACCCCGCGCGCGGCCGCGACAACCTCACCATCATCGCCGAGGCCCAGGTCAACCGACTGGATATCGAGGGCAATCGGGTGACGGGCGTGCGCTATGAGAAGGACGGCCGCCAGGAAAGCGTTTCCGGAAACCAGGTCGTCGTGAGCGCCGGGGTCTACTACTCGGCCCAGCTCCTCATGCTGTCGGGTATCGGCCGCGCCGAGGACCTCAAGACGGTGGGCATCCAGGTGGTCAAGGACATGCCCGGGGTGGGGCAGAACTACCAGGACCACGCCGTGGTGTTCATGACCTTCGAGTGCAAGGAGGAGTTCGACGCCGACTGGATCATTCCGCGCATCCGCTACATCTACAAGAGCCACGCCGACCGGGACTGCTCCAACTTCCACATCTCGCTACGGCCGCCGACCCAGATCGAGGGCATCAAGCCCACCATCCCGCTGTCGGCGTCGCTGCTGGAGCAGATGAACCGGGGCCGCATCTACCTCCAGAGCAGCGACCCGCGCGAGCTGCCGGTCATCGAGTCCGCCATGCTGGAGCACCAGCAGGACATCGAATCCATGACCCAGGCCATGGCGTTCATCAAGGAGATCACCGAGACTCCGGCCATGCGGGAGCTCTACGGCGAGCTGCTGACGCCCGGACCCGGCGAGGACTGGGCCAAGTTCGCCCGGGCCACCTATGACAGCTACCATCATGGCGTGGGCACCTGTCTCATGGCCCCGGCGTCCAACCCGGAGGCGGTGGTGGATCAGAACCTCAAGGTGCACGGCATGGAAAACCTCTGGGTGGCCGACGCCTCCATCATGCCCACGGTGGTGCACGCCAACACCAACGTCACTTGCATCATGATCGGCGAGCGGTTGTCGGACTTCGTGAAGGCCGCGGGAGGCTGAGAAAGGGGATCGGAGTGCGATTTCCGGCCGCCGTCCCTCGCCGTGGTCACCCGAACCCGTCATTCCCGCCGCTCCTACCGTCATTCCCGCGAAAGCGGGAATCCAGGAGGGGTGAGGCGGGGACGCGCCGTTGTAGCGCCCCACCACCGCCCCTGGATTCCCGCTTTCGCGGGAATGACGAGTTCCAAGCGTCAGAGTTCAATCCCTGGTGAGCCTCCGGTAGCGCATACGGTGAGGCTGGTCCGCTTCCTTGCCGAGACGCCGCCGCCGGTCCTCTTCGTAATCGCTGTAGTTCCCCTCGAACCAGACCACCTGGCTGTCGCCCTCGAAGGCCAGGATATGGGTGGCGATGCGGTCCAGGAACCAGCGGTCGTGGCTCACCACCACGCAGGAGCCGCCGAACTCCACCAGTCCGTCCTCCAGCGCCCGCATGGTGTTGACGTCCAGGTCGTTGGTGGGTTCGTCCAGGAGCAGCAGGTTGGCTTCCTCCTTGAGCATCCGGGCCAGATGAACGCGGTTGCGCTCCCCGCCCGAAAGGTCCCCCACCCTTTTCTGCTGGTCCTGGCCCGAGAAGTTGAACCGTCCCACGTAGGCCCGGGAGTTGACCTCCCGCTTTCCCAGCACGATCTGGTCCTGGCCGTCGGAGATGGCCCGCCACACGGTGTGCTCGCCGTCCAGGGTGCGGCTCTGGTCCACGTAGCCGACCCTGACGGTCTCGCCCATGCGGAACGAGCCGGCGCGGCACTCCTCGCTGCCGGTGATGATGCGCAGGAGCGTGGTCTTGCCCGAGCCGTTGGGGCCGATGACGCCGACAATGGCCCCCGGCGGCATGATGAAGCTCAGGTCCTCAAACAGCAACCGGTCCCCGAACCCGTGGGTCAGACCCTCCGCCTGGAGCACCATGTCGCCCAGGCGCGGCCCCGGCGGGATGTAGATCTCCAGGTCTTCCTGCGCGCTCTCCTGCTCCTGGCCCAGCAACTGCTCGTAGCGGGAGAGCCGCGCCTTGCCCTTGGCCTGCCGCGCCCGGGGCGACATGCGGATCCACTCCAGCTCCCGCTCCAGGGTCTTCCGATGCCGTGACAGCGACTTCTCCTCCTGCGCCAAACGGGCCTGCTTCTGCTCCAACCACGAGGAGTAGTTGCCTTCGAAGGGAATGCCGTGGCCCCGGTCGAGCTCCAGGATCCAGCCGGCGACATTGTCCAGGAAGTAGCGGTCGTGGGTCACGGCGATGACCGTGCCCTGGTAGCGGCTCAAGTGCTGCTCGAGCCACTGCACCGACTCCGCGTCCAGGTGGTTGGTGGGCTCGTCCAGCAGCAGGATGTCCGGTTCCTGGATCAACAGCCGGCACAACGCCACCCGCCGGCGCTCGCCCCCCGAGAGCACGTCGACCTTCGTATCCGCGGGCGGACAGCGGAGCGCGTCCATGGCCACCTCCAACTGGCTCTCCAGCTCCCAGCCGTTGCCCGCCTCGATCTCGTCCTGGAGCTTCGCCTGCCGCTCCAGCAGGGCATCCATCTCGTCCGCGCTCAGGTCCTCCGCGAATCGGCCGCTGACCACCTCGAATTCCGCCAGCAACTCCATCATCCGCGAGCAGCCTTCCTCCACCACCTCCTTCACGGTCTTCTCCGGGTCCATTTGGGGCTCCTGCTCCAGCAGGCCCACGGAGTAGCCCTTGGAGAACGTTATCTCTCCCAGGTATTCCTTCTCGACCCCCGCGATGATCTTGAGCAGGGTGCTCTTGCCCGAGCCGTTGAGGCCCAGGACCCCGATCTTGGCGCCGTAGAAGAACGACAGGTAGATGTCCTTCAGCACCTGCCGCTTGGGGGGATGCACCTTGCCTACCCCGATGAGCGAGAAAATCACCTGTCTGTCGTCGTTGCTCATGAGCCCTCCCGCGACGGTGTTTGTAAACCTCGACCGGCAACCCTACTATACTAATCGTCCCTACAGGCGGGAACCCTCTCCACTCCCACCCCCCTGGATTCCCGCTTGCGCGGGAATGACGTTTGGGGGCCCAGGGACTGCGGAGCCGCAACATGATCACCCACCCGCTACCGCCGCAAGCGTTCGCCCGCATGGACGAGTCCGCGGACGAGGAGTTCTACGAGGAGCCCCGGCTGGTGACCCATATCGACGACCGCGCCATCGCGGCGGTCACCCAACTGTACCGGGAAACGCTGCCGGCCGGAGGCACGATTCTGGACTTGATGAGCAGTTGGATCAGCCACCTGCCGCCGGAGATGGGCTTCAGGAAAATCGTGGGGCTGGGCATGAACGAGCAGGAGCTGAAGGCCAATCCCCGCCTCACCGCCTACACCGTGCACAACCTCAACGACTTCCCCACCCTGCCCTACGCCGACGGCGAGTTCGACGCCGCGTGCATCTGCGTGTCCGTGGACTACCTGGTCAAGCCGGTGCAGGTGATCCGCGACATCGGCCGCGTCGTGACCCCGGGCGGACCGCTGGTCATCACCTTCTCCAACCGCTGCTTCCCCACCAAGGCGGTGGCCATCTGGCACCATCTCAGCGGCCAGGGACACCAGCAGCTCGTGGCGTCGTATCTGACCGAAGCCGGGAACTGGGAGCATGTGCGGTCCGCGACGCCCATCCCCGAGGGCTCCGGCGGAGACCCGCTCTACGCCGTCCTGGGAAACCGTAGCGACGATCCCCGTCCTTGAAGCTCCCCTCCCGCTTCGCACACGGCGCGCGCGCCGCTAACGCCGGTGATGACCGCGGTGGCGGTGTGGCCGGGCATGGCGGTGTGGCCGGTAGTGGCGATGCGGCTTGTAATGGCGATTTGGCCAGTAATGACGGTGAACCCGGTGACGGCGGTGCGGCCGATCACGGCCGATCTCGTAGAACAGGTGGATCGACACCGGCGCGTAGTATGGATACGGACGAGGACGGCTGCGGAGGCGGCGATGGTTGTCGTACCCGCGGGCATACACCGGCCTTGGCGCCACCGGCCGGAGCCAGACCCCGGCGGCCGTGCGGCAGCGCGTGCCCCGATACTTGACCCGCCTGCCGTCGATCGTCAGCCGGCGTTCGAACTTGCGGCAATCCCGGCCCGCCGAATTGCGGTAGGTGCGGGTCGGAGTAACGCGGCCGCGATGGCCGGTGGCCGCGTTCTTCCAGGTCTCGGGCTGGCCGGTCCTGTTGAACTCCAGCGCGTTCTGAATCGCCTGCTCCTGGTAACGCAAGTCGCGATCGGACAACAGCGCATCGGCAGACGCCCCACCCGCCCAGACCGGGGCGGCCCACAGCGCCGGCGTGACCAGAACCACAAACGCGATGAGGACTCGTTTCATCGGATCACCCCCATAGAGTACGTGTGCCCGAAATGCGTTCAAGCACACGCCCAAGCGGATATCCCACAATCCCACCGGACGTGACGCTATCGCGCCTCCCGCTCCATGGCCGCCAGCCGTTCCCGCGCCTTGGCCGCGAAGGGACTGTCCGGATGGTCGCGCAGGATGCGGTTGTAGAGTTGTCGGGCGTGCTCCCTGTTGTTCTGGACCTCCTCGAACTGCGCGGTCTCGAACATTCCTTCCGCCCCGTCGCCGCAGCCCGCCAGCGGCAGCGCCAGCGTCAAGACCAGCAGCATGCGTAGACACCACATATGTATAGCTCTGAAAGTCATCATTTGGTTCAACTCCATCTCCGTCGCCAGATTATCCCAAATTTGACAGGAACCCGCGATTGTGGCGAACTGAACGCCACAGCGCATCCGCGCGAACCGAGCCCGGGGAGGAAAGTACCATGCCGATCATCGACGCCGACGCTCACGTGGTGGAAATCGACGAAACCTGGGAGTATCTCGCTCCGTCCGAACGCGAGTACAAGCCCGGGGTGGTGTACGAAAGGCTGGAGAACGGCGAGACCCTCAAGTACTGGGTCATCGGCGACAACAAGGTGGGCACGCCCTGGCCCGGGGGCGGCGCGAGGAGCGACGCCATCACCGGCACCTTCATCGGCAACGTCCCCCTGGACCTCAAGGCCAAGTACATGCTGGACGTGGACGCCCGGGTGGCGCATATGGACGAGCTGGGCACCGACATCCAGGTGCTCTTCCCGACCCTGTGGGTGCATCCGCTCACGGACCGGCCGGCGGTGGAGAACGCGCTGTGCTGGAGCTACAACCGCTGGCTGGCCGACATCCATTCGCGGGGCCACGGCCGCTTCCGCTGGGCCTGCGTGGCGTCGCTGAGCGACATCCCGGAAGCCCGGCGCCAGATGCGCTTCGCCAAGGACCACGGCGCGGTGGCGGTGAACATCTCCGGGCTCGACTACCGCAACCGCCTCATCAACGACCCCGACTTCTTCCCGCTCTACGAGGAAGCCAGCGATCTCGACATGCCCGTGTGCATCCACTCCGGCACCAACAGCCCGGACATGGACCGGGTCTGGGGACAGCCCCTGTGCGGCTACCAGCGCAACAAGTTCGTGGGACTCGGCGCGTTCCACCTGCTGATCATGTCGAACCTGCCCGACCGCTTCCCCAAGCTCCGCTGGGGCATCATCGAGCTGAGCGCGGGCTGGCTCCCGTACCTCATCAACGACCTCAGGCGGCGCGTGGAACGGCGCGGCGGCAAGCTCAAGGAGCGCATCCTGGCCGACAACAACATCTGGGTCGCCGCCCAGATGAACGACGACCTGGAGCACGTCATCAAGTACGTGGGCGACGACCGTCTGGTGATGGGCACCGACTACGGCCACGCCGACTCCTCCACCGAGATCCAGGCGCTGCAACTGCTGCAACGGCACGAATTCCTCTCATCCGAGAGCGTCTCACGCATTCTCTACGACAACCCGGTGGAGCTCTACGCGCTGTAGCGCCGGCACGGCGGGAAGAAGAGGCGGTAGAGGCGGGTATCAAACCCGCCCGCGCCCGCAAGGCGTCGCCGGCGCATGCGACCGCAACCGGAGACCTCAGGAGTTCACAACATGACAGACACGACCGAGTTGGATCCCGTCAAGTACGAAATGTTCCTGCACCGCCTCTGGGCCATCGGCGAGGAGGGGCGTTCGTCCATCCAGAAGGTGACGGCGTCGCCCATCGTGGCCCAGGGGGGCGAGTGCATGGCGTCGTTCTATACCGCCGAGGGCGAGATGATCCTGGCCTGCTCGGGGCACCTGCGGTTCGCCGCCGCCACCTCCGACGCCATCAAGAAGGTCATCGAGTGGTACGGCGAGAGCCCGGGCTTCTTCGACGGCGACCAGCTCTTCTTCAACGACCCCTACATCGCCGGCGCCCACACCTACGACATGCTGATCATGAAGCCCATCTTCCATGACGGCGTGCTCACCAACTGGATCGCGTCGAGCATCCA